>CAWDWO010000023.1:0-124520 GCA_963806035.1 Candidatus Krumholzibacteriota bacterium | reverse complement strand
CGTCTCCAGCTCCTGCCGTAAGCTGGATACCGAGGATCCTGCGGGGAACGCGTCTGGAGTTCCGCCCAACTCTCCCATCATCTTCTGAATCTGGGCTGGCCCGCCTCGCTCTCCTGGGTGGCGCTCGGCCGCTTCGCACTCAACCCCGACTCCACGGCCATTTGCACCGGCCTCGATCTACCGCGGGGAGCGCTGCAGGGGGACGGGCCGGCCGAGTTGCCTTGAGTCAGACCTCAATGTCCTGTATGCTCGTATTGGCTCCGATAGCGAGTGGTCATGCGAGTCTACATCTCACTACTTCTACTGTTCTGCCTTCATCCAATCGAGGCCCGGGCCACCGAGGCTGTGGACTACGCCGAGTGGCCCTCGCTCTACGAAACGCAATTGTCGGCGGCAGCCGGATCCTCCATCGCTTCGTACGAAGGGCTCTTTCTGGTATTGAGTGAAGGCGTGGTTACGGTATGGGATTGGACCGCCGTAAGCACCATGCGCTGGTTCAGCGGGGCAGTGTTTCCGTGGGCGACATGGCGCGTTTTCTTGTCGAGCGCGCCGGCGAGTTTTACCTGTTCGTCGAAAAACCAGCGATGAACGGCGACGAACAGGATGGGTTTCTGGAGTGGATCGATGTCTCGAACCCGGATGCGCCGGCCGTAGAATTCGTCCGCAACACTGGCTATATCCATAATCCCATGTGTTGGGAAACGCGCTGATCTACGAGATCTGGACCACCAAGGAGCGCTACGACTGGCAGTACGACGAATGGACTTCGTACATCGAGAAGTTGAGGGTCATCTTTCGCATGGATCCTCCGACCAAGGGTAGCCCCCAGGTCTTCCCCCTCGAGTGCGACGACTGGGTGGCAAGCAGTTCTCAGCTTTGGCTTTTGCGCGACGCTGAACTCATCGCCTACCCGGCTGGCTCAGATCTCTATGGAAGCGAAGCCCGTGGAGTGACCCTTCCACCTCGACGGCACCTCATCTCAGCCAAGGGCAATAGGGTGTGGTTAGGGGCTCCCAATTCGTCCATCGAGAGCTATCGGATCGACGAAGACGGCGAAATTTCCTTCGACCGAAGTTACCAGGTCGTTGGCATGCCCGACGAAGTCTACCCGTGGAATGGTGGGCTCTTGTTGCTGGGGTCCTTTGGTGTGCAAACTCTGAACGCTGCAGGGGGATCGGACTTCAATTTGGACCGTCTTGCAAACACCGGAGAAAGCGGTCGTCCGTGGAGATCGGGCCTGGGTCCTCAGCGCTAGCTCGGGAATCGCGGAGATTCTCCTGGATCCGTCCCGCGAGACGCCGCCCAGTATCGGTGAGATTGACTGGCCCAAGATTCCACCCGTTCTCACTCTCAGACGGGCGTTTTCTCCTTCGATATCTGAGCCCGACGATTGATGTTTGGAGCCTGGAAAGTACACCGGAGCCTTCCTTGAGCAGCCGAACCTACGTAGGAACGGGTATCTCCGGTCTCCATACCAGCGAGGATCGTCTGCTGATCTTCTCTTTTTCGTACGTGCAGGTTTTCCGTCTCAATCCAGCAAACGCGTTGCCTTCCTTCGAATGTGGATTCTATGCAGAGGATCCGATCGATGAAGGTGCGGTGGTGGGGAATAATGTGATTCTCCTCAATCGGCAGCGCGGCATCGAGATTCACAGTATCGCGGCTGGGGAGCTCTGATCGGCCGCATCGAAGCTGCCGATATGGCGCCCTGGAAAGAACTTCACCGCGACGGCACGATCGTGTGGTGCCTGGCGAGGGACAGCGAACTCATCGGGATCAGTATCGAGGATCCGTCGTCTCCGCAAATCGTGGCTCGGAGGGATCTGGAGTTTGTTCCCAGCGGGTTCAATGTCGACCACGGTGACATCGTGGCACGAACCCAGGACGGCAGTCTGCAGGCCTGTCGTTACCGGGGACGCGGCCAGATTTCGGCGCCAAAGATCGTACTTCCTGGCGAGAAATTCTCGGGCAGCTGTCTCCGCGAGGGGATTCTCTACACCAGCCGGCCCTCTGGAACCCAAATTTACGATTGGCGCTCGGGAAATCCGAAGCTGCTGGGTCTGCAGGAGGGCTCCCTTCTCCACCGACCCTCAACGCTCATGGTCCAAGGAGGAAGCCTGGCGATGAACGTGCGTCCACAGGGTTCCGATCCGTACACCAAAATCTATCCTGCCCAACGCGCGGGACACTTCGTTCAAGCTCAGGTGGACGGATTGTTCTACCAAGAGGAGCGGAACAAGGTCGAAAAGGTCTCGTTAGCCGCCATTGGACCACAGATTTTGGACAATCCGGTGCGGGGCAACTTGCGCGTCTCGTTTTCCTTGTCACGCACGAGCGCGGTCTCGACGGAGATCTACGACTTGGCGGGAAGGTGCATCGCGCACATCCAGAACGGCAATCTGTCCCAGGGAACCCACGTCCTGCAATGGGACGGGAGAGACGGTGGCGGCCGCCGTGTGGCTCGCGGAACCTACTTTCTGAGGATCGAGAATGAAGGTCACGTCTATACCAAGAAATTCGCGCTGGTACGCTGAGATTCCCCGAACTCTGTTCTTGGTTCTCACGATCTTCCTGATCCTACCGCGGATTTGCAGTGCGAATCCAGAGTGTGCCGATTACTCGAACCTGATGCGCGAGCCCGTGCCTCTGAGCATCGGAGGTGAGTTTATCACCCGCAGCGAAGGCACGGCGTTCGTGGTCAACGGGTCGACTTTACACAGGATGAGTTTGGCGATTCCCGACGCTCCGAGAGAGACCGGTACCTACACCCTCCCAACGAACCAGAGCTACTTACACGGCATTGTCCAAGTAGGCGAGGACCTGGTGGTGGCAACGCGCCTCAGCGACATCGGCGTCTACGTGTTCCATGTAGGAGAGAATTCCAGCCTCGTTCCACAGAGCTTTTTCCCGAGCATTGGAATCTCAGATATTGCGACCCTGGGAAGCAGGACCTTCGTTGCCGTAGCGCAGGACACGATGCGTATCTTCGAACTTCCCGTCGACGATTCCGCGTATGTTCGTGCCACATTCGTGCTGCCCCGTCGAGGGTCGCTCATGGATGTCGAAGACGGACAGATCCTACTGAGTCCAGCCGGTGGCGGAATGATGCTTGTGGACGCGACTGATCCTGATGCGCCGCAGCTGGTGACCAACACAGTGAGTTGGCCCAAGATGCTCTCCGCCACACTGCTGGGAGACTGGTTCTACTTCGTCGACGAGAACGGTCTTCACACGGTTTCAATCGCGGACCCGGGCCATCCTCAGGAACGGCAGTTCATACCCTTGCCTGATGTCTATTCCAGGTGGGAGTTTCACGCTTCCAGGCTGGCGGTTGAAAATGGCACCCTGTTCGCCGTGTGTTATCCGGGGCGTCTCCACGCATTCGATCTCAGCAATCCAGAAGAGATCAGGGCCATTGGTGCCTTGAACATACTCGTGGGGATCAATTCCATGGTCCTTGACGAAAGCCATCACTTTGCCTATCTGCTCGGTAGTGACGCACTGTGGTCGCTCGATCTATCACGGCCCGAGAACTTGAAATACGACAAGGTCTATGCGGAGGGAGAGGGGGTTGGAGCTGCCTGTTGGATCGACGAAGGTACGCGTGCTCTCGTGACCCTCGGGTACGACGGGATCAAGGTGATCGAAAAGAACAGCGCAGGGGAATGGGCCGAAATCGCGAGTATGGAGACCTATCCCAAACGCGCCGACAATGCGGTGTGTGACGGTCGCTACGCGTATGTGGCTGTCAGTAACTACTACCACGACTACTATTATGGGGATCTCAACTATCCGGTCGTCTATGTTCTCGATCTTGGTGACCCTCCTGATATTCGATTACTCAGGAGCATCTCGACGGGCTCTACTGCCAGTACCGGTGTGACCTTCCATCAAGACGGACATCAGGTTTCTGTTTCTTTTCGGTATCAGTCCGGCGATAACAGCTACACCCAGACACTCTGGGATCGATCCGTAGGCGAAGAGCCCCACGTCATTCGGGCGTGCTGCTGGTATGGCACTTACCCAGTGAACGGTGCCTGGTATTCGCTCGATGCAAACTCCATCAAGATTCTCGAGCCCGTTCCTGATCATGCCGCTGGAATGCAAGTGGCCAGGGAAGTACCCTTGGCGCACGATGGGGCCACTGGAATGGTGCGGTCCGGTGACTATCTCTACGTGATGGGTGGTGGGATCCAGGTCTTCGATGTCTCGAATCCACAGGCTCCCTCGCTCTTGAATACGGTCAGCGCACGACTGACCGAGTGCGTGGATCTCACCGTATCCGGAAACCTCTTAGCCGGAGCTCATGGTGCCCAGGGGCTCGTACTCTTCGATCTCCAGGATCCTCTCTATCCGCAATTGAAGGGCGTCGCGCCGCCCGACTACACGGCAGCGAGCGTCTCCGTGGCGAGTGGGGGGATTCTGGTGGCCGACCCCACCGGAGGTGCACTGCTCTACCCGCCGCCTTGTGAGGTCGCGGTCCCGGTTCTTGCGGCCCTGACTCAGCTCTCTGTGGACTCCATCGATGGAGGCGTGCGTGTGCGGTGGGACGCGCTTCCATCCCTCAGCTGGGAGTCATTCGGGATCTTGCGTAGTCGAAACGGGGGACCCACAGAAACTCTCGCAACGATCTACGATCCGGTCGTTGGAGAACAGCAGATTGACCTCACGCTGCCTCTATCCGAGCGCTCGGGTATCTATTCCGTTTTGGGGCGCGCTGGAGGAGAGGAGTACCTCTCCGAGGAGGTCACTTTCCAGATCCCGGCTACATCTGCTTTGGTGCTGCAGGGCGCTGTCCCCAATCCCTTCAATCCATCGACGGAGATCGTCTATTACCAATCCAATTCATCGCCCGCGCACCTGCGAATTTTCGACACCAGGGGTCGTAAGGTGTGGAGTCATGGAGAAGCTGGATCCGTGGGTTGGCATCGTGTCCCGTGGCATGGAGTGGACGATGAGGGGCGCGCGGTGGCGAGCGGGAGCTACAAGGTGTTGCTCGAAGTTGAGGGCCGGCAACGGACGGGTGGACTCACTCTACTGCGCTAGACGACTGCCGACAGGTTCCGTAGCTCCCAGGTGAATGGCTCCCGGAATACTGGCAATGCGAGGTGTGGTTGTCGTGAGGTATCGCGGCGCAGGGAGCGAAATGCTCTGGCTCATCCTGATCATGCTCGTCTTACCGTTCGCAGCACGCCGGGCTGGGTGGTTTCACCTTCATGCTATCGGGCGGCGTAGGCTATCTCTCCGGCCGCGACCCCCTCTACATCGACCGATGGACGCCCCGATTCAGCTTCGGTTTGGGACACACCTGGCGTCGACTTCCAGCCTCGGTGTAGAGGGCCGGCTTTACTTCAGCGTCACCATCCACACGTCACTCGTCTGATCGTAGTGCTCGATCACCACTACGCGCCCGTCAGGCGAAGCGGTGGCGGTGAAGAAGCTGGGATCGTTCTCGAGCAGAACGGTGGTTTTCTTGGTATCCGGGTCATAGAGCACGAGCTGCCGGTGGCCATCGTCGAAGAAGAGGATTCCCAAGCCGCCAGACATCCAACTGAATTTCGCCTTGCCGCTCAGGGCGATGCGGAATCGGCTACCATCCTCACGGCGCAGTATCTCGTACTGGCCCGTCGCCAAGTTGCACAGTCCCAGATAGAGGTCGTCGGCTTCGGGCTTGCCCACGATGGCGAGGATACGCTTGCCGTCGGGCGACCATGCCTCTGGCCAGGCCACCTCGCCGGGCCCGGGAGTCGGGACCCTTTCGAGAGTTTTGATCGGCCAGCTTTGGGAGTCTTCGGCGTCCAGAAGCACCGGAAGGTCATTCCCGGTTCCGAACAGCCAACTCAACACCTGCTTGCCATCCGGAGACCAGTGGGCTCCGTCCATCTGGGCGTTGGGAATCGCGGAGAGCTGGCGCAGCTGCGTGCCATCGGGATGGATCGACCACAGCTGGTAGGTACCGCCGCGATTCGAGTAGAAACTGATCCACTCGTCACCCGGGGACCAATTGGCTCCTCGGTCGCGAGCGATGTCGTTGGTGAGCTGCCGCCGGGCGCTGCCGTCGAGCCGCACCGTATAGAGATCTTCCTGGGGCAAACTCGAGCTGTAAGCGAGGAATTTGCCGTCGCGGGAGAGAGCCAGCTGCGACAAGGGATTTGAAACGTGGAAGAAGTCCGTGCGAGGGGTGAGGCTTCGCGTGGCGGGATCGATGGAGCTGAGCTCGAGCCGGCCGTTGCCCGTGAACGAGGAGTAGGCGATGCGGTCGCCTCCGGCGGAAATCGAGAGCTTGCCGAGAAACGAAGTCCCCGTGGTCACCGCTCGCGGCTTACCCTTGGGCTCTGCACTGTGGGGATCGACTTCGATTCGGAAGAGGTTGGGATAACCGTCGCGGTCGCTGATGAAGTAGATGCCCCCTCCCAAAGGGTCCCACACCGGGGACCAGTCGGTGGCGAGGTCACGGGTGACGAAGACCGGTGTTCCTCCCGAAGCTGCGATGGCCTGAATGTCGCGTTGCCCCTGCTCGGCCGTCCAGAAGGCGAGGTGTTTGCCGTCGGGTGACCAGCTGGCGTAGACCGCGTCACCGTCGTAGAGCTTCGTTTGCTTACCGCTGGCAACTTCCACCACCCACAGGGCGGAAATGCTGTTGCGTGCGTAGGGATTCGCAACGCGTTCCATGGTGTAGGCGATCTTGGAAGCATCGGGGGACCACGCCGGGTCGAAACCGGAATCGCTGAGACGCCGTGGAGATTCTCCGGTAGCCCCCATCAGGAAGATGCCGCCCCCGTCCCGGCTCGAGCAGAAGGCGATCTGTTGCCCATCGGGTGACCAGGCCGGCGCGAAATCATCCGCGGGATTGCGGGTGAGATTGATCGGATTCGAACCGCCCACACGCTGCAGGAAGATCTCGCCATCTTTGACGTAGAGCAATTGACGACCGTCCGCCGACAGAGCCGGCGCCGATTCGATCCCCGACATGTCGGTGAGCTGGGTGAGGGTGACGCCACGATCCGCGCCACTCTCAGTATCCATGCCCTTCTCCGTGCGCGAAACGACGAGAAAGCCGGCCAGAAGCAGGACCAGCAGGAGCAGGCTGCCCGCAGCCCACTTCCATCTCGAGTGGCCGTCCGCGGAGGCTGCGTCAAGGCGCTCGCCTCGAGGGTGAGTTCGCCTGAATCCAGCTCGCTGCGGAATTCTTCGAGCTCGTTGCGCACGTCCAGCGCGGTCTGATAGCGCCGCGAGGGATCCTTGGCCAGACATCGTTTCAGGACGCGGCTCAGATGGCGCGGAAGGGCCGGGTTCACTTCGCTGGCCAAGGGCGGAGTGTCGCGCAGGATGGAGCTGAGAGTGGAGATGGTGGTCTCTCCGCTGAAGGGGCGCTGGCCGGTGGCCATCTCGTAGAGCACGACGCCCAAGGAGAAGATGTCCGAGCGCGCGTCGACTTCCTTGCCCTCCGCCTGCTCGGGCGACATGTAGGCCGCGGTTCCCAGCACGCGTCCCTCGCCGGTCACCATTTTCGACGCCACGACCGTGGCCTCCACGTCGGCCGCTTCCTCGCGCAACTTGGCCAGGCCGAAGTCGAGCACTTTGACTCGTCCCTCGTGATTGACCATGAGGTTGTCGGGCTTGAGGTCGCGGTGGAGAATCCCCTGCGCATGGGCCGCGGCCAGAGCGTCGCTGAAGGGAATGGCGATCTCGAAGAACTGCCGCAGGCTCATCCCGCCGGGTGGGATCAAGGAACTCAGGGTCTTGCCTTCCACCAGCTCCATGGTGAGGAAGTGCCTGCCCCCGTCTTCCTCGATCGAATGCACGGTGACGATGTTGGGATGGTTGAGAGCGGCGATGGCGCGCGCCTCGCGCTCGAAGCGAGCGCGGCGCTCGAGGTCCGAGGCCAGGCTCTCAGGCAGGAGCTTGAGCGCGATCTCGCGGCCCAGCTTGGTGTCGTGGGCACGGTAGACTTCACCCATGCCGCCGGCCCCGATGCGCTCCTTGATTTCGTAGTGGGACAGTTTTTCCTGCATCGCAGGACTCTACGCGCAGAAAGGCGCCGGGACAAGAGCGTCTCAGTGCCCCGAGAGTAGGGGAGAAGCGCATCGAGTATCCAGGGGTCTCCTGCTGCATCCCCTGGCCGCCCCGTGACTTCCCCTATTGCTTTCCGGTGCGCTAAGCGCCAATCTCCGCTATAGTTGGGCCGAGAGAGGGCGATTCGCTGATGGCCACGAGACTACAATCGAGCTCCAAGACTCCCGCGACCATCGACCGGAGCAAGCTGCCCCGGCACGTGGCCGTGATCATGGATGGCAACGGCCGCTGGGCCCGTAAACGCGCCATGCCGCGGATCGCGGGCCATCGGGCCGGCCGCCACGCGGTGCGCGAGGTCACGCGCAGCTGCGCGGAGCTGGGAATCGAGGCCCTCACCCTCTACACCTTCTCGGTGGAGAACTGGAAGCGGCCCAGCTACGAGGTGAAGGCGCTCTGGTCCTTCCTGGAGGAGGTGCTGCGTAGCGAGTTCCTCGAGCTCGCCGAGAACAACATCCGCCTCATCGCCACCGGAGACCTTCGGCCCATTCCCGAGCCGGCGCGCCGCGCTCTGGAGCGGGCCCAGCTCGATCTACGAGAAAACACGGGCATGATCCTCAATCTGGCGGTGAGCTACGGTTCGCGCAGCGAGATCGTGGAAGCGGCGCGCGGCTTCGCGCGCGATGTGGCGGAAGGCAAGTGCCGCCCCGAGGAGCTGGACGAAAAACTCTTCGGCCAGTATCTCTACGCCCCCGAGCTGCCCGACCCCGATCTGTTGATTCGTACCAGCGGCGAGATGCGGTTGAGTAACTTCTTGCTGTGGCAACTCGCGTACGCCGAACTCTATGTCACCGACACCCTCTGGCCCGACTTTGGTCGCGATGAACTCATGGCAGCGATCGCGGCGTACCAGAGGCGGGACCGGCGTTTTGGCGCAGTCTGAGACACGCGTGAACCCGGGGGCCAAGGACCGCTCCGAACTCGCGCTCCGCGTATTGGCGGCGGCCCTCTTTCTCCCCTGTGCCTTCGTCATCACCCTCCACGGCGATCTGCAGTTTCTCTTCTTGGTGGACGTGGTGGTGTTCACCGGGCTGTGGGAATTCTATGGACTGCTGGAGACCAAGGGATTTCATCCCGCGCGCAAGATCGGTGTCTTTTGCGGCCTGGCGCTGACCTGGTACGCCTACTTCCGCGGCGGGGTATACCTGAACTTCCTGCTCTCAGTGGCGCTCTTGGTCCTGATGACCGTCGCCCTGGCCCGTCGCAGCGTGGAGCAGGCCGTCCTGCACATCTCCTCGACCATCTTCGGGGTCCTCTACGTGGGCTGGCTCGGCAGCCACTTCGTACTCCTGCGCGAGTTGCCGCTCTTGGGGGGACTCGACTACCACTTGGGCGCGAGTTTCGTGTTCCTCGCAGTCCTTCTGACCTGGTCGTGCGACAGCGGCGCCTACTTCGTGGGTCGTTCGATCGGACGGCATCCGCTTCTGCCGCGGGTGAGCCCCAAGAAGACCTGGGAAGGAGCGGCCGGCGGAGTGTTCTTCAGCATGCTGGCCGGCGCGGTCGCGCACTTCACCTTCGCGCCCTATCTTGATCTTCCGGCCGCGTTGAGTCTGGCCGTGGTGGCCGCCATCGCCGGGGTCACCGGAGACCTCGTCGAGTCGCTCATGAAGCGCGACTCCCACGTGAAGGACTCCGCGGCGCTCATTCCCGGACACGGCGGCACGCTGGACCGCTTCGACAGTCTTCTGTTTTCGGTACCCCTGATCTACTACTTCTTGAAGTTCTTCGTGATCTGAAGCCATGGCCACTCACCCTCGACCCCTCGTCCTCTTAGGTGCGACCGGTTCGATCGGTCAGAGCACCCTGGATCTCCTGCCGCGCTACCCCGAGCGCTTCAGGGTGGTCGCTGCTTCGGCCAACACGCGCGGGGAGGAACTGGCTGCGATCATTCGCACCCGGAACTTGCAGCATTTTGCGCTGGCTGACGAGAAGGCGCGCGAGGCCTTCAGCCAAGCGAATCCCGATCTGCGGAAAGGTCTGGCCGCGGCGGGCGGTGCGGGCATCCTCGAGCTTCTCGCCGAAGCCCCTCCCGATGCCCTCGTGGTGAACGGACTGGTGGGAGCAGCGGGCCTGCAGCCCACGGTGGAAGCTCTCCGCCGCGGGCTGGACGTGGCGCTGGCCAACAAGGAAGCCCTCGTGGTGGGGGGAGAACTCGTCCTGGATGCGGCCCGGCGCGGGAAGGCGACCCTCTGGCCGGTGGACAGCGAACATTCGGCCATCGCACAGTGCCTGCGCGCCGCTGGTCCCTCCGAGCTGCGGCGGATCTGGCTCACCGCCTCCGGCGGTCCGTTCCGGGACACCCCGCCCGAGGAGCTCAAGGATGTGAGCCTGGAGCAAGTCCTCGATCATCCCAACTGGGACATGGGTCCCAAGATCACTGTCGACAGCGCCACCATGATGAACAAAGGCCTCGAAGTGATCGAGGCTAAGTTGCTCTTTGGTCTACCTTTACGAGACGTTCAGGTCGTCCTGCACCGCCAGTCGATCGTCCACAGTATGATCGAGTTGCGCGATGGCGCTTTTTTGGCCCAGCTGGGAACCCCGGACATGCGGCTTCCCATCCTGTATGCCCTCAGCGGGGGCGAGCACTGGGCCAGCGACTTTCCTGCCCTGGATCCCTTGAGCATGGGAAGTTTGGATTTCGAGGCGCCGGATGCGCGCCGCTATCCCTGTCTCGGGCTGGCCCGCGCGGCGGCGGAGGCCGGCGGCTGCGCCCCCCTGGTCCTCAACGCCGCCAACGAGGAGGCAGTGGCAGGACTCTTGCGGGGGGAGCTATCCTTTGTGGAGATTGCTCCTCTCATCGAGCGGGCGCTAGAGAGCCTGAGCGGCCCCGCCGCGGGCTCGGTACCCGAAGCTTTGGAAAGAGACACCGCGACGCGCCGCCTGGTGCGTTCCTGGATCACAGCCTGACGGCCCGAGCCCGCGCGGACCGGCCGGAAAGGTACAGCACACGGTGGTGGCATGAATCTCGAGCAGATCCTGGCTTTCGTTTTCGTTCTCGGAGTGGTCGTCGTGATCCACGAGGGCGGACACTTCCTCGTGGCCAAGTCGGTCGGGGTCTACGTGAAGACCTTCTCCGTGGGTTTTGGTCCCAAGCTCCTTCGCAAGCGCTGGCGCGGAACCGAGTACGCCCTGTCCGCGGTGCCCTTTGGCGGTTACGTCAAGATGGCCGGCGAGGGTGCGATGGAGGAGATCCAGGACGCCGGGACGGGGGGTGAGGTCGACAGTGAGGGCGCGGTGATTCCGCCCGAGCAGTACTTCTCCAGCAAGTCTCCCTGGCAGCGGCTGGCGATCGTGGTCGCGGGTCCCGTGGCCAACCTGCTTCTCGCTTTGGTGGTGACGGTGGGCCTCGTGTGGGTGGAAGGGGTTCCGGTGATTCCGGTCACCGAAGTGGGCAAAGTGGTCGCGGACGGTCCCGCGGCCAAGGCCGGCCTGCAGAAGGGCGATGAGATCCTGAGTGTGGCGGGTCACGCAGTGAAGACCTGGGACGGCGTGCTGGACGAGATCGTGCAAGAGACTCAGGCCGACCGCCTTCCCTTGAAGATCAGCTACGAGCGTCAGGGCGAAACCAAGACGGCTGAACTCGTTCCGGTCAAGGATGAGGCGAGCGGGCGCTGGCGCATCGGAATGGACTACCGCCACGACACGCGCGTGGGCACGGTGAAGAAGGATGGAGCGGCGTGGCGCGCGGGGCTGCGTCGAGGCGACCTGATCGTGAGCATCAACGGCGAGCCGATGAAGGACTACGATCAAATCGCCAAGAAAGTGAATGAAAGCATCGGCGTGCCGCTGGAGATCGCCTGGACCCGGGACGGGAAGCCCTATCACGCAACGGTGGTGCCGGAGGCGGCCGAGGTGCCGGTCGATTACAAGAACGTCGAGACCGTGGGACGCATCTACTACGAACCCTACCGCGAGCGCCGTGCGGTGAGTTTCGTGGAAGCTTCCAAGCTGGGAGCTCAGGCCACCTGGAGAACCGTGGATCAGACCGCCACCTTCCTCGGAGTGCTGGTGACCGGCGGTGCCTCCCGCGACGCGGTGAGCGGACCGGTGCGCATCGCGCAGTTCGCCGGCCAGATGGTGGAGTGGGGTTTCGACTACCTCCTGGGATTCCTGGCCCTCTTCAGCGTCAATCTCTTCCTCTTGAACCTGCTGCCGATCCCCGTTCTGGATGGGGGTCACGCCGCGTTCATCACCTACGAGTTGATCACCCGCCGGCGAGCGGATGAGCGCATTCAGGCCGTGGCCACCCAGGTGGGTTTCGTCCTGCTCCTCCTGCTCATGGCCTACGTCATCACCATGGACGTCATCAAAGTGGCCAGCTGAAGCCCGGACGAGCTCGCAATCCTCAGGGTTTCGGTTTGGCCGTCCTCGGGGTGGCTGTCTCGGGGTTGGGCGTCGTGGGGGGGCGCTCGTCGCGGGAAGTGCGGATCGACTTCAGCGGGGCGCGAAGGCTATCTTGCAGGGCTTCGAAGAGGAACTGACCCCTACTCGGCTCATTCCAGAGTTCATGGACCCGCTGGCTGAGGCCGGTGGTGTCGCTATGGGCCAGGAAGCTGTCGAGTTGGGCCTGGGCGCTGTCCGGGTACTGTTCGGCGAGAATGCGAATTTCAGAGAGCCGCAGCAGTTGCTCCAGCAGGGGCCGGTCTTCGGGGTCGAGCTCTTTTTGCCGCTTCTCGGCGCACGCCGAAAGACCCAGGATGAGGGCCCACGCCAGAAGAGCGAATCGAAACCGGTATGACGGCGGAACTTTCATGGTTGTCCTCATCTGCAGTTGGAACCTATAACAGCGGAAGGACTTTGGCTAGAAGCTAGCCGCAGCACGGGCCTCGGGTTCCCAGGAGCAATAGAAGGTCTTGGACGCCTCGCGTCGAAATCATTTTTGCACGGTCGTTTTCTCGCTCATCCTCGCTCTCCTGCTGTTGGGTGTGGGGGCCGGTATCGCCGGAGCTGACGACGAACTCGACTACGGTCTCGAGCAGAGGCTCGTGGCCTCGATCAATATCGAGGGCAACGAGAGTTTCGAGGACGGCCGGCTCAAGGATCTGCTGCCTTTCGGGGAACCCCACTGGTACATGTTTCTCAGCTCGCCCCACTACACGGAAGACCTCCTCCTGCTCGGCGTGGACGCCATCCGTAATTTCTATCGCTCGCAGGGATTTCACTCCGTGACCGTGGACGGAAACGCGGTGGACCGCGATTCGCGCCATGGCGACAAGATCGTGATCGACATCGTGGAAGGTCCGCGCACTCTCATTTCGACCATTCATTTCACGGGAAACTCTCCCCTGGACGAAGAGAAGTTGCACGAGCGCTTGGTGCATCCAGAAGGGAGCCCGGCGCCCTACTTGAAGTCCGCCTACGGTCGCGATGTCTATGCGCTGCGCGCGGCGCACCTGGCCCGCGGTTACCTCGGCACCAAGATCCGCTTCGACATGGACGAGAATGCAGGCAAGGTCGCGCTCACCTTTCACATCGATACCGGACCCGCCTATCACATCGAGCGCATCGACGTGGTGGGGAATCAGGAAGTGAAAGGAGAGCTGATTCGCCGTGAGTTTCGTTTTGCTCCGGGGGACATCTTCGATCTGGACAAGATCGTGCGAACCGAATCGGACCTCCTGGAGACCGGCTGGTTTCGGGACGTAGGCTTCACTCCGGTCGATCTGGATACTCTGGCCTCCACCTGCGCGCTGAAGCTCCACGTGGTGGAGAGGAGCAGCGGTTACTACGAAGTCGGTGTCGGCGCCGGTGATAACAACCAGGTGCGGCTCACTGCTGCCTGGGGAGATCGCAACGTCTTCCGCAGCGGCAAGGGTCTCAACGCCAAAGTCCGACTGCTGTGGGGGCTGGAGGATATTCTCGACATCGACCGGCGGATCGTTTTCGACCATCGGGAAGAGCTCAACTACATCCACCGGCGGCTCTTCGGAAGCCGCTACACCATGACGCTCAGCGGCTTCTTCGATCGAGAGAGCCGCGGTTCTTCGGGCGTGGCCGTGGAAAAGCTCGGTCTGCTGGGGAGCACGACACTCTGGCGCTACCGGGCGCGCAGTCTCGAATTGGAGCTCTCGCACGAGCGCGTGCGCAAGGTGCAGCTTTCGCAGGTGAAGGACCTGGGCGCATCGGAGGGAATTCCCTCGCAGATTCAAACCGGGACCTCCACCACGAACTCGGCGCTCTTGCTGTGGACCCGGGACACCCGCAATAGCCTGTTCGAGCCGACTGACGGGAGTCTGCGGCAGATTCTGTGGCAGACGGCCGGAGGGCCGGTCTTCGCCGGCAGCAATTCCTTCCACAAGGCGGTCGCCACCTGGGCCGGGTTCATCGGACACGAGGATGGAAGTGTTCTCGCCCTGCGCATGCAGGCCGGATGGGCCACTCCCTGGGACAAGAGCGCGGGAAAAGGGGTGCTCGGTGTACCCTTGGAAAACCGCTTCTTCGCCGGGGGCCAGCGCAGCGTCCGTGGCTACCGCGAAAACAGTCTGGGCCCCAGGCTCACCCAACAGGACCAGGAGCTGGTTCTGGATGATCGCTTCCTTCTGAATCACCCGGCCGCTGGGGGAGATGCCCTCCTGGTTCTCAACGCGGAGCTGAGATTGCCCCTCCCTTTGCTCTCCCGCTGGGGCTTCGGCTTGATCCTCTTTGCCGACGGAGGAAACGTCTGGGAGGACTGGTCCAAGGTGAAGTGGAAGGACTTTCGCCTGAGTTCCGATCCTGAAGGCGATAGTCCCACGACCATTTACGACTTTCGAACCGGCGTGGGATTCGGTTTCTTGTACCACACGCCGGTTGGTCCACTCCGTCTCGAATACGGTCTACCGCAGAAGCGGGTCAAGCTGGTCGGCGAGGACGGCTCCACCGAAATCGACCCGCAACACATTTGGCACTTCAGTCTGGGATTCGCGTTCTAAGACCATGTGGGTGAAGACGACACGGATCACTCTCCTGGTGGCGCTGTTGCTTGCGGTGACGGTGTTGTCCTGGCTCGCCGCGCATCCCGGGCTCTACGCCGGGCACGTCTCGCGCATCATCACCCAGAACCTCCTGCGACAGACCGGCGCTTCCTTCCGCTACGAAACGCTCGAGGGCAACGTGCTGGGCGATCTGCGGCTTCTGGGGGTGGACCTGAGCTGGCAGGGGCTCGATGGGAGTTTCGCCTACTTGCAAGCGGACACTCTCGAGGTCTCCTACGACCTTTCCGATCTGCTCAAAGGCCGCGTGCATTTGTACCGCCTGGCCATGCTCTCCGCGCGCGGAATGATCCGGCGTCATCATCTTGACGCGCCGGCAGAAAAGCACCGGCGCGGCCCTCCCGAGCTACCCCGGCTGGCGGTGGAAGAGGGGGTCTTGCGCGGGCTCGATCTCCGTGTGATTCAGAGCGACGGGAGCGAGGATCACCTCCAGGACTTGGGGTGGTGGGGAAGCGTCCGAACGCGCAAGAAGAAGTTCATCGTGGACACCAGGGCGCTCAGTGGAAGCTGGCCGCAGAGGAACTTCACGGTACGTTCGGTGTGGGGTCGAACCGAGGTGTCCCCGGCGGGGATCACGGTGGCCGATCTCAGGGTGGCCACCGACTCCACCCGCGTGCAGATCAACGGTGACTGGAGCAAGGAGGAGGGTCCCAACCTCAAGGTCGACGTGGACCGCTTCTGCCTGGGTGAGATTCTGAACCTGATGGGGAAGCCCGACCCCATCGTGGTCGATCTCAGCGGAAACGCCACCGTGACTGGCTTCACACCCCTCGAAGTGAGCGGGCAAGTCTCCGGGGTGATCGATCACTATTCTCTGACCGACACCGAGTTCGGTTTGGTGGCCGACGGCTCCGACCTGCAGATCACGCGCGCAAAGGGGCTCCTCTTCGGTTCGCCGGTGGAGCTACGCGGCAAAGTCGATGCCAGTACCGGCGAACTCGCCCTGCGAGGTCAGGTCGAGAATCTGGACTTGAGTCAGCCCTGGACCACCACGGAAACCCAGTGGCCCGAGTCGAAGCTGAGCGGAAGCGTCGACCTGAGGGTTGTCGCCAAGTCCCCGGTCTGGGTGGATCTCACGGCGAAGGAATTGCGTGGGCAGATCGCGGAGCTCGCGGTGGACTCCCTGAGCGGGCAGGTTCATTTTCGCGAAGATCGAGGCACCCGTTTCGATGCGCTGCGGGTCCTCACCAATCACACCTGGATCGAGGGCTCGGGCACTCTCGACTCGCTGAACGTGCTCGACCTACCCTTTAGCGCGCAGGCTTCGGATCTCGCGGCCTGGCGCAGCGCCTACGCTCTGCCCTGGGACCACTCGGGAGGCATGCGCGCGCAGGGCCGGTTCTTCGGTCCCGTCGAGGCGCCGAACTTGCAAATCGAAGGCGTGCTGGATTCCCTCTCGGGTTTTCGCATGTCGGGCAGCGAGATCCACGCCCGCTTGAAGGTGAGTCCATGGAACGATCTCGGAAAGGTCGAAGGACAGGTCGAAGCGGCCGAGTTTCGGCTGGGGGGGGTACGCCTGGGCCGCCTGGAGGGTCAATTTCAACGAGATTATCCCACCATCACCGTTCCCCATCTCGAGGTGTCAGAAGGTGACTCGGTCCTGAGTCTGAGCGGTAAGGTCGAGCAGGAGGAAGGGAGGGCTCTCCTCTCGATCGACTCGGCCAGCTTCGCTCTCGGTCCGAGACAATGGATCTTGTCCGAACCAGGGAAGCTCGAACTCGGCAAGGGCTGGGTCCAAAGTCACGGACTCAGTGTGCGTTCCGCTTCGGGGGGATGGACCATTCGGGGTGGCGTGGACAGTCTGGGGGTCATGGACCTCCGCGTCGATCTCATGGACGGCGATTTGGGTCTGCTCCCGCATCTCGGGATCGGTCCCCCGGATCTGGAGGGTACCCTGGAGGGACACGTGGTCCTGCAGGGCAAGCGTGAGGACCCCGATCTGACGATCGACGTGCGGGGGAAGCAACTGACCGGCTTTGGAAGGCGAGTGGAGCGGCTGCGTCTCCTCACCGCGGTCCACGGATCGCAAGTCGCGCTGGACTCGCTGCAGGTGCTCTCGCCGCAGGGAGAACTTTCGCTGACGGGATCGCTGGAGTTGCTGCGCGACGATGCCCTGCACTGGCTGACACAGAATCCCGAGCGATGGCGCGAACTTCTCGCACCGGCGCAGCCCAATCTGGTCCTGGCCTTCCACGACATGAACAGCCGCTACTGGATGGAGCCTCAGGCCAAGGACGAAAACCTGGGCAGGATCACCGCGGCACTCTCCATTCAAGGAACACTGGAGAGACCCCTCATCCAGGGCGAAGGGCAGATCACCAATCTGGTCAGTGCTGGCGGAACGATCGTCTTTCCCACGCTTCGATCCCGCATCGAGTCGGACGGAATGAGCCTGCGGCTCGGCCACGGAATCATCCTCACGCCCGACCCGTGGCTGCGTTTCAACGTAGTCTTGCCCTTGAGACTCTCGGCGGTTCATGCGCCTCAGTGGGCCGGCTCGGAGGGAGCGGAGGTGGAGCTCACCTCGGACGGAGAAGTGGAGTTGCGGCGCCTCGGACCCATCCTTCCCATGCTGAGCGAGATCTCCGGGAAGGCGGAGCTGTTGTACCGGGCCCGCGGTTCGATGGATCATCCCCAGATCGAGGGCTACCTGCGGGTGCACGACGGGATTGCGCAGCTCGAGGGCAGCCTGGAGAGGCTGAGGGAGATCGAGATCGACGCCCCGATCGAAAACGGGGTCATGAAAATCCGGAAGTTCACGGCCCGCGAGGGACTCAAGGGGACCGTCAACGCCACCGGGGAGGTACAATTCGATGGTCTCTTGCCCGACGACATCCAGATGGACATACAGGCCGATCGATTTCTCTTTGCCTCCATCCTCCATCTGCGCGCGCTGTTGCGCACCAATGACCTCCACATGAGTTTGAAGCGCCCCGCCCCGCACCTCGCGCGCAGACCGTACTTCAGCGGGACGATCGATGTGATCAAGGCGCGCTATACCGGAGAGTTCGACAACCGGGGTGGGGGTGAGGCCTTGGGCGCCACTACCGCGCCTGACTGGCTGGCCAATCTGCACCTGCGGGCCCCGCGCACCGCGCGCGTTCAGAACCGCACGGCGGAGCTCCTGCTGGACGGAGATGGAGATCTGGTGCGGGATCTGGACGGCCTCCACTTCTACGGGCAGGTGGAGATTCCCCAGGGGCGTGTCCCCATCTTCAACAACGACTTTGAGATAGAACGAGGCACCCTGGATTACAGCCGGGCGCGCGGTCTGGAGCCCTCGGTGGACATCGTGGCCAAGACCCGGGTGCGAGATTTTCGCTACGAGGGCTCCAGTAGCGCGGATTTGGAGGAGATCACCGTATATTTGACGGGGACCTTCTCGAACCTCAAGACCCGTTTCGAGAGCGAAAGCGGCTACGACGAGGAGAGGATCATCAGGCTTCTGGCCGGCATCAGCGAGCAGTCGGGAGGCAGCGCGCTGGCAGATACCGGGTTCAAGGCCGGTCTGAACTTCATCGAGCGGTCCATTGCGCAGGAAATTCACGGAATCGATACTCTGGATATCGAGACCGAATCCGCCTCCATTTCCGAGGCGCAGAGGATGCGGGTGGCGGTCGGAAAGTACATCTCGCCCGATCTGTATCTGCGATACAGCCAGGGTGTTTCCATCACGGAGCGTGCTTTGTTTCTTGAATACCAGATGAATCGCCGTTTACGTCTCTCATCGGAGTTCGGGACCGGTCTGCGGAGCGGGGCCCCCACGACTACCTTCAACGTAGACTTGAAGTATCGAGTCGAGTACTGATGAGCGGATACCCCTTCTAGCCCACGCGAGAGAATGAAAACTCGACTTTCTGCGGCAATTCGTTTGGTGGCGGTGTCGGCCTGCTTTCTATCGATCTGGGCCGAAGGAGTGCAGGCTCGCAACAAAGTACAGTACGACAATTTTCATTGGCAGGTGCTCAATACTCCGCACTTCGAGATCTTCTTCTACAAAGGCGAGGAGAACCTGGCCGCGCGCGCCTCGGTCATCGCAGAGGACGCATATCTGAGATTGAGCGGCGTTTTTCAGCACGAATTTCAGAAGCAAATTCCTTTCATTCTCTACGCATCTCCCAACGACTTTCAACAGACCAACATTAGTGATGAGCTCATCGGCGAGTCCACCGGAGGATTCTCCGAGCCGCTGCGCAATCGCGTGGTGTTGCCCTATCCCGGCGACAACGAGGCCTTCGTCCACGTGATCAACCACGAGTTGGTTCACGTATTCATGTTCGATCTGGCCTACAAGAGCACCGCTTCGGGCGCCGCACGCAGGGCGCTCTTTCCCATCGACCTCTGGTTCGCCGAGGGCGCCGCCGAATTTTTCTCGACCCCCGACGGCTGGGACAAGACCACAGACATGTGGATGCGTGACGGCACGATCTACGATTGGATCGCACCGCTCGACCGCATCTATTCCGGCTATCAGGTCTACAGGGAAGGGCAAGCCGCCCTGCGCTACATGGCGGTGACCTACGGCCACGAGAAGGTCGTGGAGTTCTTCAAGGAAGTGGGGAAAGTCCGCAACGTCGATCGCGCACTGGAGATGACGATCGGACTCAATACCCGCCAGTTCTCCGCCGAGTGGGAGAAGTGGCTGAAGCACAGCTACTGGCCGAGCTATCAGGACAAGAAGGAAGCCTCGAAGATCGGCCGTCGCATGACCGATCACGCGAAGGACAACTACTACTTCGCCCAGCAACCGGCGATTTCACCCGATGGCAACGTCATCGCCTTCTTCAGCGACCGCGAAGGCTTCGTCAAGCTCTTCCTCATGGATCTGGTCGACAAGAACATCCTCTCCACCTTGGCCACCGGCTACCGCAGCGATCGCTTCCTCAGCTTTCATTCCTACGACAGCGGTATCAGTTTCGATCCGGCGGGAGGACGTCTGGCCATGGTGGCCAAGAGCGGCGGGCGGGAGACCCTCTATGTCCTGCGAGTGCCCGACGGTAAGATCCTGCAGCACATCAAACTTCCGGTAGATATCGCCCGGAGTCCTTCCTGGTCGCCCACCGAAGACGAGGTCGTGGTGGTGGGGAGCAAGGACGGCCGCACCGATCTCATGCTCGTCGACTTGAAGCAGGAGAGCATCCGGCAAATCACCCATGATCTTTCCAGCGAGTTTTCTCCCTCCTGGATGCCTGACGGCAAGAGCATCGTGTATTCCGCCTCACCGAATCCGGTGATCGACGTGGGCATCAAGAAGGACGAAAACGGACACGAGCACATGACCCTGGTCGACTTCTTCAACCCTCAGAACGTCGCCCAGCAGGAAACCAGTCGCGACATCTTTCTCTTGGATCTGGCGAGCGCGGAACGCCGCAAGTTGCTGTCGACCCCGGGGGACGATTCCGCGCCGGTCGCGGTGGATGACGAACACATCGTCTTCGTGAGCGACGCCAGCGGGATCTCCAATCTCTACTACTACGACATGCTCAGCCAGACCATGCACCGCTTCACGGACGTGCTCACCGGAATCTTTCAGCCTTCGTACAACCGCGCAGCCGATCGCCTGGTATTCGCCGCATTCTCCAACGGTGGCTATGACATCTTCGAGTTGGAGAATCTCACGAAGTACGTGAAAGAGAACAGCTATGCGGATCCGGTGCCCGCGCCGCCGGCCGACACTTCAAAGACGGAGCTGGCGGAGAGCACCGCGCCGGACTCTTCGCACGTGAGCGAGCCGTTGACGGTGGGGGATCTGCTCTCGGGTCAGGCCGTCCCCGGCGAATCGCAGAACCCGCCGCCGGGGGCAGAGGGCTCGAAGCAAGGGCCGAAGAGTCCGCTGGATCACGAAGCGAGGACCAAGCCGCAATCGCAAGCGGAGCAGGGGAACGAGTCGGACCACGAAGGCGGACCGCAAGCGGAGCCGAACCACGAGCCGGGACACGAATCCCTCACGGACAAGCCGGTGGGGACGATCACCAAGTACAAGCCGCGCTTCAGCCTGGATCCCCTGGGAAGCGGCAGCATCGGAGGAGTCTACTATTCCTCGGGGCTGGGGCTGGGCTTCGCCAACATCATCAGTTTGAGCGATCTCTTGGGAAACCACCGCATTCAGTTCTTGGTGAACTTCTACGGATCCCTGAAGGACAGCGACCTCGCGGCGAGCTACTTCTATCTGAAGCGGCGGGTCAATCTCGGGTTCGGTGTCTTCCACTACAAGAATTTCTTCAACAGCAACTACACGACTCTGGGCGAAGTTTTCGATCGGAGCCGGCTCTTCAGCGAGCGTAATTACGGTTTCTTCGGCATCGCGAGTCGACCCTTCTCGACTTTTGATCGGCTCGATTTCGAAGTCCAGGCCTTCGTTGCCGACCGCACCTTCTACGAATTGGATCCTCTGAGCGGATACTATTTCGAGACTTCGCACACCAAGGCGCAACTCATTCAACCCAGTCTCTCCCTCGTTCACGACTCCGCCTTCTACGGGCCCAACGGTCCGCTCACCGGGAGCCGGTGGACCCTGAATTTCTCGCCGGCAATTCCCATGGGAAGCGATGGGCTCGACCGTGTGACGGGATTCGCGGACTACCGCAAGTACATCCACTTCGGCAAGGGGAACGCCATTGCCACGCGCTTCACCGGAGCCTACAGCAATGGGAGCGATCCCAACGCCTTCGTCCTCGGAGGGCCCTTTACCCTGAGAGGATGGGACACTTTCGATTTCGAAAAGGGAGTGGAAACCGATGATCCAGTCTACCAGCACCTGGTGGGGCGCAGGATGCTGCTCATGAATCTGGAGTATCGCTTCCCCGCGATCGATGCCATCTTCTTTGGATGGCCGGGGCGCTTCGGCATCGGAGGGATCGGCGGCGTCGTTTTCTTCGACGCAGGTAGCGCGTTCAACGCCAGCTTCAAACCCTTCGGAGAGACCAGTAATGGCAACTTCCGCTTGCGCGACCTCAAAGCCGATTATGGGCTGGGGATGCGCGTGAGTTTCCTCGGCCTCCCGTTCAAGTTCGACTGGGCATGGAAGACAGATTTCGCCCGCACTTACGGTGACATGCAGTTCACCTTCTCGATAGGTCCGGAGTTTTAGTTCCTCCGATGCTTCAAGGTCTCAACCCAGAACAACGCCAGGCGGTCGTGAATACCCAGGGCCCCATGCTGGTCATTGCCGGGGCCGGCAGTGGCAAGACGCGCGTGCTTACCACTCGCATCGCCTACCTCATCAAGGAAGAGGGTGTCCGGCCGGAGAACATCCTGGCCTTCACCTTCACCAACAAGGCGGCGCGCGAGATGCGCGAGCGCGTGGAAGCTCTGACCCACGAGGGCAGGCAGGCCTGGATCGGCACTTTCCACGCCACAGGGGTTCGCATCTTGCGCAGAGAGGCGGAGCGCCTGGGATACTCGCGCGAGTTCAGCATCTACGACGCGGACGACAGCCGCGCCGTGATCAAGGCGGTGCTGAAGAAACGCCATGCCGACCCCAAGGAATTCACGCCGCGGGCCGTCGCTACCGCCATCAGCCATTTCAAGAATCAATCGGTGAAGCCCGCCGAGGCGAGCGAACGCGCGATGACGGGTTGGGAAGAGCGCATGGCGCAGATCTACGCGGAGTACGAGCGCAGTTTGCGCTCGAATCAGGCCATGGATTTCGACGATCTCATCGCGCGCACCGTCGAGCTCTTCGAGACCCACAAGGACGTCCAGGAGCGCTATGCGGAACGTTTCCACTACGTGTTGGTCGACGAGTTCCAGGACACCAACCCGCTGCAGCTCATCCTGACCAAGGCCCTCAGCGCCCAGTGGGAGAATCTCTTCGCGGTGGGGGACGACGATCAGGCCATCTATTCCTGGCGCGGTGCGACGGTCGAGAATATGCTCTCCTTCGAGCAATATTTTCCCGGAGCCAAGGTCGTGCGCCTCGAACAGAACTATCGCTCCACCGGGATCATCCTGCGGGCCGCCAACGAAGTCATAGCCCACAACCGCAAGCGCCGCGGCAAGAAGCTCTGGACCGAGGCGGCCGACGGTCAGGCCCTCGAGTTGTGGTGGGTGGACGACGAGGAGGGCGAGGGGGCGGCAATCGAGAGCCGCATCCAGCAGCTGAAGAACGAAGAGGGATACCGTCGCCAGGACTGCGTCATCCTGTATCGCACGAACGCGCAGAGCCGCGCTCTGGAAGATGCTTTGCGCCGCGCTGGACTTCCCTACCAAATCATCGGAGGCACGCGCTTTTACGAACGGCGCGAAGTGCGCGACGTCCTGGCCTACCTCAAGCTGGCCATCAATCCCGCAGACCAGGTGAGTTTGGAGCGCGTGATCAACGTGCCGCGCCGGGGGATCGGCAAGAAGAGCGTGGAGAGGCTTTTCCAGGCCGCCGCCACGCACAATCTCTCACCCCTGCGGTTCTGCGAGCTGCATCCCGAGCTTCTGGCCAGGGTCTGCGGCAAGGGGGCTGCGCGCATCGAGAAGTTCGTTTCGCTCATGACCACTCTGCGCCGCGCAGCGGAAAACTTGGACGCCGCGAAAGTGGTCGAACAGGTTTTTCAGAGCACGAACTACATCAAATGGTTGCACGACGACGATCCTTCCACCGCCGAAGACCGCGAGGAGAACGTGCGCGAGCTGCTCCACGCGGCGGAAGCTTTCGTGGCGGAGAGCGATGAGGGACGGCTCTTCGATTTTCTCGAGTCGGTCGCGCTCCTGGCCGAAGTCGATCGGATGGACGCGGCCGGCGACATGGTGACCCTGATGACCATGCACAACGCCAAGGGGCTCGAGTACCCCGTGGTGTTCGTGGCGGGTTGTGAGGAGAATCTCCTTCCGCACGCCAACAGCATCGAGGAAGAAGACAAGCTGGAGGAGGAGAGACGGCTCTTCTATGTGGCGCTGACCCGCGCGCGGCAGCGAGTATTCTTGAGCGCGGCCGCTTTCCGCCGCCGCTTTGGAGGCTCAGAGCCCGCGTATCCCAGCCGTTTTTTGAGCGAGCTTCCGGCCGAGATCGTGATCGAGAAGGGAGAGCGCGTCCGCCAGGACGAGGATCTGTTGTGGAACCGGCGCAGCAGAACCCGCCGCCTCTTTGGCGATGTGGAGAGTGGAGCGCCGAGTTTTGGGGCGTCCAAGCGCCGACGCGCTTCCACGAGCAAGCCCTCCGCCGCGCCAGGCGCGAGCCCCTACGGAGCCGAGGCCTTTCTCAAGAGCAGGGCCAAGCAGCGGGCACAAGCGCAGAACGACCACGGCTTTCAGGACCACGAGCTGAGCCAGGAGGAACTCGTCTTCGAGGTCGGACAGCGTGTTCGCCATCAGACTCTCGGCGAGGGAACCATCGCTGAAGTCGAGGGCTTCGGTGAACTCACCAGGCTCACCATCGAATTCGGCGAGAGCGGGCGCAAGCGCGTGCTTGCTCACTACGCGAAGCTCGAGATTCTCCCCGAAGACGGCGATCTGCCCTTCTAAGCCGATCGTGGCTCGAGCTCAGCGCACGAGGATCACGCGCTGGCTCTTGGAGCCGGCCTCGGTCTTGATGCGCAGGAAATAAAGTCCACTCGATACCGGCCTCCCGTCGCCGTCCCGTCCATCCCAGCTGAGAGTGACCGGCCCCGGCGCCACCATGCCCGAGCGCAGAACTCTGAGCCTGCGCCCGGAGACGTCGTACACCGTCACGCTCATGGAAGCATCCCGCTGCGCGAAGGCGGGCACCTTGAAGAGTGCACCGGAGGAGGCCAGGTAGGGATTGGGATAACCCGCCTCGAAGGAGATACCCCCGGCAGTAGCGGAGACAGGCGCAGTATCCCGATAGATGAGGAAATCCTCGTCAGGATCGACTTTGACCGCGGCCACTTCGCCGCCGACGGAGAGGGTCGTGTTCACGGTGGGGTCATCCGTCCACACCCAGTAGTCGCTGCTGTCACCCTCCGCGGTGTAGACCCGCACCGGAACGGGCAGACGAAAGGAGTTGGCGGGGTCCTGAGACAGAGTCAAAAGAAGGTCGTTTCCCTGGGGTAGCCAGCGTGTCTGGAGATGACACACATCGGCCCAATGCAACCAGGGCTGGAAGAACCAGTCCAGGGAACCCCCGTAGACCGTTTCGGCGTGAGCCTGGAAGTCGCTACTCGTGACGGGGGAGAACCGCAGGGAGGGATCGGTGACGTACTCCCTCATCGTCTGCAGGAGTTTCTCTCTTCCCATCCCGGGAAAGCGCTCTTCGAAGACCTCGCGCAACATGTGCAGGACCATCGCGCCCTTCTTGTAGCTGACGAGACCAAAGAGTTCGTCGACGGGCGGATCGACCATGGAATGGTTGAAAGAATCCATGTAATCGTAGAATCGCAGTTGCCGGAACTTGCGGCCGATCGCCATGCCATAGCGATGTTCCATCCAGAGAACCTCGCAATAGGAGGCGAATCCCTCGTTCAGCCAGATCTCTCCCCAGCGCGCGAGGTGAACGCAATCTCCGAACCACTGGTGCGCCAGCTCGTGAGCCACCACCCATTCCCAGAGCGGCCCCCCGGTGATCCCGTTGAGAGCGGTAGTCACGTAGTTCTGACTCATGCTGGAACAGGTGGCGTGTTCCATGCCGCCGCCCCACTTGAACATGGCCATTCCGTAGCGTTGCTTGGCGAAAGGGTAGGGGCCAAAGATCGAATCGAAGTACTCCACCAGCTCGGGGGTCATCCCCCAGGCGAATTTCGATTCTCCCAACCAATCCACCGCGCCAGGGATCTCCGGTTTGGCGATGTAGTACTCCACCGGCATATCGATTGGCTGACCCGTCTCGTAGTCGGTGACTTGAGCCGTATCGCTGTAGAAGTCGTAATCGGAGATGGCGAGCGAAAAAAGATAGGCCGGGATCGGGGTGCTCATCTCCACGTCGGTTCGTTTCCATCCTGCCGCAAGCGGCGTTTCCACGATGCGTGAGCGGTCCGTTCCCGGAACCACCACCGTCAAAGAATCGGGGCAGGTGATGTGGATGGAGAAGGTGGCTGCATCATAGGGCGTGTCGTGACAGGGCCACCAAGAACGCGCGGACTTCGGTTCGCTCAGGGTTTGGATGATTGGCTTGCCTTCGAAGGTGCCACGATTGAACTGAGCGAGTTCGAATCCCATGAGACCGAAGGACACGGGCTGACCGCGATAGTGCACGGTGATGGTAGTGGAGTCGCCCACCGCCAGGGTTGAAGCGAGTGGCACGCTGAGGGTCTCGTTGTCGTGCGTGAAGTTGGCCGGAATACCCTCGACCTCGGTGTCCTCCACCTGGATTCCCTCGGAGAGAAGATCGAGATCGATCTGGTCCAAGGGAGCCAGGGCCTTCAGGTGTATCTTCACCAGTCCGTAGAGAGAATCGACCTTATCGCTCACCTGAAGCGAAATCTCGTAGCGCGTGACGTCCATGGGGCGATCGTCTCGCTGCAGCGGGGTGGCCCGGTCACGTTTGCCAAAGGCCAGCGGCGGGCCGGGCAGATCGAGGCAACAGGAGGGCTTGTCCAGCAGGCTGAAGGCCCGTTCGGAGTCGCTGAGGTCCTGCGAGCTGGAACTCGCCGGATTGGATTCGTACTTTGCGGCATGGAGGAATTGGGGCGAAAATGTCAGGGTGACCATGGTCACCAGTGCAACGAGCCCCGTCTTCGATGCGTAGTCCGAGAATCTCGTCATAGGCTTCCTAAGTTCGTGCCCACTCTCGTGCCGAGCGCCCGCTGAGGATAAGCAATGAGCCCGCCCGATTCAACGACTCACCGGCGTAGCCTGAAGCTGATGCTTCCTTTCTTCGCCTTGTGTCTGCTTTTGAGCGCATGCGCCAGTCAAGTCGCGTCCGGTCCGGCTTGGCCGGCCGGAGAATCGACTTCCCCCGAGCTGAGTAAGCAGAAGCTCGAGTCCCTTCTGGAACCACGGCCGCCGGCGGATTACTGGTGGAATCAACCGGAGGACAAACTCCCACGACTCTCCGGAGGGAAATACCAGGACCGCCGAGACAGCCTCGGCTTTGCCGAATTTCGTCAGCTCGGGGAGGAGGATCAGCGCGATCGCAGGCGGAGCGCGGGAAAACACCTCGAGAAGGCACTGGCTCTGGGGGTGAACAGGGTGGCGCTCAACGACTACGCCACCGGCGTGGGCCTGTGTCCTTACTATCCGGAAATCTGGCTTCATTACGCGGAAATCGAAATCCAGATGGGAAACTACACCACCAGCCGTTATCTCCTTCAGGGAGTGGAGCGGAGCCTGCGTTTCGCCGCCGGAAAGGGCCAGCAGACGCAGGTCGCGGCGGACTTCTACTATCTGGATGCTCTCGCCTCCTACAATTTGGGAGAGAAGGACAGGGCACTGGAGTCGGTGCAGAACAGCCTGGCTCTGAAGGGCGGCAATCTGGACGCTCGCCTGCTCAGAGCCCGGTGCCTCACGGATCTGAAGCGCTACGACGAGGCGCGAACTGCGTTATCGCAGTTCGAGTTTGGAACCCCCTATTACGCCCAGGCGCAGGCGGTGCGTGGGGTCCTGGAGATGGACGTGGGCGATCTGAAAAAGGCGGACCGCGCGTTCTCCGAGGCTTATGAATACGGCCTGCGCAGCGGGATTCTGGAAAACGATCGCGGCCGTTTGAGTCTGCTGCAGAATCAGCCGGAGGAGGCCGTCTCCCATTTCGAGCACGCGGTACGCTTGATGCCCGAACTGATGGAAGCTCGTAACAACCTGGCGGTGGCATTGCGGCGCGACGGCAAGGATGAGCGCGCGGAGCAGGTGTTACGCCGCGCGATCTCGTTGAACCCGAACTACGCGCCCACCCACTTCAACCTGGCCGAGCTTTTGCGCTCACGCTTGGACAAACTACAAGGCGACGAACTCAGAAGAACTGCACGCGAAGCCCGAGAAGAGTACGACGCAGCTTTGGCACAACACTATCGCCCCAAGGTCATCCTCGAGCGACGGGCCTGGATTTCACTCCGTCTGGGCGACTTGTCTGCGGCAGAGGAGGATCTGCTGAGACTTACCGGCACCTCTAACCCCGACGGACGCGTGCTCTTCCTGCTCGCCCATACCAAGCAGGAGCAGAACGATCTGCGCGTCGCGCAGAAACTCTACGAGATGGCTCTCCAGAGAGGGTACGATGGCGCCGACATTCACAGCGAGCTGGGGGAGGTGTTGCTCCGTCGCCAGGATCTGCAACGGGCACGAAGCGAGCTCGAGAAAGCCATTTCGTTGGATGAGAGCCTCGTTGCGACGCGACTCAACCTGTGCCAGACACTCATCGAGTTGAAGGACTATCCCGCCGCGGAGAAGGTTCTCAGTGAAGCGGAGGCGCTCGCTCCGGATGATCCCGCGGTCAAGGAACAAAGGAAGGCACTGGAGTCCCGATGATGCGTTTCCTGCTGATTTTCTTTCTTTTGTTCGCCTGGACTTCGTCCGCGGCGACCGCGCGCGCGCAAACTGCCGGCAACGAACCGGAGCGGCAAGATACAGTCTCTCCAGGGTCTCAAGAGTACCACGAGGCCTATCGAAGCCCGGAGGGCGCGGCGCTGCGGAGCATCGTGGTGCCGGGTTGGGGGCAACACTACAACGGAGAGCCGACCAAGGGCTGGATCCTCGGCTCGGTCGCGGTGGTGGGTTTGCTCCTGGGCACCGAAATCATCAAGCCAGGCATTCTCTCGCGCGACAACGAACGCCACAACTTGGAACAGAGCTTCGGCTGGTTCTGCTACGCCGGTTCGGTCGCCTGGGCCACCGTCGACGCCTATCTGCGGGCGCAGACCATCAATCGAGAGAATGGCTACGATCTCGGGATTCAAGGGGGCAGTTCGATGAAGTATCGAGTTACGCTCGTCTCGCTGAGCTTCTGAGCTTGATTTCACGCAGAGATCGGTTATCATCCCATTGCCTCCCGCGAGACCTTCACGGGAGGATTTTTTTGCCATCCTCTCGCGTGCTCTCCCCTCCGGTTCCTCGCCGCCGCTTCCCGCGATCTCGCTCCTCCCGCCATTGCACCTTTCGTCGCCTCCCGTTTCTCGATGGAGGTAAGCATGAGAATTTCTCTTTGGCCCAAGCCCCTCATTCTACTGCTGGCGATTCTCACCGTTCTCTTTTGGTCCGGCCGTTCGTCGGCCGCGATCGTCCTGAACGAGTTGCTCGCCGCTCCCGCGCGTGACTGGAACGGCGATGGCGAGGTGGATTACAAGAACGACGAGTGGGTGGAGATCCTCAACACCGGCAACCTGACGGTGGATCTCACCGGCCTCTACCTGAAGGACGCCACCGGGGACGCATACCACTATGGCTTTTCGGGCAGCTTGGCTCCCGGTGAGACCATGGTGGTGTACGGCAGCGATGCAGTCGCCTGGCAGGCCGCCAACGATGCGGGCAGCAGCGGCCTGAGCATCAACAACGGGGACGAGATGTTGGAGCTGTGGCGCGACATCCCGGACCCGAGGGTACTCCAGGTGGTCGACTTCGTGCCGATTCCGGCCCACGCGGGGGCTAGCGACCGCGCGATGGGTCGTCTGCCGGATTCTCTGGACTGGGTGCTCTTCGACTCGCTGAATCCCTACTCCGGCGAGCTCCTTCCCGTGGGGACCGGTTGCGAACCTTCGCCCGGGATTCCCAACTCCTGTGACGTGGTGCCGGTCAAGGAGCTCAGCTTCGGCAGGATCAAGGCCTTTCACGGCCTGACCCGCTGAACCGAGTGAAGGGTTGCGCGCGCGGGGCGGGCCGCGCGCGCGACCCAAATCCGCTGGGCAAGGCGCTCTCCTTGGTCTATGCTCCCGCCCATGCGCCGAGACTTGAAAGAACTGTGGAGCCGCGCTCGCGGGGGAGATCTGGAGGCGACGAGTTCGCTCTTCAGTTCGCTGCACGCGAGCGGTCCCGAACGTCAGGCCCTGGTGGAAATGGTGCATCCACTCACCGGCCACGCGCACCGCGTGGGCTTCGCCGGGCCGATGGGAGTGGGCAAGAGCACTCTTCTGGAAGGACTTTCACGCCTCTGGCGGGATGAGGGCAACACCGTCGGTCTGGTGACGAGCTCTCCCGCCGCGCAGGACGTGAATCTGGGTGAGGGTCTGAAACTCCTGGAACTCGCTCAGGAGGAGGGGACTCTGCTCCACGCCCTGCCCGCCGAACTGGAACCCCGGGAGCGGAACCTCGCGGCGGGTCTGGTGGCGGACGCCATGGAGGCCCTGGGCTGCGACCCCATCCTGCTGGAAGCGCCCGGGCTGGGCCCCAACGAGGTCGAACTCATCCGCCGCAGCCACACCATCGTGCTGGTGCTCTCGCCCGAACCCGCCACCCTGGAACTGATTTTGAGCGGACCCTGGATCGAGGGCGCGGACATCGTGGTGCTCAATCACTGCGAGCGCGAAAACGCCCAGGCGGCCGCCGCTCGTCTGCAGGAGAGGCTACAAACCAGCGGCAATGGTCGTCCCCTGGTGCTCACGCAGGCCAACCACGGGATGGGCCTGAGCGAGCTGAGCTGCGCCCTGCTCGCTCATGCCGATGCGCTCCGGCAGGGTGGGGGGTACGAGCTCAGGCGCCGCAGCGGGCTGCGCGCCCAACTCCGCTTGCTCACCGAGGAGCGCCTGCTCGCCTCGCTGTGGCAGGACGCCGACCTCAGCCGCACCCTCGACGAGCTGGCAGAAGACGTGGCCCGCCTGCGCACCGACCCCGAGTCTGCCGCGGCGCGCCTGGCGAAGTGGATTCGTGGGAAGCACTAATCCAGCTCAAAGCTTTGTCGCGGCTTGATCTCTGAAGTTTCGAACTAATGTTCGGACGCTCGACCTTTCAATTTTCCCGATCAAACGATATTGTATTCTCCTGTATGGAGTTTCGACGCTCCACACCCGAGAACCAATTGAACCCAACGCGATGTACCGTTGCCCGATTCTTCACTTTGGGGGCGGACGGGTCCGGCTGAGCCAAGTAGAGGTGCCGATGCAGTTGACAGAGAATCAGATCATGATCCGGGACGTGGCACGCCGCTTCGCCCAAGAACAACTCGCTCCCATCGCGCACGAAATCGACGAGGAAGGGCGCTTCCCCGAAGAGACGATCAAAAAGCTGGCAGAAATCGGATTTTTGGGCTGCTTCGTTCCCGAGGAATGGGGGGGAGCGGGTCTGGACACGGTGAGCTATGCCATCATCGTCGAAGAAATCGCCAAGGTGTGCGGATCCACTGGACTCACCGTGGCCGCGCACAACTCCCTGGGCTGCTGGCCGTTGTTGACTTTCGGCACCCAGGAGCAAAAGGAGAAGTATCTACGCAAGGCGGCCAGCGGCGAGATGCTGGTCAGCTACGGCCTCACCGAACCCGGCGCGGGCAGCGATGCGGGTGGCACGAAGACCTACGCACAGCTCGACGGCGACGAGTGGGTCCTCAACGGAAACAAGTGCTGGATCACCAACGCCTCCTACGCGGGTCTCTACGTGCTCACCGCGGTGACCGACCGTGAGAGAGGGACCCATGGCGGAATCAGCGCATTCCTGGTCGAGCGCGGCACCAAGGGATTCGAGGTCGGTTCCAAAGAACACAAGCTGGGGATGCGCGCCAGCGACACCGCGACCCTCACTCTGCAAGACGTGAGGATTCCGCGCGACAACTTGCTGGGCGAGCTCGGGCAGGGCTTCCCCTCGTTCATGAAGATTCTGGATGGCGGGCGCATTTCCATCGGAGCGCTCGCATTGGGAATCGCCGAGGGCGCCTACGAGTACGCACTGAACTATTCCAAAGAACGCAAGGCGTTCGGCAAACCCATCAGCGCGTTTCAGGCCATCCAGTGGATGCTGGCCGACGCGCGGACGGAGATCGAAGCCGCGCGGTTGATGATCTACGACACCGCGCAGAAGAAGGACCGAGGCGAGGACTACACTCTCGAAAGCGCCATGTGCAAGCTTTACGCGAGCGAGATGGCGATGAGGGTGACGAACAATGCGATCCAGGTCATGGGCGGTTACGGCTACTGCCGCGACTATCCGGTGGAGCGCATGTACCGTGATGCGAAACTGTGCACGATCGGCGAGGGAACCAGCGAGATCCAGCGCCTCGTCATCAGCCGCAAGATCCTCTCCTGACCACTACAGCGTTTGCACGATGAAAGGGAAAACTCATGTCGACCAAAGCCGTGATTCTCTCGGGCGCACGTACTCCGGTTGGAAAATTTCAAGGGGGCCTCGCCCCGGTCAAAGCGACTGAGCTGGGCGCCATTGCCGTGAAAGCGGCGGTGGAGCGCGCGAAAATCCCCGCCGACAAAGTGAACGAAGTGGTGATGGGTTGCGTGCTTCCCGCGGGCTTGGGACAGAATCCGGCGCGGCAGGCCACCATCTACAGCGGATTGCCCAACACCATCAGCGCCATGACCATCAACAAGGTTTGCGGAAGCGGTTTGCGCGCGGTCGCACTCGCGGCTCAGTTCATCAAAGCGCAGGATGCCTCCCTGGTGGTGGCGGGGGGCATGGAAAGCATGAGCAACGCGCCCTACGCTCTGCCCGGCGCGCGGACCGGCTACCGCCTGGGCAACGGCGAACTCATCGATCTCATGGTGCACGACGGACTGTGGGACATCTACAACGACTTCCACATGGGCATGACCGCCGAGCTGGTGGCCGACAAGTACAAGATCGCCCGTGAGGAACAGGATCAGTACGCTCTGCAAAGCCACCAGAAGGCTCTCGCCGCCATCGATGCGGGCAAGTTCAAGCAGGAAATCGTGCCGGTGGAGGTGAAAACGCGCAAGGGCAGCGTGCTCATCGACACCGACGAAGGCCCACGCCGGGAGACCACTCTGGAGGCTCTGGCCAAGCTGCGTCCCGCGTTCAAGCGGGACGGAGGCACCGTCACCGCGGGCAATGCTCCGAGCGTGAACGACGGCGCGGCCGCGGTAATCGTGGCCAGCGAGGACTTCGCCAAGGACCTGGGCGCGAAGGCTTACTTCGAGATCGAAGCGTACGCCACCGGCGCACTCGAGCCCGAATGGGTCATGATGGCGCCGGTCAAAGCGGTCAGAAATCTCTTGGCGAAGACCAAGAGTGGCATCGGAGATTTTCCTCTCATCGAGCTGAACGAAGCCTTCTCCGTGCAGGCGCTCGCCGTCATGCGCGAGCTGGAGATGGATCCGGCCAAAGTGAACGTGAATGGTGGGGCGGTGGCCCTGGGACATCCGATCGGCGCCAGCGGCACGCGCATTCTGGTGACTCTCATGCACGCGATGATCGACCGCGACGTGGAAAGAGGGCTCGCCGCGCTCTGCCTGGGTGGAGGCGACGCGGTGGCTCTCAGCGTGCGGCGTGTCGGCTGAGAAAGGGGAAGGCCATCTGGTCTCGGCTGACCGGGCCTTCGACCATTCGAAGTTCGGAAATTTGATCTCTCGTTCGAGGAGTGATTGCAATGATGAGCCAAAAAGTCGCAGTCATCGGCGGCGGAACGATGGGAAACGGGATTGCCCATGTCTTCGCGCAGAACGGTCATGAGACTGTCTTGGTGGATGTCGACGATGCGGCGCTGGCCCGCGCCAAGGGCACGATCGAGAAGAACCTCGCACGGCAGGTGAAGAAGGAAAAGATCACGCAGGATACCGCCGATGCCGCACTCTCGCGTCTGGATTTCACCTGTGATACCGGCCGGATCAAGGGCTGTAGCCTGGTGGTCGAGGCGGTCTTCGAGCGCAAGGACGTGAAGCTGGGCATCTACGAGCGAGTGGTTCCTCTTCTGGGGAAGGAGACGATTCTTGCCAGCAACACTTCCTCGATTTCCATCACGGAATTGGGCGCCGCCACCAAAATGGCCGAGCGCTTCATCGGCATGCACTTCTTCAACCCGGTTCCCATGATGAAGCTGGTGGAGGTCATCCGCGGGCATCACACCTCCGATGCGACCACCAAGAAAGTGGTCGAGATCGCGCGCGATCTGGGAAAGACCCCGGTGGAGGTCAACGACTATCCGGGTTTCGTGAGCAACCGAGTGCTCATGCCCATGATCAACGAGGCGGTCTACTGCCTGATGGAAGGCGTGGCCACCGCGGAGGGCATCGACGAAGTCATGAAGCTCGGGATGGCCCATCCCATGGGACCCTTGACCCTCGCCGATTTCATCGGCCTGGATGTTTGTCTGGACATCATGAACGTGTTGTTCAGCGAACTCGGAGATCCCAAGTATCGCCCCTGCCCCTTGCTCAAGAAAATGGTGGCCGCGAACGATCTGGGTCGTAAGAGCGGCCGCGGTTTCTACAGCTACGAGCGCTGAGCCTCAAGGAGAAGTTGATCGTGAAATTCGAGTTTAGCAGCGAGCAGGAGCTCATCCGCAAGACTGCGCGGGAATTCGCCCTGAACGAGATCACCCCGCACGCGGCGGAGTGGGATCGTGAGAGCCGGTATCCCAAAGAGGTCGTGGCCAAGATGGCCGAGCTGGGCTTCATGGGGATGTTCGTTCCCGAAGAGTGGGGTGGAGCCGGACTGGATCATCAGAGCTACTGCCTCGCGGTAGAGGAGATTTCGCGCGCGGATGCCTCGTGCGGCGTGATCATGTCGGTGAACAACAGTCTCACCTCCTGGCCGCTGATGAGCTACGGAAGCGACGAGCAGAAGAAACGCTGGCTCACGCCCATGGCGAAGGGTGAGACTCTCGGCGCCTATTGCCTGTCGGAGCCCGAAGCGGGAACCGATGCGGCGGCGCAGAGCACGGTAGCCGAAGCCGACGGCGATGGTTTCGTCCTCAGGGGAACGAAGAACTTCATCACCAATGGCGCCAGCGCCGATACCCTCATCGTCTTCGCCATGACCGACAAGGCGAAGAGTTACAAGGGCATCAGCGCCTTCGTCGTCGATGCGAAGGCCGAGGGGGTCAAGGTGACCCATACCGAGCACAAGATGGGAATTCGAGCCAGCGAGACCGCGCAGCTCGCGTTCGACGACGTGAAGCTCGGTCCGGAGAATCTGCTGGGAAAGATCGGGGAGGGGTTCAAGATCGCCATGAGCACGCTCGACGGTGGACGGATCGGGATCGCGGCTCAGGCAATCGGGATCGCTCAGGCCGCCCTCGACCACGCCATCAGCTACTCGAAAGAGCGTGAACAGTTCGGACGCACTCTGTCCAAGTTCCAGGCCATCCAGTTCAAGCTCGCCGACATGGCAATGCGAATCGATGCGGCACGCTTGCTCACCTTGCGTGCTGCCTTCGTGAAGGACTCGGGCAAACCCCATCCTTCCGAGAGCGCGATGGCGAAGCTCATGGCCTCCACCACCGCGGTCCACTGCGCCGAGGAAGCCGTGCAGATCTTTGGCGGCAACGGCTACTCCAAAGACTATCCAGTGGAGAAGCTCATGCGCGACGCCAAGATTTGCGACATCTACGAGGGTACCAACGAAGTGCAGCGGATGGTCATTGCGGCCAATCTACTGGCCTGATTTGACCGCTGCTTCGCGCCGGCGGGACCAATAACCGCGAGGCGCCCTGGTTCAGGAGACCGGAATGGACTTCTCTCTCAACGAGCAACAAGAACTCTTCGTCAAAGGGACAGCCGATTTCGCCCGTGGAGAGATCGTTCCCCTTGCCAAGCAAATGGACGAGGCCGGGATCATCGATCCCGGCTTGCTCGCGAAGCTCAAAGAGCAGGGCTATTTCGCACTGAGCTTTCCGGAGGAATACGGGGGTGTGGGACTCGACACCCTCACCTACGGCCTGGTGATCGCGCAGCTCGCGCAGGCGGACGCGGGAGTCGCCATCATGGTCGGTGTCCACAACAGCGTGGGCAGCTATCCGGTAATGCACTTCGGCAGCGAGGAATTGAAGAAACGGGTCCTTCCCTCGATGGCGCAGGGAAATCTGGGCGCGTTTTGCGTGACCGAGCCCGGGTCCGGAAGCGACGCCGCGTCGATCAGCTGTCGCGCGGAGAGCACCGAGAAGGGCTATCGGCTGAGCGGAGAGAAGATCTGGGTCACCAACGGCTATCACGCGCACTTCTTCGTGGTTCTCGCGCGGCTCGACGGTATCCCTGGACACGATGGCATCAGCGCGTTTCTGGTCGAACGGGACGCTCCGGGTCTGAGTATCGGGGCCAAGGAAAACAAGATGGGCCTGAGAAGTTCGGACGCGGTGTCGGTGATTCTGGACGGAGTCGAAGTGAGCCGCGAGAATCTGATCGGGCGCGAGGGACAGGGATTCGAGATCGCCATGGTGAGCTTGGACGGCGGGCGCATCGGCGTGGCGTATCAGTCCATTGGACTCGCCACCGCGGCCCTGGAGGCGGCGCGCGCCTACTCCCAGGAGCGCGAGCAATTCGGCCGGCCCATCGCCAACTTCCAGGCCATTCAGTGGATGCTCGCGGACATGGCCACCGAGCTGGAACAGTCCAGCCTCTTGGCGCACAAGGCTGCCAGTCTCAGGGATCGAGGCCTGCCCTTCACCCGGATCGCGGCCATGGCGAAGTACTCGGCGAGCGAGATGGTGAACCGGGTCGTCGACCGGGCGCTCCAGATTCACGGCGGTTACGGCTACTCCAAGGACTATCCGGTGGAGAGGTATTATCGCGACGCCCGCGTTCTGCGCATTTACGAAGGCACCAGCGAGATCCAGAAGATCGTGATCGCGCGCAAGGTCCTCAACGGCACGGACTGAGGATTCCCTCTCCTGCGGTCCGCCACGGCATCCACTAAATTGTCCCCATTCCTTCAACCGGGAGCCTCAAGTGCCCTCCAAGAGCGCTGAATTCGAAGTACTGCTCGCGGCGCCGCGCGGTTTCTGCGCCGGAGTGGAGCGCGCCATCGAGATCGTCGATCTCGCTCTCGAGCTCATGGACGGCCCGATTTACGTGCGGAAGGAAATCGTGCACAACCGGCACGTAGTGGATCGTTTCGTGCGGCAGGGGGTCATCTTCGTGGAGGAACTCGACGAAGTTCCCTCGGGCAGCACCTGCATCTTCAGCGCACACGGCGTCTCGCCGCGAGTGTGGGAGAAGGGTCTGGAGAGAGACCTCAGAATCATCGATGCCACCTGCCCCCTGGTGACCAAGGTGCACATGGAGGTGCTGCGGCACGTCAAAGCGGGGGACACGGTGATCCTCGTGGGCCACGAAGGGCACGACGAAGTGTTGGGCACGATGGGACAGGCCCCGGGAAAGGTCGAGCTGGTTCAGAGCGTTCAAGATGTCGCGCGACTCGAGGTGGAACACCCCGAGCGTCTGGCCTACGTGACGCAGACCACGCTCTCGGTCGACGAAACTCAGGGCATCATCGACGCGCTCAAGGCCCGCTTCCCCCGCATTCAGGGTCCCAAGAAGAACGACATCTGCTACGCCACGCAGAACCGCCAGGAGGCGGTCAAGAACCTGCTCTCGGTGGAGAAGATCGAGCTCTTGCTCGTCGTGGGCAGCGCGAATTCCTCCAATAGCCGCCGTCTGGTGGAGGTCGCGCGCAGCGCGGGTGCGCAGGGGCAGCTCATCGACGATGCTTCAGAGATTCAGAGCTCATGGTTGTCTGAAGTGAAACGAGTCGGCGTCACCGCCGGAGCCAGCGCTCCGGAAGATCTGGTGGAAGAGGTCCTGAATCGACTGCGCACCCTGGGTGGCGAGGTTCGCGAAAAGGAGGTCGTGAAGGAGACGGTGACCTTCCCGATTCCGCCCGAACTGGCGCGACCCGGCGTGGGTGACACGCGCTGAGTTCCGATCCGCTCCATCACGGTTTTCCGCAGAAATTCTCTCCCTCCGGCGAAATTTTGCTCGCAAAGCGGGAACCAGCTGGAATCGCGTGCGTATAGAACCCCTCGTGGAAGGCGCTCTCGCCAGCGCTCTGCTCGGTGGACGCTTCGCGGACCATCTCCTATACTGCCCGATCGGACACGGGAGAAGCTGCGCCCTTGCGGGACCGTGGACCTTCCCAACGCCGCACGCACGCGACACGACATTCAATTCAGCACTGGTGCGATCATCTGGAGGTACCTAGACGATGATCCAGGTAAAGGACGTGACCAAGGTCTATGGCCCGACCATGGCCTTGGACCATGTCTCGTTCGAGGTAGGAAAAAGACAAATTTTGGGCTTCCTCGGGCCCAATGGTGCAGGCAAGAGCACCGCCATGAAGATCATCACGAGCTACATCGCTCCCACCGAAGGATCGGTCACGGTGGGCGGCATCGACGTGGCGAAGGATCCGATCTCCGTTCGACGGCTGATCGGCTATCTCCCGGAAACGACTCCTCTCTATGAAGGCATGCAGGTGGACCAGTACCTGCGTTTCTGCGCCAAGGCGCGGGGACTGGCCGGCGCGCGCTTGAATTCCCGGCTCGATTGGGTGGTTCAGCAGTGCGGCCTGGAGGAGATGTTCAAGAAGGACATCAATCAGCTTTCCAAGGGTTTCAAACAGCGCACCGGGCTGGCACAGGCACTCATCCACGATCCGGAGATCCTGATTCTGGACGAGCCGACCACCGGACTCGACCCGCTCCAGATCATTCAGATCCGCAAGCTCATTCAGGAGCTGGCCCACGAGAAGACGGTGATCTTCTCCACGCACATCCTGCAGGAAGTTTCCTCGACGACGGACCGGGTCATCATCATCAACAACGGCCGGATCATCGCTGACGGATACTTGAACGACTTGCAATCGGATGCCAGAGGTGGAGCGCAGTTGCGCGTCGCTCTGACGGCAGGGAGAGATGAGGTGGAGAGAGGGCTCATCTCGCTGGATTCGGTCGCACAGGTCAACGTGGTCTCCGAAGCGGAGGGAGTGGTGACCGCGCGATTGCGCGGTACCGATGGAGTGAATCTCCGGCGCGAGGTCGGACAACTGGCCGCCGCCCGGAGTTGGCCAGTCATGGAGATGGGGGTTCCGGAAGTCAGTCTGGAGGACGCCTTCATCGAATACATTCGGCGCAGTAACGAACAGCACGGCAAGGAGGCGCGACATGTCTAACGTCGGCGTGATCTTTCGCCGGGAGTTTCGCGGGTACTTCGATTCCACCATCGCGTACATCTTTGTCGTCGTGTACTTGCTGTTGAACTCGGGATTCTTCATGAGCGGGTTCTTCCTCTCGGGCGAGGCGAGCCTGCGCGCGTTTTTTGAGAACCTACCCCTCTTCAACATCTTCTTCTTGCCCGCGATCACCATGGGTCTTTGGGCCAACGAGCAGCAAGCCGGTACCTTCGAGCTCTTGATGACGCTTCCCATGAAGTCGTGGCAAGTGGTGACCGGCAAGTACCTTGCTTCCCTCGCCTTCTACACCATCGCGCTCGCGTGTACCTTCACGCTCCCCTTGATGGTGACGAGCCTGGGCAACGCCGATCCCGGCGCGATCTTCACCGGTTACGTGGGAGCGTTCCTGCTCGGCGCGTTCTACTTGGCTCTGGGCATCTTCATCAGCGGCCTCTTCAAGGAACAGATCGCCGCGTTCATCGTCACCTGTCTGGTCTGTCTGTTCTTCCTTCTCCTGGGGAACGACTTCGTGGTGGCGGGAATCGACGGATGGATCGCCGGCTTCGGTAGCTTCCTCAGAGACCATGTCGCGTTTTCCAGCCACTGGAATTCGCTGCAGCGCGGGGTCATCGATTTCAGTTCGATTCTCTACTTCCTGACGATGCCCGCCCTCTTCTTGGGCTTGAATGCCATCTCGCTGGAGAGGAGGCGGTACTGATGACCACACGCAAGACCAGTTTTACCGTCACGTTCACGATCGCGGCGGTCGTGCTCTTCGCCATCGTGGTGTTCTTCAACGCCATCGTGGGAAGTCATACCAAAGCGCGCATCGATTTCACGCAGGACAAGATCTACACCATGAGTCCCGCCGCGAAGCGGATCATGTCGCAACTCAAAGTGCCGGTTCACGTGAAGCTCTACATTACCCAGGCTTCAGACATGCCGACCGGTCTCAAGAGCCTCGAACGCAACATCACCGACAAATTGGAGGAGTACAAGGCGGCCTCCGGAGGCAAGCTCACCTATTCCGTTTCCGACCCTTCCCAAAACGAGGATCTGGCGCAAAAGATCCAGGCCAAGGGAATCAGGCCCTTTCAGGTGCAGAGCATCGAAAAAGACGAGATCGGTCTGAAGCTGGTGTATTCGGCCATCGAGATGAGTTACAAGGACAAGGACCCGGAGATCATTCCCCAGGTCGCGCCCAAGACGCTCGACATCCTGGAATACGAAATTTGCCGCCGTATCATCAAGCTGACGCGCGACAAGGCGCCAGTTCTGGCCATCTATTCGAGCAAGGAGAGCCTGGATCCCCAGATGGTGCAGCTCTACATGCAGATGGGTCAGCAGCCGCCGGCGCCGCGGGATCTGTATTCGAAGATGCCGCAGATCTTCCAGGGACAGGGCTACGATGCACGCAAGGTCGACATCAGCCAGGACTCTCCGATTCCGGACGACACGACCACCCTGCTCATCCTGTCTCCCAAGAACCTCAGCGATCGTCAACGCTATGAGATCGCGAAGTTCCTGCACCGGGGCGGCCAGGTTTTCTGCGCGGTGCAGAACCACGAATACGATTACAACCCGGGGCGGAGAGGCGGGTTCGACATCTCGGCTCGCCCCATCACCACCGGCTTGGATCCGCTGCTTCAGAATTACGGAGTTCGCGTGTCCAAGGGCGTGTTCATGGACGAGAACCTGGAAACGCTCTCGATTCCACGGACGCAGAACCTGGGTGGAATGCGCGTTCAGGTCGCCGAACCGGTTCAGGCGCCGATTCAGATCCGCGTCAGCGGCGATCAATTCAACCAGGACCTCTCGGTCTCCAGCCGCTTGGGCAAGCTGCTCTATCTGTGGGGCGGCCGCTTGGTCGTGGACGACTCCAAGTTGAATTCGCTGAAAATGAGCTATGACACGCTCTTCACTTCCTCTGACAAGGCCTGGGAAGTGGACAACGACGGTGGGCCGCTCACTCAACGCGACTTCACCTTCGATTCCGCCAACGCACATCCGCGGGCTCCTCTGGCCGTCATGGTCCACGGAGAGTTTCCCAATCCCTACGAGGGTCAACCGATTCCCAGCTGGGGTGCCAGTGATTCCACCACCACGGGGAACGCGGTGAGCGAGGAGGGAAAGCCGGGAACGCTGATTCTCGTGGGCTGCGGGAAGATGTTCGAGGACAGCTATCTGCAGGCGGGTGACTACAACAATGGACTCCTCATTCTGAACGGAATCGACGTCTTGACTCTGGGTGAGGACCTCATCCAGGTGAGGGCGAAGACGACCGAGCAGAGGCTCATCGGTGAAGTCTCCCAGCAGAGCAAGCTGTTCTGGAGGACCTTTACCACCGCCTTGGTTCCGCTCCTCGTCGTCCTCTATGGGATCGCGCGCACGGTACGGCGGCGCCGGGCACAGGCGTCGTGGCTCCACACGCACACGAGCTGAGCAGGGAGGAAATCGACCGACATGAACAATCGGACTTTAGGAGTTCTGCTGGTAATTCTCATTCTGTTCGCGGGCGGGTACTGGTACAGCAAGAGCCAGCGCAGGGACCTGGATCAGACGGGTGGTTACGTGGATGTGGTGCAAGGGCCCCTGTCCACCGATACCGTTTACGGACTGGCCGTCTATCGCGGATCGGATCCGGACAAGGGTTTCACGATGGTTCGCCGCGGCAGCGATTGGATCATGAACTCCCACTACGATGCCAAAGGCAACGTCAACAAAGTACGCACTCTCTTGAGCAATCTGGAAAACCTCGACGGAGAACCGCGCTCCAACGATCCCTCCGTACTGGCGGACTACGATCTGGACGATTCCAACGCCGTGCATCTCGTGCTCAAGGACGAGAGCGGCAAGGAGATTCTGCATCTCCTACTGGGGAAGGCGGCCACCGGCGGTGCCTTCGTGCGCAAGCAGGGCAGCAATCAGGTCCTATTGGGCAGCCGCAACCTGCTGAGCGATTTCGGCATCTGGGGCGAGGACAATCGCAATCCGGTGGCGACCACCTGGCTCGACCTGGATATCTACAAGCCCGATCGTGACAGCGTCAGCTCCATCACCTTGAAGAAGGGGAAGTCGGTGATCTCCCTGAAGAAGGTGTACCAGGAACCGGCAAAGGGTGACACCGCGGCGGTCAAGAAGCCGCTTCCCTACGAATGGGAAGTCACCGAGCCCAAGCACTTCACCGCCCTCAAGACTCGTGCGGACGGTGTTCTCACCACCCTGTCCAACATGCGCGCGCGGGACGTCGCGCCCAAGCCGGACTCTCCGGGAGAGTATGGTCTCACCGACGATGCGGATTGGGCCGAGGTGACGGTCAACGACAGCGCCACCACGCGTCTGCTCTTCGGCAAGGAGGGACCTGACGGGCAGTTCTATCTGAAGGTGAAGGGCGACGACCGCTACTGGCTGGTATCGGACTACGTGCGCGGCAACGTCTTCAAGAGCCTCAAGGAGTTCGAGCCCGACAAGAACTGAACTCTCTTCAGAGCGCCCCCTCCGGGCGCGAAATGAGTTGCCACTCCGCGCCGTCTTCATCCAAGAGGACGGCGCCTTGCTGAAGGCTCTTCTCTACCACGGCCAGTGCGATTCTGCGCGGAGGTTCGATTTGGAGGGCCGTGCGCACCAGTTGACCGCGAACCCGCTGATCGTCTTTCAGCTCTCCCTCGGAGCGCGCGCTCGTGGCGGCGGCAAGAACAGCTGGCGTGCGGCGGACCTTGTCGTAGTTCTTCAAGCGCGCCACGACCTCCTGGCCGATGTAGCAGCCCTTGTCCCAGGCCACTAGCTGCTCCAGTCCGACCTCCAGGGGGTTGAAGCGTTCGTCCAGGTCGAGGCCGGGCCGGAAGCGGCCGCGCTGGATGGCTTGCAGCTCCTGTCGTTCTTCCTGTCGCGCGTGGTGGGCGGTTTCAAGGAGCTTGCGGGCGGGGTCTCCTTCTTGCGTATCCAGGGGGGGCAGGGCATCTCGTCCCACGGCGAGCTTTACATCCTCGGTGATGATGAAGGATTCAATCCACTCTCGCAGGAGCTCCCCGTGGCCCTCGCCGGCCAAGAGCAACACCTCTTTCGCACACTCACTTGCCAGCGCGAGATCCACGATACGTCCCTTGGCGTTGGTGAAGAGGGTCCAGAAGACCTCTCCCTCGGCGCGATCGTGGAAGTTGGAGGCGGAGATTCGCTGCAGCAGATCGACGGAGTCGGATCCGCGCAGACTTAGAAGACGTTCGGGTCCCAAATCTCCGAGAAGCTGGAACCGGTCGTCTTGCCGAGAGGAGGATGAGGCGGGTTGCTCCATGGGCTACATCATTAAAAAGGGGCTGTGGCTTCTGCCAGCTCTGAAAACGAAGAGTTCCAAGGACCCAGGCCGCTGACCGGCTCGCCGGGCGAGGCGGCAGCCTTGCCGCGCGGGGCAAGCACGGTATCTTGATGCACAGCACCCGGATTGAAGGGATTGGAGATGGCGCGCGCATATCTCGATCATCACGCTACCACGCCGGTCGACCCGAGGGTCGTCGAGGCCATGGCCCCCTATTGGGACCGTGCCTTCGGCAACTCCGCCAGCGCCCACATCTTCGGCTGGGAAGCGAAGGAGGCGATCGAGAAGGCGCGCGCGCAGGTCGCCGAGCTCATCCGCTGCAAACCGGGTGAAATTACCTTCACCAGCGGCGCGACCGAGGCGGACAACCTCGCGATCTTGGGCAGCGCTCCGCGGCTGGCTCACCGAGGCCGCCACTTCGTGACCAGCGCGATCGAACACCCTGCGGTACTGGATGCGTTGCGTCAGCTCGAGAAGCGCGGAGCCGAACTGAGCGTACTCGGCGTCGATTCCGACGGGCGAGTGAGTGCGGCCGAGTTGAAGGCCACCCTACGGGACGACACCGTGCTGTGCAGCGTGATGTGGGCCAACAACGAGATCGGCACGATCCAGCCCATCGAGGAAATCTCCGCCGTCTGCAAAGAACGCGGCGTGGTGCTGCACAGCGACGCAGTGCAAGCAGTGGGGCGCATCCCGGTAAACGCTGACACCGTCGACATGCTCTCCCTGACCGCTCACAAGATCTACGGACCCAAAGGCATCGGCGCGCTGGTTGTACGCCGCCGCAAGCCGCGCATTCATCTGCAGCCACTCCTCTACGGCGGGGGGCATCAGGATGGATTGCGACCTGGCACTCTGCCAGTGCCCCTCATCGTGGGTTTGGGCGAGGCGTGCGCTCTGGCCAAGGCGGAGGAGAGGGCGAGAAGGGAGCACGTGCAGGTGCTGCGGGACCATCTTTTGCAGCGCTTGCGCCGGGAAATCGAGGATCTCGGCATCAACGGGAGCCTTCGAGATCGCTTGCCCGGCAACTTGAACGTCTGTATTCGTGGGGTGGAGGCCGAAGCCCTGCTCCTGGAGCTGCGCGAAGTCGCAGCGAGCACCGGTTCCGCCTGTTCCTCGACGGAGCACAGCCCCAGCTCCGTCTTGCTGGCATTGGGTTTGAGTCCCGATGAAGCTCATGCCAGCATTCGATTCGGCATCGGGAAAGACAACACGATCGAAGAAATCGATGCCGTGTGCGACGCACTCGTGACGAAAGTGGAGGCACTCCGTTCATTCTCGCGGCATGACAGCCGGGGTGGATGAGAGGGCATCCGGTAGAGGAGAATTCATGGTTCACATCACAGACAATGCCGCCAAGGCCATCCTCACCAATTTGACCGAGGAAAAGCGCGATCCCGCCACCAACTATCTGCGCGTTGCGGTGCAGGGTGGTGGTTGTTCGGGTCTGAGCTACAAGCTTGCCTGGGAGGACGCTCTGCGTGAGGGTGACGAGGTGTTCATGCACGAGGGGGAGGGCGTCAAGATCGTCGTGGACAACAAGAGCTTGCTCTTCCTTCACGGTCTCACGCTCGATTTCTCCAGTGGCCTCAATGGCAAGGGTTTCGTCTTCGAGAATCCCAATGCGACGGGGACGTGTGGCTGCGGCTCATCATTCAAAGTTTAGGTTCTGTCTCCGAAATTGTTCCTGGCCCGAAGCCTGCGTGACGGGGTGGCATGGCCACGGACCCGACACGCAGGCTGGGTTGGGGGCCTCCCCACTGTCCCAATTCCAGCTGCAAGTACCACAAGGACTTGCCCGACACCGCGCCCCACTGGCGCTATGTCCGTAAGGGTTTCTATACGCGCCCCTCGGACCAAAGACGTGTCCAACGTTTCCAGTGCCGGACATGTGGTGTCAACTTTTCCAGCCAGACGTTTTCTCTGAGTTACTGGCAAAAGCGCCCCGAGCTCACCAAGCAAGTCTTTCTGCTCAGCCTGGGCTGCATGGCCACTCGCCAAATCGCTCGCACCCTGAAAGCGAGCCCGCAGACCATCTCCGAACACATCGCTCGCCTCGCCCGTCATGCCATGTTGTGGCAAACGGCCAAACTGCGGGGAGTGAAGGCACGCGGTCCGGTGGTGATCGATGGACTGCGCAGCTTCGAGTACAGCCAGTACCATCCCATCGAGCACCACGTGGCGGTGGAGAAGGACACGAGTTTCGTGCTCTATCACACCGAGAGCGAGCTGCGCCGCAGTGGGAGAATGACCGCTTATCAGCGGAAGAAGCGGCAGAGGATCGAGGAACGCATCGGCCGGCCGGATCCCCAGGCCACCCGCAAGGACGTCCAGGAGCTGCTGGCGGTATCCCTCGAGGGACTGGAGCGAGCCATCGTCCACAGCGACGAGCATCGTGCTTACGTGCAGGCAATCCGCAAGCTAGCGCCGAGCGTCGCTCACCGCGTGACGAACTCGAAGAAGCGGCGCACCCAACACAATCCACTTTACGAAATCAATTTGCTGGATCTGTGGATTCGCCATGCACAGAGCAACCACAAACGCGAGACGATCGCGGCCTCCAAGCGCCGCCAGGCGAGTGCGGAGAAACTCACGCTCTTGCAAGTATGGAGAAACTTCATGCACCGTCGACGGGTGAACGGACCGCCGGAGACTCCGGCGATGCTGAAGGGGCTAATCGATCGCCCTCTCTCGTTTGGGGAGATCTTTCGCAGACGGCTGTTTCCGGGGCGGATCAAACTCCCTGCGCGCTGGCAGCTCTACTATCGGCGGGAGGTGCGCACGCGCGAGTACCCGCGCAACCAGGCGCATCGGCTGAAGTACGCATTTTGAGGGGAGAGGGGCCGCAGGCCGCGTCGTCTTCTGCATCTGCAATCCCAGCAGGAGCTACACCACAGCCAAGAACAATTTCGGAGACAGAACCAAAAGCTTGCCAGCGCATCATGGAGGTGAAACAATACCCCATCCATTTTCAGGCGACGAAAACTCTAGGTTCTAGCGGAAGCCGGGGACCGGCTCGGAGAGGGATTCAATGCGTTTCACGGTGAAAAAGGGTGGTCTGGAGGAGGTCCAGGCCGAGGTCTTGATCGTCGGCGTGAATTCAGGCGGAAAGCGTTTGCGTGGAGCGGCGGCCGAGCTCGATCGGCGGACCAGCGGCGCGTTGAGCAAGACGATGGAGCTGAGCGGATTCAGCGGAGAGCTCAAAGAAGTCGCATTCGCGCCCGCACCCCGCACTGGCGCCAAGAAGATCCTGCTCCTCGGTTTGGGTGACATGGCCAAGCTGGACGTGGCCGGCCTGAAGGACGCAATGGGCAGCGCAGCGTCCGCTTGTCAGGCGCAGGGAATCAAATCGGCCGCGGTCCTCATTCCCACCTCGCGCTCGTTGCACGCCCTCGAAGCAGCGGAAGCGAGCTGCCGTGCGTTGGTGTTGGCCAGCTACGATCCTGGGCTCTACAAAACCGACGAGAAGGAGCGGAAGAAAGCTCCCTTGAGCCGGGTTGGATTGTTCTGTGAGGCGAAGAACTCTCAAGCTGCATTGAGCGAGGGAGCGGCCCGCGGCAATGCTATGGCCGAGGGCGTGCTGTTCACGCGCGAACTGGTGAATCGCCCCTCCAACGAACTTACGCCGCGCATCATGGCCAAAGAAGCGCGAACCTTGGCTCGCTCTCCCCTCGTGCGTTGCAAGGTCTTCGGACCCGCAGAATGTGAACGCAAGGGCATGGGAGGACTTCTCGGAGTGGGGCAAGGTAGCGCCGAGCCAGTGCAGTTCATCGCCCTGGAATACAGGCCGACGCGTTTGCCCAAGAACGCACCCAAAATCGCGTTCGTTGGCAAGGGAATCACTTTTGATTCCGGAGGAATCAGCCTCAAGCCCTCCGCGAACATGGACCAGATGAAGTTCGACATGGGGGGCGCCGGGGCGGTGTTGGGCGCGTTCAAAATCCTCTCGCTCTTGAAGCCCAAGGTGCACGTGCTGGGATATGTCGCGGCGGCCGAGAACATGCCCGGTGGCAAGGCCATCAAACCGGGAGATCTGCTGCGCATGATGAGCGGGCTGACGGTGGAGGTGAACAATACCGATGCCGAGGGCCGTCTCGTGCTGGCGGACGCGCTGCACTATGCGAAACAGCAGAAGCCCGATTTCATCGTGGACGCGGCAACCCTGACTGGCGCCTGCATGGTGGCTCTGGGCGAATACGCCTGCGGTCTCATGAGCGAAGACGATGAACTGGTTCACCTCATCGAAGAGGCATCCAAACTCAGCGGCGATGCGGTGTGGCGTTTACCCCTGAGCGATCTGCATCGTCAGAAGATGAAGGGTCATGTCGCGGATTTGAAGAACACCGGTCCCAGGGACGGCGGCGCGTCGACCGCGGCCGGCTTCTTGAGCTGCTTCGCCAAGGGAGCGCGCTGGGCTCATCTGGACATCGCGGGCATGGTCTGGGCCGAGGAAAATCGTCCGACTGAGCCCAAGGGCGCGACCGGATTCGGCGCCTGTCTCTTTTACTCCATCGCCGAAGCAGCGGCAAAGAAGGCCTAGTGGTTCACTCACCGAAGGAACGACCCATGTTTGCCAGCGAGCCAAGACGAGGGTCGATGGGCCTTCCGCTGATCCTGTTGCTCCTTCTTCTGGCCGCGCCGCTTTACGGCTGCTCCAGGTCCACCAAGGAAGAGTCCTCCGCGCGGGACACCCAATCTGCACAGCAGCCACCGGCTCCGACGAGCCAGTCTGCAGAGCAGACACCCGCTCCCAAGGGCCAGTCCGCGGCAAATTTGCCCGACTTCGCGCAGGCGGTGGCGAGGTCTCAGGGGCCTTCGAAGGAGGCCCAGGAAGAGGCGGCTGCGGCGCGAACGAAGGAAGCACAGCAGAAGGCGCAGAAGGTGCTCGAGCGGGCGCGTACGGCAACGCATGTGACCAAAGAGGCTCTGGACAAGATCATCGTAGGACGTGCCTCAGGTAGCGGCCCCGACGGGAGCTTCAAGACCGACATCAGTTCACCTCCGGACGGGAGATTTTGGTATCGACGCGTGCTGGAAGGGAGGAAGCCTTTCGAGGCACTCATCACATCCGAGGGTGCATGGTCGGTTCACGAGGACGGCACCAGGACGCCCCTCAGCCGCCGCACGGCCCTGATGGTGAGAAGCCACGACTTCCAGCGCATCGCGATCGACCCTGAGAGCTTCGCGCAGAACATTGGCTGGGTCAAAGAGACGGACTTCCACACGCTCAAGAGTCAGGAGCTCTTGGGCTATACGGAAGACGGCACGAAGATCTACCTCTATTTCGACGACAAGTCCGGATTGCCGCTGGGATTCAGGATGGACAACCCAGTCCAAACCGATACCTCAGTGACCATCATCTTCCAGATGTGGAAGAATGTGGAGGGAGTGCTCTTGCCCTCCAAGGTCATCGCACTGGACGCCCCGAGGAATTTCCAACTCACCTTCCAAGGTCTGTTCTTCCAAGACGAAGAGAAGTGAGAGCACGGCAAACCGCGCCGCAAACCGCAAACCGCAAACCGCAGCCCGCGCACCGCAGCCCGCGCACCGCAACCCGCGCGCCACAAACCGCGCGCCACAAACCGCGCACCACAAACCGCGCACCACAAACCGCGCACCGCAAATCGGGGGTCGCTGTTACTGGAAGTGGCTGCACTCAGGCCCTTTGAAGCCAGGATCGCCGACTCCAGAAAGGGCTTCACTCAGGCGCTGCGAGAATCCGGATCGAAGGCATCGCGGAGCCCGTCTCCCAGGAAATTGAGCGCCAGCAGGGTCAGACCCAGGAAGAGTCCGGGAAAGAGAATCAACCACCAGTTCGTGTTCAGGGCGTTGATTGCCGAGGCCCCCTCGTTGGCCAGGCTACCCCAGGAGGCGTCGGGCGGCTGCACTCCCAGTCCCAAGAAGGAGAGGAAGGCCTCCTCGAGCATGACGGAGGGCACGGTCAATGTCGCATAGACCAAAATGGGGCCCAACATGTTGGGAAGCAGATGCCTGAGGAAGATGCGGTGCCGCGGCAATCCCAAGGCAATGCAAGCCTCCACGAATTCACTCGAGCGCAGGCGCTTCATCTCTCCGCGCACGATGCGACTCATGGTGAGCCATTGCACGGCGCCCAGGGCCAAGAAGAGTAGCAAGAGACTCTGACCAAAAAAAGCCACCAGCAAAATCACGAAGAACATGAACGGCAGGGAGTAAAGCAAGTCGACGAATCGCATCATGGCCTCGTCGGTCTTTCCGCCCTGCCAGCCCGCGGTCATCCCCCAACTCACCCCGATGAGCAGACTCACAAGAGTGGCGACGATGCCCACCGCGAGGCTAATCCGTCCCCCCGCATCACCCGCGTCATCAGGTCACGACCCACCGCGTCGGTTCCGAAGGGATGCCCGAGGCTGGGGGCTTGCAATTGGTGGGGGAGGTCCTGCCGGTCGAAGGGGTACGGGCTCAGAAACGGCCCGGCCACCGCAATGACCACGATGGCCAAGAGAACCCAAATGCTGACCACCGCCACGCGATGACGGCGCAGTCGGCGCCAGGCATCCCGGAAGGGAGAGTCACTGCGCTGGCTCATCGCAACTCCATGCGGGGATCGAGGGCCGAGTAGAGCAGGTCGACGAGGAGGTTGAGCCCGATGAGCAGAGTGCTGTAGAGGAGGACCGTGCCCATGGCCAGGGTGTAGTCGCGGTTCAGCGCGCTGTTGACGAAGAAAGTACCGAGTCCGGGAATGCTGAAGATCTTCTCCACCACCACGCTGCCCACCAGAATGGACGCAGCGGCGGGGCCCAAGTAACTGAGGACCGGCAGGATGGCCACCCGCAGTGCGTGCTTGGTGACGACGACCGGTTCGCCCAGTCCCTTGGCTCTGGCGGTGCGGATGAAGTCACGCGAGAGCACCTCGATCATTCCCACGCGGGTCAAGCGCGCGACGTAGGCTGCGCGGATCGCTCCCAGGGTGATCGCGGGAAGCACGAGTTGTTGAAGCGTTCCGAACCCTCCCACCGGGAACCAACCGAGCTGGAACACGAAGAGTAGGATGAGGAGCGGGCCCAACACGAAATTCGGAATGCAAATGCCGAGCAACGCGAAGCCGGTGGCGAAATGATCCGGCCATCCGTTGCGATGAATCGCGGCAATGACCCCCAAGGGAATCCCGGTGAACAATGCGACCAAAAGCGCGAAGAATCCCGAGAGTGAGGGAGACGGGCAGCGCCTGTGCGATGATCTCTCGCACCGACCAGCCCGGATAACGAAACGAGGGGCCCAGATCGCCCTGCAGAAGGCCCTTTCCGTAGACCCAAAGCTGTTCACTGAGGGGCCGGTCCAATCCATAGCGGGCCTGCATTCGAGCTTTCACCGTGGGGTCGAGTTCGCGCTCGAGGTCGAAGGGCCCCCCGGGAGCCAGGCGCATGAAGAAAAAACTGACCACGATGATGGCGGCGAGCAGGGGGATGAGCGAGAGCAGGCGCCGCAAAAGAAAGCGCATCACGGCGCACCCCCCGCGCGCGAGACGTACTTCAACTGCACTGCGTTGAGCAAATTGGGTTCGAGGCCACTCCACTTGTCGGCGTCGTACAGGTTGGTGACGACGTAGTAATAGATGGGCACGATGATGCACTCCTGCGAGGTGACGATGCGCTCACACTCGTGCAGGATCTTCATGCGACGTGCGGAATCGAGTTCGTCGGCGGCAAGTGTCAGCAGGCTGTCGTAACGGGTGGAAGAAAATCCAGTGCGATTGTTGCCGTTCCCCGAACTCCAGATCGAGAGGAAAGTATTGGGATCGAGATAGTCGCCGATCCAGCCGCCGCGCGCGATCTGGTACTCCTCGGCGCGTGTCTTCGCCATGAACACCTTCCACTCCATGTTGCGCAACTCCACCTGAACCCCGAGCACGCGTTTCCACTGCTGTTGAAGCACCACCGCGACCTGACGGTGCGCCTCGCTCGTGTTGTAGAGGTAGGTGACCTTGGGGAAACCCTTGCCGCCGGGATAGCCCGCTTGGGCCAGGAGTTCACGCGCGCGCTCGGGCTGATAACCTTCCAGATGAACCTCGTCGTAACCGGGAAGTCCCGGAGGAACCAGACTGTGCGCGGGAATCTGCCCCCCTCGCGTCACGTGCTCGGTGATCGCTTCCGCGTTCACGGCCAGAGCGAAGGCTTTGCGTACGCGAGGATCGTCCATCGGCGGCGACTTCACGCAGAAGCGCAGAAAGTAGGTGTTGAGGTACGGCCCCCGGTGGAAGTCGGGGCGGGACGAGATTTGCTGAATCACGGTGGGGGGAATCCCCTCCGAATCGACCCAGTCGAGTTCTCCGCTCTCGTAGCGGTTGAAGCTGCTGTTCGCGTCGTCACCGTGCATGATGTCGACGATCCGCAAAGCCACTTGTGAAGCGTCCCAATAGCGGGAATTGCGCAGCAGTCGCACTCGGCGGTTGATCTGCCACTTCTGTACTCGATAGGGTCCGTTGCTCACGATGAACTGCGGGTGCGTCCAGCGTTCCCCGTGCTCCTGGATCGTCCACGCGGGAACCGGAAACAGGGGATAGTAGGCACAGAGATCCAGGAAATAGGCGACCGGGTGGGAGAGCCGCACCACGAAGGTGGTGTCGTCGGGACAGCTGAAGCCGAGGCTCGAAGGATCCTCGCTCTGGCCGGAGTGGAAAGCGCGAGCTCCCACCAAAGGGTACAGCAGATCGGCGTAGGGGGCGGCGGTGCTGGGCGTCAGGAGCCGGGTCCAGGCGAACTGGAAGTCGTGACTCGTCACGGGCCTGCCGTCGCTCCAGCGGGCATTGGCGCGCAGGTGGAAGGTGTAGAGCGTGCCGGTGGCGTCGATTTCCCAGCTGCGAGCGACCCCGGGGCCCGGAGCCAGGCTGACCGGATCTCTCGAGCACAGTCCCTCGAAGGCGTTGCTCAGGATGCGTCCCCCCGGCTGCGCGCTGCACAGACCCGGGTCCAGGCTCTCCGGCTCCCGCCCCAGCATCGTGAAATCCGCCGGTTTTTCGCCCAGGCCGCAAGCGAAGAGCGCGAGGGCGCATCCGACCAGCGTCCTTTGCATCGTCCGGTACAACTGCCGCCGCCAAGAGGCCACGAATTCCGCCCTTTCGCCGGGGTGGGGCGGGCTGATTGTATCGTTTTCCCCTCAACGGTCCAGGCTTGAGAAGAGCGGTCCCTGAAGTGTTCTCGCGCCATTCAGCCTGAGCGTGTATAAGAGAGGGAACGCCCCATCCATTCGACCGACCTCCCGGAGAATCTGGCAATCATGAACGATTTGCCGCTCTTTGCCGCTAGTTCCATGGAAGAGGACGCCACCTGGTCGGTGACGCGCCTGAACGAGGCGATCTCCCACGCTCTCAGCGAACGTTTCCCGCAGGAGATCTGGGTGCGCGGCGAAATTCAAGGCCTCGCCCGAACCCGAATGCGCAAACACTGGTACTTCGAACTGGTGGAGAAGGACGAGTACGGCGACGGAGTGAAAGGAAAGCTCTCGGTGGCGCTGCTCTCCTGGAATCGGGGACCGGTGGATCGCACGATCACCAGTTCGCCGGGATTCAAGCTCGACGACGACATCGAGGTGCGCATCAAGGGCCGCGTCGATTTCTACCCGCCGTTCGGCAAGCTTCAGTTCGTGATGACCGGCGTCGACCCCGCCTTCACCCTGGGGCAACTGGCTCTCAGGCGCGAGCGCATCCTGCGCGCGTTGCAGGCGGAAGGGCTTCTGCGCGCGAACGCCGAACGTCCCCTGCCGTTGGTCCCGGCCAGGATTGGCCTGATCACCAGTGTCGGCAGCGCGGCCTACAACGACTTCATCAACGAGTTGGAACAAGGGGGCTTCGGGCATCGGGTCGTGGTCGTGGATGCCCGGGTGCAGGGTGCGGAGGCCGAGCGCACTCTGCTCGCCGCTCTGGGTACCCTCGAGAGGCACGAGCTCGACCTCGTCGCGATCGTGAGGGGAGGAGGCAGCCAGAGCGATCTCGCGGCTTTCGACAGCGAGGCCCTGGCGCGGGCCATCTGCAAGATGCCCATCCCGGTCCTGACGGGAATCGGCCACGAGATCGACACCTCCGTGGCCGATCACGTGGCGCACACCGCCTACAAGACCCCGACCGCTTGCGCCGCCGCTCTCGTGACGATGGCTGCGAACTTTTTGAGCCTGTTGCAGGAAAGGGCGGAGGAAATCGCCTCCTTGGCGGAGAAGAGAACCGCGAACGAGCGGCACCGTCTCATCATGGCCGCGCAACTGGCGAGTTCGCGCGCAAAGGCGCGGATCGTCTCCGCGCAGCGCGATCTCCTGGAAGCCGAGCGGAGCCTGCTCCGGGAGACCCCGCGGGCCTTGAGCCGCGCGGAGAGCAGGCGCGAGCGCATCGCGGGAGAGCTGCGAGGTGCGGGGCGCCTGGTCCTACACCGCGCGGATCAGACCTTGCAGGCGGCTCTGGGAAAGCTGACTCTCTCCCGCATGCAGGCTCTTTTGAACCGCCGTGCGGAAAAACTGAGTGCTCAGGAAACCCGCGTTCGCCTCCTCGATCCACGAAGGGTCCTGGCCCGCGGTTACAGCATCAGTCGTGGGCCTAAGGGAGCCGTGGTGCGACGTGCAACCGAACTGAAAGTCGGCGACAGGATCACGACCCAGCTATCGCAGGGAAGTGTGAGCAGCGAAGTCAAGGAATGCCGGAAGGAGAGGACGAGTTCATGAGTGCGAAGAAGGCTCAGACCAAGGCGCCACGCTATGCCGAGGCCATGAAGGAACTGGAGACGATCCTCGCGCAACTCGAGGAGGAAGCGGTGGATGTGGACGAGCTCACGGCCAAGGTGAAACGGGCCAGTGAGCTGATCCAGTTCTGCCGCGATCGTCTGAGCAACACGCGCCTGGAAATCGAGCAGGTCGTGGCCGAGCTGCAGAATGTCGAGGAGGCGGATGAATCCGAGGACGAGGCCTAGATGAATCCCACAGGACGGCAGCATTCCCCTCTCAGCGCGGAGGAAAGGGACCGGCGCTGGCGCGACGAAGTCTACGTCGCCGACGGTAGCCCCCAGCTCACCCTGCGCTCGACTCTGACCGGGGTCCTTTTGGGTTGCATGCTCGCCCTGAGCAATCTCTACGCGGGTCTCAAGACGGGGTGGTCGTTCAGTATCGCGATCACGGCCTGCATTCTCTCCTTCTCCTTTTGGCGCATCTTCAAGTTGGCCAAACCCGGCTTGCGCTCCCCCGGAATTCTCGAAGACAACTGCATGCAGTCGACGGCCTCCGCGGCGGGCTACACTATCGTCGCGCTCCTGGTCTCGGCCATCCCGGCCTACCTCATGGTCACCGGAGTGAGCATTCGCGCGGGTTGGCTCATTCTGTGGATCTTCTTTTCTGCTGCCCTGGGGCTGATGCTCTTCATCCCCTTCAAGCGTCAGCTGGTCAACGACGAGAGCCTGGTGTTTCCCAGCGGCGTGGCCGCGGCGGAGACCCTGCGCGGCCTGCACGCCAAGGGAACGCAGCCCTTGCGACAGGCGAGAGGGCTCTTCGCGGGCATGGGCCTGGGGGCTCTGGGATCGTGGCTGGGAACCAACAATGCATTCGGCTGGTGGCGTTTTCCGAGAATTCCCGATTCCCTCTTCGTTCCCGGTTCGATCTCGGGCGTTTCTCTCGCGCCGCTGACGGTGGGATTGGACCTGGCCGGAGTCTCTCTGGCTGGCGGCGCCCTCATCGGAATTCGAATCTCGCTCTGGATGCTCGCCGGCTCGAGCATCGTCTATCTGGTGTTGGCGCCCTGGCTGGTCTCGAACCTCTACGTGGTGGGGGAGCTTTCCTATCGCACCGTCCAGAATGGTTTTGCACTATGGCTCGGCGCCTCGCTCATGGTGGGAGCTTCTCTGGCGGACCTCTTCTTCCAGCGACACACCATGGGAAGGGCGTTCTCGGGTCTCTGGGCCATTCTGCGCGGCCGCTCCGGATCCAGCGCGGATGATCCGGTGGCCGAGATCGAAATGCCCGACTGGTGGTTCCTGGTGGGACTCGGCTTCTGTGTGATCGGGCTGGCCGTGACCGGCATCCTGGCCTTCGCCATTTCTCCTCTCTCGCTCTTGGTCGCCCTCATCTTGAGCCTCCTCTTCGTAGTGGTGGCGACGCGCGCGGTGGGGGAGACCGATCTCATTCCGGTGGGGCAGCTGGGAAAATTGGCGCAGCTCAGCTTCGGCGGGATCGCCCCGCGTCGCTTGAGCACCAACCTGATGGCGACCGGAATGAGTGTGAGTTCAGCCGCTTGTGCCGCCGACCTCGCCACGAATCTCAAGTGCGGCCGTTTGTTGGGAGGCAATCCGCGCAAGCAGTTCCAGGCGCAACTCTTGGGGACTTTGGCAGGGGCGCTGGTGGTGGTGCCCGCGTTTTACGTACTGGTGCCCGACGTCAACCTCCTCGGGACGGCGCAACTTCCTGCTCCGGCCGCCGCCGCGTGGCGGGCCATCGCCGAACTGATGTCCAGCGGACTCTCCGCGCTCGCTCCCGCCGCGCGTCTGGGTCTGCTAGTGGGTCTCAGCCTGGGTCTGATTCTCTCGGTGATCTCTCAGATCTGGCCAGATAGCAAGTGGACGCCCAGCGCCTTCGGTCTGGGCCTGGGAATGGTGATCCCCTTCAGTCAGTCCACCGCCTTCGTGCTCGGCGCTCTCTTGGCAATCGCGGCGCGCAAAGTCGCCCCCGCGCGCGCGGAAGCCTACACGGTTCCCGTGGCCAGCGGCATCATCGCCGGTGAGAGTCTCTTGGGAGTCATGTTCGGGACGCTGGCCGCTCTGGGTCTCATGTAGACCGTTCACAGAGTTCCAGCAGGACGCCACCGGTCGAGCGAGGATGACAGAAGGCGATGAGCTTGTTGGAAGCTCCGCCGCGCGGCGTTTCGTCGATCATCGTGATTCCCGCCTCGCGCAGCACTCTCACCGCGTCCGCGCAATTCTTCACTCTCAAGGCCACGTGGTGCAAGCCGGGGCCGCGCTTTTTCAGAAATTTCGCGACCGGGCTCTCTTGCGAAGTGGGTTCGAGAAGCTCCAGGTGGGGACCCTTCAGATCAAAAATGGCGACCCGGACTCCATCACTCTCGATCGTCTCGGTGCCCAGAAAAGGGAGCTCCAGAAGATCGCGATACAGGGGCAGGATTTGCTCGAGCTCGGCGACAGCCACGCCCAGATGGTCCAGTCCGTCGCAGAGCGGACGCAGCTCGGGGGGCAGATTCAGGATGGCCCGGCGTAGTTCTTCGGGATTCTCGAAGAGGCTCACTGCGTCTCCAGGGACTTCGGTTGTACGCGGAGCAGCACGGTGCCCGCGGCGACGGTGCTGCCGGCCTTGACCATGATCTCCTCGACGATACCGGCGCCAGGCGAAGGGAGTTCGTTCTGCATCTTCATGGCTTCCAGGATGACCAGGGCCTGCCCCGGTTCCACTTCGTCCCCCACCGCGCATTTGTACTCGACCACGAGCCCCGGCATCTCCGCGAGAACCTCGGCGCCCGAGGATCCCGCGCTCTCCTGTTCCGCGGCTGCCGCGGCCAATTCATCGAGAACTTGCACTTTGCCCCCGCGTCCTCCCAGCAGTGCCGCGTGCCAGGAGCTTCCGGGCGGCGTGAGGTCGATCAGATACATGCGACCGTTCTGACGAATGCTGACGGTACGGCCGCCATCCAGAACCAGCGCATCGGTGATGCGCGCTCCGGTGGGAGTTTCCACCCAGATCTTGCCGGAGCCATCCCGCACCACGACTGCTTTCAGGTCCTCCCCAAAGAGCCGCGTCACGTAGGTCTTGCGCAGTTCCATCGTGTCCCCTAGTCCAGCTTTCGCGTCATGGCGAGTCGGCCGTATTGCCCCCAGGTCGACAACGGAGCGGGCCGATCGCCGTGGCCCCCGTTCGCGTTCCCCAGGCCCGCTTCCACCAAGGCCAGTGCGGCGGCGAGGGCCTCTTTTTCGTCCTGCGTCAGATTGCTCTTGAGCTCAGCGGGATCGAAACGCTGCTCGAGAAAGCGAGTGCTGTAGTGTCCGTCGATGAACTCGGGCTGTTCGAGTACCCAGCGGTGCAGCGGAATGTTGTGAATCAAGCCCAGGATGCGGTAGTCCGCGAGCGCCCGCCGGCCGCGCGCGATCGCGGCGGCGCGGTTCTCCGCGGCCACGATCAGCTTGGCCAGCATGGGATCGTAGTACACCGGAACCTCGTATCCCTCCCGCAATCCGCGATCGTTTCGCACTCCTGCCCCCACCGGCATTCGCAGGCGGTGCACCGTCCCCGGACTGGGCGCGAAGTTCAGCCAGGGATTCTCGGCGTAGACTCGAAATTCGATCGCGTGACCGCGCTGATGCAGGTCCTTCTGCTTCCAACGGAGTCCTTCACCCTGCGCCACCCTGACCTGGGCCGCCACGAGGTCGACGCCCACGACCTCCTCGGTCACCGGATGCTCCACCTGGAGCCGGGTGTTCATTTCCAGGAAGTAGAACTTGTCGTTCTCGTCCGCGATGAACTCCACCGTTCCCGCGCCGCGGTAGTTCACCGCCGCGGCTGCCTTGACTGCGGCCTTGCAGAGACTCTGCCTGGTCTCTTCGGAGATGGAGGGAGAGGGGGATTCCTCGATCACCTTCTGGTGGCGGCGCTGAACGCTGCATTCGCGTTCGAAGAGGTGGAGCACCTTTCCCTTGCCGTCACCCAGGACCTGAACTTCGAGATGGCGCGGTCGTTCGATGAACTTTTCCAGGAAGACCGAGGCGTCGCCGAAGGCACCCTTGGCTTCGCCCTTGGTGCGCTCGAGGAAACTCGCCATTTCCTTCTCCGAATTCACCACCCGCATCCCCTTGCCGCCGCCTCCCGCCGCCGCCTTCAGCAGCACCGGGTAGCCGATCGCCTCCGCCGCTTTCAGCGCCGAGGGAAGATCGTCCAGGGCGCTCGAATTGCCGGGAACCACCGGCACCCCGGCCTTTTCCATGAGGGCCCGCGCGGAGAGTTTGTTGCCCATGCTCTGCATGCTCTCCGGGGTGGGCCCGATGAAGACCAGCCCCGCGTCTTCCACCGCGCGCGCGAACTCGGCGTTCTCGCTCAAGAAGCCGTAACCGGGATGGATGGCATCGGCTTTCGCCTGCCGCGCCGCGTCGATGATCTTCTCGATGCTCAAATAGCTCTCGCTCGATGGCCCGGCGCCCAGGGGATAGGCTTCATCGGCTTGGAGCGTGTGTAGCGCGGTCCGGTCGGGATCGCTATAGACCGCGCAGGCGATGATTCCCATCTCGCGCAGGGTCTGTTGGATGCGCACCGAGATTTCGCCGCGATTGGCGATCAGTACTTTTTTCAGCGACGCGGTGGCCAAGATGAACTCCTGAAAAGGTGGGATCCTAGAGAGGAATGTTCCCGTGCTTCTTGCGCGGAGTTTCCTGTTTCTTGTTGCGGAGTCTGCGAAGGGCGGCGATGAGCAGAGGACGCGTGTCGCGCGGCTCGATGACGTCATCCAGATACCCCAGACTCGCGGCCACGTACGGGTTTGCGAGCCTCGCTTCGTACTCGTCGACTCTCTGTTTGCGCACGGCGTCGGGATCGTCGGCCTTCTCGATCTCCTTGCGGTAGATGATGTTGACCGCGCCTTCAGGGCCCATCACGGCCAGCTCGGCGCTGGGCCAGGCTACGTTCCAATCGCCCCTGATGTGCTTGGAACTCATCACGTCGTAGGCGCCTCCGTAGGCCTTGCGCGTGATGACGGTAAGCTTGGGAACGGTCGCCTCGCAATAGGCGAAGAGCAGCTTCGCACCGTGCTTGATGAGTCCGCCGAACTCTTGACGCGTGCCCGGCAGGAAGCCGGGAACGTCTTCGAAAGTGACCAGGGGAATGTTGAAGCAATCACAGCTGCGAACGAAACGAGCGGCTTTTAGACTGGCGTCGATGTCGAGTACTCCGGCCAAAGACTTGGGCTGGTTGCCCACGATGCCCACGCTGGCTCCGCCCAGGCGCGCGAAACCGCACACGATGTTCTGGGCGTAGGCCGGCTGAATCTCCAGGAACTCACCATCGTCCACCACGAGCCGAATGACTTCCTTGATGTCGTAGGGTTGCTTGGGGCTGTCGGGAATGATCTCGTTCAGCCGGCTTTCGCGGCGATCGATGGGATCGGTGCAGGTAGTGACCGGCGGGTCTTCCAGATTGTTTTGCGGCAGGTAGCTCAGGAGTTTCTTCACCATCAAAAGACACTCTTGATCGCTCTGCGCCTTCATGTGGGCGACGCCGCTTTTCATGTTGTGCGTGTCCGCCCCACCAAGCTCTTCGAAAGTCACATCTTCGTTGGTGACCATCTTGATGACGTTGGGTCCGGTGACGAACATGTGGCTGGTCTTTTCCACCATGATCGTGAAATCGGTGATGGCGGGGCTGTACACCGCGCCACCCGCGCAGGGACCCATGATCGCACTGATCTGGGGGACAACTCCGCTGGCCTGTGTGTTGCGCCAGAAGATCTCCGCGTAGCCGGCGAGACTCTCGACGCCCTCTTGAATGCGCGCGCCGCCGCTGTCGTTGAGGCCGATGAGGGGCGCGCCGTTCTGGAGAGCTTCATCCATGATGCGGCAGATCTTCTCCGCATTGGCCATGCTCATGCTCCCCCCGAAGACGGTAAAATCCTGGGCGAAGAGATAGACCAGGCGCCCGTCGACCTTGCCCGCCCCGGTGACGATGCCGTCCCCCAGCGGGCGGGTGCGCTCCATGCCCAAATCGTTGCAACGATGAGTCACGAAAACGCCGGTTTCCTGGAAGCTTCCCTCGTCGAGTAGGAGGTGAATGCGCTCGCGGGCCGTGAGTCGACCGGACGCATGGATCTTGTCGATCCGGGCTTGCCCGCCGCCGAGAAGGGCCTCTTGGTGCTTCTCAGCCAGCTCTTTGATCTTCTTCTGAATGTTCTCGCCCATAGTACCGAAGCTGGTTCAGAGGGGATGGTGGCGCGCGCGACACACGGTGCCGGCGGCCCAGGAGTCGTTCCAAAGGTCCAAGAGAACTTAGATTAGCAGAGGAGGATAGCCAGTGCTGCAAAGAAAACGGCTCAGCGAACCACGAGCACCGAGTTGAGCGCGCCGAAGCCGTCGGAAACGCGGCTGGAATTGGCCGGATCGGCGATCCAACGCGTTCCATCCACGACCAGCTTGTATTGAAAGCTGCCGGGGCGGAGCCGGATCTCCGTGCGCCAGAGCCCATCGGCTCCGCGCCGTAGAACGTTGGCTTTCGGGTCCCATCCGTTGAAACTGCCCACCACCGCGACGCTCGAGGCGTTCGGGTCGCGGTAGCTGATGGGCACGAGACGCATTTCCACCCGGGTCTGTTCCTCACGAGTCGACTGGCTTTCAGACGGGACCGAGCCCAAGTAGGCGTATCCGTCGACCAGTCTCTTCAAACGATAGTCTCCCGCGAAGAGCGGCGCGCCCGTGATGTCCTTCAGATCGAGACGAATCCTCGCGACTCCATTCTCGTCCGCGACCATTTTCACGAGGAAGTAATTGGTTCCCGGGCTGAGCTGCAGCGAAGTCTCGAATGTATCGTGAGCGAGACGGGTGCGTCCGACTTCACTGCCATTCACTTTCAACACCGCTTCGGTGCGCGATTCGAGTTTCACGAAGGCATCGCGCGTGGCCGTCGAAACCGCGGTGAGGCCGTACCACACCGCGCCCGGGACGCCATGTCCCAGCGTGACCCAACCATCAGTGGCAAGAGCGCGGGAATCGATGTGCTGCCAACGTTCCTCGCCCTTCAAACCAGAATAGCTCTGCCCGAGTCGCACCTGAAAATCGGGGCCCGCAGTGGTGGCGAGGGGAGAGCTCTCGCCGGGAGCGAAGGGCCCGATCGTGAGCCAGTCGAAATGCACCGCGAAACTCTCGTCGAGCTTGGCGGTGAGCCCGTGGTCGTCGTAGAAACGCCACTGCACCGGGTAGTCACCCGGTGCTTTGTTCTGGGGCGCGGTGATTTTCACCGTCCAGGTGCTGGTCGAACGGGCCGACAAGGTGAATTCCCGCGCCGCGCGTGGTTCTACTTCGAAGTCGGGAGGAACTACGATCTCGTAGCGGCCGACGAGATCGCTGGTCAGGGCGTTTTCGAGCGAGACCTCGAAGCTGCGCGCGTGACTGTTGCCCTGAGGTAGTGCGAGCACCGTGGCTCGCATGGGATCGACGATCGAACAGGCAGGGGCATGCTTCGGACCGCCCTCCGGTCCCCGCAGGATGACCCACCACAGCCCGGGATCCTGGGGCAGAGTGGGCAGCGTCGCGTTGGCGCTCAATCGTCCCTGGGCTTGAAGGTTCAGGGGGACGAAGGCCCGGGTCAGGTGACCATCCGTCCAGGCCGCGCTCCACTCGCCGGAAATTGCCCGCTCCGCCGCGGAGACCCGGTCGAAGTGGAGATGAAGCGTGGGACGGTGGTCGCGTGTGACCACGCTCGGCAAAATCTGAGCGCTGTAGGAAGCATCGGAACGGCTTCGATACAGAAGCTCGGCGGCATCGCGCTGCAGCAGTTCGAGCGCGGTGGATAGCCACTTATCGGCATCTCTCTCGCGGAAGCTGAAAGCCGCCGTTGCATCGCTGCCGTTGAGGCCCTGCTCCTCGAACTCTCGCGGATGCATGGCCTGGCGTTCTCTGACGTCGAATACCTGCCAGCGGTCGGCCCAGCCCTGAAGCATGGTTGCCACGGAATCCGGGACATCGTCCAGGCGATCGCTGGCGTTCTGCAGGGCCAGCCGAATGGCCGCCGTTTCTTCGGCGCTGAAGATGTGGGAGCGGATGAGAAACTCGATCGCGACGCGGCTGCGCTGCAAAGGCTCCGGCTTCGCGAGGACGGTGGGGATGGACACCTGCTCATCGCCGAGATCGAGCCGCACCGGGCCCCGGTAGGGGAGATTCAATTCCTGGAGAGTGCCCCGAAGCAGGTCGTTCAACTCGGGGTCGCCCAGCAGCGCTACCGCTCGGCTCAACAGGATGGTGGTTTGATCCGGTCGCAAGAGGTCCAGTCCCGGCTGCAGGGGCCACCCCGAAGCGGGATCCAGCCGCTGGGACATCCACGCTTTCGCTCTGGCGTCGTTGCGGTCGTCCATGTTGCCCCCCGCGAGGAGCTGGTAAGCCAGACGGAGCGAAGCGCCCCGGTCGCAGGGAGCACTCAGAGCGACGGGGACGAGGTCCGCCAGATCCGGGGGATGTTGCTGCCGGTGCCCCAGTGAGTCGTAGCGCGCATACCCGCCCGTGGAGGGGTCGTAGATGTTGCGCGAAATCCGGCGCTCCACGAGATCGCGGTCCCGCCACCAGATCATGGCGTCGAAAATGTGATCCGCGCGATAGGCCATCCCGGCCAGGGCGGAGAGTTCCGTCATCTCGAGGGCGGGCAGGACAGCCGTGGTGCCCCGCGTGATCGGCATGGACTTCGGGAGCACCTCAGGACGCGCTTCCCAGGCGCCCCGATTCGTCGGGTCGAGGTGATTGGAGAGCCAGAACTGCCAGCGGACCAGGGCCTTGTAGGTGAGTGGGTCGGGCTCGCTCAGTTCGCGTTCTGCCTCGTCCACCACGCTGGCCAGCAGGGGGATCTGCAATGGATTGAAGCTTTTGGCCCGCTGGTCGAGCTCTTCGGGACGGGCCTGTGCCGACCAGCTCAAGAAGTCCCTCAGGGCTACGTAGGATTCCACCACCTTCCCCGTGCTTTCCGCAGATGGATCCGACGGAGCCGGGCGAAGGCCCGCGCACAGCAGAGGGGCGAGGAGAAGTGGTGCGGCCGCTTTGAGCCAGCGGCGTTTTCTGGTCATGACGGAAGCTCTGAGGCTGCAAGAGGCAGGCCAAGGAGTTCCTTGTCGTCACGGCACTTCGGTGCTTTTGTGAGAGTCCCCATCCCGGCGACTTCAAGAGTCGTCTCGAAGCCAAGTGAGGTGTCTCGATGTTCGAAGCCCAAGCCAGCGTTGCATCCGCCGTTCGTACCCCGATCGGACGCTTTCTCGGGTCTCTCTCCGGCCGCAGCGCGATCGAGCTGGGGGTCTTCGCGGCCCGCGCGGCCATCGAGCGGGCCGGGCTGAAGGCCAGCGAAATCGATCTGACCATCGTGGGCAACGCGCGGCCGGCCGGCCTGGGTCCCAATCCAGCCCGGCAGATCGCGATCGGGGCGGGGGTTCCGCAGGACAAGGTGGCCTATACGCTGAACATGGCCTGCGGGAGCAGTAGCACCGCGATCGTCCTGGGCATTCAGGCCCTCACTCTGGGCAAGGCCAAGCGCGTGCTGGTGGGGGGCAGCGAGAACATGTCGCGCGTGCCCTATCTCTTGACGGATGCACGCATGGGATACCGCATGGGCCACGCTCCGGTCGTGGACGGGATGTACCGCGACGGCTTCGATTGCCCCATCGCCAAACAGGTCATGGGGCTCACCGCCGAGACTCTGGCGCGAGAATACGAGGCCTCCCGGGAGGAGCAGGACCGCTATGCGCTCATGTCCCAGACTCGCGCTGCCAAGGCATGGGAGGAAAGGGCTTTCGATGCGGAGATCGAAGCCATTCCCGCCGAGGGAAAACTCCCGGGGCTGGACCACGACGAACATCTCCGGCCCAACACCAGCTTGGAGAAGCTCGCCAAGCTGCCGACGGTCTTCGACGAGAACGGAAGTGTCACCGCGGGTTCCAGCAGCGGACTCACCGACGCGGCGTGCATGCTCGTGCTGGAGAAGCCGGGACTGCGAGAGAAGCCGCTGGCCTCAATCCTGGATAGCGAGAGCGCGGGGGTCGATCCGGCACGGATGGGTTTGGGACCGGTTCCCGCCACGCGCGCTCTCATGACGCGCTGTGGATTGAACATCGACGACTTTGATCTCATCGAGCTGAACGAGGCGTTCGCGGCCCAGGTGATCGCGTGTCAGCGAGAGCTTCGATTCGACATGGAAAAGACCAACGTCCACGGCGGCGCCATTGCGCTGGGCCATCCCATCGGCGCGACCGGAGCGCGGATCACCACCACTCTCATTCACGCACTTCGCCGCCACGGAAAAGGTCTGGGGCTGTCCACGCTGTGCGTGAGCGGCGGTCTGGGAGTTTCGATTCTGGTGCGAAACGACGAGGCCTGAAGCCCGGCTACCGTACGGGCGCTTCAGCGGTAAGTGCGGAAACGCAAGATCGTGGATTCACCGGGCTCGACCCGCACCTCGTCGAAGGTCGCAGTGCGGCCCACCCGGCCGGTACTGTCCAGACATTCGACTACCACTCGATGGTCCCCGGCGGGAACGCGCAGCTGAGCGACGTGAATGCGATCGGGCAGAGTGCTCCAGGAGCGAGTATCAGCGCGCTCGGTGGCAACCGAGGTGAGGTTTGCGAGAAAGCCGGAGAGCTCTCCCTTGTCCTGCGCGGTCTTGGTGACTCGCCACTTGGCCAGTGCGCGAAGAATCGTCCTCAGCAATCGCTTGCCGGCTCCCTCATCGAAAGTGAGTTGGGCGATGGCCGAAACGTCTTCGGCGAGTTCCGTGGTCTGGCTGTGTCCCTCGGTGACCAGGCGGGCGTGAGTGAACACGGGAGGGGTGGATACCATTGCCGGCAACGCGACGCGCAGCCAGTAGGCCACTTTCACGTTGTTCTTTTTCACCCAGACTCTGCGCCGGCCGCGGCGCGTGAGGACCGTCGCCATCTCAGCGTCGTTCTTGTCCTCGTCCGATTCCAGGATGGGGAAGAAGGCCGCGTCTTCTTCGAGGTGATTCACGAAGCCGCTCTCGTAGATGAGAACGATACGTCCCTCGTCGGGACCGAGCGGCTCGACTTCGTCCCCGAGTTCGGGATGCGCGTTCAGGATCTCGTTGGCTTCATCGCTGAAGCCGAAGCGGCGCGCCCACTCCAAGTAGTCGAGGATGAAAGCCTTTGGCATCGGCGTGCCGAAGAGCTTCTGGTATTCCTCGTAGGCGCTGCGGCCGCGACGAGCCGCCACCAGGGTCGCATTCCCGTCCCTGTCCTCGGCGAAGATCATGCCCGAGAGCCACTCCGTGAAGGCATCGTCGGTGTAGCCCTGCTTGTCCTCCCGGATCAAGGCGAGCTGATCCAGACGAAGTCCCGCGCGGCGGCACTCCACGAGAGCATCCTGGTGATTTCCTTCGAAGAGGTAATTCAGCGCCCCGTAGACGTGCATGAGCACTTGCTCGTGGGGGTAACCGCTGTAGGGAAGGGTCGCGTCGTTCGTCAAGAACGCCAGCGCTTGACCGCTGATGCTCTTGGTGAATTGGTCCTCGATCTTGGTGTCCGCGAGCTGGAAAGCTTGATTGCTCTCCTCGTAACGCTCCGCGTAGTGGTAGAGCAAGCCGCGTTGCAAGAGGTTCAGAACGTCGGGATCGTCTCCGCCCTTCTTCTCGGTCGCCTGCACTGCTTTTGGCAGATCATCCTGGAGCAGGTCGCCGCGAAGTTGATTGGAAAAACTACTGTAGGTAGAGCATGCGCCCAACCCGAACACGGCGACGACTGAGAGCGCCGTGGAGATGAGCACGCGCCGCAAGCGACGCGTGCCGTATCGTCCCGACAAAGGCTTCATGTCGAACTACTCAAGCCTTGTACTTGCTCTTGCCGATGTACTTCTTGATCTGCTTCTGCCCGATCCAGACCTTCTCGTTGGTCTGAATGTCGATCAACTCGAGGTTGGTCTGATAGAAAACGACCTTGTCGCCGCCCTCTTCGTCGACGATCGACCCGAGAGAACCAATCAGCATGTAATCCGCTCCGAGTTCCATTCCCATCTTCTTCACCGTGGCGGGATCGGACCAGTCCTGCTGGGAATCCCGCTCTTCACGCACCTCGCCACGCTCGTCACGCGATGCCACGACACGCACTCGGCCGCTGTTGATGAATGCAATCTCGAGGTTCTTGGTGAAGATGTTGGTGTCGATGTGTTCGCTGCTGTTGTTGCGAACGGTTCCCACGATGACCGTAGGGCGGTCCTGGTGAGTCGCCTCGAAGCGGGCCAACCAGGGTTGCGACAAGACCTGAGCGATCATCTCCTCGGAGACCAGGCGGGAATCGGTGTCGTTCCAGTTTCCGCTGATGTCCACGGTTGTATCCGTACCGATGCGCTGCACGGACTTGCCTCCGCAGGCGCTCAGAGAAACCAGCACGGCGGCTGAAAACAGGGTTAGGAGCACTCCGCGGGATAGTGTAACTCGTGACATGTACAGGACCTCCATCGGGGCAGACAAACTCGAAAATACGGCCGTTGACGCTTCTGCAAGAGCCGCGCCAGCGCTCTGCCGGGAGGCTAGCCCACGTCTGCCCGCAGTACAACAAGTGGATAGGGGCCGATGGGGCGCTCGATTCCGCCTTTGCCCGTCGTTGTCCAGAGCCGAGGGCTGTGGTACAAACACGGACAGGGTGGCGCGGATCTCACAACCAGGAAGGAAGCCATGGAGTTCCAGAATCTCTTGTTCACGGTGGAAGAGGGCATCGCCACCGTCACCATCAACCGCCCGAAGGCTCTCAATGCACTCAACCGGGAAACCCTCGCCGAGTTGGCGGCGGTGATGGATGAACTGAGCGGCGACGAGGAAGTGCGCGCCATCATCCTCACGGGGGCGGGAGAGAAGGCCTTCGTGGCCGGCGCGGACATCAACGAGCTGGCCGCCAACAGCGCGCTCGAGAGCAACGATCATTCGAAATTCGGCCAGAGCCTGATGGACCTCATCGAAGATCTCGGAGTACCCACCATTGCCGCCATCAACGGCTTCGCCCTGGGTGGCGGACTGGAGCTGGCCATGGCCTGCACCTTCAGGATCGCCAGCACTCGCGCCAAGATGGGTCAACCCGAGGTGAATTTGGCGATCATTCCCGGCTTCGGAGGCACCCAGCGGCTGCCCCGCTTGGTGGGGCAGGGCCGAGCCATGCACATGGTCTTGACCGGCGATCCCATCGACGCACAGACCGCGTTGCAATACGGACTGGTCACCGAGGTGCACGCACCGGAGGCGCTGCTCGACGCGGCCAAGGCTCTGGCGCGGAAGTTGGCGATGAAGAGTTCCTTCACTCTGCGCGTGGCGGAGGAGACGGTGCGGCGCGGGATGGAAATGGGACTGGAGGAGGCCCTGGCCTACGAGTCGAGCCAGTTTGGTCTGGCGGCGGCGGCCGAGGACTATCAGGAGGGCATGCACGCCTTCCTGGAGAAGCGCAAAGCGCAGTTCCGGGGACGCTGAGCATTCGCCGGGCAGCGTACGGATGACCGTTCGGCGAGCTTGGCCGTTTCCGCTATATTGTCTGCCGAAATCGGGGCTCTGGGGCGTTTGTCAACGCCCCCCGAGAGCCCCCTCGTGCACCACCACTTCAGAAGAGGGATGAGCCAGTGGAGAGCGCCTATATCGTAGCGGGAGCGCGTACGCCCATGGCGGAATGGGCTGGAGGGAAGACGGGCGAAGGAAAGCCGGGAGGAGCGTTTGCCAGGATCAGTGCCATCGATCTCGGCGTGCATGCCTCCAAAGCCGCTCTCGAGAAGAGTGGAATCTCGCCGGAGAGAGTGGACGAAGTGATCTTCGGCAATGCGCTCCAGACCTCTCCCGACGCCATTTACGGGGCACGTCACGTGGCGTTGAAAGCCGGCGTTCCCAAGGAGCGCCCCGCTCTCACCGTGAATCGCCTCTGTGGGTCGGGAATCGAGGCCGTGGTCCAGGCCGAGGCGCGCATCCTTCTCGGACACAGCAAGATCGTCCTGGCCGGCGGCATGGAGAACCTCTCGCAGGCGCCCTTCGTTGTCCGCGGCGCCCGGCAGGGCTTGAAGCTCGGTCAGGGCGAACTCGAGGACTATTTGATGGCCTCGCTCATGGACTCCTATTCCAAATGCTACATGGCAGTCACTGCGGAAAACCTCGCTCGCGACTTTTCCATCTCGCGCGAGGCACAGGATGAATTCGCACTGCGCTCGTTCAACGCGGCCGAGAAAGCCATCCAGAGCGGAGTACTCGACGAGGAAGTCGCTCCGGTGGAGGTGTCTCTGGGACGCGGCCAGAGCATGGACTTTCAGCACGACGATCATTTCTTTCCCAACTGCACTTTGGAAGGATTGAGCAAGCTGCGTCCCGCCTTCGCCAAGGACGGCTTCGTCACTCCCGGAAACGCGAGTGGCCTGGTGGATGGGGCGGCCGCCGTGCTCGTCGTCAAGGAAAGCACGATGAGAGAGGACAAGCTGGATCCCCTGGCGAGGATCGTGACCCACGCGGTCGTGGGAGTCGAACCCACGCGCATGGGCATCGGTCCGGTGCCCGCCATTACGGCGGTTCTGCAAAAGGCCGGGCTCGAGCTGGCGCAGATCGACCGTTTCGAAATCAACGAAGCGTTCGCGGCGCAGTATCTCGCGGTGGAAAAGCAGCTCGGCTTGGACCGGGACAAGGTGAACGTCAACGGAGGGGCCATCGCCATCGGGCATCCTTTGGCGGCCACGGGCACTCGACTGCTTTTGACCCTTGGCTTGGAACTGCGCCGGCAGAAGCTCCGTTACGGCATCGCCAGCGCTTGCATCGGCGGGGGACAGGGCATCGCGATGCTCATCGAAAATCCCCAGGCCGCGTGAAGCGAAGCGCCCAAAGAGGCGCTCGAAATTACGAATTCGCAGAGGAGAGAGCTTCGAACATGAGCACGCCTTTGAGTCAGCGTGAAGTGAAGAAACGTGATCCGCAGGTGAAGATCGAGGGCCGCATTCTGTATCTGACCGAGGACCCCGATTTGATCCGCCGCCAGCTCGCCGGAGAGGACCTGGAATGGGTCCCGGCGATGAAACTACGCGACAACATCTCGACGGACGAGATCACTCCCGCCTACATCTGTTACTACCACGACGAAACGCTGGGTGACTTTCCCTACTTGGGGCTTCAAGCGGGCGGGGAATTCCCCGTGAACGAGAAGAGCGTGCGCCAGGGGGGCTTCGCGGTTTCGGTGAGCGGCAAACGGCGGGGCAAGGGAAGCAGCCGCGAGCAGTCTCCCTACGCGGAGCTGATGGCGGGAATCAAGCTCGTCGTCGCGGAGAACATCGAGCGGATCTACCACCAGAATTGTCTGAACCTGGGGATGCTGGCCACCACGGACTTCTCGGTCCTCGAGCGCGTCAAGGCGGGGGAGACGATTCCCCTGAGCGTGTTCACCGAGGGCAAGGACGAGGTCACGCGGCAGATCATCGAGTACGGCGGGCTCTTCAACTTCAATCTCGCGCGTCTGCAGGGCAAGGTCGTCATCCCCGCCATCGAGACCGCGGCGCGCCCCATGACCGTGGCCGAGAAGATCTTCGCCAAGCACATGGTCACCGACTTGGCCAAGGATGAGGTCGGAGTGAAGGCGGTGGCTCCCGGCGACAGCGGTTTCGTGCGCTGTGATCTGCGTTTCTCGCATGAGTACGTCACACCCATGGCCGCGATCTTCTACGAGAGTCTGGTGGGCAAGGAGGTGCCGCTGCGCGATCGCGACAGCGTCGTGTTCTTCCGCGACCATCTCACCTTCCTGGAAATGGCGATGACCCAGGAGCGCATCGACGCCGGCCTCTTGACGGTGGCGCAGAGCCTGGCGACCAAGCAGGCACAGTTCGCGAAGGATCAGGGCATCACTCTCCACGGGGAAACTCCCGCCGGCGGGAGCGAAGCCATCTGCCACTCGAAAGTCACGCAGAGTTACGCTTTGCCGGGCCAACTCATCATCGGCACCGACAGTCACACTCCACACAGCGGAGCGCTGGGATGCGTTGCGTTCGGCGTGGGCACCACCGCCATCTTCAATTCCTGGATCACCAAGGACACCATGGCGCGCGTCCCCGAGAGCGTCAAAATCGAGATCACCGGCAAGCGGCGTCCGGGAGTGACCGCGAAGGACTTCATGCTGGAAATTCTGCGCCATCCCTATGTGCGGGACGGACAGGCCATCGGCAAGATCGTGGAGTATTGCGGCGCGGCGGTGGAGGAACTGAGCGTCGACGAGCGCGCGACGATGACCAACATGGCGGCCGAGGTGGGAGCGCTCACCGGCATCGTGGCGCCCGACGAAAAGACGGTGGAATTCCTGATGGACTGGCGTGGGATGGAGCGCGAGGAAGCGGAGAAGCTCATCGAGGGTCTGAGGAGCGATCCCGACGCGCGCTACGCGGAGACCATCCATTTCGACGCCGCCAGCATCGAGCCCCTGGTCGCGCTTCCCGGAGATCCAGGCAACGGCGTCGCCATCTCAGAACTGCCCTATAGGGTGAAAATTGACATCGCCTACGCCGGCTCCTGCACCGCGGGCAAGAAGGAAGACATGGACATGTACGCGGAGGTGCTCGAGAGCGCGCTCAGCGCTGGTCGCCGTGTCCATCCCGAGGTCACCTTCTGGATTCAGTTTGGAAGCCAGGAAGTGAAGGAGTACTGCAGAGAACGTGGCTACCTCGAGCTCTTCGAGAAAGTGGGGGCGCGCGTGATCGAGCCCTCTTGCGGCGCCTGCATCAACGCGGGCCCCGGCGTGAGTGACAATCGGGATCAGGTGACGGTCTCGGCGATCAACCGCAATTTCCCGGGCCGCAGCGGACCGGGGCAGATGTACCTGGCCAGCCCGTATACCGTGGCGGCGAGCGCGCTGGCGGGCCAGATCGAGGCTTACGAGCCCTCGCTCGTGGCCTAGCTTTCGTCCTCGTCCAGGTCGGCGCGAACCGTGAGGACCGGACAGGAGGCCTTGCGCACCACTCTCTCAGTGACGCTGCCGAGCAGGAAATGGCTCAGTCCGGAATGCCCATGAGTGGACATGACGATCATGTCGATTTCGTGCGCTTTGGCGTAACGAGTGATTTCGAGGGACGGGTGACCGTCGACCACGGCGAGCGAGAGTCTTTCCTTGGGCAGCCCGATTTCTTCCGCCAGTTTTTCGAGCCGCTCTTTCGCGGCCTCGTGAATTCGGGTATCCATCTCGGGTTGCGCGGCCGACCAGCTGACGTCAGCAACCTGGAGGCTGGTCTCGACCACATGAAGCAGATGGATCTGGGCCGAGAAGCACTTGGCGACCTCGAGCAGGTGCGGAATCGCGTGACGCGCGTTCTCGGAGAAATCAGTTGGATAGAGTATGGTCTTCACGGGCAACATTCTCCCACCTCCTCAGCGAGGCGATCTGGGGGATGCCCAGGGGGACAGAGTTGGAGCACCCCACCGGACCAATGGTAGGCAGCGGCCGGACGGCATCAAAACCGAGATTTTAGTGCGAAAATTCGGGAGGAAATCATGAAGCGGATCGGAGTCGTGGCGGGCGATGGAATCGGCCCGGAAGTCGTCGAGGAAGGCCTTCGCGTGCTGCGCGAGGTCGGGCCCCGGGTGGGGCTCGAGTACGAGACGGTGGAGTACCCCTTCGGGGCGGACCACTATCTCGAGACCGGGGAAACCATGCCCGATTCGGTCCTGAGCGAATACCGGGAGCTGGATGCCATCCTGCTGGGCGCCATCGGCGACCCGAGGGTGGAGGTGGGCTTGCTCGAGCGCGCGATCATCGGTGGGATACGCTGGAAGCTCGACATGTACCTCAACCTGAGGCCGGTGAAGCTCTACCACCAGGACCTCTGTCCCTTGAAGGACAAAACCCCCCAAGACATCGACATGATCTTCGTGCGCGAGAACACGGAGAGTCTCTACTGCCAGATCCACGGGGTATTCAAAAAGGGCACGCCGGACGAGATCACGACCCAGGAGATGGTGAACACGCGCAAGGGGATCGAGCGCGCGGTGCGCTACGCCTACGAGCTGGCCGCCAAGCGTCCGCGCAAGAAGCTGACCCTGATCGACAAGGCCAATGCGCTGCGCAGCCAAGAACTGTGGACCCGGACCTTCGCCGAGGTGGGCGAGGAGTTCCCGCAGGTCGAGCAGGACCACGCCTACATCGACGCCGCCTGTATGTGGATGGTGAAGAACCCCGAGTGGTTCGACGTGGCGGTGGTGGACAACATGTTCGGCGACATCGTGACCGACATCGGAGCCATGATTCAGGGCGGTTTGGGCGTGGCGGCCAGCGGCAACATCCACCCGGGCCAGGTGAGCATGTTCGAGCCGATCCACGGCTCGGCGCCGAAGTACCGCGGCCAGCAGAAGGCCTGTCCGGTGGCGACCATCTCCGCGGTGGGAATGATGGTCGAGTTCCTGGGCTATCCCGAAGGGGGGCAGCTGATCGAGGGCGCCATCCAGAGCGCCATCGCCAGTCGCAAGATTCCCTCTCTGAGTACTTCCAGCGGGCTCAAAACATCCGAATATACAGATCTCATACTCGCAGAGCTGTCGCGTTAGGCGGCCCCTATCTCTTCGATACTTCGACAAGTATCGAACCCATCGACAAATGAGGGGTGGCTCGGCTTGACCACCCCTCACTTCACACCTATAGTATATCCTCCCACGTCTCCGAGAGCTCACCGGCTAAGTCACCAAAATACAGGGATTTATGCCGCTGGATGGGCAGCGGACGCGGGGTGTTCGACGACCACGGAGCGCGAGTGGCGGAACTGGCAGACGCGCAGGGTTTAGGTCCCTGTGAGGCAACTCGTGGGGGTTCGAGTCCCCCCTCGCGCACCAGTGAGTTCCCGCCCACCAAACGGCCCAAAGGGCCAAGGATAGCCAAGGCGATGAGCGAGAAAGCAATCGAATTTCAGCTGGAGGCTGCCGAAGAGGCGTGGAAGCGCGTCGCGCACGTCACCGTCAGCCCCGATCACATGGAAGCCATTCGCGAGAAGGTCGTGGGCGATCTGCGCAAGCAGGTGAATCGTCCCGGTTTCCGTAAGGGCAAGGTCCCTCCCAAGATCATCCGCAACGAGTATGCGGCTCAGGTGGAGCGGGAGTCGCTCGAACGAGTGGTGCCCGAGGCCTACCGGGAGATTCTCAGGGCCCACGAGGAACTGGAGCCGGTGGGGGAGCCCACGGTGGACAAGTTGAGTCTGGAAGAGGGGCAGCCGGTGGGCTTCGACCTGCAGATCGAGGTGCGTCCGGAGATCGAGCTGCAGGGTCTGGAGTCGTGCCAGGTCGACAGGGTGGAGATCGAGATTTCCGAGCAGCGTGTGGAGGCCGCCATGCGGGAGATCGCCGCGCGCAATGCGAGCTGGGCCCCGGTGGAAAGGGAAGCACGCGACGGCGACGCCCTCATGATCGACTATGCCCCCCTCGGCGAGGATGGAACGCCCAACGAGGCCGAGCGTACCAAGAACTACGCGATGGAGCTGGGGGGCACCAGCGTGCTGCCCGAGTTCAACGCGGCGCTGGCGGGTTTGCAAAAGGGGGAGGATACCCAGGTCGAGGTGAGCTACCCCGACGATTATCCGCGCGAGGATTTGGCCGGCAAGACCATGAGTTTCGAAGTGCGCGTCAACGAAATCAAGGAGAAGCAGATCCCGCAGCTCGATGATGATTTCGCGAAGAGTCTCGGTCCGTACGAGACTCTCGAGGAACTGAAAGTAGCGGTGCGGGACGATCTGGTGAAGACGGCCGAAAGCGAGAGCAAGCGGCACTTCCGCGAGTCGTTGATCGACGAGGTTCTAAAGGTGAATGCCGTAGCGGTTCCGCCCACCCTCGAGGCACGCTACGTGCAAGCGATGATCGAGGATCTGAAGCACAGTTCCGGGCGGGATTTCGACGCGGAAACGCGCAAGAAGCTCGCGGAGAGCTATTCGCCCTCGGCGCGCCGCGCGACGCAGCGTTGGCTGCTCGTCGATCACATCAAGAAGGCGCAGGGGATCGAGGTGGGGGAGGAAGAGCTTCAGGTGCGCATCGAGGAGATCGCGGCGCAGCGCGATGCCACCGTGGAGCAGGTGCAGCAGGCGCTGAAGAGCAAGAACGGGCTCGCTCATTTGCGCATGGAACTCGAGGAGGACCGTGTTTTCGACTGGCTCTCCGAGCAGGTTCAGGTGAAAGTGGTGCACAAGAGCGCCGAGGAGTTGGATGCGGAGGCAGCGGGCGAGGCCGAAGCAGCCGAGACCGCACAGGAAAAGACCGAGGACGAGAGCGAGAAGTAGAGCGGGCCCCGGGGCCCCTTTCCCTCAAGGAGATCACAGATGCTGGTTCCCATGGTGGTGGAACAAACGGGTCGCGGCGAACGGGCGTACGATATTTACAGCCGTTTGCTCAAGGATCGAATCGTCTTCATCGGTTCGCCGATTGACGACAGTGTGGCAAATTTGGTCATCGCGCAGATGCTCTTTTTGCAGGCCGAGGATTCCGACCGCGACATCTATTTGTACATCAACTCGCCCGGTGGCGTGATTTCGGCCGGTTTGGCCATCTACGACACCATGCAGTACATTTCCAATGATGTCGCGACGATCTGCATGGGGCAGGCGGCCTCGATGGCGGCCGTCCTCATGGCGGCCGGCGCGTCCGGCAAGCGTTCGGCGCTGCCCCACGCGCGCATCATGATCCACCAGCCCATGGGGGGTTCGCAGGGACAGGCGGCCATGATCGAGATCTACGCCAGGGAAATCCTGTACATGCGGGACCGATTGAACGAGATTTTGGCCGGCCACACCAAGCAGTCACTCAAGAAGATCGCCAAGGACACCGACCGCGACTTCTTCATGTCGGCAGAAGAAGCCAAGGAATACGGCATCGTCGACAAGGTCATCGAGAAGCGAGAGGAACTGGGTCGGGATAGCAAGGACGGCTGAGTCTAGTCTCGGCCGCCGAAACGCAGTCCCTGGATGGAGCGAGTAGGAATGAAGACCAAGAACGGATCACCTCAAGTCATCAAGTGCTCGTTCTGTGGACGGGGACAGGATGAGGTCGCCAAGCTGGTGTCCGGTCCTTCGGTATACATCTGCAACGAGTGCATCAAGCTCTGCAACGACATCCTCGAGGACGAACTGCCCGCGATCAATACTCTGGACACCGGGGATTTTCCCAAGCCCCAGGACATGAAGGAATTGATCGATCACTACGTGGTGGGGCAGGAGCAGGCCAAGCGCACTCTGGCCGTCGCGGTCTACAACCACTACAAGCGCATCAACCACCGCCACGACGCGGACGACATCGAACTCGACAAGAGCAACATCCTCTTCGTCGGTCCGACCGGTACCGGCAAGACTCTGCTCGCGCAGACTCTGGCGCGCATTCTGAAGGTCCCGTTTGCCATCGTGGATGCAACGGCTCTGACCGAAGCCGGCTACGTGGGCGAAGACGTCGAGAACATCCTCGTGAAACTGTTGCAGAACGCCGACTACAATCTGGCGGCTGCCGAACGCGGAATCATCTACATCGACGAGATCGACAAGATCTCCCGCAAGAGCGACAACCCCTCCATCACGCGCGACGTGTCGGGCGAAGGGGTGCAGCAGGCTCTGCTCAAGCTTCTGGAGGGAACGGTGGCGAACGTTCCGCCGCAGGGTGGACGGAAGCATCCGCAGCAGAAGTACCTGGAAGTGAACACGCGCGACATCCTGTTCATTTGCGGCGGCGCCTTCGAAGGCCTCGACCGCATCATTCAGCAGCGCACCGGCGAGAAGATCCTCGGCTTCGAGCGCACCAAGGGCGGAAGCAAGAGGGACAAGCGCTTCAAGACTCTGCAAAAGATGGAACCCGGCGATCTCATGAAATTTGGGCTCATTCCCGAGCTGGTGGGACGACTCCCTGTCGTCGCTACTCTGGAAGAACTCGACGAGGATGCGATGGTTCGGATTCTCACCGAACCCAAGAACGCGCTCGTGCGTCAGTACGAGAAACTCTTCGAAATGGAAGACGTCGAGTTGATTCTGGAAGAGGATGCTCTGCGGGCGATCGCAAGAATGGCGATCGTGCGCAAGACCGGTGCGCGGGGTCTGAGGGCGATCCTCGAGGAAACCATGCTCAATCTGATGTTCGACATTCCCTCGTCGAAGGACGTGCAGAAGGTCGTCATCAACCGCCGCTGTATCGAAGAGGGCGAAGAGCCCATCGTCTATACCGGCCGTGATCAATTACGAGTTCGCGAGGCTTGAGTGACGCGGGCGGCTTTGCGCCTGCTGTTGATGAACAACCAAGGCCCGCCTCGTGCGGGCCTTGAGTGTGTAGGAGAGCAAGCATGAGCAAGAGCACCAAGGACAAAACCGCCGAGGAGCTGGGGCTATTGCCCAACCGCTTGCCTCTGTTGCCCCTGCGCGACGTGGTGATCTTCCCGGGGGCCATCGTGCCGCTTTTGGTGGGGCGCGAGCGGAGCATCCTGGCTCTGAATGCGGCGGCCGACGAAGAGAAGTTGCTCGTGGTCGCCGCGCAGCGCGAGCCGGAAGTCGCCGATCCCGGTTCGGAAGACATCTACTCCATGGGTACTCTGGTGCGAATCCATCAGGTCCTGCGTCTGCCCGACGGAACGACCAAGATTCTCATCGAGGGTCTCTCCCGCGCCGAAATCCTCGCGCATCATCAGGACGAGGGATACCTCTCCGTTGATTTCAGACTCTGTGAAGTCGTCACTGAGCCCGCCAGCACGGAGTTGGAGGCCCTGTGCCGCCAGGTGGTGGAGCTCTTCGAGGACTACGTCCACCTGCACAAGCGCATTCCAGACGAGACCGTCGTGGCCGTGCAGCGCATCGAGGACCCCGACTCTCTCGCCGATACCGTGGCCGCGCAGCTGGTGGTGGGAGTCGCCCTGCGACAGGAGCTTCTGGAGAACCAGGCAACCACATTGCGTTTGCGCGAGCTCGCCAAGATCTTGCGACGCGAGATCGAGATTCTCGGGGTCGAGCGCAGGATCGAGGGCGAAGTCAAACAGCAGGTGGAAAAGGGGCAGAAGGAGTTCTACCTCAACGAGCAGCTGCGCGCGATCCGTAAGGAGCTGGGCTACGGGCCCGAGGAAGACGACGAGATCGAGGAGCTGATCAAGCGAATCGAACGCGCCGAGATGAGCGACGAGGCCCACGAGATCGCGCTCAAGGAAGTGGGCCGTCTCGCCAAGATGGCTCCCATGTCGCCCGAGAGCACCGTGGTTCGTACCTACCTCGACACCCTGCTGGGCCTGCCCTGGGCCAGCCGCAGCCAGGATCGACTCGACACGCGCCGCGCCCGGCGGCGGCTCGACGCCGACCACTACGGTCTGGAGAAGGTCAAGGAGCGCATCCTCGAGTTCTTGAGCGTGGTGAAGCTCACCGGCCGCCTGCAGGGTTCCATTCTCTGCCTCGTCGGACCTCCGGGGGTCGGCAAAACCAGTTTGGGCCGCAGCATCGCCGAGAGCATGGGCCGCAATTTCGTGCGCGTGAGTCTGGGCGGCGTGCGCGACGAAGCCGAAATCCGCGGTCACCGGCGCACCTACATCGGGAGCCGTCCGGGCCGGATCATGGAGGGCTTGAAGCGCGCGGGTACCCGCAATCCGGTCTTCCTTCTGGACGAAATCGACAAACTGGGCAGCGACTTTCGCGGTGACCCCGCATCCGCGCTGCTCGAGGTTCTCGATCCCGAACAGAACAAGAGCTACAGCGACCACTTTCTCGAGGTCCCCTTCGACCTCAGTGAAGTCTTCTTCATCACCACCGCGAACGTCTTGCACCAGATTCCTCCCGCGCTGGGCGATCGCATGGAGATCATTCGCATTCCTGGCTACCTCGAGCACGAGAAGGTTCTCATCGCGAAGAATTTCCTGTTGCCCAAGGTGCGCAGGAGTCACGGCCTTCAGCGCACGCGCTTCACGGTGAGCGAATCCGCCCTAAAGGACGCGGTGAATCTCTATACGCGGGAGGCTGGTGTACGAAATCTCGAGCGCGAGTTGGCGACACTCTGCCGCCGGGTAGCGCGCCGCAAAGCCGAGAAACGTCCCATGCCGCGCATCATCCAGCGCAGCAATCTGCAGCGTTTCCTCGGTGCGCCCAAGTATCTGCATCGCATGGTCGAGGAGGAGCCGGAGGTGGGCGTGGTCAACGGCCTCGCGTGGACTCCGGTGGGCGGGGAGATTCTGGAGATCGAAGTTTCCGCGCTGCCGGGCAAGGGCCGGCTGACCTTGACGGGCAACCTGAAGGAAGTGATGCGGGAAAGCGCGCGAACCGCGCTCAGCTACGCTCGCTCGGTGGTACCCGAGAGCAAGGCCTTCCTCGACCAGCACGACATCCACATCCACGTGCCCGAGGGAGCCGTGCCCAAGGACGGACCCAGCGCGGGGACCGCCATGGCCACCGCACTGGTGTCCATGATGACCGAGCGGAAGGTGCGGCGCGAAATGGCCATGACGGGTGAGGTGACCCTTCGCGGGAAGGTGCTTCCCATCGGGGGCCTGCCGGAGAAGGCGGTGGCCGCGCAACGCTTCGGTTGCAAACACATCATCATTCCCGCCGACAACGAGAAGGACTACCTCGAACTTCCGCGGGACGTGCGCAAGGGGCTGAAGTGGCATCTGGTGTCACGCGTGGAAGAAGTGCTCGAGCTCGTCCTCCTGCCGCCCGATAAGCAGGAGACAAAAGAAGACGCCCTGCTGAAAGCCGGACGCAGCCGTCCGACGGAGAGCCGGACACACTGAAGCTGATGCATCACGAAGTCGAATTGATCACCCTGGCGCCCGATCTCGCCCACTGCCCGGATTCGGAGCTGCCCGAGATGGCTTTCAGCGGCCGCTCCAACGTGGGGAAGTCTTCCCTGCTCAATTTGCTGGTGGGTAGGCGGCGCGTGGCTCACACGAGCGGACAGCCCGGCAAGACGCGCGCCCTGAGCTACTACCTCGTGGATCAGAGCTGGCACTTGGTGGACATGCCGGGCTACGGCTATGCGCGCACTTCGCAAGCCGAACGGCGCCGCTGGGCCGGGGCCAGCCGGGCCTATCTCTCCACCCGCTCGCAGCTGCGCGGGGTCTTCCAGCTCATCGACCTCAAGGTCGGAGTGACCCCGGACGACCGGGCCCGGCTGCGGGACTTGCTTCGCTTCAACCGTAACTTTTGCATTATTTTCACCAAAGCGGACAAGGTCCCCGCCTCGAAGCGCGAAGACAAAGTGGTGGAACATCTTTCAGGATTGGGACTTCCGGCGACGACCGGGGTCATCGTCAGCTCCGCCAAGGACCGCTTGGGCCACGAGGAGATTTGGGCCTGGGTCGAGGACCATCTGAGGCCGCAAGCTGCGGAAAATCCTCCACCTACGGGCGATTGACCTTTCAGGCCGCGGGGTTCTATACTGAACACAAGTCTGCGGACTCCTTGGCATGCTTCTGGTAAGTGGCAGTGCAGAGTTCGCGCGCGCTGCGGCGCGCTGAACCTGGACTGCCTCCGAGGAGTAGGGGGATACGAAACTGGCTACCGTACGAGTCATGCGTCGAGGCCTCTTTCTGCTCTCGTGCCTTCTGTTGTTCGGCATGCTGGGGCCAGGTTCCGCCCGGGCCACGCGCTCGGATATGTGGAGTCTTCCCACCTATGAACCGGCACGTTGTCTGACCTGCCATACCTCTTCCGAGAGCGCGCTCGACAACGATCCCTCTTTGGCAACGCAGTTGAATCCCTTCGGTGTCGACTGGAATTCGCTTGGTCGCGTTTGGAACGAGCAGATCGCCAAGCGCGACAGTGACGGCGACCAGTGCATCAACGGCGCCGAGTTGGGCGACTACACCGGTACGCAGTGGACAGGTCCTTATGTGCAGGATCCCACGCGCAATGAACAGAACAGCAACCCCGGTGTCGTCGACTGCACCCGTGCCTCGATCAACGATCGGAGCTGGGGTATTCTCAAGGCCGTGTTCGGAGAATCGAACAAGTTCAAATACCGATAGTCCATCCGGGTGCAAGCCCTTGTTGTTTCAGCCGACCAGCCTTGTGTTGGAGGCGTGTTTTTTTGCGAGGTGAAGCAGGCGATGCAGACGGTACGCGTGGTTCTGGGTGGTCAGTGGGGGGATGAGGGCAAGGGGAAGATCGTGGACTGCCTCGCGGCGGACGTGGATCTCGTGGCACGTTTTCAGGGCGGCGCCAACGCCGGCCACACCGTGAAAGTGGGAAACCAGGAGTTCGTGCTCCACTTGCTCCCGACCGGGATTCTGCACGAAAAAGTTCGCTGCTTCCTCGGGGCCGCGATGGTGGTGGACACCTGGGCCCTGCTGGACGAACTGGATGAACTGAAGAAGGCGGGCATCGATGTGGAAGGCCGGGTCCACATCGCCACCTCGGCCCACCTGGTACTGCCCTTTCACCGCCGGGTCGACGAGCTGCGCGAAAAGAGCCTGCAGCGCAAGAGCATCGGCACCACCGGCTGCGGCATCGGCCCCACTTACGAGGACAAGATGGCGCGCATGGGGATGCGCGCCTCGGACCTCCTTCGCAGTGATGAAAACTTGAAGCGCTTGGTGATCGAGAAAGTTCTGCGCGCGAACCAGTACATCGCGGCGCGCTTCGAGGCCCCCGCCTTGGCGGCGGAGGCAATCGCGGTCGAGCTGGTGGAACAGGCCCAGCGCCTGCGGCCGATGATCGCAAGCCCCCATGAGTTCATGGCGCCCGTGCGCAACGGGGCCTGGAATGCTCTCCTGGAGGGGGCGCAGGGCACTCTCTTGGATATCGATCACGGGAGCTACCCCTTCGTGACCTCTAGCAGCTGCACGGTGGGAGGAGCGCTGATTGGCACCGGGCTTTCGCCCTGGCGCATCAGCGCGGTGACCCTGGTGATGAAGGCCTATTGCACGCGCGTGGGCAACGGGCCCTTTCCCACCGAACTGCATGGTGACGAGGCAGAGGAGCTGCGACGGCTCGGGCACGAGTTTGGCGCGACCACAGGTCGTCCGCGGCGTCCCGGTTGGTTTGACGCGGTTGCCGCCAGGTACGCGGTCGACATCAACGGCGCCACCGAACTGGCCTTGACCAAGCTGGACGTTCTCAGCGGCATGGAACGAATCAAGGTCTGCACGGGGTACATGATCGACGACGAGAGAGTCGATTCTTTCCCCGATGACGCCCTGCGGCTGGAACGTTGCAAGCCGCGTTTCACCGAATTCCCGGGCTGGGAGGGCGAACTCTCCGGGGCCAAGCGCTTCGAGGATCTGCCGGAGAATACCCGCAACTACATCACGGAGCTGGAGAAGCTCACGGGTTGCCGGGTCCGCTTCGTCTCCACCGGCCCCCAACGCGACCATTTCATCGATCGCGGCGAAGCCTGAGGACTTGCAGAATTCCAGCTTCGTTGCCACGGGCGGAGGGACTCTAAGCCCTCAAGACCTCATCCGCGGTACGACGCGGAGCGACTCGGCTCTACCAGGCTTTGACGGCCTTTTGGCACATATCCTGTTCTGTTGCAGTCTGAGGTCTTAAATCGATGCACTGGCTCTACCTGATCATTCTTGCTCTGGCGACCGCGGCCATCGGATCCTATGGCCTTCAGTGGTGGCGGCGGCGCAGGCGACTCGATGTCCTGGCGCAGCGTCATCACATGCATCGCCCCAAGGGAGGCGAGTTCGAAACGGTCCTGAGGACCCTGCCGGAGAACTGGGCAAAAGCCGGACTCAGAGACATTCTGGTGGGAACCGATGGGAGTGGTCGCTACTTCTCCGCGCGCAAGGGATGGGGGAGCGACATGCGTGAGGTGTTCCTCGTCGAACTGAGCCAGCACACACCCGCGCGCGGCCTACAACTTCTGAGCAGACAGAAGAAAGCCGACTCAGCCAGCTTGCACATGGGCTGGAATCTGACGCCGGAGCAGGCTCTGGATGCAACGGCAAGGGAAGTGGTGCAGCGCGTGCTGCGTGAATTCGCCGCCTTCAAGATGCACCACCCGCTACAACCGATTTCCCTGGAGGTCGGAGACAAGGGCGCGGTTCTCTACGCACCGGCCGCGGGGGAGCAGCAGCGGATGCAGTTCATCGCGGCTGCGCGAGTTCTGCGCGGAGACCTTCTGCATTGCCTCTTCCGGCGCGCATCCATCAGCACCAACCCCTCATCTTCCTCCAAGCCCGAAAAGCCAGTCGTTCCCGAGCTCGAGGAGATTCATCCCGACATCGAGCGTGCCTTGGGCAGCCTGGAGGCCGAGCCCGTCGTCAGCGCCAAGGAGCTCTTGGCAGAGAAGCCGCCTCCACCGAAGAAGGGTTGGCAGCGGGTGAACGGGAAAGAGGTCTTCCAGATCCCCGAGCCCGAGGACCGAGTCGTGGTGCTCTCGGCCAGCGCTTCGCACACCAAAGCGATCAAGCCCGTCAAGGGCGGGGATTCGGACAAGTCCAAGTTCTTCCTGCCCTGAGCGCGCGCTGCGCTTTCGATTTCCACTCCATAGCTTCCCGCGGTTGCTTGCCCGGGCCTTCCTGGCTACACTACCGGTCCGCCGCCGCCCCACAGGCGACGGCACTCCTCCTGCGGTCTCGCGCTCGCGAGGCTGTCACAGGTGGGCCTCTAGCTCATCAGGTAGAGCAACGGACTTTTAATCCGTAGGTGCTGGGTTCGAGTCCCAGGGGGCCCACCAATCACGAAAATGAGCTTCAGTGGGGTGCTTGACCAAGATGATGGAAGTGGTGTTCAATGGAGGTGCTCCCAGTCCCATGCTGAGGAGGCCCAATGAAGACACTGAAATCATTGATTTTGCTACTCTCCCTTTCATTCCTGTGGCCAGTGCCCTCGAGGGCCCAGGACCCCGTGTGGCCTTCGAACTGGCAGGGGATCTGGGATTTCGACCATTCGAAAAAAATCTGTGATGGCGGAGCCATACTCGAGCACTGGAGTGAGCGTGACACGATCTGCGCGGGAACTCCCATCCTCGAGCTAGGAGGGGACTGTTCCGGCGGGGCGCTCAGCGATGTCACCGTCCATGTAGTTTGTACGGAGCCTCTGGCCTACTTCGACTGCCTCTGGACGGTCGATACGGAAATGTATGCGACGATCACCGGCACTTCCATTCATGGCACCATCGAGACGAATACCACCTACTCGATCCTCTGTGGCTTGCCTGATACCTGCACGCTGGATGAATTCTGGGGCAATCTCGTGTCCCCAACCCCCGAACCGTGTCTTCCCGTTCCCGTCACCGATGCTAGCTGGGGAACACTCAAGGCGAGCTATTAGTGGCTGCACAGCGAGATACGGATTGCCATCCGGGGAGAGGAAGGAAACAGCTGCTTGCAGCGGTCCTGGCTCGCATCGCCCTCTGCGACGACGAGATCCTAGCTACGCGCCGCAGTGACTCTGGGCCTCTGATCGGAACGTGCGCCGGTCATTTCTCCAGTGTCTTGAGTGCTTCCTCGGCCAACACCACCGCGTCCTCCTCCACTGCCAGGGGAGAGAGGGCGTCACGCAGTCGTGCGAGGGCTTCGTGCAGATCCTTCTGCTTGTACTTCGTCAGGACATGGTGTGCGCCCCGGTGGAGATAGATCGAATCGGGGTTGCTGATGATCGCCCGAAGCAGGGGCCGCAGGCCATCTCGGCCGAGGTGGGCGAGGCCCTCGGCGGCTACCCAGCGCACATCAGGTTCGTCGTCCTCCATTGCCTCGATGAGCGTGGGTACGGCGGCGACCAGGCGCATTTCGCTGAGGGCTTTGATGATCTCCCAGCGCAGGACGAAATCCGCTTTGGGCAACATTTCCACCATCTGAGGCAGGACCGATTCGCCCAGACTCTGAAGGGTCTTGCGAGCATTCTGTCTCACCGCTACGTCGTAGGCCCCCAATTGCTCCAGGAGAAGTGCGACATCTGGTACATTCTCTGGTGGTTTGTTGATTTCATCTTTCTTCATTGCCCTCTCCTCTTCAGAACCAGCTCCTGCTATCGCGACACTCGCTTCTTGTTGGCGTGGTATTGGCTCAGCATACCGATTTGCTGATGATCGAAAATGCGGAACGCAACGGGCTTCAGACGATCCTCCATGAAGAACCAGAACAACGAATAGCCCCAGACTCCCAGGGCCAGAGTCCAGCCGATCGGCGTCATGAAGATACCATACACGGTGATCAGTGTCGCCAAGCCCTGCGTACACAGCACTGCTGACAAAAGGATGCCCGAGGGGCGCGACGACCAGAACGGGCCGCGCGTCCGCGTGACGAAGATCGTCAGATGCCCCGACACGGATAGTTTCAGATAAATCAAGGTTCGGATGACGTCCAAATCCAAATGCAGCACGCGTTCACACAGGTAGAACAAGCCGAATGACTCGAAGACGCCCAGTAGGCCCAAAACGGTCGCGACCCCAAGCACCGTGGGCATGCGCCATGCGTCGGGGTGGCTCGATCCAGTGGCCCGATCGTAGGCTATCGACAGAATGGCTCCATCGTTGAGTAGAGCGAGCAGCACGATCATGATTGCGGTCACTGGATAGAAATTGAAGACGATGATCGAGAGGGTCATGAAGAACAGCACTCGAATCGTCTCGGTGATGCGATAGATCGCGTAGCTGCGCATGCGCTGGAAGATGCGACGGCTTTCCGCAACCGCGTCGGCAATGACGGACAATCCTGGCTCGAGCAGTACGAGATCGGCTGCCGAACGAGCCACATCCGTCGCCCCGGAGACAGCGATCCCCACGTCGGCCTGCCCGCAAGCCGGGGCGTCGTTGACCCCGTCGCCGGTCATGCCCACGATGTGCCCTTCCTTCTGTAGGACATGCACCACGTGATGCTTGTGTTCGGGGAAGACCTGCGCAAAGCCGTCGGCCTCTTCGATCGCTCTCTCGTCACGGATGGCGCCGCGCGAATGCTTACCCGTAAAGAGCGAAGCATCGAGCAGATTCGTTCCCAGTCCTATGCGCCGTGCGATCTCGCGCGCGATGGGGAGCTGGTCTCCTGTGACCATCTTGACCCTCACGCCCGCCTCTTGAAGACGTTTCACGGTAGCGGCGGAATCCTCGCGGGGGGGATCGAGTAGCGGAAGGATTCCAAGAAGACGCCACACACCATTGTCATCCGTTCGCGCCACGCCGAGTGCGCGGAGGCCGCGCGAGGCGAAGTCCTCGATCGCGTCATCCACGACCACCTGGATTTTCGGATCGGCGACGAGATCGAGCACGACCTGTGGTGCTCCTTTGGTGACTTTCCAGGTTTTCCCGTTCTCCCCCTGGAGCGTGGCCTCGGTGCGCTTCTCGGTGGGGTTGAACGGGTAATAGGCGATCCGCTTCACTTGGGAGCGGGGGAGGGACTCCGGGGTGGCGCCGAGCACGGCGTCGTCGATCGGGTCGTGGTCTTCGGTCCGCGAGGCGTATGCCGCAGCCTCCAGTACCTCTTCGGCGGTGGAGCCCTCCATGATAAAGGGTTCACCCAGAGTCAAGTGGTTCTGGGTGAGCGTGCCCGTCTTGTCCGAACAGAGTACGTCGACCCCTGCGAGCTCCTCGATGGCGGCGAGTCGGGTCACGATGGCCTTTTTGGCCGTGAGCAGCCGGGCCCCTACCGCCATGGTCACCGAGAGCACGGCCGGCATGGCGACGGGGATGGCGGCCACCGTCAAAACCAGGGCGAACTGCAGCGTCGTGAGCATCGGGTCGCCCCGGAACAACGCGACGCCCAGGATGATCGCGACCAGAGCTACTGCGAGCGCAATCAGGTAGTCGCCGATTTTCAGCACAGCACGCTGGAAGTGACTTTCCACCCCGGAAGACTCGACGAGCTGGGCCGTGTGACCGAAGAAAGTCGCGGGGCCTGTGGCCGAGACGATGGCCTTGGTTTCTCCTCTACGGATCACGGATCCCGCGTACAGCGGATTGCCTGTGGAGCGGGACACCGGAAGGGACTCTCCGGTGAGGCTGGACTGGTCGACCTCAACCTCACCCTCGTCCAGCACGCGGACGTCGGCGGGCACGACGTTGCCCAGGCGGAGTCGCACCACGTCACCCGGAACCAGCTCGCGGGCCGGGATCATCCTCCAGTCCCCATCGCGCAGGGCCTGGGCCTCGAGAGCGAGCTTCGCCTTGAGGGCGTCCAGCGTGTTTCCCGCCTGGAACTCCTCCCAGAATCCCACGAGGGCATTCACCAGCAGGAGGGCGAGAATGATCGCCAGATCGGCCCAATGGCCGACAACCGCCGAGAGGATGGCAGCAATCTCGATCATCCAGGGAATGGGTCCCCAGAAATATCGAAGGAGCTGGAGGAGTGCATTCCGCTTTTTTTCGGCGAGTTCGTTGGGGCCGTAGTGCGAGAAGCGTTGCTTTGCTTCATCACTGCCCAAGCCCTTCGCATCGGCCTTCAGATTCGAGAAAACCGTTTCGAGAGGAGCATCCTCGGGCAGTTCAGCCGCAGTGGCCTCTTCCCCTGCACTCTTCGGTGTCTTCCGGTTTGCCAACGCGTCTTCCTTTCAGCGTCAGTCACACCTCTCACACGAGAGCCAGCAAGATATACACTTCAAATCTAGCTTTTGTCCCCGCCAATGAGCGGACGAACGCCCGGCCGCTACCAGCGACCGGGCTCATCGATCTTCAGTTTTTCAAACCAGGTGATCTACTCTCGGCTCGAGCTCGAAGCTCGAGGGGCCGCTCTAGTAGCGCGCCTTGAGGGAACCCCAAGATGTCTCCTCGGAGCCGACCTCGCAGCTGGGATAGATCACGATCGTAGCCTGCACCACATCACCCCAGGCCCCCGTATTGGGACCATTTGCACAGGTGTCGTCGATGAAGGGCGGGTAGTCGGTGGGCAAAGCCATGAGTTGGGTCGTGCCGACGATGGCCGCGTTGCTGATGGTGTAGGTCATGCAGTTGATATAGCCGTCGAAGGCTCCAAAGACGGTGATATCACTGACGACCGACTGCAACACTCCGCCCACGTAGAGATGCGTGGAGGTCACGGTCATCTGATCGACTTGCGCGGTGTAGTTCTCGTCACCCCAGGGACCAGCGGCCGCGAACCAGAACGCACCGTTCTGATAGTGCGTCTCGTACTTGACGTAGCCGGTGCCCGCGATGCGGGTATCCTCGGTGAGAGTCGGTGTGGCCATGATCGACGGACAGATCAGGGTCCATTGCGTTCCCAGACTGCTTCCGTCCCAGGATTGCGTGTTGATGGTGTTGCCGACCGCGCCCTCATGGTAGGCGGGTGCCGGCCAGGATTCGCTGAAATGACCCGGGAGCACTTGGCCTCCCAAGTCGGCGGTGGTGTAGGTGCCGACTACTGGCGCTCCGGCCAGAGCCAGCGCGGGGAGGAAGAGTAAGAAGACCAACGGGACCAGTCGCTTCATGAACAGCTCCTTTCGCGGGTTGCGACACATGCTCGACGGATTCGATGAGGGTCCGTACTCGCGAGACATGCGTTTCAGTGGCCTCATCGTGGAGCCGAACGATGAGACTCGCCGAACCGGGCTCAGTATAGAAGAAATTAGATCTTTTTGTCTAGTTATGCGGCAGGAAGATGGACTATATGCGTACTAGCCCCTGCCGCGGCTGCGACAGGGGCCTGTTCATGAAGAAAATCAAGATTCCCGACCGTTCAACTCTCAGCGATTACCACAGCGCCTTCACGCTCCCCCAAGTGCGCGGCGCGGTGTCCACCGGTCCCGTGCAGGAGTGGGAAAACGACCCGTGGTTTCCAAAGATGGCGAAATCGCTGAAGTTCACTGCGCCGTCGCAGTTGTAGTCGTTGGAGAGATTCGAATAACTGAAATCACTCGTATCGGCGACGAAGTCGCCGTTGGTATCCATTGGTTTGATCGTGCGCTGTGCCAGCAGAACGCCGTCGGCACGAATGTCGACGAGACCTCCGTTGCCATCGCCCCCCTCCGCCAGATGGAAGAGCGCTTCCCCGGCCGAGTTGGTGGCGAGAATCGCAATGTCCTTGGTGCCATCCGGACAGCTTCCGGACCCTCCAGGCGAACACAGCTGAGGACCGGCACAATTGCAGAAGTCGACCTCGACGACCGATCCCGCGATGACCGCACCCCCTGCGTCACGAACCACGACCAGAAAATCGGTATCCCCCGCGGGACAGGTGACGAGACAGGGATCCACGGTTGACTGACCCGCATCGGGCGTTGCCGCGAGTGCCAAACCGGGAAGAAGAAGGACGATCGGCAATGCGGCGAGCGCCGTCTGTAGCTTGAAGGTTTTCATGTTTTGCTCCTCTTAGTAGGCGTAGACACACCGCGGTGGGTCACCTCGGTGCGCAACGATGAGGCGGGAGCCTGTCCTCTGGGCGAATTGTCTAAGGGGGCCAATCTGCGCGTGGGGGACCACTGCAGTGGTTAAAAGTTAGCACAGTGAGACGAGGAAAGTCAATGCCGGGGGCCGTGCGATAGGCCCTTGCCGCTGGCCCGGGCACCGCTGCGCCCGCCGGCTCCTCGATGCTTCAGAGCAGAGAAGCCAGGGCGGGATACCAAACCATCCCCAGTGCAGTGGCGTGCGCGATCAGTCCGTAGCGGATGTGGATGACCTGCCCGGCCGCGGTGAAGGCCATGGCGTTCACGATCCATAGGAGCAGAAAGGGGGTGAGGGCCAAAAGGAACTTCGCATCGGGTCGCGCTCCGCTTCGCCAGGCGGCGACGCCCCTCGTGAGAGTCAGAACCGTGGCCACCATGCTGGCCACTCCCGCCAGGAGAAGCAGGAGCTTCGCGCGTTGCGGGTGCTTGCCCGCGATTCGCAGGTAGGTCCAGAGATTTCCGTTTTCTTTTTCCGCGTGATCGAAGCGGGTAGGGTCGGCGCCTGAGCGCGCGAGGTCGAGATAGAAACTCGGCGTGATGAAGAGATGTCCCAGCGCATCGTGCAGGACATTCTCGGCCAGGAGCAGGGGATGATCGTGGAGTACGGCGTCCGCCATTTCGTGCGTGACCTCCTCGAGACGGGGCGAGCCAGTGCGGCAGAGATGGTACATGACGGAGCGCGCTCCCTGGACCGAGCTGTCGTACTGTTCAATCTGAGAGGGAGTCAATCGTTCCTGCAGATCGGAGGGCAGATCGTCCCTGATCGCATGCAGGTTGGGGCGAATGATGCGTTCGTGCAGCCAACTGATTTCGCGGGGCCAGCGCACGGTCGTGGGCCAGCGCCAATTCGAAATGCTCGTGGCGCTCTCGATCCACTGCGTGCTCAGGGCGAGGAGAAGGGCCACCGCGCCCAGACCGAACGCGGAGCGTCGCGTGAGAACAGTGCTAGATTTTCGGCGAAACCAAAGAGCGAGCGCGATGAAGAGAATCAGGACGAGGACAACGACGTAGATCTTCTCCACACGTAAGAGGCTGCTGCCAAGGCCTCCCACGAAGATCATGCACCAGTGGAACCATGGCCTGTCGCGGCGGCGCACAAGAGATGCGAGTCCGCCCGCGAAGAGCAAGAGGCAACTCAGGCAAAGTCCATCGCTGAGAATGGACAGATTGAGATGCAGAAGGACAGGGTCGAAGAAGAGGATTGCCCATAGGACTTGGAACGGCCGCCGCCTCCGCGTGGAGGGGAGAGCGGCCTGCAAGGCGTAGACGAGAGCCAGTCCGAAGAGAAACAGCTGAGTGATCTGGATCCAGATCGCCGACGGCGGCGGCGCGGGCAAACCGAGGTGCAGAGTGTTGTGCTCATAGCCGGCCAGCAGGCTGTGACCCACGAGCTTGTCGATTCCCGCGAGGAACGCGGGGTACAGAATTCCGCGGTAGCCATCCACCTTCAAAGTGGTGGCCAGCACCAGGTACTCCTTGGTGTCCCCGTAACGGGGAAAGAGCCCGATCTGCGCCAAGAGCTGAAATGCTGCCAGAGCGAGGTACGCACTCAACAGGACGAGGAAGCAGGCCCTGAGGATTCGCTGCCGTGTTGAGGACACTCGGTCACCTGGGTCAAAGAGCAGGGAGTCACAAAACTCAGAGCCGACGGACGAGAGCGGATGGTAAGACGATTCTCGCGCTTGGATCAAGCCGCTCAGGACCACAGCTGCACCGAATTCCGGGCGCCCGGTTCCCGCAAGTTTCCTCGATCCGGATCAAGTTCTCCGCTTTTTGCCCCCCTTTCCCGCTGCCAAGCGTGGGGCGCCCGGGCGCTGGTACCCGGACGCGGACCCGAGTTCGCGACAACTTTCTGGGCCCCTTTCTCGTAGGAAATATTCGTCAGGAAAGATCCTCAGCATGGCCCTCGTAAAGGATTGAGAAGTAAGAAGATGAACCTAGGCAGAATCCTGAAGAAGAAAATCGTGCTGATCGGCCTCGCGGTCGTCGTCCTGGGCTCTCTGGCCGGTTTCATGGCCATTCGAAAGGGTGAGGAGCCTCCCCAAACGGTGAAGACCGCCAAGGCCTCACGGCAGAAGATCATCCAGAAAGTGAGCGCCAACGGGAAGATCCGCGCCCGGACCGAAGTGAACATCAGCGCCGACGTCAGCGCCAAGATCACCAAGATTCACGTCAAGGAAGGCCAGGCGGTCAAGAAGGGCATGCTCCTGGTGGAGCTGGACCGCGAGCGCTACCTGGCCGCGGTGGAGAACGCCGAAGCCTCGGTGCGATCGGCCGGCGCGAACTCGAAGTTGGTGCACGAGAACGTTCTCAAGACCAAGCGAGAGCTCGAGCGCGCTCAGGGACTCATGGACCGCAACCTCCAATCGGAGTCCGAGTACGAGGACGCCAAGTCCGCCTACCAGATCGAACTCGCGCGTTATGCCTCGGCCCAGGACCAGGTGGAGCAGGCCAAGGCCAGCCTCAAACAGGTGAAGGACGACCTCTCGAAGACGACGATCTACTCGCCGATGGACGGAACGGTCAGTGACCTGCGCAAGGAAGAGGGCGAGATCGCTATCGGCTCGCAGTTCCAGGGCGACACGATTCTCGTGGTTTCCGATCTCACCGAGATGGAAGCGCGGGTCAACGTGGACGAGAACGACATCGTGTCGGTCAAGGTTGGACAGGAAGCGGAGATCGAGGTGGACGCACTCTTGGGACAGAAATTGAAGGGCGTCGTCTACGAAATCGCGAGCAGTGCGAACGCCACCGGTGAGGGCACCACGGAACAGAAGACCGAGTTCGAGGTGAAGATCAACATCGTCGACCCTGATCCAGCCCTGCGTCCGGGAATGACGGCCACCGCCGACATCCTCACCAAGACCAACCCCAACGCCCTCAGCGTGCCCATCCAGAGCGTGGCCGTACGCACCCTCGATCAGTTGCGCTCGGCGGGAGAGAGCCGGGACGAGACCGAGAAGAAATACACGGCTGACAAGGACGGCTTCGTGGAGATCGTCTTCTGTATCGAGGACGGCAAGGCCACGGCCAAACAGGTGAAGACGGGAATCCAGAGCGACGAGTTCATCGAGATTCTGGATGGCCTCAACGAGGGCGACGAAGTAGTGACGGGCAGCTATCGAGCCATTTCCAAGGACCTGACCAACGGCGACCTGGTGCGCATCGACAACGACTCCAAGGCGAGCGACGGGGCATAGAGATGAAAGTGATGAACGGAAACGGCAACGGGATCGCGCTTGCCTTGAACGGAGTCGAGAAAACCTATGTCATGGGGACCGAAAAAGTTCACGCCCTGCGCGGCGTCTCGCTTCAGGTCCGCAAGAACGAGTACGTGGCGATCATGGGTCCTTCGGGTTCGGGTAAGTCCACTCTGATGAACGTGATCGGCTGCCTCGACGTGCCCTCCAAGGGCACCTACACGCTGGAGGGGCAGACGGTCGCGGACATGACTCAGTCCGAGTTGGCGGAGATTCGTAACCTGCGGATCGGTTTCGTGTTCCAGACCTTCAATCTGATTCCAAGAGCGAATGTCTTTCACAACGTCGAATTGCCTCTGATCTACGGCGGAGTGCGCAGCCGGGAACGCCGCGAACGCGCGGAGAGCGCCATCGCGCGCGTGGGCTTGAGCGATCGCATGAAGCACAAGCCCAATGAACTCTCCGGAGGCCAGCGCCAGCGCGTCGCGATCGCGCGCGCCATCGTGCTGAATCCCTCCATCATTCTCGCGGACGAACCCACGGGAAACCTCGACAGCAAGACCGGCGACGAGATCATGTCGATTTTCGACGAGCTGCACGGGGCGGGACACACCATCATCGTGGTCACCCACGAGGATTACATCGCCGACTATGCGTCAAGATCGATCCGGCTGAAAGACGGTCTCATCGAGAGCGATGAGGCCAAGGGGCGCAAGGCAGTGGCCGGAGGCGTCGCGTCGTGAGAGGCTTGCGTCTGGCCTTGGACCTCCAGGAGTCCGTCCGCATCGCTTTCGGTGCGCTGCGCGCCAACAAGGCGCGCGGTGCGCTCACCACTCTGGGAATCATCATCGGGATTGTCGCCGTCATCACCACCATGACCGCGGCGAACGGCCTGCGGAACACCTTTCGCGAGAGTTTTTCTTCAGTGGGAGCGGATGTGCTCTACGTCTCGCGCATGCCCTGGGTCATCCAGGACGACTTCTTCCTGTACCGCAACCGGCCACCGATCGATTTCAAGGAGGCGCGCGAGCTGGAGAAGCGTTTGCGCGGCTCCGGGGTGGTGAACCCGACGATGAACGGACGGCAGGACACCAAATATCGATCCGAGAGAATGGATGGCGTCACCGTCATCGGGACCACCGAAAAGCAGCTGATGGTTTCGAATGCGCAGCCCGGGATCGGGCGGTTCATGTTGCCCTTCGAAGTGACCTACAAGCACAAGGTCTGCGTCATCGGAAGCGACGTGCGTAAGGGGCTTTTTGGTGATGTCGATCCGCTCAACAAGGAGATGAAGATCGGCCGCACCACTTTCCGCGTCATCGGTGTGATGGAAGAGCAGGGAGGGGGAAGCTTCTTCGGGGGCCCCAATTTCGACCGGCAGATCTACATTCCGATTACAGCTTTTGTGAGCGCCTTTGGCGGACTCCACGGCCGTCAGGACGTCAACATCGCGGTCAAGGCTCCCAGCGAGGCCGCGATGGGAGACCTCGAATACAAGATCATCGGAGAGATGCGCAAGCTACGCGGTTTACGTCCCACGGAGAAAGAGAACTTCAGCATCAACCGCCTCGACACTCTGGTGGGCGCCTTCAACAACGTGATGGGCGTGGTGCTTTTGGTGGGTCTTTTGATCACGAGCATCTCGCTCTTCGTGGGTGGGGTGGGGGTGATGAACATCATGTTCGTGTCCATTACCGAGCGCACGCGCGAGATCGGCATTCGCAAAGCCATCGGAGCCAAACCACACAGCATCATGTTTCAGTTCCTTTTCGAGGCGGCCGTGATCTGTCTCTTGGGCGGCGTGATCGGCATCGTGCTTTCCGCAGGGGTGACAGCGGCGATCAATGCCTCGCTCATGCCGGCCAACCTGTCGGTGTCCATTCTCTTCATCGCTCTGTTGGTGGCGGTGAGCGTGGGCTTGCTCGCGGGATTGGTGCCCGCCTGGCGCGGCGCGCGCCTCAACCCCATCGAGGCCTTGCGCTATGAGTAGGTGTGCAGATGAGTAGTTTCGACACTCTCTCGATGTCAGTGGGCGCGATCTTCAGCAACAAGCTGCGGTCCAGCCTTACTCTGGTGGGAATCGTGGCCGGCGTGGCCTCCATCATCGCGGTGATGACCGCGATTTCGGTGGTGCAGGCCACCATGGAGCAGGAGATGAGCGTACTGGGCTCGCAGGTGTTCCAGGTGCAAAAGTGGCCCGCCGGTGGATTTCACAGTTCCGAAGAGCGCCGCGAGGCCATGAAACGGCCTCCTCTGACCATCGAAGACGCGCAGCTGATCCGCGACAAAGTGCCGACGGCCGAGATCGTGGGAGCCGAGTTGTGGTCCTTCGGTTACACCGTGGAGTACAAGGGCGAGTCGACGAACCCGAACATCACCATCTGCGGCGGGACTCCGGAGTACTCGGCCAACAACACCCACTACGTGGGCCTGGGACGCAACATCTCGCAGATGGACGTGCGCAGCGCGCGTCATGTCGTGGTGATCGGCAAGGCCATTGCCGGCAAGCTCTTTCCTTTCACCGATCCCATCGACAAGATCATTCGCCTCGACGGCCGAAAGTACAAGGTCATCGGAGTGTTCGATGTGAAGAAATCGGCGTTTCGGGGTGGGAGTTTCGAGAACTACTGCCTCATTCCCATCACTTGCTTTTTGAAGACCTACGGAATGGTGGACCCGCAGGGCTTCGAGCGTTCAGTGAACATCACCGTGCGGGCCAAGAGTCCGGATCTCGTCGATGACACGATCGAGCAGACGCGGCAGGTGCTGCGCCAAGCTCGCGGGGTCAAGCCGAACGAGCCGGACAACTTCGACTTCTTCAACAGCAAGAGCCTCATCACGCAGTTCAACAACATGACCCGCGGGGTGAAAATCGCGGCCTTCGTGGTGGGGATCATTGCCCTTGTCGTGGCGGGTATCGGCATCATGAACATCATGCTGGTTTCGGTGACCGAGCGCACCAAGGAGATCGGGATTCGCAAATCGATCGGCGCCAAGCCGGCGAACATTCTGTTGCAGTTTCTCTTGGAGGCGGTGATTTTGTGTAACCTCGGGGGATTGGTGGGGGTCGCGGTTGGTTTCGGTCTGGGGAACGTCTTCACTCTGTTCACCGCCTTCGAGGTGAACGTTCCCCTGCAGTGGACCTTCATCGGATTGGGCTTTTGTTCGATGGTGGGAATCGGCTTCGGCCTTTTGCCTGCGATCAAGGCCTCGCGCCTCAATCCCATCGATGCCTTGCGCTACGAATGAGCCGCATCGCGCCGGCCGGCCGGCAAAGATCACAATGGGTTTGAACTCGACGCCCTCTATTGGCTAAGCTGCGCACATGAGAACGATTCTCGCCATCTTCCTGCTCACGGCGCTGGCCACGCCCTTCCTGAGCCAGTCCGATGCGGCCGCCGCGTCGAAGTCCTATCGCGTGAGCGGCCTCAGCATCGAGGCGAAGACGCGCTCCAATGGGTCGATGAAGGTGGTCGAAAGCCGGTCGTATTCCTTTCGGGGCCGTTACAGATACGCCTACCGCACCTTCTCACGTAGTGGCGGAATCGATTACTCGGGATTCGCTGTCAGTGAAAACGGACGAGCCTACGAGCGCAATGATTCGCAAGCCCCCGGAAGCTACAAACTCAGCACAAACGGTGACCAGATCGAGCTGCGCTGGTTCTTCAAGGCGAGCAACGAGACGCGTACTTTCACCATCAGCTACGAGGTCACTGATCTCGTCCAACGCCATCCCGACGCCGCAGTTCTGCACTATCAGTTCGTCGGTTCAGGCTTCGCAGTGCCGAGTTCCAACGTGAGTCTGCGAGTCACGCCGCCCCTTGAAATCGATCCCGCGCAGATTCATCAGTGGTTGCACGGCCCTCTGTGGGCCGAGTCGAAGACCGAAGCAAACGGCGCGATCAAGGCCTGGTGCGAGCTCCTGCCGGCGCATCAGTACCTCGAGCTTCGCATCCTCTATCCCCCCGATGCTTTTGAGGATGCGCCCGCGGTATCAGGAGCGATCGTGGCTCAGGTGACGGCAGAAGAGGCGCGGTGGGCGGAGGAAGCCAATCAGCGCAGGATCGAGGCCAGAGAGAGGGCGACCCAGCGCGCTGCGAGGATGGCTCTGGGCAGCAAGGTGACACCGGCGCTCGGCTTTCTGGGGATCTTCGCCTGGGTGCTGGTCTTCCTGCGCTATGGACGGAGGCCGGAGATCCCACTGAGGCTCGAGCGCTCGGCTGAGATCCCTTCGGAACTAGCTCCCGCCCTGACCCAATTCCTGCTGAGCAATCGCATGATCAACGGCAATGCTCTGGTGGCGACTCTGCTCGATCTGGCCCGGCGCGGATTCCTCGAATTTCACGAAGACAGTGAGGATCGCCATTACATCCTGGGCATCAAGCGGAAGGTGAACAAGCACTACTGGCTTCTGTTGAGAAACAAGTACGAGTCCGGTCGCGAGGAGCTTCTCCCCTTCGAGTCCATGCTGGTCGCTTTTGTCTTCGACGAGCTGGCGGATGGAGACCGCGCTCCCATGGAGCTTTTCAGGAAGAACGCCAGAAAGTGCCGCCGCTTCTTCCGCACTTGGAAGAAGGAAGTCGAGGCCGAAGGAAAGCGACGCGAGTTTTACGCAGTCGAGAGCTACACGGGCCGGAACATCGGCATGATGATCGGCGGGTTCATGGTTGTTCTCGGCGTCGCGCTGGCCCCGTTTTTCTTCCAGTGGGCCCTCGCGCCTGGAATCCTGGGGCTGGTGCTCATCGTACTTTCCTTGGCCATCGTGCACCACACGCGTAAGGGTGCAATCGAGGCCGCGCGCTGGAAGAGCCTGAAGAACTATCTGAAGGAGCTCGGGTCGGGCCGCGCGAATCAGCTGGAGAGTGTCCCACGCTATCTGGTTTACGGTGTGGCTTTGGGGGTGGGGAAGAAGGCCCTGACCGATCTGGCGAACGCCATCCCGGCGGGACAACAACGCGTCTACGTTCCCTGGTACTTCACCCAAGAGGGATACGGTGGCAGCTTCGGCGCGTCCTTCGGCGCATCCTTCAGCAGCGCGGTAGCCACCGTGAGCTCCAGCATGTCCAGCGCCACCGGTTCGGGAGGCGGAGCTTCCGCCGGCGGTGGCGGCGCGGGTGGTGGTGGCGGCGGGGCTGGTTGATCTCGCTCGACAAGCGCGGGCGAATGGGCCAAATTGCTCCGAACTCGTCTTTGTGTCGTCCAGCCAGCCAACGGGAACCGGTCTTTGTCCGAACCCTCGATTCGATCCTGCCACCAGCTCCGTCAGGGCGAGTTCATCGCCCTGATGGCCTTGATGACTTCGCTGGTGGCGCTCTCCATCGACGGCATGCTGCCCGCGTTGGCGCCGATCGGCCGCGATCTGGGCGCCAACGCGGGCAACCAGACCCAGTGGGTGGTAACCGCGCTCCTCATCGGTCTGGCACTGGGGCAGCTCGTCTACGGTCCTCTCAGCGACAGCACCGGTCGCAAGGGTCCGGTACACGTGGGCCTGGTCATCTTCGCCGTGGGCTGCCTGCTCTGTGTCGTGGCCGGCGACTTTCGCGCCATGTTGGTGGGCCGATTGTTGCAGGGTCTGGGCGCTGCCGGACCGCGCAGTGTCTCCATCGCCCTCATCCGCGACCTTCACGCGGGCCGCGAGATGGCCAAGATCATGTCCCTCATCATGTCGGTGTTCATCCTGGTGCCCATCGCGGCTCCGGCCGTGGGCGAACTCATACTCTTGATCGTGGACTGGCGCGGGATTTTCGGGTTTTTCCTGCTGCTTTCGCTTCTGGTGCTCTTCTGGTTCGCGCTGCGTCAACCCGAGACGCTGCCGCGCGAGAGGAGAAAGCCATTCACGATCAGGAAACTGGGTCGCACCCTGGCAACGGTCCTGCGCGACCGGGCCGCGATCGGCTTCACTTTGACTTCGGGGATCTCCTCGGGTGCCTTCATCGGCTATCTCAGCTCGGCTCAGCAGATCTTCCAGGACGTCTACCGAGTAGGTTCGCGATTCGCTCTGTACTTCGCGATCCTCGCCGCCTCGATCGGCCTGGCCGCGCTACTGAACGGTCGGCTCGTGATGCGCTTGGGGATGATCCGGCTCTCCACCTGGGCATTGCGATCGATTTGCATTTTGTCGGCCGCGTTTCTTCTGGCCTCATTCGGCTTGCCCGGCAAGCTCGGTCTCCTCTGGTTCATGGTCTACATGATTCTGACTTTTTTCTGCGTGGGAATTCTCTTTGGCAACATGAATGCCCTGGCCATGGATACCCTGGGAGAAATCGCAGGCGTGGGAGCCGCCGTGGTGGCCTCCGTCTCACTCTCAGTATCCATCGTCTTGGGGGCAATCATCGGCCAGAGCTTCAATGGCACCGTCATCCCCCTGGTGGGGGGATTCGCCCTGCTCAGCCTGGCGAGCCTACCTCTCATTGCCTGGGCGGACCGTGGCCGGATCACCCATCATCGCTAGGATCCCTAGCTCCGAGTGGAGCCCAAAGGGATGGTGGAACTGGGATGGGGCAGCCGAAGCCGCCCCATCCCTTGGGCCAGGGCTCGGTTCCACTTCTTCATGACCAGGACCTTGCCGCGGGCCGTGTCTGCATGGAGGACTACGGGGTAGTAGTCGACGCCTAGCGCGGATGGGCGCAAAGACCAACCGAGTATGTAGTTGCCCGCACCCAGCGTGCCGTCGTACTCCGTGTCGACAACGCGTCCAGCCGATTTCAAGATCTTGACCTTGACCAAGCTGTTCTGACGAGGGGCGAGGCGGAATTTCGACGAACCCTGCACCGGGTTCGGGCTGATCGACTTCACTAAGCTAGCAGGCGAGTGTGAAGCAGAATGGAATGGACGATGAAGATCGAGACAAGATCAGTGGCGGTGGAACTGGGCCTTCAATCGGCCGATTGAGGTGGCCTTCGAGGGGACGAGGTTCTCGAGTTCCACGCTGGCCCCGTCGTAGAGAACCACCACGAGATCGATCGGTGTTCCGTCGTTCAAAATCCCCGTGAGCTGGTTCTCCACGCCGAGCGCCTGGCTGCCTTCGATCGAGAGATGATGTCCGGTCACCGTGAGCACGGCGCTTCCCCTGAGCACGATTCGACCCTGGTAATCGCCGCCCGAAATCGAGAGCTTGGAGTTTTTAAAGGCCTCGATGCAGATGGGGGCGAAGTTCGAGGAGTTCCCGCCGGCGAAGTTGCCACCCTCGATGGCGAGCTGCCCATCCTCGTCGGTGCAGAGCGCACGCCCGCCCGCGGCGCTGCCGGTGGAGGCACCACCGGTGAAGTCGCCTCCGCTCACGGTCAGCGAACCGCCAGTCAAGGCGAGCGCATCGCCCCCCGTGCTCGGGCCTTGCCCCCCCGTAAGAGTTCCTCCGGAAATCGTTCCCCTGCCGCCGGCATACTTGAGGGCGACCCCGCCCTTGCCGCTTGCGCCGTTGCCGCCCTCGACCACTCCACCGCTCATCTCGAGGCTGCCCAGCACGTAGATACCGAAGCTGCCGTGGCGCAGGGTGCCGCCGCCCACGAAGCTTCCCCCCAGGATTCGGCAGAGGTAGGCCGGGCTCCCGCCGACGAAGAAGAGCGCACTGGAAGTGTAAGTGCTGGTGGAGTAAGCGGCGCGGATCTCCGCCCCCTCGTGGATCTCGACCTGGCAATAGGAGCTCGTGAGGCCTCCGGCTCCCACCTCACCGCCCGTCCCCTGGAGCAGGCCGCCCTGAACCAGGATGGTCGAGCCGCTGGCGCCAACGACCGCCGTGCCGTTCAGCAGAGGTTGTACTTCGGCCCCGGAGACGATTTCCAGCGTGGTGCCGCTTTGCACGAAGACCTGCTCCTGCGCGTTCCCATCGAGGAGATGGGAGCCACCGTCGGCGTAGATCACCGCGCGCACGGTTTGGGGATGCGTGCAGAGGCACGCACCCAACGCGAACATCATGACGATAAGGAGCAGCATGGGGGAGTGGGCTGCGAGCCTTCGGCGGAACATGAGGAGCCTCCCAGCGTCGCTTGAGCAGTGTGACCCGGCGCAGTGTAACCTGCAAGCAAAGGGGAGGAAAGCGCCAAGGATCGGCAAAATCTACTGGAATTCGAACGTTCGGGCGGCTTACACTGAAAAGAGGAGGAGGGTGGTTCCGAACGCGGCTCCCCATGGATCTTTGCGGATCAGGATGCTCCTCCGGCGTCGAACTCACGCTCATGATCGACACCCATCATCGAAGCCAGCCGAGGAGCACCCATGAAGACTTTGCGATACGCCCTTCTCCCCCTTGCCGTCCTTCTCCTCTTCGCCACACCGGCTCGATCGCAGACGGTCGAGTTTCCCTCCAGCTGGGAGGGGATTTGGGATTTCGACATCACCGAAAAGGACTGTAACACGAGCGCCATTCTCGACAGTTACACCGAGCGCGACACGATCTGCGCGGGAAGCACGATCAACGAGCAGGGGGAAATCTGTACCGGCTACATCAACGAGACGGGCATCGATGTCGTCTGCGGGCAGAGCGCGGAGCCTTTCCCCGACTGCGGATTGACGATCACGGTCACCATCCAGGGATCCAAGAGTGGTAACTCGATCTTCGGCAGCAGTGAAACCACATTCGAATACACACCGAATTGTGGCTTGCCCGATACATGCCAGCACCAAGACCTTCAGGGCACTTTCGTCTCCACCAATCCAGGCCTCTGTCCCAGCGTCGCGATCGGCGATAAGTCGTGGGGCGCATGGAAGGCGCGCTATTGAGTGCGATTTGCAGCGGTAGAACCGCATCTTCACGTCCTCTTCACTTGAAAATCTCCGCCGAAAAGTGTGTAATCGGGAAATAACAGACTCAATGGCCCCTGCCAGGAAGTTTCGCCGGGTAGCGGCCTGGGCCTGTGAATCTTCGTTTTTCTTCGAAGAGACAACATGGGAGCTGACACAATGAAGCGTATGCTAACGATTTCTTTCTTCACCGCGATGGCCATTCTGGCCATGGCGAGTCTCGCATTCGGACAGACCTGCCAGGATCTCCATGGTGTGGGGACCGACGGCTGTGCGCCGTCGCCCTTTGTCACGCAGCTCGTTACCGTGACGGGTGTCGTGTACTCCGAGATTGGAGTCTATAACAGCTCTTCCCTCTATCTGCAGTGCCCCGGGGGCAGCGGGGGAATCGTCGTTTATGATTACAATCTAGGTGGCATTTATAGCGAGGGCGACGAGGTTTCGATTACCGGAACTGTCTCTGACTATTCCGGTGAGATCGAGATCGTCTCGACCACGGCGAACAGTCTGCTGAGTGCTGGGAACCCCGTGGTGCCGACGCTCATCGGAACGGCGGACCTGGCTGACGGTACCGACTTGCTTGGTGATTTCATGGAAGTCACCGGTACCCTGGCGCTCGTGAGCTCGGGTTTCAACAGCACCTACACGGTGGATGACGGCAGCGGTCCGGTGACCGTGTTCGTCGACGGTACGACGGGGATCGACACCACGAGCCGCATGGACAATTTCGTGGGCGACATCGTCACGGTCCGTGGTGCGACGAAGTGCTACAACGGTGAAGGCGAGCTCCTTCCCCGCCGCGATGCCGACGTGATCCTGACCGCGGTTCCCACAGCCAACTTGAGCTGGGGTTCGATGAAGGCGCAGTACTAATCGTCCTTCGCGGATCGCGATGGAAACGAGTCGGGGGCGCCTTGGGCGCCCCCGATTTTTTTGGTGGAGTTCATCATGCGGATCTAGGGCGGGATCTCACTGCTGTTGCGGGACGACGAGGCTATCCGCCTCAGCCGTGCCTGCTTCGATCGTCTCGATCTGTTCCTCCAGATGCTTGCGGTCGGCGATTTGCTCGTCGAGAGTTCCCTCGATGACCGTGGCCAGCCCGATCGAGCCCAGGAGCACGGATCCCAGGGCGGGGAAATTCTCGTCGCGCAGCTCGGCGATGAGCGGGGTGAGCATGCTTCCGATGAGCAGGAAGGCTCCGACCAGAAGCTGAGTATCCGCCTCGTGACGGGCCTCTGAGAAGCTGAGTTCATGGGCTTGCGCCACCGCGTGCAGACGCTCGATCCGCGCCTCTTCCGAGCCGGGCAGGGGATCCTCGCTCGCAGCGAGTACGGGTTTGGGCACACATTGCCACAGTAGAAGTGCCAAGAGGGAGCTGGCTGCGAGTTTTCTCATTCGCGACATCTTCACGACCTCGACGGGACTTGTGGCACAGTTCTAGGCATCACTTGACAGTAGGGGATCGCGAAGCCTTAATAAAGTGCGAAGTACGCGTTGTCTACACCCCAAAATCCAGGAATTTTTCCCCGTTCGCACCATCCAGGAGGCCAGGAATGTCCCGCGTGGATCCACATTCGTACACTGACATCGACCAGGGCCGCGTTCGTTCGATCGCGATCGATTGGGTCGTCGATTTTGCCACGCGTCGGCTGCGCGGGGAGGTCACCCTTCAGCTCGAGGGAGCCAAGGGCGGCGTTCTCGATCTGGACACGCGCGATCTGGAGATCGAGAGCGTGAAGGGGCCCAAGGGCGAGACCTTGGGCTGGGAATTGGGCGAACGCGAGTCCTTCATGGGCCAATGCCTGCGCATTCAACTTCCCGAGGGCAGTGAATCGCTCACCATTGCCTACCAGACCTCCCAGGAAGCCAGCGCTCTGCAGTGGCTCGAGCCGGCGAACACGGCCGGCAAGGTGCATCCCTATCTCTTCAGCCAGTGCCAGCCCCACCACGCGCGCAGCATGCTGCCCCTGCAGGACAGCGCCAGCGTGCGCTTCAGCTATCAGGCGAAAGTCGAGGTGCCGGAGGCGCTGGTGGCGGTCATGTCGGCCGCACCGGGAGAGAGCGCAAAGGGGGACAAGGGCCGCAAGGTCTATCACTTCGAGATGCCGCAGCCGATTCCCGGTTATCTTTTGGCGCTCGCTGTGGGCAACATCGCCAATCGTGACCTGGGTCCCCGCTCGCGCGTCTACACCGAACCGGAGATGCTCGACGCCGCGGCCTGGGAGTTTGAGAGTGTCGACTCCATGCTGCAGAAGGCGGAGGCGCTGTTCGGGCCCTATCGCTGGGAGCGCTACGACTTCTTGGTGATGCCGCCGGCCTTTCCCTACGGCGGCATGGAGAACCCGCGTCTGACCTTCCTGACGCCCTCGCTCTTGGCCGGCGACCGCAGTCTGGTGAACGTACTGGCGCATGAGTTGGCCCACTCCTGGACCGGCAATCTCATCACCAGCGCCAGCATGAACGACTTCTGGCTCAACGAGGGTTTCACGGTGTGGGCCGAACGGCGCATCCTGGAAGCGCTGGAAGGGGAGGAGGCCGTGTCGCTCTCGGCCGCCATCGGCCGCGCCGATCTGGAAGAGGCCATCGAGGACTTCGGCAAGGGCTCGCCGCTCACGCGTCTCAAGAACGATCTCTCCGGTGTCGATCCCGACGAGATCTACAGCGTGGTGCCTTACGAGAAGGGCTGCCTCTTGGTGCAGTTGCTCGAGCGTACGGTGGGAAGGGAGAAGTGGGATTCCTTCATGCGCAAGTACATGGACCGCTTCGAATTCACCAGCATCACCACCGAGGACTTCCTGGCCTTCCTGGACGAACAACTTCCCGGAACGGCGGAGAAGGTGAAGGCGAAGCAGTGGATCTACGAGCCGAACGTTCCCGCCAACGAGCCTCCTTTTTTCTTCCCCACGGCGCGAGGAATTGCAGCGCTTGGGGAAGGGCTTCACCAAGGGCGAGCGACCTGATCCCGCGAAGGCCAAGAAATGGCGCATCGACGAGTGGCTGGTGTGGTTCGCGGCGCTCCCGACCAAGCTCTCCCAGGAAGACTGTGACTGGCTCGAAAGCACCTTCTCCTTCAACGAGAGCGGCAACGCCGAGATCCTGAACAAGTGGCTCGCGATCGCGGCCAGCTCGTCCTACGAGCCCAGCTACGAGAAATTGCGCGACTTCTTGGGGACCTTTGGGCGCATGAAGTACCTCAAGCCGCTGTACAAGGCCATGTACGAGAACCCCGATACGCGCGCGCTCGCGCTCTCGATCTACCAGCAGCACAAGGATCTCTATCATCCCATCGCGCGAGCGGGGCTGGAGAGCATCCTGAAGCTGAGCAAGTAAGTCACGGCACTGTGCACAAAACCGCGAAGCGGGCCGGAGGAATCGAGTGAAGACCATCATCGAGCCGTTCAAGATCAAGTCGGTCGAGCCCATCCGCATGACCAGCAAGGAGGAGAGGGAGGAAATCCTGGCCGAGGCGGGCTGGAATCCTTTCCTGGTGCACGCCGACGACGTCTTGATCGACCTTCTGACCGACAGCGGGACCTCCGCCATGAGCGCGAAGCAATGGGCCGGGATCATGCAGGGCGACGAGGCCTACGCCTGCAGTCGCTCCTTCTACCGTTTCGAGAAGACCGTGCAGGACATCATGGGCTTCAAGTACGTGATCCCCACCCACCAGGGGCGCGCGGCCGAGCGCATTCTCTTCAGCATCCTCTGCGACGGGAAATCAGTCGTGCCCAACAACACCCACTTCGACACCACGCGCGCGAACATCGAATTCCGCGGCGCCAAGGCGGTCGACGTGGCCATCGACGAGGCGCACGTTCCCAGCGGATGCATCCCTTCAAGGGCAACCTCGACCTCGAGAAACTGCGGGAAGTCATTCAGAAGTACGGCAAGGAGCACATCCCCGCCGTGATGATCACCGTGACGAACAACTCCGGCGGCGGCCAGCCGGTGAGCATGGCCAACATCAAGGCGGTACGCGCAGTCTGCGACGAGTACGACTTGCCCCTCTACTTCGACGCCTGCCGCTTCGCCGAGAACGCCTACTTCATCAAGCTGCGCGAGAAGGGCTACGCCGACAAATCGGTGAAGGAAATCGCCCAGGAGATGTTCTCCTACGCCGACGGCTGCACCATGAGCGCCAAGAAGGACGCGCTGGTGAACATCGGCGGCTTCTTGTGCACCAACGACGACCTCCTGGCGCGCCAGGAGCGCGATCTTCTGATTCTCACCGAGGGCTTTCCCACCTACGGCGGGCTGGCGGGGCGCGATCTGGAGGCGATGGCGCAGGGACTGGAAGAAGTGCTGGAGGAAGATTATCTGCAGTACCGTATCGCGAGCACGCGCTATCTGGGGAACCGCATCTCGGAGGCCGGAGTGCCCATCGTGCAGCCGCCGGGCGGTCACGCCATCTACATCGACGCCAAGGGCATGCTGCCACACCTGGAGCCCCTGCAGTATCCGGGGCAGGCCCTGACCTGCGAGCTGTATCTGGAGGGCGGCATCCGCGCGGTGGAAATCGGCTCGGTCATGTTCGCTTCGAAGGACGAGAAGACCGGCGCGGAGATTCCCGCACCGATGGAGCTGGTGCGCCTGGCCATTCCGCGCCGCGTGTACACCCAGAGCCACATCGACTACGTGATCGAGGTCATCCTTGCCCTAAACGAGCGGCGCGATTCCATCCGCGGCATGCGCATCACGGAGCAGGCGCCCTACCTGCGCCACTTCAGCGCCAAGTTCGAGTGGCTGTAGGGACACTTCCCTCGGTCATCAGTACCAGGACTTCAAAGCGCCCATCGATCCCGTGGCGGCAGGGCCCCAGTCTTCCACGATGATGGGCGAGAAGGTGATCGCTTCGGTGGCGAAGCTCCAGGGAGTGAACTCGGATCCCTCTTGAGAACATGGCATGTAGCCAACCTTGCCCAGATCGGGACTCTCGGGCATCAGGGCCACCATGGATCCGGGTTGATAGAGAAAGACCAGGTCCAGACTCATCAGCACGATCGACCCGTTCGCCGCAAGGCAATCCGCTGGCGTGACCTCATAGCTGATCCGTTGGATACCGTGCGATTCATCGACACTGAGATAAGACGTGAACTGCGAACCCTCGGGAAAATGCGGATCGACGGTGAAATCCTGGGAGAGTTCAAAAACCAATGAGTAGTGACTCAGATTTCCGGGAAGATCCTTGGCGACGACATAGGCGGTGTACCCGTAGCCCCGTTCATCCTGCCACTGATATTGGTTATCGCAATCCGGACAGCCGTAAAAGTACCAGGCTTCGTTGACCGTTCCGGCGGGATCGAAGTAGATCCCAACCTGGCCGGATGCGGGCTGGGCGAGCGCGGGGGCCACCTTCGCGAGGTTGAGAACGAGAGAAGAAACGAAGGAGAGAACGAGAACGAGAGAGAGATGAACAAAGGGCGCGGCGATAGAATGGGCGAAACGCACTCGCGGGGAAGAAGTGACCATGGCAGAAACTCCAGCGCTGGATACTCGAAGGGAGCCAGCTCGATTCGAGTGTAGCACTTGCCGTGCAAGGGGCGCCAGGCGGAAGATCGCAAATTGACCAGTGTCCCCGCGAGATAGCTCGGCTTGTGCACCCGGGGTTGTGTACCCGGGTAGACAATTGCGCGGGACACGCGCGACGCGCGCGGTCCCGGACAGGATTTATAGCCGGCTATAAAATTAGATTCGCTGGTTCTCGGGTCTACCCGGGTACACTCGCGAAGTTCCTCCGAACGCCCCTTCGATGTCCTGGGATGACGTGGACTGTCCCGGAATCGGGACAACTGCCAGCTTCTGACCATCGAGTGCAATCGTTCACGAGCTTGCAGCAGGCTTCTCTCCCGCGCTGAGAGCAGATTTTCAGCCTGTTTCAAAGCTTGAAGCGCAGCTCGTAGCGCGCGGCATCCCTCATGCAAGCTCGCCACAGGATCGCCTCCGCAGGAGATCCTGCGCATGTCTCGTGTCCTTGCTCTCGCCTGCCTTCTCGTGCTCTCGTGTTTGACCGCTTGTGGCAGGGAGCCCTCGAAAGAGCTGCTTGCCGCTCCCCTTGAGAGTGTCCGAAGCGCGACGGATTCACTGATGGGCATGGATCCGGGGGAGACACTTCCCGCGGATCGCCGTAGGGCGCTCTCCGCGGATCCCGAGCTGGAGGAGTTTCTCTGGCGCGCGCAGTTTCTGCTGCGTCGCCTCTCCGCACGACGACCCACGCGTGAGGAGATGCAGCGAGCCTTGCGCGCGGGTCCGCAGGGATTTGCGCGCCTCGCGCAAATGTCGCCGGCCGAGATCGAAGCCCGCATGGACACTCTCCGCTGGCAAGGGACGGTTCTTTTGCAGCGTTACTCTGCGCTCGCGGCCTGCCTCGAGCAGATCGAACGGCAGGAGGGACCACCGTGCGATCCCAGTGATGCACTCGAACTGCTACAGGATCGTGTGTCGCTCGAGGCTTCGGTCAGGGATGCGGTCGAGCTAAAGCGGAATGACTTGCCCTACTTCGCATCTCTCATCCTGAGTGCCGCCACGGGCAATCCCGTTCTCTATTTCGTGGGTTCAGCATTGGCGACGCGTGCGCGTGCAGGATCCTAGAGTGAATTGATCCTACCCTAGGCCAGAAGAAGTCCTCCGAACTCGCTCACCGCTGCGCAGGCTCCAGCTGGTCGTAGAGCCGGATGGCTTCCTCGAGGAGCTGTACCGTACTCGTGAAGCGTTGCTTGCCCAGCGCTTCAAGCACATCCTGGGTTCTTTGGATGTACCAGTCGCGGCGCTTCTCGAAATCGAGGAGACGGTTCTTTCTGGTCCATATCGAGGTGGAGTTTTCCGGCTTGTCGCCGAAACCACTCGCAACGGCCTTGCGCAGCGCGGCCTCGTACTGTGCTTTGCTTTCGGTGGCATCCTGAGCTCGGGCCACATCGAGCAGGTAACTTGCCTCGGTGATGGCCGCTTCGGCGGCGCTGAGGTTCTTGCGTTCGCCGGGGGAGAGCGTTCCGTCCTGCTCCATGTACTGCCGGGCCCGCTCGAGGGCCTCCGTCGTCAGCTTGATGAGAATCTCGAAACGTCCCTGGTAAGTGGGACTCAGGGCGAGCAATCCGTAGCCTACGGTCCCCACCGGCCTTCGGGCGATGTCCAGCGCGTTGGGCGCAGCAAATCCGTAAAGAGCCAGCTCGCACTTCGTGAGCTCGGATTGGTAGTTGTTCGCGTCGATTTTGGAAACTCTGTTCAAGAATTCGTATTGCAGACGGTCGGTCACGCTGAAGACGAGTTGGTCTTCCATGCTCCTGTCGTTGCGCATGCCGGATGTGATCCCCAGTGTGGCCAGAGTATCCGGAAGGGCGGATTCGTTCTGCCCTGCGCGCTCCAGGCTGTAGTGGGTATTCCGACCCGAGGTGCAGGAGGCGAGGGCGGTGGTGATCAGGAGCAATGCCACGAACGTGGCCATGCACTCCTTGGGTCGCGAGCGGCCTAGACCCATATCAAGCGCTCACTTCCACACCTTGCCGAAGAAGTTCTGGATCTCCGGCACCCCGCCCTGGAACACGAGGTAGCCGTCGTGCGGCTCGCGCTCGGTCATCTCGCCGGCCAAGGGTGTCTTCATGAGTTCCTTGACCTTCTCCGGGTCGTTGGGATGCATACCCAGCGCCCAGCCGAGCTTGATGTAAGCCACCTCGGGCAGCATGTTCGCCAGCGGCACCACGCCCAACTCCAGAATCTCGCGACCCGTCTCGTAGACGTGCATCTGCACGAAGCCCCACAGGGTCTGCAAGGTCATGAACACGCACACGCCCGCCTCGCGCGCCTTGCGCAGCGCGGGATAGACCCCGCGGTTCACGTGGCCCAGCCCGGTACCGGCGATCACGATGCCCTTGTAGCCGCAATCGATGAGCGAGGTGATCACGTCGGGCTGCATGTTGGGGTAGTAATAGACCAGACTCACCTTCTCCTGGAAGGTGGCGTGCACCTCGACCTCACCGTCGTCGCGACGGTGTTGGTAGTCGTCCTTGAGTGCGGTGATGCGTCCGTCTTCCACCATGGCTAAAGGAATGTCGCCGATGGTGCGAAAGGTACTGCGGTAGCTGCTGTGCATCTTGCGCACCCGCGTGCCGCGGTGCAGCAAGTTGTAGCGGTCACTGGTGGGACCGAACATGCACACCATGACTTCGGCGATGTCTCCGGTCGCCGCGGCCCAGGTGGCATTGATGAGGTTCTGCGCCGCATCCGAGGAGGGACGGTCGCTCGAGCGTTGGCTGCCCACCATCACGATGGGCACGGGCGGCGACTGCACCATGAACGAGAGGGCCGCCGCGGTGTGGTGCATGGTATCGGTACCGTGGCCGATCACCACCCCCGCATAGCCATCACGGATCGCCTCACCGGTACGCTCCGCCAACACCAGATACTGCTCGGGTCCCATGTTTTCGCTGAACACGCCGAAGAGCTTCTCGGTTTCCAGGTTGCAGATGTCCGCCAGCTCGGGGACCGATCCGTAGAGTTCGCCGGGCGAAAAGGCGGGAATGACCGCGCCGGTGCGGTAGTCCAGGCGCGAGGCGATGGTCCCCCCGGTGCCGAAGAGCTTCACCCGCGGCTTGTTCTCGCTGACGGGAAATTCCTTTTCGGGAATTTGGTAGTGCGCCTCGCGGTAGCCGATCTGCTCCAGCTTCTCGATGGTGTCATGGCGCAGACCGATGTTGTAGCCGGTGTTGAGCTTCAACACGATGTGCTCGGCATCGGCGGTCTCGCTGCGGGGGAGGAGAAGTCCCTCGAAACTTCCGGTCTTCGTGGTCGCGCGCACCTCACACCACACACCCACTCCGAACTTCTTCATGAGGCCCTTGCAGGGATCGCGGTAGCCCTTGAAGCGCTCCTCGTTCATCGTGAGCCTCCCGGATTCAAGAGAGACGCGGAGGCGTTCGCGTACCTTGTTCGGATCCAGCTTCCCCAAACACTGCGGCATGATCTCGCCCATGGCCCAGCGCAGGCGCGCCGCGGGATCATCCTCGCGCAGCGTGGAGGCTTTCGCCTCGAGCTGCTGCAGGAGCTCATTCAAGCGCTCCTCGGCTCCGCCGTCGGCCTCAAAACTACGCAAAATTTCCTCGGCCTCTCTCTCGGGCTCGCGCAGCAAGCGATCCAGCGCGGCCTCGGCCGCTTCCTGCCGCATGCGAGCTGAGGCGAGAGCTTCGACCCACGGTTGAAGCCTTTGCGCCGAGGGAAGCTCACTCACTCCCTCGCTGCGCCGAAAGTAGGGCAGGCGTTTCTCCAGCGCATAGGCCACGCAGACTGCCACCGGACCCTTGGGCGGCTTCAGCGCATCGAAGAGTTCGCACCAGGGCGCGTCGCTGAGGCGACGGCACAATGCGAAGGGCAAGCCCAGCTTGGCAAAGCGCGTTTCTCGTTCCCAGGGACGCTCGGTGCTGAGAGCGCTGACGCGCTCGATCAAGCCGTCGCTCAAGGGAACCGGTGGGGTGTCGGTGTCGGGGTACATGCGGTCGGCTCCGGGCAGGATGCGCTCGAAGCCGTTCGTGCCGCTGACGAAGGCCTGGCGCGTCTCGGCCGGCACGCCGACCAGACAGTCCTGGGCGCGCAGGAAGACCTCGCGCACCGCGGTCTGCAGGTCGCGCCTCTTCCCCCACAGCACGAGGATCGCATCGCCCGACTCGGCGCGCAGCGAGGTGCGCAGTTGTTTCCAGTGCGCGTGCTCGAAACCGTAGCCCTCGATGTCGCTGTGGATGAGGAAGGGGCGCGAAGTGAGACAGGCGATCACGCGCACCCGGTCGGCGAATTCGTTGGCCAGGGTGAGCCCGGGTTGGGTGCGGCGTCCGAGCAGGCCGCCAAAGCCCTGGAGACGGACCGCGACCGCTTCCTCGCCCCGCTCGAGGCAGTCCCGCAGGGGAGTGAAGTCGCTCGAGGAGAGAATCCCCGTCGCATCCAGCACCTTCGGCGATTCGTAGACCTCCTTGCTGCCCTCGGGCAGCTCGAACATCTCGCGCGTGACCCCGCGCCGCAGGAGTTCGGCGCGCACTCGAAGCAGATTGAGCTGCCGGTAGGCTTCGATGTGCACGAGTTGGGGGAGGCCGCGGTGATGGTGCACTCCTTTGATCTCCACGCGTCTGCCGCCGGCCACCGAGACGTTCACGTCCTGGCGCGCGGCGCCCGCTCCGCGGCGCACGCGCCCACTGGCGCGGGTGGTGCGCGCGAGCAGACGGGCGCCCGCCTGCAACTCGAGGGGGGAGTAGAGCTCGGGCTCGGTCACCACTTCCGTCAGAGGCACGCCGAGGCGATCGGTGCGGAAGGTGATGCGGTGTCCGATGTCGCTGATCTCGCGACAAGAATCCTCTTCGAGCGAGAGTTGTCGAATGCGTAGCGGACGATCGATCCCGAGCTGGGGCTCCACGAAGGGAATCGTTCCGCCCAGTCCCACCATCGCGGTGCGCTGGAAACCGGTGGGAATCGAGCCATCGAGGTACTGTTTGCGCATCACGTGCAGTTCGGAGACGAGCTTCAGGTCGAAGAGCCGGCTCACTTCCAGCGCGATCTCGATCGCCTCGAGGTTGATCGGAAAGGGAGGGGTGTCGTCGATCTCGTAGGTACAGACGGTGCCGCGCTCCAGCTGGTAAACGATCTCCTTGCGCGTCTTGAATTCCATGAGCGCGCAGCCGTCGTACTCTCCCAGCTCACTCAGGGTGGGGCGCATGTGCCGCAACACTTCGGCGTCGAAGTGGTCCACGAACACGCCGGAAGGGCAGCGGCAAAAGAGCTTCTTCTTCGTGTCGAGCTGCTGGTGCACCTCGAGGCCGGAGAGGAATCCGAGTTCCCGGTAGTCGGCCTCGCTCAGTTCGCCGAACTCGCGATCGGGGAAGTCGAGGACCGCCTCAGCGCGCGGATTGACGTCGCTGGGCGGCTTCAGATTGGGCTGGTTGATGTCGCGCTCGGAGGCCAACTGTGGGTGACTCCTGTACAGAGGGGGCCGGGTCCGGTTTTGGCGGCCAGGCGCTTCAATATAGCAGCTCCCTGGCCGGGTGAAAGCTCTCCCTGCCCGCGGCCCGCCGCTAGCCGCCGAAGATGCCGTCGAGCTGCAGGCAGTGCTCGTCGCGGACGAAATCTTGCCGCAGGTGCTTGGTCTGTTCGGGCGGCACCGGCATGTAGCGGCCACTCCCGCGGGCGTAGACCGTGCCCGCCTCGTCCTCGATCCACGATTCCGTGTCGAAGACGCGCCGCCGGCCGCTCACCATCCGGGCCACCGCGATGCAGTGGGTCTCTGGCGGCAGCGGTTTCAGCAGGCGGACGGTGAACTCCGCCGCGAAGCAAGGCTTTTCCGAGCCCAAAATGGCGGCCCAGGTCATCACCTCGTCCAGCAGGGTCGCGATGATGCCGCCGTGGATGACTTGATTCCAGCCGGCGAATCGCTCCTCGGCCACGAAGGGCAGCTCGACGCGCTCGCCGACCTTGAAACTGCGCGCGCGGAAACCGTCGGGATTGGCTTCTCCACACACGTAACAGGAGCGGCTCCAGGGAAGGGGGATTCGATCGTTCACGCGGGCTCTCCTTCGCTCGGTTCGAAGCGTTCACGGTACCAGAGTCCTCGTCGCGCTTCTAGATCTTCCAGTACAGGCGGCGGCGGTGCAGCTCGCCGCAAATCATCGCCCACAATACGACCACGCCCAGTGCATAGAGAAGCGATCCCCAGAGCGGTCCGGCCCAGCTCGCGAAGAGCTGCTCGTAGAGGAAGCGCTTGATGAGCTGTCCGGAGTGGGGCCCGAAGGGTACGTGCAGGTACACGCTGGTGGTCGCGAGCAGGCTGGAAAAGAAGAAGGCGGTGATGGCGTTGCGGCCGTACCACACCAAAGGCTGCACGAGTTTCTTAGGCCCACGCCCATCCAGCCACGCCCGCAGTAGCGTGAAGAACAGAAGCGCCGCGCCGGCGGTGGCCAACACGTAGCTCGGCGTCCACAGGCGCTTGTTCCAGTCGATCCAGTGCCGGCTGAGGATGCCCAGTGCGATGAGGAAGAACGCGAAGAGGATCCAGCGCGAGAGGGCGCGTGGTCGGGTCCGCGCCGGCCTTTCCGCGTCCCCTCGTGTGGAGGCAAGGAGCGCGCGTCCGGCCAGCACTCCCGCAAGGCCGGTGACCAGAGCGCCCAGGGTGCTCACGAGTCCCTCGGGGTCGAAGGCCCACAGCAGCGCTCCGGTCTTGGGATCGCTCACGTGAAGCAGGCAGCGGATGCCGAACACCTTGGTGTCGACGTAGGCGCAGAGATTCGAGAAGACCGCATGGTAGCTGCCGTCGCTCGCGCGTAGCGGCAGCGCGAGATCCGGCATGCCGAAACCCGGGATGCTGACGCGCGTGAGGAGAATACCGTAGCCCAAAAGTAGGACGAACGAGAGCGCGAGCAGGCTGCGCCAGCGTGGCAAGTAGAGCTGGACCAGGCTGGCCAAGAAGAACACCAGCCCGATGCGAAAGAGCACGCTGGGGATGCGCGCGTCCAGCAGCGCGTGAGGACTCAAAAGGCCGCCCGCGAGGAGAATCCCGAAGCGGTTCTGCACCAGTCCCAGACCAACGAGGATCGCGCTGCGGCTGAGGACGTGCCGTAGGAGGCTTCGCCGATCCTCTCCTTCGCGCAAACGACGCTCGAAGGAAAGCACGAGCGAGATCCCGACCGCGAAGAGAAAGAAGGGAAAGATGAGATCGGTGAAGGTGAGACCGTTCCAGTCCGCGTGCCGCAGCTGCGCGAACTGCGTCGCTTCGCCCCAGTGTCCCGGATTGTTCACCAGCAACATGGCAGCTACCGTCGCACCGCGAAAGACGTCGAGCGAGGGGAGGCGGCGGCTCATGCGAGTCGGCGGCAGTTCAGTCTGTGCGGGAAATCTTCGGGGACTCCACGCTCTCGCGCAGATCCGTGTATTCCTGCGCGGGGAGGATTTCCTCGGCGAGGGTCCAGACGTCCGAATACCGTTCGGAGTTGAGGCCCTTGCTCAGTGTCTGGAAGAGACTGACGCGTTCGTGCGGCGCCAGAGCGGGAACGATGTCGCGTAGCTCCTCCAGCTCCTGCTCCTCGGTCATGCTGGAACGCATCTGCAGGAGAACCTCCTGCAGTTCTTCTTTCGTGCACGCCTGCCAGAGTTTGGTCATCGTGCGTTCCTCTTCGTCCATGTGATCGAGATAACGCGAGATGAAGCGCTGCAAAGCGCGGTAGAACTCGTGCCCGAAGACCCGGCAGTGCTGAATCTTCCCCGGGTTGGAATTGATGTCGTCGTAGAACGCTTCCAGCTCGGCCAGATTCGTGCGCAGGTCGGAGTGCTCTCCCTCGAGAAATTCCGCTTCGCCGGGAAACTTCGACTGCAGGAAGGGGTGAATGAACTCGCTCTCGTGGCGCGCGTGCATGCGCAGCATGCGGCTGATGCGTCGAAACTCCTCCCCGAGATCATCGACCGCGTCCGGGTCGCAGAATTCGGTGATTCCCACCCGCTCGGAAAAGTTGAAGAGCCGCCGCCGATGACCTTTGTGGGTGGCGGTATAGAAGTCGAGGCGGTCCTCATGATCACGGTCGTTCATCATCACTCTCCAGAGGCGGGCCGGGCGTCGAGGCGCTCACGAGAAGCGGTCTCTCGGCTCGGGACAGTCCGAGGGGACAATCTGAGTGGGGATAAGATGCATCACCCCCGCGGGCTTCGCCACCGGGCTGCTCGCGGCGGGGGAGCAGCCCGAAAGCGACAATTTTCATTTCTCCCCTTTACAGCCAAACGATTGTTTCCTAAGCTGTGATCCACAAACAGGAGTTTGTGGTGCCTCGCGGCTCCGTTTGTGGATTGGCAAACGCCCCAACTCGTTGTGGAAGAGGAGCTTCCGTGAATTTCCCGGCTCAAAGCCCCTGGTTTGCACACGTCGACTTGGACGCGTTCTATGCCTCGGTGGAGGTTTTGGACTTCCCGCGGCTGCAGGGGCTTCCCGTGGCCGTGGGGGGGCCAGCGCAGGGCCGTGGAGTCATCGCGGCCGCCTCCTACGAAGCACGCCAATTCGGCGTGCGCAGCGCAATGCCCACGGCCCGCGCGCTCTCCTTGTGTCCGCAGCTCGTGCTGCGCGCGGGCCGTATGGGGCGCTACCAGGAGCTCAGCCAGCAGGTCTTCGCCATCGTGCGCGAGCTGAGTCCTCGCATTGAAATGGTCTCGCTCGACGAGGCCTTCCTCGATCTGGCCGGCTGCGAGCGACTGCACGCGCCCTGGACCGAATTCGCCTTGCGCTTGCGACGGCGCGTTCACCAGGAGACAGGCCTGTGGATGTCCATCGGCATCGGCGAAACGCGTCGGATCGCCAAGATCGGCAGTGCGCTGCGCAAGCCGCGCGGAGTGGTGGTGGTCCCCCGCGGCGCCGGACGCCCCTTCCTGGCTCCCCTGCCGGTCGAGTCCCTGTGGGGAGTGGGAGCCAAGCTCAGTGCGCGGCTCCACGAGCAGGGCTATGACACCGTCGGTGATCTGGCCGCGAGTTCGCACGCGCATCTGCGGTCGCAGTTTGGCAAGATGGGAAGCAGCCTCTTGGAAATGGCCCAGGCGCGCGAGTTGGGACACATCGATCCCGCGCGCCGCGCCAAGAGCGTGAGCCACGAATTGACCTTCGCCCACGATCTTCACGGAGAGGCCGAGCTACTGCCGGTGCTCTTGAAGTTCAGCGAGAAGATCGCCTATCGCCTGCGCCGCGCCGGATCCGTAGGTCGCGTCGTGCAGCTCAAGATCCGCGACAACACCTTTCGTACCCTCACGCGCCGCGCCACCCTCGCTGCTCCCAGTTCCAGCGAGAACGAGCTCTACAGAACGGCGCAAGCTCTCCTGCGTCAGTTGAACTGGGGCCAGCACCCGGTGCGGCTCATCGGACTGGGAATGCACGAGATCAGCAGCGAGAGCGTGTCGCAGGGAGAGTTGTTCGCTGAAGGAAGTGCCCATCTCGATCCCAAGCTCGCGAAGACTCTCGATCGTTTGCACACCCGCTACGGCGGTGAGGCCATCGGCCGCGCGCGCACCTTGTTGCGCCACACCGACAACTCCGCTTCCTGGGAAGCCGTGGCCTGGGAAAAATCTCCGAACCAAGATCTCCCGTCCCAAGACGAACGAGGAGCAGACCATGATGGAAAGTAGCCCCACGCTGCCCACTCTCTTGAGGCTCGACCGCGCCTGGCTCGAACTCCACGGCCAGGAGGAGGCCGCGCGCAAGATGCGAGAAACCGCCTGCCAGGGAACCCTTCTCGAGTGGGGCGATGCCCCCTCCGGACTCTTTTCCCTGCTGGAAATGGCGACGCGAGTTCCCTGCACACTCTTGCCCGGGAGATGGATGCCGGCTCGACCGCAAGCCAACGGCGGTTTCGGCGATAGCGCCAAGATTCTCTGGCTGGCGCGCAGCGACGCGGCACTCCAGGGTCTTCTGACCGGGGTGAAGCTCAGCGAGGACGAACTCGACGGCGTGGCGCGCGCTCACGAACCGCTGGCTCTTCTGGGAGTTCCGGGCGACGTGCTGCGTTCATCCACCTCCTTTGAAGACGAGGGGATCCGGCAGCGCGCGCAGAAGTGGATCGGGAGCCTGGGCGCCGACCGGGTCGCTCTGGCGATCCTTCGTCGCGAGGGTGATCCCCTGGAGGGATTGGCGAGGGAGTGGGGTCTGCCGGCCCTGCGCCTCATGAGCGTCGAGGAGGAGGAAGAGTCCTCTGCTCCCTCGAAACGCTCGGGGATGGCTCCCATTCTGTGCACCGACTTTCAACTCGATCGTGAGTATCGGCTGCCTGACGAAACCTACGTTCCCATGCTGAGAGACCTTTTGCATCGCGGTAGTCTTCTGCGGGAACGCTGCCTCTACGAGAGTCTGCCCGAGAGCTGGCGTCAATGCGCCAACGCGGAACTCGAGCTGCTCAACGAATGGATGCTCGGACCCCTGTTGCGGCGGGCCGGAGCGTTGATCCAGACTTTGCTGCCCGTGGCGGGGGTGACGGTGGAGGCACCCCTGATTCAGGTGGGTGGGATCTGCGCCTGGTTGCTCGGACTGAGCGAACGCCGACCCGCGCGAGAAGGCCGCCTTCCCGATCCCGAAGTGACGGCCACCGCACTGGCCCGCTCGCTCGCGGAATGGGACCGGCGGCTGACCGCGCGGGTGAGCGGCGAAGCCTGGCCGCGGCTTCAGGGCCGGCTTCTTCCGTGGCTGGAGGGCGGACTCTTGGCCGCCTGTCCGGAGACACCGCAGGGCGGAAGGCGCTTCTGCTTCAGTGGACGCGCACTTTGGTCGCGTCTTCCGCTCCTGCGCGATCGCGATGGAATTCCGCGAGTGCGGCTTTTCGAAGAGGATCGCCGTGCTTTAGGATGGTTCGAGCTGGAGCTGCGCGCGGCCGCCAGCGCCCGCTCTCGGAGGACGTCTGCGGAGAAATCCCCGACGACCGCCATGCTTCGTGAGTTGCCCGCGCCGGGCTTCGGCGCGCCAAAGCAACTGGAACTCGGTCTGAGCCTCGAACGCTTGGGCTGAATCGAAATCTCATCTGGAGGGGAAACGAGTGAGAAAACCAACTCGAGAATTGACGACGCGCCAAGGAGAGGTTCTCGAGGCGCTCTGCCAGTGGATGAAAGACCATGGCTACCCTCCAAGCATTCGAGAGCTGGGAGAGGCGGTCGGCCTCTTGAGCACACGCAGCGTGCACGACCACCTTCGACAGCTGGAACGGAAGGGGTTTATCCGCCGTCGCCGTGATCACTCGCGTGCGATCGAGATCCTGAAGATGCCGAAGGGAACCCGAAAGCCTCGCCGCGCCCCGGTGATCCGGGAAGGACGGCACGTGCGAGTTCCGATCATTGGGGAGGTGGCGGCGGGTAGCCCCATCCTCGCCGAGGAGAGGATCGACGGCGAACTGGAGTGCGACGTCTCGATGGTCCCTGACCCCAACTGCTACCTCTTGCGGGTACGCGGAGAGTCGATGATCGGCGCCCACGTGTGCGACGGAGATCTCATTCTGGTGCGTCCTCAGCAGGAGGCCCGGAACGGCGAGATCGTGGTGGTGCTCATCGAAGATTCGGTGACGCTGAAGCGCTTCTACCGCCGCGAGGGCTACGTCGAACTCAAGCCGGAGAACGGCCAGATGGCATCCATTCTCCTCACGCCGGAGATGGGGCATGCGCGGATCCTGGGCAAGCTCATGGGGGTAATCCGGCGCTACTATTGAGGTGGCCCGGGCAGCCAGTGCTTGCGCTCGATGGTCCTTCTGTCTAGCCTAGGGGCCCCCTTGCCTTGGGCGGCCCCATCGTCTAGTCAGGTCAGGACACCACCCTTTCAAGGTGGGTACACGGGTTCGAATCCCGTTGGGGCTGCCAACTTCTCCCATCTCCGCGCAATCAGAACACCCAGTTGACGATGGGGAGGACCGGCAGCTTCTCCTTGCTCTTGATGACGTTCACCAGCCCGATCTGTAGCCCGTGCATGTTGTTGGTCATGTTCACCAGCCCAAACTGGAGCCCGTTCATGTCCTCGGTCATGTTCACGAAGCCCACCATGAGACCTTTGCTGTGGCCATTTTGCACCAAGTTCGCCGCACCCCACTGCCAGCCCTGGAAATCTGCATCGTCAAAGTTGATGAGGCCCCACTGGATTCCCTGCATGCTGGCGGCCTGGTTGTAAAAGCCCCACTGCATCCCCTGCACGTCTCCCTTGGTGTAGTTGATGAAACTCCACTGGAGGCCAGCGGCGGTGCCGTCCACCACATTCGCGATCCCCAAGGCCACGCCGGTGAAGGGGCCGGTAGTCAACAGCCCAAGCCCGAAGTCGAGGCCCTGAACCTCGGAATTGCGGCCCACGATGGCCAGGCGCACTCCGTGGATGGCAGTCTGCTCGGAGAAGAGCTGGACCGAGGGGACCAGGGAGAGCTGGATGGGACGAGCCTCTTCTGCCTTCGCCAGACCGGGCAGGAGCAATCCGGCAAGCAGCGTAAGAGCCAGCGTAAAGCGAACGGCACGTTTCATGGAATGATCCTCCTAGGGAATGGTGTTGGTCGGTGCACTGGGGGAACTCGGGCAGGCTAGCACGGAGCAAAGCGTCCGCATAGCGCAATGAGAGCATGTGCTTGCGTACTCATTCCATTCGTTGACAGCAGGCATTGCCGCTGGCAGGATCGGTCCATCATGATCGACCTGAGAACTTACGCATTTCTTGACGTACTTCAGCCGCAGCTCGCGGCCGCGGTGGGAACCACCTGCCGAGGCTTCCAACCCGTTCCCGGGGTGGCTTCTCTCTGGGTGGAGATTGCGCCGGCGATTCGCATCCACGAGGTGTTGGACGCCGCGCTCAAGAGTACCGCGGTTCGTCCCGCGACCATCGCCACCGAGCGCGCGTTCGGGCTCTGCGAGGTGAACCACTTCGATCAGGGGGAGGTTCGCGAGGCGGGGGCGAGCATCCTGCGGGCTCTGGGCAAGTCGGAAAACGACCGCGCGAAACCGCGGCTCGTCTCCTCCACCGTGATTCGTGGAGTGGAGCCCTACCACACCCAGCTCATCAACCGCACGCGCTTCGGCGGCATGATCGTGCCCGGTGAATCGCTTCTCATTCTGGAGACCGAACCGGCCGCGTACTGCATGCTCGCCGCCAACGAAGCCGAGAAGGCGGCTCCGGTGCGATTGGTCGACTCCAATCCCATCGGCGCCTTCGGCCGCCTCTACATGTGTGGAGGAGAGGCCGAGATCGACGCGGCCCGGGAGGCGGCGGAAAAGGCCCTGAATAGCCTCAGCGGTCGCGAACTCAAGAAGTGACGGCGGGCTCCTCCGCGTAAATCTGCACGAGATTCAAAAGCGTGGCCGTCGCCAGTGCCATGGCGCGGTCGCTCACCCATTCTTTTGGCCCATGGAAGTTCATGCCTCCCGCGAAGAGATTCGGGGTGGGCAAGCCCATCGCGGTGAGCTGCGAACCGTCGGTCCCACCGCGAACCGCAACCGTGCGCGGAGTGAGTCCCGTGGCCTCGATGGCCTGGCGCAGAGTCTCTGCGATCTTCGGGTGTTGGGCCAAATCGTCGTGCATGTTGCGGTACTGCTCGCTGATCTCCACTTCGACCCTTAGTTTGGGCTCCTCCGCTTTCAAGCTCTCGGCCATGGCTCGCAGACGCTGGCCCCTGACTTTCAGCTGCTCGGTGTCGAAGTCTCTGAGGATGAGTTCGAGGCTGCAGCTCGCGGCATCTCCCTTGGCCGCGGTCGGGTGATAGAAACCTTCCTTCTCGTGGGTGCATTCGGGACTCTCGGCCCAGGGCAGGCGATCCAGGAACTTTCCCATCCAGGTGAGGGCGTTCACCATCTTGCCGCGCGCGGTTCCCGGATGCACGGAAACTCCGGTGAATTTCAGCAAGGCTTTGTCCGCGGAGAAAGTTTCCACATTCATTTCGCCGGGAAATCCACCGTCGACGGTGAAGCAGAGATCGGCTCCGAAGCGCTCGAGAGGGAAGCGGTGGGGTCCGCGACCGATTTCCTCGTCGGGATTGAAACAAATTTTGAGGGTGGGATGTGCGATCGAAGGATCCCGCTGCAGAATTTCCAGCATGCTCATGATCGCTGCGATTCCGGACTTGTCATCGGCGCCCAGGAGGGTCGTGCCATCCGAAGTGACGATGGTGTCCCCCATGCACTCCAGCAGCTCGGGATTCTCGCGGGGATCGATCACCACTCCGTTCTTCAAACTGATCCTGGTGCCGGCGTAGTCACGATGCAGCTGTGGCTTCACCTCGGTGCCCGAAAACGCGGGCGCGGTATCGATGTGCGCGCACAGGCCCAGGACCATGTCTCCATGCCCTTCGAGGGTGGCCAGCACGTAACCGTTCTCGTCCAGCTCGACCCCGCTCAGACCGAGCTGAGTGAGTTCCTCCGCCAGGAGCCGCGCCAGATCGAGCTGCTTCGCGGTGGAGGGGCAGCTCTCGCTCTCCTCGCAGGATTGGGTGTCGATCTGAACATATCTTAGAAAACGGTCGACTAGTCCTGTTGTCTGCAAGATTGCGACGGGGTCACGGTGTGCGCGCATGGTGGAAACTCCTGGAGGAAGAGAACGAGAGAGGCCCGCCACGCGTTGCGTGACGGGCCTTGCGAGCTAGGCCTCGACTGCCTCAGCCGGTCGACGCCGAATGACGAGTTTGTCGTAGAGGAAGAGGATTGCCGCGGTGGCGACTCCGATGATGCCGAAGATGAGCCACATGGTTCCCGGCTTGTCGATGCCGCCCCGGTCCGCCGGCCCGAAGTGGCCGTAGAGTTGGCCGGAGAGAATTCCCGCGAAGAGATTGCCCAGGGCCACGCTCACGAAGTAGTAGCCCATGTACATCGCGGTCTTGCTCTTGGGCGCGATGAGCGCCACGTACTCCTGGCTCTTCGGACTGGCCATCATCTCCCCAATGGCGAAGACGAAAATGGCCGCAACCACGATCCAGCCCATTCCCCCGTAGATGTTCATTGCCATTCCCACTCCGGTGAGGATGGTGCCGACGATCATGGTGGTGAAGGGTTTGCGCTTGGCGAAGATCGCCGAGATGAGCACCTGGAAGACGATGATCGCGCCCGCGTCGATGTTGATCAGGAATTCGGGGTTGATGTTGTGGACGGGATTGACGCCCTCGGCGCGGGTCATGTTGGTCAGGAAGCCTTGCCAAGTCCCGTTCATCCCCAGGGTGTTGAAGAACCCTTGCAGGGAGTGGAGAATGTCATCGGTGTTGGTGTAGTCGCGGATGTACTCGGGAAGCGTGATGAAAAGCTGGTTGAATTCGGTCCAGAATCCGGACAGCACCAGGAGGTAGAGGGCGAAGCGCCAGTCGCCGACCTTCGCGCTCTGCCAGAGTCCCTCGGCATCGCCTCGCTTCTTCAAGAACATGTCGACGATGAGATTGCCCACGATCAGGACCGCGATGAGGATGCCCATGTTCTCCCACGAGATCCACTCGCCACCGGCCAGCATGAGAAGGAAGATGGTCCCCACCGTGCTCACGAAGAAGGCGCCGTTGCCGAGCACTTCGACCACGTCCTCGCCCGACTTGCGCAGCAGCAAGCGAACTTCGTTCGGCACCACCGCGACCAGAATGCGGATGGCCACGCTCAGAATCGAAAGACCAGCCAGGGCAAAGAGAGTGGGCGTCCAGCCCAACACGAAACCGGCCACGATGAAGGTCGGTCCGCCTCGCAGCAGGGCTGCGAGAATTTGCGGGGGACTGCTTTTTACGGGGGCCTGAACCACGTCGGCCAGCTTGGCCTTGGCCTCCTCGAGTTCCTTGGTCAGTGCCGCCTTGCGGCCGAGCGGCTCCTTGTAGAAGGCGAGCCAGATGAAGTTGCAGGCGATCCAGATCGAGCTCATGCGGAAGACCCAGGGCCAGCCCAGATCGTTGCGAACGATTCCCGCCACGATGGGACCGACGAAGCCGCCGACGTTCACCATCATGTAGAAGATCCCAAAGCCCAGGGACTTGTACTTGTCGTCGATGACGTGGCTCACCGTGCCGACGACCACCGGCTTGAAAGTGGCGGCGCCGAGCGCGACCAAGAGGAAGCAGAAGAAGAAGCCCCAGAAGCCATCCGGTTGACCCAGGAGGAAGTAGGCCGGAGTCATGATGGCATAAGCGGTGAAGAAGGTGCGCTTGTAACCGAACTTGTCGGCCAGGGCGCCCGTTACCACCGGGAAGAGGTAGAGCAGGAAGGGGATGATCCCCTGGATGATCCCGCGCTTTTCACTGGAGAGTCCCAGACCGCCCGTCTCCACCGAACCGGTCAGGTATAGAGTGGAAACGGCATAGAAGCCGTACCACGCCATACGCTCGAAGATCTCCATGGTGTTCGCGAGCCAGAAGGCGCTCGGGAATTTCTGAAAAAATGGCATGAACGAAACGCCTCCAGGGCTGAGATCTTTAGGCGGGGTCCCGTGGACATTGGCGAAAAGCCGCCCAAAGGTCAAGAAGGAGCAGAGAGCAAGTTCCAGATGGGAGAGTCGGCCCCGGCTCGGCCCCTCGGTCCGGGCCCGCGATCGACGCGCGAGTGGGCTGCTGAGCCGGTGATCTCAACTGCGGAAGAGATATTGGAGCTTGAAGAAGAACTGGCGCCGATCTTCGCGGAATTCGGTCCGAGAAGGGGGGCCACCACTCCCCATGAGCTGCACGTCCTGGGCGCGATGGCTGCTGCCGAGATAGACGGCCGAAAAGGCGTTGATTCGGTAGGAAAGCAAAGGTTCGAGGCTGAGACTCCGCTGAAAGCTGTCGTATTGCACGACCAGGCGCAGGAACCACTCGCGGCTGAACTGCAGGTTGAGTTTGTTGCGGAGCACGTACCCGGCGAAGATCACCCCGCCGTGCTCCTGGTAGTGCAATTCCTGGTAGTCCCAGTTGGTCTCGAGGGTCACTCTCTCCGTCGGCTTCAGAGTGCTCCAGGCCGAGGCGTCCAGTCCGTCGCCGAGTACAGGAGTGTCGAGATTGCGCGCGATACGGCTCCCGTAGGAAGCGAAGGCCCCCAGTCCCAGAGTCTCGCTGAACTTGCTGTCGACGTCGATCTCCCAACGGCGAATGCCCCGGTAGTCGTGGCCGTGAAAGCGCTCGTTGGAGAATATCCAATCCGCACTGAGCGAAGTTTGTCCCTTCAAGTCGAAAGACAGTTGCGGGACGAACCATTCGTCCTTGCGAAGCCCTTCCCAATTCCAGACCCGGCCGAGGGCCACTCCGGGTTTCCATTCGTCCACCAGAGAGCTGCCCTCGGGATAAAAGCTGTAACCGGTCGAGAAATCCATTTCGTGCCGGTCGTTGCGATACACGAAACCGTTGTCCGAGCGGAATGTCGGGGAAGTGGCCCACCAATCGGTATCGAAATTCCAATGCCGGGCGTTTCGCTGCAAGCTCAAGTAGTGCGCATAGCCGTCGTAGCTTTCGCCGTCGAAGGATGCGGTGTGCCTTCCTTTGTCGAAACTCACTCCATCGAGTTCCTCGGTGAGTTTGGGGTCGTCGGGTTCTACGGTGTGGCTGCCCACGAGCTGATACTCGAAGCTGTAGTTGTGAAAAAACCGCTGGCTCCCGTCGATGCCGAAGGTCGTCCCCGAGCCGCCACGTTCTTGCCGACGATCCGTCCCCAACACTCCAATCATGTTATCGTCACCGTAGCTGTGCTTCAGCCGGAACACGTTCGACCATGAACGTCCCGCGAGAACGAAGGCGCTTTGCTCCTGAAAAGGCAGGGTGTAGGGAGTATTCTCATCCTGCGCCACGAGGTAGCCCGCGCTCTGGTTGGAAGTGCGAGCCGTGAGCTTTCCGGCCCACTGGGGATCGTTGATCGAGCGGGTGTACACCTGATCGATCCAGGTGTCGTAGAGATCGCTCCCCTCCTGAAAGAAGGGTCGTTGTTCGGGATAGAAGAGCGCGAAGGTCGTGTTGACCGCAATCTGGGCGGCATCCGATTCGACCTGCGAAAAATCGGGGTTGAAAGTGCCCTCGGCCGCCAGGCTCGAAGAAATGGAGTAGCGGGCGCCGACCCCCAACTCCAGGCCACTGTCCACGCTTCTCAGTTTGGGGTGCAGCGGATCGTCGTTCAGCTCCTGTGCGTCGTAGCCCACCACGGAGGGAAGAATCTCGAGCGCTCCACCGGCACTCACCCCTTGAATTCCCTTCAAATAACCAAATTGACACAGCCAGCAGGGTTCGTTGCGATCGACGGCGGACCAGCCGTAGCGTCGCCGGCTCGCTCGCGGTTGGTTGCGCCAAAAGGTCGCGCGCCACTCCTGAACCTCGCGATTCGGAAAACGCAGGCTCTTGAACGGCACCGCCATCTCCACTGACCAGCCGTCCTCGCGCATTCTTGCCGCGCTCTTGAACACGATGTTGAAGCTGAGATCCTCGCCGTTGGGGGTCCAGCGCAGATCGCCCTGCACCCCGAGTGGATTCACGAAGAGTTCGTAGGCCCAGGCGCTCGATCCGTAGGTGTCCAGGATGATGCCCACGTAGTCGTCGTTCCAGATGCGATCTCGTTCGGTGAGAGTGGCACGCACCGCTTTGGGATCGTCCTGCAGAAGAAATGCGAGGTAGAGGTTCTCGTTGTCATAGCAGATCCAGGCCTGCGAATCGACCGGAGGCTTCAGCTGCTCTCCCGGCCAATTCTCGCTCCAGTCGAGCGCTCTGGAGGCGCTGACCCAGCCCTCGTCGTCGAGCTTGCCGTCGACCACGATGCTCCCTTGCCTGCGGTGGACCGTAAGCTCGGGCTTCACTTGGGCATGAAACTGTGCCCGTGCGTTTCCGGCTAGCGGGCAGAGCCAAAGAACCGCGCCAAGGAAGATTGCCAGACGATGAGATTGGGAGCGCATGCATCGATGGGGTTGGAGGAGCGCTATTCTTCGAAGATCCGCGAGATGCCGCCCAGAATGGATCCCTCGCCCTTGCTGCTGCCCCCGGTCCGCGGCGCATGCGCGATCACACGGTCAGCCAGGCGCGAGAAGGGGAGGCTC
>CAWDWO010000022.1:0-75736 GCA_963806035.1 Candidatus Krumholzibacteriota bacterium | reverse complement strand
CGAGTCAGGCCACGGTCCAGGGTGGAGTCATCATCAATACCAGTGAGGCCGACACCCGCGTGCTCGTCAACAACACCCAGACCGCGGTGATCGCCGGTTTGATCCGTGACGTGGAGAGCAAGCTCACGACGGGCGTGCCCATTCTGATGGATGTTCCTCTGCTGGGGAACCTCTTCAAGAGCACCTCGTCCACGAAGTCCAAGCGCGAGCTGATGGTCTTCATCACTCCCTCGATCATCAACGAGGGGACCCAGATGCTGGATCAGCGTCAGGAGAAGGTCCTTCACGATCTTCAGGAGCGTAAGGCTGAGACGGCTACCAAAGGCGTGGGCATGTAGGCCCAAGCCACTAGGGTTGAGTCGGGGCGCCGGACTTTGAGTCCGGCGCCCTTTTTCATTTCTTGAGCCCGTGAAACTCCTCGGCTTGCCCTATGCGCCTCGATTGACCTACCCTCCTCACAAGCCTCCCTTACTCTGCCCAAAGGAGAGAGATCGTGCTGCGTCTGCTCACCGCCGGGGAAAGCCATGGACCCCAACTCACGGTCATTCTGGACGGTCTACCGGCCGGAATTCCCGTGGATCCAGATGCCTTGCTCCGCGGCATGGCCCGCCGTCAGGTCGGATTTGGCCGGGGCAATCGTCAGCGTATCGAGAAGGACATGGCCGAGTGCGTCGCGGGCATTCGCTTCGGGAGGACCACGGGAGCACCCATCGCTCTCGTGGTGAAGAACCGCGACCACGAGAACTGGAGCGAGGTTCTCTCGCCCTTCGGCGATCCTCCGCGTGAATCACCGCGCCGCCTCACACGGCCGCGCCCGGGACACGCCGACCTGGTGGGAATGCTCAAGTACGCTCACCACGACGCCCGCGACGTTCTCGAGCGCGCCAGCGCACGCGAGACCGCGGCGCGCGTGGCGGCGGGGGAGGTTCTGCGCCTCTTCTTGGGCGAGTTGGGAGTCTCCGTTCATTCGCACGTCATCCAAATCGGAGAAGTGAAGGCCGAGCTTCAGGGCATTGCGAGCGACAAAATCTTCGAGCTGGCCGAAGCCAACGATTTACGCACCGCTGGTGCTTACGAAGCGATGCGCGCCGCGATCGAGGAGGCGCAGGCGCAGGGGGACACGCTGGGCGGGATTTTCGAAGTGGTGGTGGAGGGCTTGCCTCCGGGCTTGGGTTCCTCGATGGCGCCCGATCGCAAGCTCGACGCTCGCTTGGCCGCCGCGATGCTCTCGATTCCCGCGGTGAAGGGCATGGAGATCGGACCGGCCTTCGCCAACTCCGCACTTTTGGGATCCGCGGTTCATGACGAGATCGTTCCCGTCGCGGGCAAGCCACCAAAGCGCGCGAGCAATCGGGCTGGCGGGCTGGAAGGGGGGATGACCACCGGCGAAGCGCTGGTTCTCAGGGGCGCGATGAAGCCCATCTCCACTCTCAAGAAGGCGTTGCGATCGGTGGACATGGAGCGCAACCTGGAACAGAAAGCCGCGTTCGAGCGCAGTGACGTCTGCGCGGTCCCCGCGGCCGGAGTGGTGGGCGAGGCGGTGGTGATGTTCGTTCTCGCGGAGGCCTTCCTGGAGTCCTTCGCGGGCGACACTCTGGCGCGCGTCAAATCTTCGCTCGAACGATTCAGCCAGGAACTCCAAGAGCGCATGCGTGCGGCGGAGACGGGAGGCGATTCTTGAGACCCATCGTCGCCCTCGTCGGCTTCATGGGAGCGGGAAAGAGCAGCATCGGGCAACGACTGGCCCCCATGCTGAAGCGCCCCTTCGTGGACCTGGATGCCATGATCGAATCCGAGGCCGCTTGCACGATCTCCGAGATCTTCTCCCAGGAGGGCGAGGCGGGATTCCGCCGGCGCGAGCGCGATGCTCTTCGCCAGGCGCTCTCCGGGACCCCCTGTGTTCTTGCCGCGGGGGGAGGGACCGTGGTCGATCCCGCGAATCGTTCCTTCCTGCGGGGCAGCGCAAGCGTGGTCTGGCTGGACCCCGAGTTCGCGCTGCTCAGAGCGCGGCTGAAGCGCGAGGCGGAACAGATGCGTCCACTGGTGAGAGCGCTTGGGCCGGCCGGTCTGGCGCGCCTGCATACCGAGCGGAGGTTCAGCTACGCGGCGGCGGCTCATCTGCGCGTGAACGTGGGCCAGAGCTCACCGCTCAGCTTGGCCCGGACTCTCAGCGCCCTTCTGCAGCAGCTGCGGGAGCCCGGCCCAGAAGGATCGCCATGATCAAGGTGTGCGCGGGACGTTTTGGCGGACGTGGCCTCCATTTGGCTCCCGAGGTCGGGACCCGCCCCAGCAGCGCCAAGCTGAAAGAAGCCGTGTTTTCTTCGCTGGGGGATCGTGTGCGCGGGAAACGGGTGGCGGACCTCTTCGCGGGATCGGGGGCTCTGGGCATCGAGGCTCTGAGTCGCGGGGCGGTCTCGGCCGTGTTCGTCGAGCTGGACCCGAGGGCGGTGAAGGTGATTCGCCTGAATCTGGAGACTCTCGACCTGCACCCTCCCGAAGCCTGCGTACGGCGAATGGACGCTTGGCACTGGCTGAAGCGATACTCCGCAGACCCGTCCGATATTAGCCAAAGGGTCGAGCTGATGCTTCTGGACCCGCCTTACCAGGAGGGAACCCTGGGCCGCCTGTTGCCTCTCGTCACGAGCCTGTTAGTATCGGGCGCGATCGAGATCTGTGTCATCGAACATCCAGCCGTGGAGGCGGAGAGCTTGGTGCTCCCGGCCGGAATCGAGAGCAAGACGCGCTGTCACGGGAGCTCGGCATTCAGCATCATCGAGGGGATGAATTCATGAAGACCGCACTCTACCCGGGGACTTTCGACCCCCTCACCTTGGGCCACCTCGATCTTCTGGAACGCGCCAAGCGGCTCTTCGACCGGGTGATCGTGGCCATCGCTCTCTCCACGGAGAAGGAACCCATGTTCAGTCTCAAAGAGCGGGTGGAGATTGTCACCGAACTCATGAACAAGCGTGAAGGAGTGGAGGTCGTACCCTTCGAGGGACTCCTCGCGCACGAATTCGAAAGACAAAAGGTCGATGTCGTGGTGCGCGGGGTGCGCCTCTTTCAGGACTTCGAATACGAGTACATGATGGCCTTGATGAACCGGCGGCTCTGTCCCAAGTTCGAGGTGTTGTTCTTGATGCCCAGCGCGGAATTTTTGAGCGTGAGCAGCACGCTGGTGCGCGAGATTCACGCCCACGGTGGAGATATCTCGAAATTGGTTCCCGAGAACGTCGCTCGCCGCATGGATGCCAAACGGAACAAGAGCTCCTAGGCGAAAGGGATGGGCATGGGCGAGCACGCCGCGGAAATTACCAGTCGACTGAGACGAGAGACCCACCTGCTGGCTCAGCTACGCGCGCGAGCGGCAGAGCATAAGGCGCGTGTCGTTCTCCCCGAAGGCGAGGATGAACGCACCGTCGCGGCGGCTTGCGTTCTGCGCGCGCTGGATCTCGCGCAGGCGGTGCTGGTGGGCGCTTCCGGCAGGGTCAAGGCTCTGCTCGGCGCGCAGGATGCCGATCCACAGGAATTCGAAATCCTGGATCCCAAGGAAAATTCTCTCAGTGCCATCGTGGCGGAGCGGTTGTTCGAAAGACGGCGCACGCGCGGACTCAGCCAGGGAGAGTCGCTCGTTCTCGCCCATGATCCCCTTCATCTGGGAGCGGGAATGGTGGCGATGGGGCAGGCTGACGCCATGGTGGCGGGTGCGGTAAGTCCCACTTCGGAAGTCATCCGCGCCGGCCTCTACCATGCGGGCCTGCGCGAGGGGATCGAGGTGGTGAGCGGTTCCTTCCTCATGGTGCCTCCAAAAGCTCACTGGTTGGAGCGTCCCCTGCTCTTCGCCGACAGTGCCGTCGTGCCCGAGCCCAGTGAGGAGCAACTCGTCTCCATTGGCGTCTCCTCCGTTCGGACTTACGAACGTTTGCTCTCGCGCAAGCCGAGGGTTGCCTGTCTTTCCTTCAGCACGCACGGCAGCGCGGAACATCCGAGCGCGGACAAGATGGCGCGCGTGGCTGCTGCGCTGAAAGCGCGTGGGATCGTGGCGGATGGGGAGTTGCAGCTCGATGCAGCCTTGCTTCCCGAGGTGGCCCGGAAGAAATGCTCCGGAAGCGAAGTCACGGGAATGGCGGACGTCCTCCTGTTCCCCGATCTCAACGCGGGGAACATCGCCTACAAGTTGACGCAGCGTCTGGGAGCGTTTGAAGCAATTGGTCCTTTGGTTCAAGGACTTGCGTTTCCCATCTTTGATCTCAGCCGGGGGGCGAGCGCCTCTGACATCGTGAACACGGTGTGTCTGGCCATCCTCTGTGGGGAGCGTAATTGAACCATGAGTGAGTATCTCAGCCGTCGCGCGGTCGCGGTGCGGCCCAGCGTGACCTTCACGCTCAGTACTCTGGCCAAAAAGTTGAAGGCCGAGGGCAAGCCCATTCTCGACTTGAGCTTGGGGGAGCCCGACATGAACACTCCCGAGCCGGTCGTGGAGGCGGCGCGGCGCGCGCTCGACGAGGGTCATTTCCACTATACGCCCACCGCTGGGGTGCCCGCTCTGCTGGCTGCCATCGCCGAAGTCTACAGTCAGCGTTTGAAGCTCCCGGTCGAGCCCTCGATGACCATGGCCACGCAGGGAGCCAAGCAAGCCCTCTTCAACGCATTGGCGACAGTGACCGATCCGGGCGACACGATCGCGGTCCTGCAGCCCTACTGGGTGTCCTACGTCGAGCAGGCTCATGCCCTGGGACTTCAGGTCGAGCTGGTGCCGTGTCCCGCCGAAAACGCATTCCGTCCCGATTTCGCGGTCTTGAAGCGCGTCCTCTCGCGGGGAGTCAAGCTTCTACTGATCAACTCGCCCTGCAATCCCACTGGAGCAGCGTTTGACGCGGCAACCATGCGAACTCTCGCCGAGCTCGTGCAGGAGAGCGGAACCTTGCTGGTGAGTGATGAGATCTACGAAGACATCGTGTACGAGGAGAGGGGCCACCTGAGCCCGCTTCATCTCGTGCCTCAACTCTTCGATCGCTGCTGTGTCGTCACCGGACTCTCCAAGGGCTTCGCGATGACAGGATGGCGGGTCGGGTTTTCCATCGCTCCCAAGTGGTGGACCGCGGCCATGACCAGGCTGCAGGGCCATACCACCAGTCACATCGCTGCCCTCACGCAGCAGGCGGCAATCACCGCTTTGCGGCGGCGGGATCTCATCGCGCCGCTGCTTTCGACCTTCGTCAGGCGTCGCGCCCTGGTGCTCGATCTGCTTGCCGGCGTCCCCGGGCTCAGCGCGCACGAGCCGGAGGGAGCGTTCTATCTCTTCCTGGACCTCTCGAACTACCTCGGCTCCAAGGGACCGGCCCAGGACACTCTGAGCCTCGCCCAATGGCTGCTCGAGGAACACAATCTGGTGCTCGTGCCGGGTGATGCCTTCGGACAGCCCGGATATCTGCGCTTGAGCTTCGCGGCCAGCGAAGCCGTGCTCGAGGAGTCCTTTGCGCGGCTGGCATTCGCGCTAGCGCAGCTCTGAGATTCGGTCGTATCTTGGCTCAGCCTTCCGTGAGTCTCTCGTCCCTTTGGGATCAGCATGCAGTTCGTCGATCAAGTGACAGTTGAAGTCGCTGCCGGAAACGGCGGCCCGGGTTGCATTTCCTTCCGGCGTGAGCCCTACGTTCCGCGCGGTGGACCCAACGGGGGAGACGGGGGGCGCGGAGGCTCTATCATCCTGCGCGCGGATCCCAACGTGGCCACCCTGCTCGACTTTCGCTACCGAAGGCGCTACCGCGCTCCCAACGGGAATGCGGGAGAAGGCAACAATCGCAGCGGGGCCGCCGGTCCCGACGAGATCATCAAGGTTCCCTGCGGCACCCTGATCTACGACGACGAGAGCGGGGAACTCATCGGCGACCTGGTCAGCCCGGGACAGGAGTTGAAGGCCGCGGAGGGAGGAAAGGGTGGACGCGGGAACTCGCGCTTCGCGACTGCGACCAACCAGGCCCCGCGCAGAGCCGATGCGGGACGTCCCGGGCAGGAACGGCGCTTGCGCCTGGAGTTGAAACTCCTGGCCGACGTGGGGCTCGTCGGCTTTCCCAACGCGGGCAAAAGCACTCTGCTCTCGGTTCTTTCCAGCGCGCGTCCCAAGATCGCGGACTATCCCTTCACGACTCTGGTTCCCAATCTCGGCATCGTGGATCTGGGGGACTACCGCTCGTGCACCCTGGCCGACATCCCCGGTCTCATCGAAGGCGCAAGCGAGGGGAAGGGACTGGGTCACGCCTTCCTGCGTCACATCGAGCGAACTCGCTTGCTCGTGTTTCTCCTCGACCAGGGCGACGAGCCCCGAGTGCGCTACGAGAGTCTCCTGAAGGAGCTGAAGAGCTACGGAGGGCCGCTCCTGCAGCTGCCGCGCATCCTCTGCTTCAGCAAGATGGATCTGGCCGACCCCGCGCAAAAGCTGCCGGAGATCGAGGGCGAGAAAATACTCGAGATCTCCTCGGTAACTGGCTTGGGAATCAAAACGTTGAAGTCTCTCATCAAGCAGAAGCTCTCCGCCGCCGCCCCGTCCGAGTCCTAGCCGGGCTCGCTCTGCGGGGTGCGCGCTGCGGGCCCGCAGAGTCTTCTTGCCCTCCCGGTCAGGAAAGCGTTCGTGTTGCCACCGAGGGCATGGGTGCAGGGGCTTCTTCTCCCACCCAGCCAGTATCGAAGTTTTCTCAGCGTCCTTTTGAAGGAGGAGGAGCTTCCCGACACCCTCCTGCATTTGCTGCGCACGCGCGCGGGGAGCGCGGGCAGACTACGCTGGGCCGACGAGGTCCTCCGCGCCACCCGGCGTCACGGGGGGAGGGTTCTCGTCCCCGCGCAGAGCGAGTATCCGCGGACACTTCTCAATTTGCATCAACCCCCGCCCGCTCTGTTCGTGCGCGGGAATCCGCAGCTGCTCCGCGAAGAGGAGAAGGTGGCAGTGGTGGGCACGCGTCGCGCTTCCCCCGATGCCAAAGCGGCCGCGAGCCGATTGGGACGCGCCCTGGCCACGGCCAAACTTCCGGTGGTGAGCGGACTCGCGCGGGGAGTGGACCGCTTCGCGCACGAGGGTTGTCTGGCGGGCAACGGTAGGCCGGTGGCCGTATTGGGCACCGGCTTCGATGAAGCCTATCCGCCGGCTCATGCCGAGCTGCAGGAGGAAGTCGCGCGCAGGGGCTGTCTCGTCAGCGAATACCCGCCGGGAACCGGCGCGCGGCCCTGGCACTTCGTGGCGCGCAACCGGCTCATCGCGGCGCTGTCCTCTCTGGTGGTGGTCGTCGAGGCGGGGAAGAGGAGCGGCGCGCTCATCACCGCCGAGTTCGCCAACGAGTTGGGAAGGGAGGTGATGGCCTTTCCCGGATCCGCCGAGGACCCGGCCTACGAAGGTTGTCTGGCCCTCCTCAAGGACGGGGCCGGTCTGGCGCGCGGCGCGTCTGACGTTCTGCAAGAGCTCGGTCGTCACGAAACGGCCGAACAGCTGGAGATTCCTCTGGGCCTGCACCGGCCGCTCAGCCCGGCCGAAATCGCACGCATGCAGGGAATGGAACTCTCGCGCGTCCTGGCGGAACTGGCCCAGCTCGAATTTGAGGGACAGGTGCGCCGCGTGGCGGGCGGACGGTATCTCGCCACGGGCCGAAGCGGGGGAAACTGCTAAAGCCTTGCCGAAAGGTGGAGGAGCTGCCTAGAGTCCGCACGACTCTTAAGGGACGGACGCTCCATGGCGGAACGAAAACCGACATTCAAGCATCGCGTCGAGTATGCGGGACTGTACCTGGCCTACATCCTGGGCCGAACCCTGCCTCGCCGGCGTTTCATTCGGGTCGGCGAGTGGCTGGGCCGCTTCGTCTTCGACGTCTTGCGAATTCGACGTGAGGTCGCGCTCGCCAACTTGCGCTTCGTCTTTGGCAAGGAGAAGAGCGAGAAGGAACTGGTCGAACTCGCGCGCCAGTCTTACGCGCAGCTGGTGGGCACTCTCCTGGAGTTTGCTTCGCTCTCTCGCACGAAGAAAGAGGAGCTGAAGGAGATCGTCAGCTTCGAGGGACTCGAACACCTCGAGTCCGCCCTGAGCACTCCGGGCCGGGGCGCGATTTTGGTCACCGGGCACTACGGCAATTGGGAGCTTTTCGGCGCGGCCTTCGTGGCGCGGGGTTATCCCACTACTTTCCTGGTGAAGGAGCAATCCAACCCGCTCGCCTCCAAGATGCAGAACCGCCTGCGCGCCGCCGGAGGAATCGAGATCGTGAAGCAGGGACCGCTGGTGGCGCGCGGAGTGCTGCGCGCTCTGCGGCGCGGTCACCTGGTGGGAATTCTCCCCGATCAGAACGCGGGCCGGCACGGAGTCTTCGTGGACTTTCTGGGCAGACCCGCTTCCACTTTCAAGGGCCCCGCCTTCTTCGCATGGAAAGCCAACGTTCCGATCGTTCAGGGCTACGTCCGCCGCTTGCCCGACGGCACGCATCACGCGGTGGTCGAGCCGCCCATCTTTCCCCGATCCCGCTGCGCCGGAAGAGGAGGAGGTGCGGCGTCTCACCCAACTCTTCACCAGAGACCTGGAACGCTGGGTGCGCGCCTATCCCGAAAACTACTACTGGGTGCATCGACGCTGGAAGACCCAGCCCCCGGCCGAAAGCGACCCCTATTCGTCAGGGGAGGGGACCGCTTCCTGAGGCGCGAGGTCTTCCTCAGGAGGAAGGTTGGCCCCTGGGTGGCACGTCGGCGGGCGCGAATCCGATTGGCGCGGCATTCTCCCCGCCGGCCATCTTGATTTCTCCGTGCTGGTCCTCGTAACGCTTCAGGTTGTCCTGCAAGAGCCGCGTCACCGCCTTCGCCGCCTGTGGAGTCAGGATGATACGCGAATGCACTTTCGCCTGAGGCGGCCCGGGCATGAGCCGGGCAAAGTCCAGAATGAACTCGCTGGGACTCAGATGGCAGAACGCGAGATTGGAGTAAGTGCCCTCGATCACCTGGGGGTCGATGTCCACTTTGATCTGTGAGGTGGGTTTGTTCATGACGGTTCTTCCTCGCGTTGGGGTGGCGGAACCCTAGCGCCCCAATGGGCAGGAGGTCAAGCGGGGCCGCCGGCCGCGTTGACAGTCGCTCAGAGGGCGCCTATCCTGCGTGCGGGTTTCGCCCGACCGCTAGGGTGCCGGGCGCTCGTGACCCGCGCTCTCTCCTTCATTCCCCTGGATTTTCGCAATGCTCGACGCATCGACTCATGAGGAAGGGCTCTCCGTCCTTTCGCGTATGAACTCCCTGCGCCTCGCCGTGGTCGGCGACTGCATGCTCGACCGCTTCGTGCGAGGTCGCGTCGACCGGATCTCTCCGGAGGCGCCCGTTCCGGTGGTGCACGTTCGTCACGAAGAGGAGCGCCTGGGGGGCGCGGCGAACGTCGCGGCCAACCTCGCCGCGCTGGGCGTCCAAACTCATCTCTTCTCTCTCTACGGTGACGACCCCGCTGCCGAGCATCTGAACGCTCTGCTCGCCGCGCGCGGAATCCATGGCCGGGGAATGGTTCGCAGCGAGTCGCGCTGTACCACTCTCAAGACGCGAATCATGGCCGGCAACCAGCAGGTCGTACGCATCGACCGGGAGACTCCGGGAAATCTGGAGGGTCCCGATCTCGATCGGCTGCTAAAGCGTCTGAAAGAGGAGGGACCCTTCAGCGCGGTGGTGGTTTCCGATTACGGCAAGGGCGTGGTGAACGAGGAACTCATGACGCTCATGCGAGCCTGGCACGAAGCGGGCAGCATCGTCGTCGTCGATCCCAAGCAGGGAAATTTCGAACTGTATCGAGGAGTGAATGCGATCACCCCCAACGAGAAGGAAGCCGCGAGCGCGTGTCACGAGCAGATCGAAGACGATGCGGACGCGGCGCGGGTGGGAGCAATTTTGCTACGGCGTCTTCAAACCGATTTGATCCTGCTCACCCGCGGTGAGAACGGGATCTGCCTCTTGCAGGCGGACGAGCGCGTGCATCACTTTCCCACGGTGGCACGGGAGGTCTACGACGTCACGGGCGCCGGCGACACCGTCATCGCGGTCTTCACCGCCGTATTGGCTGCACAGCAGAGCCCCGAACTCGCCACACGACTGGCCAACGCGGCGGCCGGAGTCGCGGTCGCCTCCCTGGGAACCACGGTGGTCGACCCGGCCGGGCTGCGGCGGGCCTGGAATCGCCTCGCGGGAGCGGCAGAATGAGTCCCGAGGAGATCCTGCGCCCCACCGAGCTCGCGCCACTGCTCGAGCCGGACGAGCTGGGCGAATGGGCCGAGGCGCAGCGGCGCAAGGGGCATTCGATCGTCTTCACGAACGGTTGTTTCGATCTCCTGCACCCAGGTCATGTCTCCTCCCTCATCGAAGCGAGGGCTCTGGGAGACACGCTGCTGGTGGCGCTCAACGACGATGAGAGCGTGCGCTCCTTGAAGGGCGAGGGCAGACCCTTCTACGAGGAAGCGGTACGCGCGCTCCTGCTCCGTGCCTTGCGCGCGGTTTCAGCGGTAACTATTTTCGCGGCCACGACTTCGCTCCCCACCATTCTCGAGGTGCGGCCGGACGTTCTCGCCAAGGGCGGCGAGTATGAGGAAGAGGAAATCGTGGGCAGTCACGAGGTGAAGAGCTGGGGTGGGAGAGTCATCCGACTCTCCATGGTATCGGGTCTTTCGACCACGCAGATTCTGGCTCGCATGCGCGGGGAGATCCCCCGCGGAAAGAAGGAAGAGCTTTGAAGGTTCACGAATATCAGGCGAAGGACATTTTCGTGGAGCACGGGCTGCCCGTGCCCAAAGGGAAAGTCGCTACCAGCGTCGAAGAGGCCGAATCCATCGCCAAGGAAATTGGCGGCGCGGTCATGGTGAAAGCGCAAGTTCACGTGGGTGGTCGAGGCAAGGCGGGAGGGGTGAAGTACGCGAAGGACGCGGCGCAGGCCAAGGAATACGCGGCCGCGATCCTGGGAATGGACATCAAAGGTCTCACCGTGCAGAAGGTCCTGATCACCGAGGCCGTGGACATCGACGAGGAGTACTACGTCGGACTCCTGATGGATCGCGCGAGCAAGCGGCCCATGTTCATCGTCTCCGCGGCCGGCGGAGTGGACATCGAAGAGGTCGCTGCCACCGCTCCGGAGAAGATCCACACACTCGTGGTGGATCCGCGCTACGGCGCGCAGGCCTATCAAGTTCGTGATCTCGCTTTCCGGGTGAGCTCTGATCCCGCCGTGATCAAGGGGATGACCAAGGCTCTTCTGACTCTCTACAGAGTCTACAAGGACAGCGACGCTTCGCTGGTCGAGATCAATCCCTTCGTCAAGAGCAAGGACGGCGCGGTGTGGGCGGTGGATGCCAAGCTGAACATCGACGACAGCGCGCTCTATCGTCAGAAGCGCATCGCGGCCATGCGCGACCTCGCCGAAGAGGATCGCAGTGAAGTCGAAGCCAAGGAGGCCGGACTCAGCTTCGTGAAGCTGGAAGGAAACGTGGGATGCCTCGTCAACGGAGCGGGCCTCGCCATGGCGACGATGGATCTCGTGAAATTCTTCGGAGGGCAACCGGCGAACTTTCTGGACATCGGCGGATCCTCAAATCCCGAGAAAGTCGTCACCGCGATGAAGATCATTCTTCGCGACGAGAACGTGAAGGCGATTCTCTTCAACATCTTCGGAGGCATCACGCGCTGCGACGACGTGGCGGCGGGACTCCTGCGAGCAGTCGAAATCATGGACGTACCGGTGCCCATCGTGGTGCGGCTGACCGGGACCAACGAGAAAAAGGCGAGGGAGATGCTGCAGGGCAGCAAGCTGCATCCCGCCGAGACCATGGACGAAGCGGTCCAGCTGGCGCTTCAACTGGCAGGGGAGGGCAAGTAGCATGAGCATCTTCGTCAACAAGGACACCAAGCTCGTCGTCCAGGGAATCACCGGTCGCGATGGTTCCTTTCACACCCAGCAGATGATGGACTACGGAACCGCGGTCGTGGCGGGAGTCACTCCCGGCAAGGGTGGCCAGCTCTTCGAGGACAAAGTTCCCATCTTCAATACCGTGCGCGAAGCAGTGGCGGAAACCGGGGCGAACACCAGCGTCATCTACGTGCCCGCGGCCTTCGCCACCGACGCCATCATGGAAGCGGTGGATGCAGGCTGTAAGACGGTCGTCTGTATCTCCGAGGGAGTGCCGGTCAACGACATGGCCGTCACCTACGCCTATGTGAAAGAGAAGGGCGCGCGCCTCATCGGCCCCAACTGTCCGGGGATCTTGAGTCCGGGGCAGTCCAAAGTGGGCATCTTACCGGCGCAGATCACCGCCGAGGGCAAGGTGGGAGTGGTGAGCCGTAGTGGCACCCTGACCTACGAAGTCGTGGATCAGCTCACGCGAAACGGACTCGGCCAGAGCACCTGTATCGGAATTGGAGGCGACCCGATCGTCGGGACGGACTTCCTGGATTGCCTGACCGCTTTCGAAAGCGACCCCGACACCGAGGCGGTGGTGCTCATCGGGGAGATCGGCGGCGATGACGAGGAGAAGGCGGCCGAGTACATCCAGAAAAAAATGAGCAAGCCGGTGGTGGCCTTCATCGCGGGCCGCACGGCCCCTCCCGGCAAGCGCATGGGGCACGCCGGGGCCATCGTGAGCGGCGGCAAGGGGACCGCTGAGAGCAAGGTTGCCGCCTTCGAGGCGGCGGGGGTGAAGGTGGCGGACAAGCCGAGCGACCTCGTGCCGCTGCTGGCGGAGAGCTACCCGCCGGCCAAGGCCGCCCTGGCCCGCTAGACTCTGGCGGAACCGACCATTTTCGCTGATTCTGGGGGCTCCCGTTCGCGGGAGCTCCTGTCGTACGAAAGGGAGATGCTGTGCAGGACACCTACATGATGATCAAGCCCGAGGCCGTGCAGGCCGGCCAGGTGGGACGCATTCTGGCAATGGCCGAGACCAACGGCTTCAAGCTGTTGAAAATCAAGAGCTTCACCATGGAGCGCGCTCTGGCCGAGAAGTTCTACGCGGTCCACCGGGAACGGCCCTTTTTCGCCGATCTGGTGCAGTACATCTGCTCGGGACCGGTGGTGGGGGTGCACTGCCAGCGCGAGGAGGCCGTCTCCCGGATGCGCGAACTGGTGGGAGCAACCAACCCCGAGGAGGCCGCCTGCGGCACGATTCGCTTTCTTTTCGGCACGGATCTCTCGCACAACGCGGTCCACGCCTCCGATTCTCCGCCGAACGCCAAGCTCGAACTCGGGCTGATCTTCGGCGGATCTCTTTGACATTGGCCACGGAACGATTACTCTAGGAGCCCTGGTTTGAGCGCGGTAGAGCTGAATCTGGACCGTTTGGAACGGGGCCGATCCGTTCTCTCCTTCGACACCGAACTCGTGTGCGAAGCACCTGAGGACCCCGAGCAGGGCACCAAGGTGGCGGTGGCGGGCGAGCTCGTCGTCGACGACATGGACCAGAGGATTTTGGTGCACGGCTCCCTTCAGGCGCGGCAGAGCGTCAAATGCGACCGTTGCAACCGCGATTTCGAGCTGGCGACCCCGGCTGAGCTCGAGCTGATGATTCTGCGCAATCCTTCGCGCGGAGAAGAAGTGGAGGATGCGCAAGATGCGTGGACCATCCACCAACAGCGGGGCCCCGTCTCGCTCGATGAAGCGCTTTTGGAAGCGGTGAATCTGGCGGAGCCTCAGAAGCTGTTGTGCCGTGAAGACTGCAAGGGACTGTGTCCCGAGTGCGGTGTGGATTGGAACGAGACTAGCTGCGAGTGCACCCACGATGAAATCGATTCTCGCTGGGCCGCTCTCGAGAAGCTGAAAGACGAAGACCCCCAGTAGAGGGTCTCTTTTCGAGGGAGGAACCATGGCGGTACCGAAGAGGAGATGTTCGAAGGCGCGCAAGCGCAAGCGCCGGACCCACTACACCGCGGTCGCGGCCAATCTGGACCGATGCCCGCATTGCGGCGCAGCCCGAGTCAGCCACCGGGTCTGTAAGGAATGCGGACACTACGGCACAGAGCAGGTCATGCAGAGCAGCGAGTGACGCCCAGGGCCGCGGTGGACTCCTATCCCGAACAACAGATTGCAGTGGACGCCATGGGGGGCGATTTCGGCCCCGAGGTGGTCGTCCAGGGAGCATTGCGCGCTCTACCCCGCCTGGGGGATGGAGCGCGCATCATTTTTTTCGGGGACCACGACGCGGTCATGCGGGAGATCCGCAAGACAGGAGCCCGGCGTAGCTCCGTGCGCGTGGTCCACGCTCCCGAGTCCATCGAAATGCACGAGTCTCCCGCGGCCGCGGTTCGAAAGAAGCGAGACTCCTCCATCGTCAGCGCCGCCAAAGCCATGCGCGAGGGGAGGGCGGATGCCTTCGTCTCGGCGGGCAGCACGGGCGCGGTGGTTGCGGCCAACCTTCTCTACGTGGGCCGTTTGCCCGGCGTGCTGAGGCCCGCCATTGCAACCTACTGTCCCACCCGCAAGGGCACGGCGCTCTTCATCGACGTGGGGGCGAACGCGGACTGCAAGCCACAGCACCTGGTCCAGTTTGCCGCCATGGGACGCATCTACTCCGAGAAGGTCTTGGGAGTCGCGAGTCCTCGCGTCGGCCTGTTGAACATCGGGGAAGAAGATTCCAAGGGCAACGAACTCTGCCAGACCGCACACAAACTGCTGGTGGAGCACGAGCCCAACTTCATCGGAAATGTGGAGAGCTCCGCCGTCTTCGCCGGAAAGGCCGACGTCATCGTGACCGACGGCTTCGTGGGAAACATCCTGCTGAAATCGGTGGAAGGATTCGCGGGTTTTCTCATGGGCACCATCAAGCACGAGATCATGCAGAGCATTCGCGCCCGGGTGGGCGGATGGATGCTCAAGCGTCGTCTGCGTAGCATTTTCGAAGGCTTCGATTACGTGCAGTACGGTGGCGCGCCACTTCTGGGCTGCAAGGGCATCAGCATCATCTGTCACGGGAAGAGCAACGAGGAGGCCATTGCCAACGCGGTCGTCTTCGCCAGCCGGGCCGTGCGGGAGAATCTGGACGAGCTCATTCGCGCTGAGGTGGAGGGCGAAGGTTTCGACGATCCCTTCGACGGCGAGCACGACAGGAAGGACCGCGAGCATCGGGAAGGGAGCAGAAGATGAGCAAAGACGCGCTGGGTTTCTTGTTTCCGGGACAGGCCAGTCAGTCGGTGGGCATGGGGAAAGACCTCGTTGGCACCTACCCGCGCGCCAAGGAGATCTTCCAACGCGCCGACGAGGCCTTGGGATTTTCCCTGAGCAAGCTCTGCTTCGAAGGGCCCATGGACGAACTGACGCAAACCCGCAACGCCCAGCCCGCGATCCTCGCGCACAGTCTGGCCGTTCACGCGGTGCTCGCAGAGCGAGTGGAAGTACAACCACTACTTGCCGCCGGTCATTCTCTCGGCGAAATCAGCGCGGCCGCTGCCGCCGGGGCCCTGAAACTGGAGGACGCGGTGCGCGTGGTGCGCGCTCGCGGAGAATTGATGTGGGAGGCGGGACAGAGGCAAGAAGGCACGATGGCCGCAGTGGTGGGCCTGGCTCAGCAAGCGGTCGAGGAAGTCTGCGAGTCGCACAGCCAGTCCGGACATGGCGTGGTGGTCGTGGCCAATCTGAATAGCCCCGGTCAGATGGTCATCTCCGGCGATGTCGCCGCGGTGCGATCGGTAGCCGCCCCGCTGAAGGAAGCGGGTGCGCGCAGAGTTTTGCCCCTGAAGGTCAGTGGTGCGTTTCATTCTCCGCTCATGGAGTGCGTGCAGGCGGACTTCGCGCAGGTCCTGGAAGGTGTGGAGGTGGCGGATCCGGCCTACGGGATCGTATCGAACGTCAGCGCGGAGCCCGTCCACGAGGCCTCACGGATCAAACAGGGTTTGGTGGCGCAGTTGGTCTCCCCGGTGCGCTGGAACGAGTCGGTGGCGCGCATGATCAAGAGTGGCGTGTCGACTTTTCTGGAGCTGGGGCCGGGAAACGTGCTCACGAATCTGGGCGCGCGGGATTTCAAGGACGCCGAATTCATCGCGAGTTCCAATGGAGAAGGAGTGGAAAAAATGCTTGCCACTCTTCAAGGGAGCATGTAACGATGGCGACGCTCCCTTCCCCTGACGGGGGAGGGATAGCCTATATCAGGTCAACAGCTTAGAGGATTTCAGGTGTCTGTGGACCGGGCTCGAGGAGTGGCTCTCGTCACGGGGGCTAGCCAGGGGATTGGAAGGGCGATCGCGACCCGGCTCGCGCGCGATGGGTACCAACTGGCGTTGGTCGCGCGGCGCGCCGAGGTCTTGGCCGATTTCGCGAACTCTCTTAGAGAAGAAGAGGGGCGAGCGGAGTCCTTTGCCTGCGACGTCACGGACGAAGCAGCGGTCGCGGACACCGTACAGGGCGTTCTGGAGCGCATGGGATCGATCGATGCCGTGGTGAACAACGCGGGCATCGCCCGAGACGCGCTCCTGGTGAGGATGAAGGCAGAGCAGTGGTCGCAGGTCATGCGAACCAATCTGGACGGCTGTTTTCATTTCGTGCGCCACGTGGCGCCAATCATGATGAAGGCTCGCAAGGGCCGCATCGTGAACATCAGCTCGGTGATCGGCCAGATGGGGAATGCCGGTCAAGTCAACTACGCGGCCAGCAAGGCAGGGATCATCGGTCTCACGCTGGCAACGGCCCGGGAACTGGCGGGACGGGGAATCACCGTCAACGCCGTCGCTCCCGGTTTCATCGAGACGGCCATGACCAAGGAGCTACCCGAGAGCGCGGTGAAGGAACTTCAAGCGAAGATTCCCTTGCGGCGATTGGGACGCCCCGAAGACGTGGCGGCTCTCGTTTCGTTTCTGCTGTCGGAGGACGCGTCCTATATCACCGGACAAGTCCTCAATTGTGACGGTGGGATGGTGATGGGGTGAACTTTCCCCGGAGTGCGCCTGCTGCGTGCTCGTTGAATCGCAGTACCCGCCCCAAAACGGGGGCCATTCGGAGGTAGATTAGCGTGGCTGTTGAAAACATCGAAGCCGAAGTCAAGAAGATCATCGAGGAGAAGCTCGGCGTGAATGCAGAGCAAATCACGGACGAGGCGTCCTTCATTGATGATCTCGGTGCGGACTCGCTCGACCAGGTCGAGTTGGTCATGGATTTCGAGGACAAGTTCGAGATCGACATTCCCGACGAGGACGCGGAGAAGATGCGTACGGTCGGAGAGGCGGTCTCTTATCTAACGGAGAGGATCGGGTCCTAAGGGAGGAGCCCGAACTTCAGCGAGGAAGGATACCGCAGTGAAGGGACGACGTGTCGTCATCACTGGTTGCGGCGCCATATCGCCGGTGGGTATCGGTCTGAGCGAAACCTGGAACCACCTTTTGGAGGGTGTGCCCGGGGGTGGCCCCATCACGATTTTCGACGCCAGCGACCAAAGCGTACGCTTGGCGGCGGAGGTTAAGGACTGGGATCCCGCTCGCTATTTCGAGCCCAAGGATGCGCGCAAGATGGACCGCTTCACCCAGTTCGGGGTCGCGGCCGCCGCGGAGGCCATCGAGAACAGTGGCCTGACCGTCGATGATCCCTCGCGCGTGGGCGTGATCATCGGCAGTGGCATCGGCGGAATGATCATCTACGAGAAGCAGCACGAGGCTCTGCTGAACGGCGGGCCGCGGAGAGTATCCCCCTTCTTCATCCCCATGATGATCGGCGACATGGTGGCCGGTCTCGTATCCATCCGTCATGGTTTGAAGGGACCGAACTACTGCACGGTCTCCGCCTGCGCCTCCGGAGCCAACGCCATCGTGGACGCCGCGATGTTGATTGGAACGGGTGTCGCGGATGCGATGGTCTGCGGCGGGAGCGAGGCGACCATCACCAGCATGGCCGTCGCCGGTTTCTCGAACATGAAGGCTCTGTCTTCGCGCAACGATACTCCCGGTAGCGCTTCCCGTCCTTTCGACAGGACTCGGGATGGATTCGTCATCGGAGAGGGAGCCGGCATCATCGTGCTGGAGGAAGCGGAACGCGCCAAGGCGCGCGGCGCCACGATTCTGGCCGAAGTAACGGGTTGGGGTCTGAGCGCGGATGCCTTCCACATGACCGCTCCCGCCTCCGACGGAAGCGGGGCCGCGAGCGCGATGCGCCATGCATTAAAGAGCGCCGAACTCGATCCCTCCGCGATCGACTACATCAACGCGCACGGAACCTCGACTCCACTCAACGACAAGATCGAAGTTCACGCTGTGAAGGAAGTCTTCAAGGATCACGCCTACAAATTGAAAATGGGCTCCACGAAATCGATGACCGGCCACCTTCTGGGCGCGGCCGGTGGGCTGGAGGCGGTCATCTGCGCTCTGGCCATTCAGAGCGGACGGATCCCGCCGACGATCAATCTCGAAGAGCCCGACCCCGACTGCGATCTCGACCACGTGAGCGACGGTCCGGTGAAGATGGACCTGCAACACGTGCTGACCAACAGCTTCGGCTTCGGTGGGCACAACGTGGCCCTGATCCTCAGCCGCTATCAGAGCTAGTGGGAGGAAAGGAGAGCGATGGGGAGCGGAGTGGCCTCGTGGTTTCGCGGCCTCTGGTCTCGCACCGGCATCCCTCTCTTTCGATCGGGGTCGGATGGCGACCTGGCTCCCGGCCAGGCGGAATTGGAACGGAAGTTGGGCTACCACTTTCGTGATCCCAGCCTGCTTTCCAAGGCGCTCACCCACCGCAGCTACGTCCACGTGATGGGCCAATCCCGGATCCAGAGCAATGAGAGGCTCGAGTTTCTGGGTGACGCCGTTTTGGGCCTGGTGGTGAACGAATACCTCTGCCGCCGTTTCCTCAAGAAGGAGGAAGGCGATCTCACGAAGATCAAGTCTCTTCTGGTATGCGGCCCCACTCTCACCAAGATCGCCGAACGGCTCAGCTTGGGGGAGCACCTTCTGCTCTCCAGGAGCGAAGAGAGCACGGGAGGACGCCACCGCGATTCCATCCTCGCGGACGCGATGGAAGCCGTCTTCGGAGCTCTCTATCTGGACGGCGGTCTCGCCCCCGCGGCGCGGGTCGTGCATGAACAAGTTCTGATCAACGTGAACGACACCATCCACGAACGGACGGGTCGCAATTACAAGAGCCTTCTGCAGGAGACCCTGCAGGCGCAGTACAAGATGGCGCCGCGCTACCGGGTCTCGACCACCAGCGGTCCGGATCATGCGCGCCGCTTCACCGTGAAGGTGAGCTTGAAGGGAGCGGTGCTCGGAGTGGGTTCGGGCAACTCGAAGAAGCAGGCCGAGCAACGTGCCGCCGAGATCGCGCTGACCCGCCTGGACGAACTCGCAGGAGTTTTGGATTCACCTCTCCAGAACCCGGAGAACTAGGGTCTGGCACGTCCCCTGCTGCCACGCCTAGGGGAGTGGGCTCAGAGAGAACGCAGATGAACAAACCTACAGAACCGCCTGTAAATACACATTTTACACATGGTGCTCCATATGAGGCACTGTGCGAAGTGTGCTCTCTGCCCTGCGGCTTCAAGGCATGTGGGGAGACTTGCCACCGGCGCCACTTCCTGATGGGCGCCCTGCAGTGCTCCTATTTCTTCCGTGGATACTGCTTCCTGGTGGACGTCGAGGGCTGCGCTTTCGACAATGGCGCCAAGACCGAGAACTACTGGCTCGGACTGATCCGCGACTACGTCCACAACCTCAAGGGTCAGGAAGAGGACGAGAGTTTCCTGAAGGCCAAGGAACAGTCGATTCGCTATCTTGAGGAACAGATCGAGCTCAAGAACGTTTATCTCTGTCGCTATGTCGAAGAGCAGTACAATCTGGCTCTTCAGAGCGGCGGAAGTGCGAGCGAAGAAGACCTGGAGCACCTCGACACTGCCTATGAGCAGCTCATGAGAGGCGCCAAGCGCAAGCCGTAGGAACCCGAAAGCCTCTGATCTTGAATCCTCCAGCCTCAATTCTCACCGCCCGCGTGTTGACCGTGAGCGATCGTGGCGCCCGCGGGGAAAGCATCGACGAGAGCGGTCCCGCTCTGCAGCAGCGTTTACGCGAACTGGGTTATGAAGTCCTCGGAGTCGAGCTGATTTCCGACGGCAAAGAGACGGTCAGCCAGAAGTTGCGCGAACTCTGTGCACGCGGCGACGCCCGCTTGATTCTCACCACCGGAGGAAGTGGCTTGGCCCCCCGCGATCAGACCCCCGAGGGTACTCTGGCCGTGGCGGAGCGGGTGGTGCCCGGACTCATGGAGAGCGCGCGCCGCAGCTGCTGCGCCATCACACCGCTCGCGGCCCTGAGCCGGGGAGTAGCGGTGATCCGGGGAGCCTCTTTGATCGTGAACCTGCCGGGACATCCCAAGGCGGCCCTGGAGACTCTGGATTCCATTCAGCAACTCTTGCCCCATGCGCTGCAGATCCTCGGCGTGGCGGGCGCATGCGATCAAACTGGTCGTGGAGAGGGGAACTCCCGCTCATGAAACTCGCTCGACCCTCTGCCTCTCTCCAGTGGATCCTGACCGCCTTCGCGGCGGGAGCGATTCTCGCCGCGCAATCCTCGATCCTCGCGCGCGCTGCCCGCGCGACGGAGGGAGGTTCGGCGGAGGCGGATACCAGCGCCGTACCCTTGCTTCCGCGTTCGGTTCCCACCGCGCTCTTCATCGCGGGCGCAATGATCGAGGGAGGCGACCTCGAGGGAGCGCTCCAGCACTACGGCTACGCCCTGCGGCAGGATCCCACCAACCGGGAGATCGTGAGCCGCACCGTCGCACTGGCTCTGCGCATGGGTCGTCTCAAAGACGCACTCACCGCGCTGGATCTGGCGCTGACTGCGCTCCCGCAGGACAAGGAGCTACGCATCCAGAAGACGAGGTTGTTGCTCCTGGGCGGCTTGACCGACAAGGCCCTGCCCCTCAGCGAGGAACTGCAGAGCGAGTATCCTCAGGACTCCGAGGTTCTCTCCTTGCGAGTGGAAGTTCTGGAGCGCCTGGGCCGTCTCGAGGATGCGGTGGAATTACAATCACGCCGTCTCGAGGAACACCCCGACGACCCGGGGCTCCTTCGCTCTCAGGCCACCTTGCTGCTGCGAGCCGGTTCCAAGGAGAAGGGCGAGTCGATCCTTAAGGAACTTCTGCGGAAGGATCCCGACGACGAAGCCGCGGCGCAAATTTTGGTGAACCAGTACCGCACGGACGGAGACGAAAAGGCGGCCATCTCTCTTCTGGAGGGCCTTCTGAAGAGGGCCTCGCAAGACGAGACCTATCGACGCCTGCTCGCGGACCTGTACCTCGGTCAGGGCCGCAACGGGGATGCCTGCGACTTGCTCCTGCCTCTGGCCAGGAACGGATCGCTCGACCGGCACGGGCAAGTTCTCCTCACCGACCTTCTCATCCGCCAGGAACGTTACGACGAGGCGTGGGAGCTGGCCCAGGGCCTCTTGAACGACGATGAGCAGGACGGCCTGGTTCTGCAGATGGTGGGGGAGATCGCTCTGGAACGGGGCGAGCTGGGCACCGCGGAAGACACCCTCCAGCGCGCTCTTCAGATGCAGCCGGACGACCCGGGCATCCTGGTGAGTCTGCTCTTGGCGATGAGCCGGCACTATCCGGACCTCAGCGGGGGGCACGCAGACGAGCAGAAGGGCCAACTGGCGTCCGATGACAAGATCAAGGAGCGCTTCAACCGCCTTTTGGTGGCGGCGCAGGGTCAGGTGAAGGACAAGAGTTTCCGGCAGAACTTGATTCTGGGTTCGCTCCTGCGGCGCGCCGACCGCCCCAGCGAAGCGGTGATTCCGCTGGGACGCGCGGCTGCTCTGCAAGAGGACAACGTGCAGGCCCTCAACGAACTCGCGTGGGCGCAGGAGAGGGCCGGGCTCTACCACGAGGCCTGCGACACCCTCGATCGTCTCCTGAAGCTGCGCCCCCACGAGGCCAATCTGCTGAACTTCTACGGCTACCTTCTCGCCGATCAGGGATGGCAGCTGCAACGGGCGAAAGAGATGATCGACGAAGCAGTCAAGGCGGAGCCCAAGAACCCTTACTACCTGGACAGCCTGGGTTGGGTGCTCTATCGCCAGGGGCACTACGAGGAGGCGCTGGGAAGGCTCATCGACTCGGCGAATCTGATCGGGGACGACGTCACCGTCTTGCTCCACATGGGACAGGTTCTGCTGGCGCTGGAACACTACGACAAGGCCCTCGGAGTTCTGCAGCGCGCTCTCGCGCTCGGGGGCGACGAGGCGGTACTCGATCCACTCATCGAGCGCGCCAAGTCGGGAGCTGGCGATGCTCCCTGAGCGCGCCTGTCTCGTTCTGTTCTGTGCCCTCGCTCTGAGCGCTTGCGGCACCGGGACGGTTCCCCTCGAGGATTCTCCCGATACGCCCGCGATGCTCCAGCTGCCCGCCGGCGCTTCCAGCCGCGCCCTGCATTTCGAAGGAGAGCTGAGTGGAGGCGCGCTGGGCTTCGGCCCGAGTGTGAGCCTGGAGGCTTGGTTGCGTTCGGACTCCTGGCTGCGCGCAGACTTGCTCTACGAGGACGAGAATGGGGATCCCGCGCACGATGTGCTCATCTGGGGTCCAGAAAGCGCGCTGCTCTTCGATCGCAGGAAGGGCCGCTTCACGGAACTCGGGGATGGGCCGGGTGAGGTCGAGCTCAAGGGCGGCGCATTCCACGTGCGGCACGCGCTGTGGCTGGCCCTGGGGCACTGGCTGGGTTCGGAACCGCTCGTGGGAAGCCGCCGCGGCAGCAGCTGGCGCGCCCGCGATGGGGAGATGGGGATCCGGGCCAAACTGGGCCGGGACCGGGCCGAAGAGATGGAAGTCGTCTTCCGCGGGGAGAGGTTGCGGGCGACCCCCAAGAGTTGGGTGAGGACCTCCTGGGGCCAGATTCCCCGCGAAACGGAGCTGAGCGGCACTCTCCTGGACGCGCCGGCCCAACTGCGCTGGACGGTTCAGGAGATTCCGGTCTTCGCGGATAGCCTTCTGGACCCGCTGATGCTTCCTTGAGAAGCGGGAACCCGTGCCGAGAGCCGGCGTATAAGCCCTCAGATCCCGTCCCCGGATCCTGTCGCCCAGCGGCGAGAGGGATCGAAGGACGGAAGGATCTTGAGTGTAACACCCGACGAAACGGCGGCTCTCATGGCGATACAGAGGACGGTGAGACAACTGGATCCGAGGCAGAAGCCCACCTCGCGGGCGGAGCTCAGCGACGAGGAGCTCATGCTCCGTGTGCAGGAGGGTGAAAAGTCCTGCTACGACATCTTGGTGGGTCGATACAAACTCAGGCTCTACAACTACATTTTGCGCATGGTCGGACGGCCCGACGTGGCCGAGGAGATCGCGCAGGACGCTTTCGTGCGCGCCTACATCCACGCCGACAAGTACCGCACCATCGCGCGCTTCTCCACCTGGCTGTATACGATCGCCACCAACTTGGTCCGCAATCGTTTTCGCAAGAAGAAGCGTCTCCCCACCATACTCTCACTCTTCTTCAAGGGAGAGGGTGACGACGAGGAACGAGCATTCGAGATCCCCGACAAGGCCCCCAATCCGGAAGAGACGACGGCCGGGGTGGAACTCGAGCGGATCATCGCGGAAGCGAGTGCACAGATCCCGGAAAATTATCGCGAGCCCTTCTTGCTGCGAGAGGTGAACCAGCTCTCGTACGAGGAAATCGCAGCCGTCACCGGACTCAAGCTGGGCACGGTTCGCAGTCGAATCAACCGCGCCCGGACTCATTTTCGTCGCATCATCGAGCCGATGCTACGGGATGAAACTCTGATTTCTCCCGATCAACCCTCCACCCCATCTCACTGAGGATTAAAGCATCATGCGTTGCGCCAAAGCCCGAGTTTTCATTTCCACCGCGATGGACGGTGAACTCAAGGACCAGGATCGCGTCACTCTGGCCCGTCATCTGCAAGACTGTCCGGAGTGCGTGAACTACCAGGAAGATCTCGAGACCTGCCACAAACTTCTCCAGGAGTCCGAGAGCGCACCCTCGGCTCAATTCGAGTGGATGGTGCAGCTGGGCATTCGCAAGGCCCTTCGCGCCCGCGCTTCGGCCCAAGACACCGCGAGCGGCAGATTCTGGTTGCCCGCCAGCATCAGTGCTTTCTCCGTCATGATCGTGGTCCTGGGCCTGGGCCTCTGGTTGCTTCCCGCTCGGAACGCTTCGGTCAGTATCAGCTCCCCGCCGGAGTTGTTGGCGCAATCTTCCCCCACCGCCAAAAAGTCTCCGGCCCTCGGTTTTTCCGCTGCGGAGGAATTCGCGAACTTGCAAAAGCAAACCGCGGCCGAGATCCCGGCATGGCGCCTGGGCGCCCGGCCGGATTGGCGTACGCCTCCGTCGCTGCTCGGTCACGTCAGTACCGTGAATGCTCTTCTCATGGGCTCTTCTGAGGATATCGGCAGTCAGCTGCGTTTCGGCTCGCGTTACGTGCGTGTGCCGGGCCAGGGCGCCGTTCCCGTCGATAGCTTGCGCGCGAGCAACTCTGTAAGTCCTCATTGACGCGATAGAGCGCTCATGCGCATATATTCTCCAGAGGGCCCGTCCTTACGCGCTGGAGAATATCATCATGACCAAAATCAAAACCGCTCTTTTGCTGATTCTCGCGGCGAGTCTCATGGCGAGTGCGCTCGGATGCGAGAACGGCCAGCCGATGAGCGCGGCGGTCGGTTCCTATTCTGACGTCGCAATCCTGACGGATACCGCGTCGCTGGGACCGGTGGCCAGTCAGCTGCAGCGCGCGCTATCGGTGGATGTGGACTACACCATCCAGCCCGAGCCGCTCTTCAACGTCGACATTTTCGATTGGAACGACCGGCGTAACGCGCAGGTGTACAAGAACGTGATCGTCATTGGGCTTTTGAAGGGGAGGGATCCTGCGAGCAAGGAGTTGCGCAGTCGACTCGGGGGAGAGACGATGGACCGCCAGGGCAAGCGCAACTTTTACGTCGCGGTGAAGTCGGACGTCTACAGCCGCAATCAGCTCGTGTTTTTCGTGGCCGGGAATGACCGCACGCTCATGCAAAGTGGGTTGGCCAAGGGAATCGGAACCCTCATCAATCGCATGAAAACGGAAAATCGGGATCGCCTGCGCGACTATCTGTTCACCAATGGTCACGATGTGCAACTGGAGAACAAGATTCGTGATCAGATGGGATTCGGATTGCAAGTTCCCGCTTCGTATCACGAAACCAGGTTCGAGAAGGGCGTGAAGGATGGACTGGTGGAGGTTGCGGCAACGAGACCCACCCGTACCGCGAGCATCTATTATTTGGACGACGCGGATAGCACGATCATCAATGATCACGAGGTGTTGCTCGAGCTGAGGCGCTCTTTCGGCGCGCGCTATCTGGAGGAAGATCTGCAGGATGCCGCGGGCTACAACTGGGGCGAGGACATCTTTGCGGGCAAGCTGCACCTGGTTCTTTCCGGCTACTGGCAGGCCAGAACGGGGATTACGGCGGACCGTTCAGAACCTACTTCCTCTACCAGCCCGAGAAACGGCGGCTCTACGCCATCAACGTTTTGACCTATGCGCCCGGCATGAAGAAGAGACCCTACATTCGGGAGGCCACCTGCGTGGCCGAAACCCTGGTTCCCTGAACGTGAACGACTTCGAAATTACTTTGAACCCACCGTATCCGGTTCGTCTCAGGTCCAGTTTTCAAGCGACCTGGGAAGCGCTGCACGCCGACCATCCGAACCGGCGACTTTTCGTGGTGGCCGATCGCAAGGTGCTGCGCAACCACGCGGGAGCCCTGGCCGGACTGAGCCGCTCCGAACGCGAGCGAGTGGTGGAGATCGCGGGCGGGGAGAGGATCAAGAATCTGCGCCATTTGGATGCTCTGGTTTCAGAGGCGCTGGAGGCGCGCGTCGATCGCCGCACCCTGGTCATTGCACTGGGCGGGGGCACGGTGGGTGATCTCGTCGGTTACTTCGCTGCCAGCTACATGCGAGGACTCGACTGGTGTCCGATCGCCACCACCGTGATTTCCCTCGCCGATTCAGCGGTGGGCGGGAAAACCGGGGTCAACGGCTACGGACTGAAAAATCTCATTGGAGCATTCCATCAGCCCTGTGGGGTATACGGCGCTCTACAGGCCCTGGAGAGTCTACCGCAGCGCCACCGCGTGGGGGGCCTGGCCGAAGTCCTCAAGTGTGGCATCATCGCGGACGCTGAACTCTTCCAAATTCTGGAAGAGAGAGCGGAAGAACTGCGCATCCTGGATCTCGAACTGTGGGCGACGGTGCTCGAGCGTGCCGCGCGCGTGAAGGGGAGGGTGGTCAGCGAGGACCCGCGCGAGACGGGAATCCGCGAGATTCTCAATTTCGGCCACACCTTGGGGCACGCGATCGAGGCCACGACCCGGCCGCCCCTGCACCACGGCGAGGCGGTGGCTTTGGGCATGATCGGAGCGCTCAGGATTTCGCAGACCCGCGGCCTTGCTCCCTCGGGGACGACCTCACGCGTCACCGAACTCCTCGGTCGTCTGGGGTTGCCGCGCGCCGCACCCGGAGTGGATACCGAAACTGCCCTGGTAGCAGTAGGTTACGACAAGAAAGTCTGGGATCGCCGGGTGAGGATGGTCTTGACGGAGGGAATTGGCTCGGCTACCGTCGGCCACGAAGTCGAGTGGTCAGAATTGAGCCAGGCTCTGCAGACTCTCCGCGTGTGAGGCCGGGCTCGTGCATCCCTGAGCAGCTGAGGTCGAAAGGGAGTCGAGGTCTTGCCCAACCTTTCCCGCGAGGACGAGCTACATCGCCTTCTCGAACGTTTCGAAAATCAGCCGAACGGACGCATCTTTGCGCCACTCGCCGACTGCTACCGGAAACTGCAGCGCCTGGACGAAGCCTATAAAGTGTGCGTGGACGGCTTGATGCGTCACCCCCGTTACAGCACCGGCTTCGTGGTTTTGGGAAAGATCCATCTGGACCGCGAAGAGCTGGAGGAAGCGCGCACCGCGTTCGAGACCGTTCTCTCGCTCGATCCGGAGAATCTCATCGCGCTGAGGGAATTGGCCGAAGACGCGCGGCGTCGCGGCGACGAGAAGCGCGCGCGCAAGCTGCGTGAACAGCTTTCTGCTCTGGATCCCAGCCATGACGCCCTGGATGAGCCGAGCGAGGCCAGCGCCGAATCCACCGAGAACGCTGAAGCCGAAGCCCCCCCCGAATCCGAGGAGAGTGCGGCTGGGGAAGCCGCGGAGGAGGAGCCAGCGCTCGTCGCGAAAAAACTGCAGGAGTTGAAGCTTGCGCAGGAAGAGGAGACTCAGCCCATCGTGCTCACCGCCATGAGCAAAGATGACGCCTTCCAGAACTCCGGGGAGGATTTCGATCCGGAGGGAATCTTCACCGGCGAGACCATCGCCACGGTGACGCTCGCCGACGTCTACTACCAGCAGGGTTTCAAGGCCAAGGCGCTGGAGATGTATCGCGCGGTACTCGAACGCCATCCCAAGGCTCCCGGAGTGGCGGAGAAGGCGAGTGCCATCGAGGAAGAAATGACCCAGCTCAGCAGGCGTTTCCAGGAGACGGGCGACGAGCCTCCCTCCGAGGAGCTGCGAAATCTGGAGGCTGAGGACGAGAGCAAAAAATCCGGACACGCCGACGACATGGGCCACTTCCGCAGCTGGATCGAGAAACACGAGCGGGAACCATGAGCGCGAAGAAGCCGCGGGAGGGCACCATGCACATTCAGGTCTTGCACGGGCCCAACCTCAACCTGCTCGGGAGTCGCGAACCCTCCATCTACGGTAGGGTGGGTCTGGCTGAGATCGATCAGGCCTTGCAGAAACTGGCGAAGGAGCTCGCGGTCGAGCTGGACACTCTGCAGAGCAACCACGAGGGCGAGCTCATCGACTGCATTCAGCGGAGCACCCAGTCTGCCGGTTTCCTGGTCAATCCCGCCGGTCTGGGACATACCAGCGTGGCTCTGCGAGACGCCTTGCTCGCGGTGAACTTGCCCTTTGTGGAAGTTCATTGTAGTAACATCCTGGCTCGCGAGAGCTTTCGTCACACCACTCTCTTGGGCGACGTCGCTCTGGGGCTGGTCATGGGTTTCGGGCCCGACAGTTACACGCTCGGGCTGAGGGCCCTGGTGACGCATCTGAAGTCGAAGCAACCCAAGAACGAGTAGGTACGAAAATCCATGGCGGATACCAGTAATTTCAGGAATGGCATGGTGCTCGAGCTGGATACGGGCATGTGGACGATCGTGGAATTCCAACACGTCAAGCCGGGAAAGGGACCGGCCTTCGTCCGCACCAAGCTGAAGAACGTCGAGAACGGGAAAGTGGTGGACAAGACCTTTCGCTCCGGTGAAAAGGTCACGGAGGTTCGCCTGGAAGCTCAGGAGTTTCAGTATCTCTACCACGACGGCGTCCACCATCACTTCATGAACACCTCGAGCTACGAACAGATACAATTGCCGGAGGAAGTACTCAGCGACGCGCTGCCCTATCTGAAGGAAAACGATACGGTGAAGCTCCTGATGAGAGGAAGCGTTCCCGTGAGCATCGAGGTGGCGAATTTCGTCGAACTCAAGATCGTGAAGACCGATCCCGGGGTGCGCGGAGACACCGCTCAGGGTGGTAGCAAACCCGCGACCTTGGAGACGGGTCTGGTCGTTTCGGTTCCTCTGTTCATCGACGAGGGAGAGACCATTCGCATCGACACCAGAACTGGCAAGTACCTCTCCCGAGTTTGAGCGGAGACAGCCTGAAGGAGACCCAATGGATCTGGAGAGAATCAAGGCATTGGTAGAGCTCGTGGAGGAAAGTGGCATCGACGAACTCGAGCTCTCCAACCGCGGCGAGACGATTCGCATCTGCAAGGGCGGCCAGGCGGCACAGACCAGGGTCATCACGACTCAGGGCCATGCCTCCGTGGCAGGCAACCCCACTCCCGTGGCCGCAACGGCGTCCGCAGCCGCTGCGCAGAATGAAGCGGCGGAAGCGCGCCGCGAGGGCCTGCGGGAGGTTGCAAGCCCCATGGTCGGAACCTTCTACCGTTCTCCCAGCCCCGACAGTGATCCCTACGTGAGGGTGGGGGAGCGGGTCGAGAAGGATGACGTTCTCTGCATCGTGGAAGCGATGAAGCTGATGAACGAAATCGAGGCGGAATTCTCCGGTATCGTGCGCGAGATTCTGGTGGAGAACGCGCAGCCGGTGGAATTCGGACAGCCCCTCTTCCTGCTGGAGCCCAGCTCCTGAAATCCCGGCAAATCGAGAGCTCGGACGGTGAAACGGCGGTCATTTGGACCGCCGTTTGCTGTTGGCGGGAACGGGACCGAGCGGACCCACCGCACCCTCCGCCCGAGGAAATCCCGAGGAGCGATAGGGAAGCATGAACCCCTTGCGGGAGTGGAGCTGAGACCATGGCCTTGAACATCAAAGCCGTTCTGCAACGCATGATTCAATTGGGAGCGAGCGACTTGCACCTGAAGGTCGGCGTATCACCGAACGTCCGCGTGAACGGCCAACTGGAATCCCTGAGCGAATTCGAGCCTCCCACGCCCAAGGATATGCAGCAAGTTGCCGAGAGCATTCTGACGCCCATCCAGCGCGAGGTCTACGAATCGACGCGCGAGGTGGACTTTGCCTTCGGCGTGCCGGGCCTGGCGCGCTTTCGCGCCAATTTCTACGTGCAGCGGGGAAGCACCGCGATGGTCTTCCGTCACGTTCCCGTGGACATCAAGCCACTGGATGAGCTGGGTCTGCCGCCGGTGGTGCGTGAACTGTCGCTTCTGCCTCGAGGCCTGATTCTGGTCACCGGGACCGTGGGGTCCGGCAAGTCCACCACGCTGGCCGGCATGCTCGACGTCATCAACGAATCGCTTCCGAACAACATCATCACCATCGAGGATCCGATCGAGTTCTTGCACAAGGACAAGAGGAGCATCGTGAATCAGCGCGAGGTGGGCACGGATACGGCCACCTTCATGGAAGCGCTACGTCACGTATTGCGTCAGGATCCCAACGTGATTCTCATCGGCGAGATTCGCGATGCCGAGACCATGAAGACGGCATTGACTGCCGCGGACACCGGGCACTTGGTCTTCTCCACTCTGCACACCATCGACGCGGAGCAGACGATCCAGAGGATCATCAGTTTCTTCCCTCCGCATCAGCATCAGGAAATCCGTTTGCTCCTGGCGAACACGCTCCGCGGGATCATCAGCCAGCGCCTGATCCGCCGCGCCGACAACAACGGGCGAGTGCCGGCCGTCGAGGTCATGGTCACCACGACGACCATCTCCGAGTACATCAGCGACCCCGAGAAGACCCACATGATCTCGGACGCAATTGCCGAAGGCTACGTCGCGTATCAGATGCAGACCTTCGATCAGTCTCTGATGGCGCTCTTCAAGCAGGGGATCATCACCCTGGACGAGGCCATGAGGGCTTCGAGCAATCCACACGAGTTCAGCCTGCGCGTGAAGGGGATCCAAAGCGGAAGCGATGCCAGGTGGGATCGCTTCGAGAAGACCGGTTCAGAGGTCAGCAGCCCCAATGTCACCGGTGGCACCGAGGATTTCGTGAAACTGTAGAGTTGGCTCGAAAGCCCATTCTTTCGCCAGTCCCGGGGGTGGATTCCTCCGGGACTTGCCGTATCCTCTGAGTTCGTCCATTCTCAGGGTCAATTCCAATTGGACATGGTTCCCTCGTGAGGTACCGGGCCGAGCACCGGGGAGTGCATCTATGATCGAAAAAGTTCTCGTGGCCAATCGTGGGGAAATCGCCCTGAGAGTCATGCGTGCTTGCCGCGAGTTGGGCATCAAGTGTGTGGCCGTTCATTCCAGCGTCGACGCGGATTCACTCCATGTGAAGTTCGCGGACGAATCGGTGTGCATCGGCGGACACCTGGCATCGGAGAGCTATCTGAACATTCCCCGCATCATGGCGGCGGCCGAGATCACAGGAGCGGACGCGGTCCACCCCGGCTACGGTTTCTTGGCCGAAAATGCCGAATTCGCGGAGATCGTCCGCTCGTGTGAACTGGTGTGGATTGGTCCCTCACCGGAAGTCATCGCGCGCATGGGCGACAAGAACGCGGCGCGGGATGCCGCTCGTGAGGCCAAGGTCCCCGTCGTTCCCGGTTCCAAGGGACTGGTGGCCGACGCCGACGAAGCGGCCAAGGTGGCCGCGAGCATCGGCTATCCCGTCATGCTCAAAGCGGTGGCGGGTGGCGGCGGCAAGGGAATGCGTCCTGCCATGGATGAGGATCAGCTTCGCAAGGCCTTCATCACCGCTTCCACCGAGGCGGCAACCGCATTCAAGAACGGCGATCTCTACCTGGAGAAGCTGGTGCTGAGGCCTCGCCACGTGGAGATCCAGATCCTGGGTGACAATTACGGAAACCTGCTGCACCTGGGTGAGCGCGACTGTTCCATCCAGCGACGTCATCAGAAGCTGATGGAGGAGGCTCCGTCGCCCGCCGTCGGCGAGGACTTGCGCGCCCGTATGGGAGAGGCGGCGCTGCGGCTCGCGCGCCAGGTGGACTACGTCTCGGCCGGCACGCTCGAGTTTCTCCTCGATTCCTCGGGTGAGTTCTACTTCATGGAGATGAACACGCGCATCCAGGTCGAGCATCCGGTGACCGAAATGGTCACGGGCCTGGACATCGTGAAGGAGCAAATTCGGGTCGCGGCCGGCGAGAAGCTGCGTCATACCCAGGAGGACATCGTCATTCGCGGACACGCCATCGAGTGCCGCATCAACGCCGAAGATCCCTCACGCAACTTTGCGCCCTGTCCGGGCAAGATCATGACTCTGCATCCCCCCGGAGGTCCCGGAGTGCGCCTGGACACGCACATCTACGCCGACTTCGTGGTGAGTCCGCACTACGACTCCCTGCTGGCGAAGCTCATCTGCCATGGCCAGGATCGCGAAGAGGCGATTGCGCGCATGCAGCGCGCGTTGAGTGAGATGGTGATCGAGGGTACCGCCACCACCATTCCCTTCCACCTGCAGGTCCTCGCGGATCCCATTTTTCGGCGAGGAGAGGCCACGACAGCCTACCTCGAAGATCGTATGCAGAGTCTGAAGGAGTCTCTGGAACTCAGCGAGGCTTGATTCGGTGGCGCATCCCTTCACGGAGCGGCTTCATCGGCCGCCGCGCTTGCTCTATGCCATTCTGGACGCCGGTCTCTGCTCCTTCTCCGACTTGGTCGCGACGGGAGCTGAATTGCTGGAGGCCGGGGTCGAGCTGCTTCAGCTACGCGCGAAGACCCTCCCCGCCGGCGAGTTCCTCAAGGCCGCCCGCCAACTCGTGCCGTACTGCCGCGACCATGGAGTTCCCTTCATCGTGAACGACCGTCTGGACGTGGCGTTGGCGGCCGGGGCGGACGGAGTTCATCTGGGCACCTCCGATCTGCCTTACGCGGCGGCAAGGGAGCTTCTGGGGGCGGAGCTGCTTCTCGGTTGCTCCACCCACGATCTCGACGAGATCCGCCAGGCGGAGGGGGTGGCCGACTACCTGGGCTTTGGAGCGATGTTCGCCACGAATACGCGGCCGGACAGCCGGATTCGCGGGCCGCAAGCGTTGACCGAGGCAGTGGCGGCCACTACACTGCCGATATTCGCGATCGGCGGAATCGAGGCCACGAACCTCGGACAACTCAGGGGCTGTGAGATGGCGGGGGTCGCCGTCGCATCGGCTCTGCTGGAAGGGCCCTCGCGCCGCGACGCGGTGGGGCGCCTGCGCGAGGTCCTGCAAACTCTAGGCTGACGTCTACCGGCAATTCGAGTGAAGAAGAGCAATCTAACTTTGGCCAAGGTCCTCCTCTCGGGCCTGCTGAGCCTGTTTCTCGCGGTATCGTGCTTCGTGGCGCGCCCCGGTGTGCCCGCCAGTTTCAAGGGCGCGCTGCACCTGGCCTTGGGCCCCGAGGCCGGCGTGGTGGGCCCCGTGGGAGAGCTTCTGGCCGCGGTGGCCGCGTGGGCGCTGGGCCCCTGGTTCCGCTGGCTTTTGGTCCTGGTCCCCTGGGCCTGGCTGCCCTTTCAGCGTTCCAGAGTCAAAGAGAGGCGCCTGGCCGGTCGTCGACTTGCCTTCGGCGCTCTGGTCACGGTGCTGGCGCTGATGCTCCTGGGCCATCCCATCCTGCAACGGGCCCAGGTTCCGGCGCGCGCCGGGGGAAGCCTGGGGGCATTTCTGCATCAGGCGGTGGAGTCCGTATTGGGCTCCCTGGGGGCTTTCCTCATCCCGGCCGGCATCCTGGCCTTTCTTCTGATTCGGATCCTGCCGCCCCTGCGCGTGGAGCTGCCCTTCCTGGATCGAGCGCAGGAACTGCTGGAGGCTCTGGGACGCCTGTTCTCCAAGGCGGGACTCGGCCTGGCCAACCTCTGGCGCGCGGGGAGGGATGCCGCCGTCGCGCTGGGTGAGCGCTGGCAGCTCAGGCGAAGCGAGGCGCGGGAGAGACGCGCCGCACAGGGTCGGCGCAGCCAACCCGAAATCATCTCCTTTCACCCACGACAGAGCGAGGACGCGCCCGCGCTGGGTTCCGCCGAGGAGCCAGAACGCGAGGAGTACGGCTACGAGCGGGAGGAAGACGCGGATCTACTCGACGAGCTGGGACTGCAGGACGCGGCGGATGGAATGGAGTCGCAAGACGCGCGGCTTTCCGCCGATGAAGAGTCTTCCGATTTCTCGCTGAGCCGGGATCCCAGTGAGCTGACCAAAGAGGAGCGCACCAAACGCCGCCGCCGCCGCCGGGGCGCGTATCCGCTTCCGCCATTGGAGACTCTGGACGACGTACCCAAGGAGAGCCGCGGGTTCTCCCGGGAAGCGCTGCAAATGAATGCGCAGCTCCTCATGGACACCCTCGCCAGTTTCGGGATCGAAGGAAAGATCAACGAGATCCGGCCCGGACCGGTGGTGACCACCTTCGAATTCGAGCCCGACCGTGGCGTGAGGGTCAGCCAGATCACCAGCCGCTCCGATGACATCGCCCTCGCCATGCGCGCCATCCGCATTCGTATCGAGGCCCCGATTCCGGGGAAGGCGGCGGTGGGAATCGAAGTGCCGAATCCCTTCCCGCAGACGGTGACCTTGAAAGAGGTGCTGGGCAGTTTGGAGCGCGACGATACGCTTCCCGCGCTGACCGTGGGCTTGGGCAAGGACACCGAAGGCAACCCGGTGACCGCGGATCTGGCCGACATGCCCCATCTCTTGGTGGCGGGAGCGACGGGAAGCGGAAAGAGCGTCTGTCTCAATTCCCTGATCTGCAGCCTTCTCCTGCGCAATGGTCCCGACCGGGTACGTCTCCTCTTGATCGATCCCAAGATGCTGGAACTGTCCACTTACAACGGGATCCCGCATCTCTTGCATCCGGTCATCACCGATCCGAAGGAAGCGTTGAAGGCCCTGAAGCTGATGGTGGTGGAGATGACCGTGCGCTACAACAGCCTGGCCAAGCACGGCGTGCGCAACATCCACGAGTACAATACCAAGGTGCGGGCGGGAAAGATCAAGGATGCCGAGGGGGCGAAGGTCGAGGATGCGATGAACTACATCGTGATCATCGTCGACGAGCTCGCCGATCTCATGATGCTCTTGGGCTCGGAGTTGGAAACTCCAGTCGCCCGACTGGCTCAGATGGCGCGCGCGGTGGGAATCCACTTGGTTCTGGCCACGCAACGCCCTTCAGTCAACGTGATCACCGGGGTCATCAAAGCGAATTTTCCTTCACGCATCGGATTCAGGGTCATCTCGAAAGTTGACAGCCGGACCATCCTCGACGTGATGGGAGCGGAGGCGCTTCTGGGAAAGGGCGACAGCCTCTTCATCATGGGGGGAATGTCGCAACCCAAGCGCGTGCACGGAGCGTTCTTGAGCACGGACGAGTGTGAGAGGATCGCCCAGCACTGGATCCCGCTGGCCGAGGAAGTCGCTCAGCTGGATCTCATGGATGCCGACTCGGTGAGGAGCGCGCTTGATCTGGGAGAGGATGATCTGCTGGAGGATGCCCGTCGTATCGTGGTGCTCGCGCAGAGCGGCTCGACCAGCATGCTGCAGAGGAAGTTGCGCGTGGGATACACGCGCGCCGCTCGTCTCATGGACATGCTGGAGGAATTGGGCGTCGTGGGTCCGTTCGAGGGTTCGAAGGCCCGCGAAGTGCTCGTGAGTCCCGAGGAATTCGAGGCCGAGGGATGAGCTCATCGCCGCGCGTATATCTGGAGACTTTGGGCTGCGAAAAGAACCTCGTCGATTCGCAGGCCGCGATGGGCCTTCTGCAGCAGCGGGGCTTTCGACCGGTCGAAAGCCCCGAGGATGCCGAGCTCGTGGTGCTCAACACCTGCGGTTTCCTCGCGGCCGCGCGCAGTGAATCGATGGAGCGAATTCGCGAGCTCGCTCTGCTGAAGGGCGACGCGAAGTTCGTGGTGATGGGATGTTTCGTCCAGGGACAGACTCATCCGATTCTGGAGCTGGTGCCGCAAGTCGATCATGTTCTCGGAGTCGGCCAATACGACAAGTTGGAACAACTCTTCCGCCAGAAGACGGTCGATTTCCCGCTGGCCGCTCCGGAGGAAGCGCCCTATGCGGGCTACGGAGTGCGCAGCCCGGGTAGATTGCGTCACGTCGCCCACATCAAGATCGCCGAGGGTTGCAACCAGAGCTGTTCCTTCTGCAAGATCCCCGCACTGAGAGGCAAGCAGCGCAGTCGCCCGGTGGAGCAGATCGTGCAAGAGGCGCGGGCCCTGGTCGCGGGTGGAGTCCGAGAACTCATTCTGATCGCGCAGAACAGCTCCGCCTACGGGGTGGACCTGCCGAACAAGCCGCGGCTGGGGGAGCTGTGCCGGGCGCTCGACGCGATCGAGGATTTGCGCTGGATTCGCATCATGTACGCGTATCCACCGATGTTCAGCGACGAGCTCATGAACGAGGTCTACCAAGTCGAGAAGGTGGTGTCCTATCTCGACATTCCCATCCAGCACGCCTCTCCGCGGATCTTGAAGGCCATGGGCCGCGGCTACGACCCCGAGCGCTTGCGGCGCCAGATCGAGCGTCTTCGCGAGCTGCGCCCCGAGATCATGCTCCGCACCACGGCTCTGTTGGGTTTTCCGGGGGAGGAAGAAGATGACGTCGTGGCCTTGCTCGATTTCTTGGCCGAGGTGAGCTTCGACCATCTGGTCACTTTCGCCTACAGCCACGAGGAGCAGACCTCCGCCTACGCTCTCGCGGACACGATCGATCCCGCGGAAAAAGAGGATCGCCGCGCGCGGGTGGAAGATCTCGCTTGGGATCTCGCGCTGGAACGCAAGGGCAGGCTCTTGGGTAAAAAGCTCTCGGTCGTGGTGGACGAAGTCTACGAGAACGCCGCGGATGCCGATTTGAGCACTCTACCGCTGGATATCGCGGAGGAACTCGAAGAGGACCAGCCGGTGGCATTTGCCCGAAGCGAAGGATTTTGCGAGGGTATCGATGGGGGGATTTGGCTGGCGGGAGAGGGACTCAGCCCGGGGCAGATGCTGGATGTCGTTCCGAAATTCTGTGGACCCTACGACCTGTGGGCACACGCAGGGGATCAAGCTGGGAGATTGGCATGAGATTGACGATTCCGTTTCTCCTGTCGCTGTTGATGGTGCTGGGATTCTACTGCTCCGCGAGCCGAGCGGCGGTGCCGCTGAGCAATCGTGAACTCGTGGAGAAGGCGACGGCGGATCTGAGCAAGCAGGTGGAGAAGATCGTGGTGGAGAAGACCGACGACACTCCAAAGATAGCGCTGCGGGCCAGCCAGGTATCCGGCTTCAATCAGAGCTTTCAGGATGTTCTGGCTCCGGCGCTTCTGGACCGTGGATTCGATGTGTGGATTCTCAAACAGGGCCAGGACGCTCAGCCCGGTACCCTGGTACTGGAATACAAGTTGTTGCAAGCGTCGCTCAAATACCCCTCGGAACGTCACGGATTTCTCGGCCTTGGCACGCCCACCATCGGAAGAGTCTTGGATCTCGGGATCGAGGGCCGTCTCGAGTCCTTTGGCGATGGACGTCTCTTTTGGCAGGGTCAACCCTCCACGCAGCTATCGGACCGCTTGACGCTCAGCCAACTGCAGACGGCGAAGGCCGGACAACCGACCTGGGTGAGCAGTCCGAATCAGGATATCACGAGCAGCACCCACGCGGGCCTCTTGGAGAAACTCACGATTGCGGGACTCGTGGGAGGCGTCGTGGCGCTGTACATCTCGGGAGCGCAATGATGATGCACAGCCGCAAGTTTACTCTCTCCGTTTGGGCACTCTCGCTGTTGGCTGCTCTCTCGATCTTCGCCTGCGGGAAGAACTCGGGGCAGAATCACGATGAGGAGTTCCGCGCGCTGGCGCAGCAAAACGAATACAAAGAGATCGAGGCCAGAATCGAGTTGTACCGGAAGAAGGGTGAGCACGACCCGAGTTTGGATTACTGGAAGGGAGTCGCGCTCCTCCAGCAGGATCAGGACATGCCGGCGCTGCGGGCCTTCGAAAATGCCGTGGCAGCGGATTCGAGTCTTGCATTCAAAGCGGCCGATCAATACCGAGAAGCCGCCGCACGCGATCTGAAGAACGACTGGAAGGGGCGCGGGGCGCACCGCCTGGAGCAAGCGTATCTATGGGACCACAAGCCACAGATGGGTGAGCTCGAACTGGATGTCGCCAAACTCCTTTTCGATGGCAAGAAGTACAAGGAAGCCATTCCCGTGTTGCAGGACCTGCTGTCCCGCCGCGGCGAGAGTACGATCCATCAGCAACGCTGGAGATATCTCTTAGGTCGCAGCTACGAGGAATGCGGACTGCCGGAGGCGGGTCTGGCGGAGTACCGGCGCTATTGGGCGGATTGGCGCGATGAACCCGAGAGCGTGTGGCGTGATCGGGTTTGCTATCGCAGCGGTATCATCCTGCTCGCACAGGCCAAGGACCAGAGAGAGCGAGGGATTCCCTCGGCGGCCCTCAAACTTCTGGACGAGGTTCACCAGATGGAATGCGAAGTCGACCAGCAGGCCGAAGCATATTATCAGGAGGGCCTGTGTTACGAGGCCTTGGGACAACCGGAGGAGGCGCTCAAGAGTTATCGACGTTGCCTGGACCTTCCTCAAAACGCGGGTGGAAACGGTAGAGATGAAGCGAGGAAACGTATCGTCGAGCTCAGGGCTTCCGGTGTTCACTGACGCCCGCTCGCATCTGCTGACTCTCCTGCTCGGGCTTTTGCTCGTTGGTGCATTCGGCTGCAGCCATCCCTGGAACGCGCTGCCCGAGGGGAGCTACGAGCGCGGAAAGTCCGAGGCCGAGGGCGGCGCGACTCTGGATGCGATCGAGGATCTGAAGCTGTTCATTCGCAGGAATCCGCAGGATCCGCTGGCCGACGATGCGCAATTTCTGGTAGGGAAATCCTACATGGAAACCGAGGACTATCCGGTGGCCGCGGTGGAATTCGAGATCATGCAGGTGGACTATCCCAGCAGTGAATTGGCGGATGATGCGGCCTACCTCGAGGCACTGAGCTATGTGAAGCAAGTCCCCGACTATCGCCTCGATCAGACGATTACCAAGAAGGCGATGGACAAGCTCAATCACTACTTGAAGACCTATCCTTCCGGCAAGCACGTGAAGGAAGTGCATGACGAACTCGATCAATTGCAGGCCAAGCTCGATCGCAAACATTTCGACTCCGCCGCTTTCTACGAGCGGAGAGGACATCTGGTCGCGGCGAATCAAGTTCTGGACAACATCCTCGAAGAGAGCCCCAATTCGCCCTTGCGGCCCAAGATCCTGATGTTGAAGGGACAGACGGATCTCAAGCTGAAGAACTACCAGGATGCGGTGACCGCGCTCCGTGAGCTCGTGGATCGTTGGCCCGATTTCGTGGATCATGGAAAGGCCGAGAGGCTGCTGAAGAAAGCACAGAAGGCGCAGAAGGTGGCTGGGGGAGACGCTTCATGACTCGGCACGGGATAGGACTCTTCGGGGGCAGCTTCGATCCGGTTCACGATGCACATCTGGAGCTCGCGCGGCGGGCCAAGAAGCAGCTGTCCTTGCGGGAAGTCTGGTTCGTGCCGGCGTGGCAGCCGCCTCACAAGTCGGAACAGGTCTTGAGCCCCGCCGAGGATCGTCTGGCGATGTTGGAGCTCGCGATCGAAGGGCACAAGGGACTGGCCATCTGCACCATCGAGATCGATCAACAGGAAGTGGCCTATTCGGTACAGACCGTGGACGCGCTCACGCATACCCATCTCGGGGCGCGTTTTTATCTTCTCCTGGGAGAGGATAGTCTGCGCGAGCTTCCGCGCTGGAGAGAGCCGCGCCGGCTCTTGCAGATGGCCCCGCCGGTGGTCATGCCGCGTTCGGTCGATCTCAGGCGCAGCGGAGCCTTCGGCGAGGGAGGCCGCAAGATGTCCGCGGTGATGGGCAGCTCGATCATCTGGCTCACCGGACCGCCGGTGAACCTCTCCTCGACGGACCTGCGCGCGAGCTTGGCCCGTGGCGAACGGCCCAAGGGAATGAACCCCAAGGTCATCGACTACATCGAAAAGCAGGGTCTCTATCGCGAGCACATACTTCCGTGAAACTACTCTTGGTTGATGGGTCGGCTCTTCTGTACCGCAGCCATTTTGCGTTTCGCGGGAGACCGTTGACCACGAGTCACGGAGAAGCTACTTCAGCCGCCTACGGGGTCGCCACCGCACTCGTGCATCTCCGCGAGGACGAGGGCGCGCAGATGATGGTGGTCGCCTTCGATGCCAAGGGCGACACCTTCCGGCACGAAATGTATCCCCAGTACAAGGCGAATCGTCCGCCCATGCCGCAGGAGCTCAGCGAGCAGGTGCCGCGCGTCCACGAGCTGGTGCGCGCGATGGGGCTTCCACTTCTGTCCCCACCGCGCTACGAGGCCGACGACGTGCTGGCCACTCTGGCTCGGCAGGCCGTCGAACGCGGTGACGAAGCCTGGATCTACTCGGGGGACAAGGACTTCATTCCGCTGGTCCGACCCGGAGTGGGAATTCTCAAGCCGGCGAGCAAGGGCGGCAACGACCTCTACCTCGACGAGGACTCGATCCGGCGCGATCTCGGTCTCGCCCCGTCGCAGTTTCTCCAGGTTTTGGCCCTGATGGGGGACAAGGCCGACAACGTGCCGGGCGCTCCCGGCGTGGGCGAGAAAACCGCCCTCAAGCTCATCTCGGATTTCGGCAGCATCGAGGGCGTTTTCGCGAATTTGGACGACTCTCGCATTCGTCCCAAACTCCGCGAGAAGCTGCTCGAGAACCGCGAGATGATCGAGTTGAGCCTGCGCCTGGTGACCATCGACGAGAACGTGCCACTGAGCATGAACTGGGACGAAGCCAAGCTGGCTGGGTATCCCGCGGATTTCTACGAGTTGTGTCGCGAACTCGAATTCACGCGCCTGTTGCAACGCCTGCCCAAGAGTTCGGGGCAAGGACCAGCTTCCGCCTCGCTCAGTGAAGAGACCAAGGGAGAGGGTGAGAAGGAAGCGCAGAGGAAAGACCAGAAAGAGGACCAGAAAGAGGACCAGAAAGAAGACCGGAAAGAAGACCACAAGGGCGCGGCCAATCGGCGCTACGAGCTGGTCGAGTCCCTCGAGCGCCTCGACGAAATCCTGGCAGAATTCGACGGGCACGATGGGCCCATCTCCCTGGACACCGAGACGACCTCGCTGGATCCGTTGCAGGCCGAGCTGGTGGGACTCTCTCTCTGCAAGGAGGAGGGTCGCGCCTACTACATCCCGGTGGAGTCCGGAGGGGGCGGCCAATCCGGCCCGGACCTCTTTTCCGAATCGAAGGAAGAGCTTCGTCTGCCGTGGAAGGAGGTCCGCAAGCGGGTAGCGCCCCGATTCGCGGATCCCAAGCGAGCCTACCTCGGGCAGAATCTCAAGTACGACCAGCTGGTGCTGGACCAGCACGGGGCACCGGTCGGCCGGGTGGATTTCGATACCATGATCGCGAGCTATCTGCTCGCTCCCGAGCGGAGGCAACACAATCTCGACGTGCTCGCCGCGGAGGAACTCGGACTTTCCACCATCACCTACTCCGAATTGTTCAAGGGTTCGGGCACGAAAGACATCCGCGAGCTGCCGTTGAAGAGAGTGGGGGAGTACGCAGCCGAGGATGCGGACGTTGCTCTCCGTCTCAGCCAGATCTTCCGTCCCCGACTCGTGGCCGAGAATCTCGATCGGCTCATGAACGAAGTCGAGTTGCCCCTCTCCCAGGTTCTCTTGCGGATGGAGCGGCGGGGAATCCGGCTCGACAGCAATCAGCTGGACAGCCTGGCCAAAGAGCTGAAAACCACCATGGGCAAACTGGAGGAAGAGTGTCACGAACTCGCGGGCGAGCCCTTCAATCTGAACAGTCCCAAGCAGCTGCAGGCCATCCTCTTCGGTAAGCTCGGACTGAAGACGGGAAGGAAGACCGCCACCGGTTACTCCACCGATGTGGAGGTGCTCACCCGCCTCGCCGAGGAGCACCCCTTGCCCAAGGCGCTGCTGGAATACCGACACGTTTCCAAATTGCTTTCCACCTATGCCGAGGCTCTACCACGCCTGGTGAATCCGAAGACCGGTTGCGTTCACACCTCCTTCAACCAGGCAGTGGCGGCGACGGGACGGCTCAGCAGTACCGACCCCAACCTGCAGAACATCCCCGTGCGCAGCGTCTTGGGAAAGAGGATCCGCGAGGCCTTCATTCCGCGTGAGAAGGGCTGGTGCCTGCTGGCTTCGGACTACTCGCAGATCGAATTGCGCTTGATGGCTCACTTCGCCCAGGACGAGGCGATGATCGCCTCCTTCGCGCGCGGGGAGGACATTCACGCGCGCACCGCGGCAGAGGTTGCGGGTGTCGGTCTGGACGAAGTCGAGCCCTCGATGCGCGCCCGTGCTAAGGCGATCAACTTCGGAATTCTCTACGGGATGGGCGCCCGCGCGTTGGCGCAACAGATCTCGGTCTCGAGCTCTGAGGCCAAGCAGTTCATCGAGGACTACTTCGCGCGTTTTCCCAGGGTCCGCGCCTTCATCGACGAGACCATCGCCAAAGCCAGGGAGGAGGGCGAAGTGAGAACCATCCTGGGCCGCCGCCGCCGTCTCCCCGAACTGAACTCGAGCCACCCCCGTCAGCGCTCCTTCGGCGAGCGCGTCGCGGTGAATACGCCCATCCAGGGCTCTGCCGCCGACCTCATCAAGGTCGCCATGATTCGCCTGGATGCGAGGATCGTGCGCGAAACGCTGCCCGCGAATCTCCTCTTGCAGGTGCACGACGAGCTGGTTCTGGAAGTGGAGAAGAAGCACAGGGACGAGATTGCCGCCGTGGTTCGCGAAGAGATGGAGGGGGTCTTCGATCTGAGCGTCCCTTTGCTCGTCGACATCTCCTTCGGCGAGAATTGGGCCGAGGCGAAACCGTGAACGAAACGACACAAGCGCGCGCGAAAGTCCTGGTGGTCACGGGCCAGACCGGTACGGGCAAGAGCACGGTATGCGAGTGGTTGGCCCAACGGGGCGCGTTCGTGCTGAACGCAGACCGCGTGGGACACGAGATTCTCCTGCGAGAAGAGACGGTTCTTCGCTTGAAGGAGTTCTTCTCGCCGGAGATCGTGGGTGAGCGCGGGCGCATCGATCGCGCTCGCTTGGGTGCGATCGTGTTTTCCGATCCCATGGCCCTGCAAAAGCTGAACGAGCTGGTGCATCCGCCGCTCTTGCAGGAGATCGAGGCGCGGATCGTGGCGCTGCGGCGCAGCCAGGCCGCCGCCCTGATCGTGGTGGATGCCGCGCTTCACTTCGTCTTCTCCCCGCGCATACGCTGTGACGCGGTCCTTTTGACCAAGACCGCGCCGGAGATCCAGCTGCGGCGCATCATGGAGCGGGACGGGCTGAGCGAGGAGCAGGCGCGAGAACGCCTGTCACGCCAGGCCGCGATCGTCGAGCACGAGGGCGAGGCCGATTACGTCCTGGATACCACGGACTCAGCTAGCCAAGTCCGACGAGAACTGCTACTTAACATGGACGCTTTATTGGGAAGCTCCCTGGTCCTGAGTGACCCCTACGTTTTGAACCGGCATCCGGAGGATTGAGACTGATGACCGAGGCAAGCACACCCTCTCTGCAAGAGATCCGCAAGAGAACCACTCGACTCAAGGAGGGTCTTTGACCTCCCGCAGATGAACGCTCGTCTGGCGGAGCTGGAAAAGGCCATGCTGGCCGGGGACTTCTGGTCGGATCAGGACTCGGCCCGCGAAGTGATCGAGGAGTCCAATCGAATCAAGCGCTGGACCGAACCTCTCCACGAACTGGAAAAGACGCTGGAGGAAGCCGAGCTCTACCTGGAGATGGGCGAGGAGGATCCCGAGGCCCAGAAAGAAGTCGAGCGGACCCTGGCGGCAGCCGAGAAGAAGATCGGCGAGCTGGAAGGCCAGTACATGCTCGGCGGTCCCGACGATTCCAAGGGAGCCATGATCGAAATCCACCCCGGTGCGGGAGGCACCGAGAGCCAGGATTGGGCCGAGATGCTGCTGCGCATGTATAGCCGCTTCTGCGAGTCCGAGGGCTGGAAGTTCAAGCTCATGGAAGTCGCGCCGGGAGACGAGGCGGGGATCAAGAGCGCCACCGTGGAGATCACCGAGTCCTTCGCCTACGGCTATCTCAAGGGGGAGAGCGGCGTCCATCGTCTGGTGCGGATTTCGCCCTTCGACGCGCAGAGCCGCCGGCACACCTCCTTCGCCTCCGTCTTCGTGTATCCGCTGGTCGAGGACCAGGACTTCGACGTCGAGATCGAGGACAAGGATCTGCGGGTGGACACCTATCGCGCGAGTGGCGCGGGGGGACAGCACGTCAACAAGACGGACAGCGCGATTCGGATCACCCACCTTCCCACCGGGATCGTCGTGCAGTGCCAGAACGAGCGCAGCCAGCACCGCAATCGCGAATCGGCGATGCAGATGCTCAAGACGCGCCTCTACCACCTGAAGCTGGAGGAGGAGCAGGCGAAGCAGCAGGAGCTGGAGGAGAGCAAGATGAAGATCGACTTCGGCAGTCAGATCCGCTCCTACGTGCTGCAGCCCTACACCAAGGTGAAGGATCACCGCACCGAGGTGGAGACTGGCGACGCCAGAGGGGTTCTCGACGGCGACCTGAGGACCTTCATCGACTCCTATCTCCGCTGGTCGGGGCAGGCTGCTTGACAGCTGCCGCGGGCCCTACGATACTACCGGCCCCGGTGGATATCCTTGGAAATCAGTCACTTGCGAACTCGACCCTAGGAAGAAGCATGGAAGATCAGCACCGGCTCGTACAGATGCGCCTGGAACGATTGCAGGGGTTGAGGGAGCAGGGGGTCGACCCCTATCCCCACGCTTTCGCCCGCACGCACCATCTCGCTCAGATCCTGCAGCAGGGCGAGGAACTTCTCGCCTCCGCCGCGCCGCTGCGCCTGGCGGGAAGGATGATGTCCAAGCGCCGCCACGGGAAGGCGGGCTTCGCGCACATCGAGGACGAGCGCGCCCGTCTGCAGATTTACATCCGCAAAGACGAGGTGGGCGAGGAGAACTACGAGATCTACAAACTCCTGGAGGTGGGCGATTTCGTGGGAGTCGAGGGTTCGCTCATGCGAACCAAGACCGGCGAGCTCACCGTGCACGTCAAGAAGATCACGGCTCTCACCAAGGCGCTGCGTCCTCTGCCCGAGAAGTGGCATGGACTCACCGACAAGGAAATCCGCTATCGGCAGCGCTATCTCGACTTGATCATGAACGAGGAAGTGCGTTCCTCCTTTCGCCGCCGCAGCGAGGTGATCGCCGCCATTCGTGAGGTGCTTTTGGAGGAGGGCTTTCTGGAGGTCGAGACTCCGATCCTCCAGCCCCTCTACGGAGGGGCGACGGCGCGGCCCTTCACCACCAACTACCATTCCCTGGGCAACATGACGGTCTACCTGCGCATCGCCAACGAGCTGTATTTGAAGCGGCTGATCGTGGGCGGCTTCGACCGCGTTTTCGAATTCGCCAAGGACTTCCGCAACGAGGGGATGGACCGCACGCACAATCCCGAGTTCACCATGATGGAGTGCTACGCGGCCTATTGGGACTATCAGGACGTCATGGGTTTGGTGGAACGGATCTTTGCGCGCCTGGCCGAACGATTCACCGAGAACGGCATCCTGCGCTACGGTGACCACGAGATCGATTTCAAGGGTGGATTCCGCCGGGCACGCTATCTCGATTTGCTGAAGGAAGCGACCGGGATCGATTTCGCTCCGCTGGATTTGGAGCAGACCCGCGCCCAGGTGAAGCAGCTGGGTGTGGAGGTCGACAGTAGCATGGGGAAGGGCAAGCTGCTCGACGAGCTGTTCAGCGAAAGAGTCGAGCCCGGTCTCGTGCAGCCCACTTTCGTGTGCGACCATCCCAAGGAGCTGAGTCCACTGGCAAAATCGCATCGCAGCGAGCCAGAACTGGTGGAACGTTTCGAGCCCTTCATCGCCGGATTCGAAGTGGGGAATGCGTTCAGCGAATTGAACGATCCGCAGGACCAGAGAGCGCGTTTCGAAGACCAGCTTCGCTTGCGCGAAGAGGGCGACGATGAGGCGCAGCAGCTGGATAACGACTTCCTGCGCGCGCTGGAATACGGCATGCCTCCCACCGGTGGACTCGGACTGGGGATCGACCGCATCGTCATGCTCTTCACCGGAAGTCACAGCATCCGCGACGTGCTGTTCTTCCCCCAGATGAGATCCGAGGCCGAATAGACAGTCTTGCCGGGGTGATAGCCCGGGCCGAAAGGGTGCAGATGGGTTTCGCCGCCTTCATCGCCCAGCGCTATCTGAGGACCCAGCGCTCGCGCTTCGTGAGCGTCATCACGATCATCGCCATCGTGGGGATCACCCTGGGCGTCATGGTCCTGGACACGACCCTCGCCGTGATGAACGGCTTTCAGGACCAGATTCGTTTCACCTTCGTGGAAAACATGCCCATGGTCACGGTGATGACCCAGGCCCCTTCGGGTTTTTCCGACGTGGAGAAAATCGTCGACCGCGTGAAGGAGTTTCCTCCCGTGGTGGGCGCCGCTCCGTACATCCGCAAGGAGGCACTGCTCACCTTCGAGAGGTTCGGAGGGCGCACCAGGGACCGGCCCTGCGTGATCTGGGGCATCGATCCCAATCGACAGAAAAGCGTGACCAAAACTCTGGATACGGTGACGCCGGCCTTCACCGATTTTTCCACCGAGGGCTTCACGGGGGTGGACCCCGGTACGCCGGGAATCGTGCTGGGAGACATGTTGGCCCGCAGTCTCCGCGTGGGGGTCGGCGATCGTCTCACGCTCACCACCGTGCGCAAGACGGGCGGTTCGCGGCAATACGAGGGGCACTCCGTGGAAGTCGCGGTGGTGGGAATCTTCACCAGCGGGATGTACCAGTTCGACGACGTCTTCGCCTACATGGACATCAATGCCGTGCGCAAGATCTTCGTGGTCATCGGTGGCGCCGACGGGGTGGGGGTCAAGGTGGATAGGATGATGCGCGCCCCCGCCTACGCCGATTCCTTGGCTGAGCGGCTCGGCTTGCCCTACTTCACCAACGACTGGATCTCGCTCAACAGCGCTCTCTTTCGCTGGATTCGGATCGAGAAGGTCCTGATGTTCGTTCTGCTGTCTTTGATCACCCTGGTGGCGAGCTTCATGGTGGTCGCGATTCTGCTCATGATGGTGCGCGACCGGCAGCACGACATCGGAATTTTCCTCTCCCTCGGGGTGCGCAAGGACCAGCTGGTGGGCGTCTTCGTGCAGTTGGGGATGATCATTGGTGGCGGGGGCGTGGTTCTGGGGACCATCCTGGGCTATCTGCTGTGCCGTTTTCTCGACAGTCAGGGTCTTTGGACTCTGGTGGAGCGCATGGGACTTCCCTCGCCGGCCGACGTCTACTTCGTGGATAAGCTCCCGGTTCACATGGAGGCGGGCGACTTCCTGCTGGTGGGAGGCGTCACCCTCTTGATGTGCCTTCTGGCCACCCTTCTTCCCTCGTGGTTCGCCACGCGCTTCACTCCGGTGGAGGTGCTTCGCTATGAATGAGCCCTGGCTCGAGGCGAGCGGACTCCACATGGCCTATCACACCATGAAGCGCGACGTGACGGTCCTGCGCGGCGTCGACTTGAAAGTGGCTCCCCGCGAAGTGGTCGCGGTGACCGGAGGCAGCGGCTCGGGAAAAACCACTCTCTTGAACCTGCTGGGTTCCCTCGATCGTCCCGTGTCCGGCTCGATCTGTTGGGGGGGAGAGGAGATCCTCTCCTTGCGGCCGGTCGAGTTGAGCCGTCTACGCAACCAGGCGGTGGGCTTCGTGTTTCAGTTCCACCACCTGCTTCCCGACTTCACCGCTCTGGAGAACATCATGATGCCGGCGCGGATCGCGGGGGGCTCTCTGAGCGAAGCACGCGCGAGAGCGCAGGAACTCCTTTCCCGCGTGGGTCTGCTCGACCGCGCCGACCACCGACCCGGGGAGCTCTCGGGCGGCGAGCAACAGCGAGTGGCGGTGGCGCGGGCTTTGATGAATCATCCGCGTCTGTTGCTGGCGGACGAACCAGCGGGTAATTTGGATTCAGGGCGCGCGGCCGAACTCACGCAGCTCCTGCTTCAGGCGCGCGACGAAGAGGACCTGGCCGTGGTCGTCGTCACTCACGACGAACGGGCGGCGGCGCGCGCGGACCGGTGGTACACGCTTGACGAGGGCCGTCTGAACGAGCACTCGGCGAGCAAGAGCTAGGGCATTGCCATGATCTGCCAGCGATGCGGCAAGCGACCGGCCGAGGTGCAATACACCGAGATGGTCGGCGGCCAGAAGACCATGCAGTGGCTGTGCTCGGAGTGCGCGCGGGAGGCCGGACTTCTCCTGAGCCTCAAGCTGCATCCCATGGCACCGGCCGCGGCCGCGAAAATGCTCTCGGAAAGCGAACGCGCGCCCTTCGTCCCCAAGTGTCCCGAGTGCGGGACGGACGGCGAAACTCTGCGTCGGACCGGCCTGCTCGGATGCCCCAACTGCTACGAAGTCTTCCGCCGCCAACTCGAGCCCTTACTGCGCAGCGTGCATCACGCGGTCGACCACAATCCGCGCTCGGAGCGGGACGACCCGGTGAGCCGTTTGGAGCGCGTATTGGAGTCCTTGCGTCGCGAACTCAGTGAGTCGGTGCGCAGGGAGGAGTTCGAACGGGCGGCCTCGATCCGTGACGAGATCCGCCGCTACGAGAAGGAGAAGGCGGAACTGTCTTCGCCCGAGGCCGACGAGGAGGGCGAGGACGCATGAGATTCGAGGAGATGGCCCGGGCCCCGGCTCCCTGGCAGAGCGAGGATGCCCCCGAGCGGGACATCGTGCTGAGCTGCCGCGTACGTCTGGCCCGCAACGTGGAGGGACAGGTTTTTCCCCACCTTCTGGGCGAAGACGCGCTGCGCAATCTCCGGAGCCGGATTCTGCGGGCGGCCGCCAGCTGCCCCAGCGCGGACCCGCCCTCGTCCTGGGCGATGGAGGAATTGGAGGAACTGGAGCGGCGCTTCCTCCTGGAGCGTCACCTGGTCTCCCAGGAGCTGGTGGCCACTCCCATCGGGCGCGCGGTCCTCATGAGCGAGGACGAATCCAGGGGTCTCATGGTCAACGAGGAGGACCACCTGCGAATCCAGGCCTTTGGCTCCGGCCTTCAACCCAAGGAAACCCTCGATATTGCAATGCGTTTTGCGTCGGAGCTAGAGGAACACTTGACCTTTGCTCACAGCCCGCGCCTGGGCTATCTCAGCGCCTGTCCCACCAATTTGGGCACCGGGCTGCGCGCTTCGGTGCTCTTGCATCTGCCCGGGATCTCCCTGACGCGCGACCTGGAGAAGGTATTGCACAGCCTGAAGGTGCTCAACTATACCGTACGGGGCTTCTACGGCGAGGGAAGTGGAGCCCTGGGGGAACTCTTCCAGGTCTCCAATTCGGCCACTCTGGGGCTCTCAGGGGCCCAGATCGTGGACGATCTGCTCCACCATCTGCGCAAGGTGATCTCGGTGGAGCGGGAGGCACGGGCCGTGCTTCTGGAGCGCGAGGGGACCCGGATCGAGGACCGCGTCTTCCGGGCCTGGGGAATTCTCAACAACGCGCGCTTGCTCACGACGCGCGAGGCCTTTGATTTGCTTGGAGATGTGCGGCTGGGGATGAGCTTCCGATTGTTGCCAGGGGTGGACGAAACCACCCTGCGGTGTCTTCTTGTAACCATCCAGGGAGCGCACCAGGAGATCATGGCTCAACGTAGCCTGAAACCGCACGAACGGGATGAACGACGAGCCGACTATGTACGGCGGGCGCTTGCCAAGGCTAGGAAGGACCAAGAATGAACGATCGCTTCACCGAGAGAGTCCGCAAAGTCCTCTTTCTCGCCAGAGACGAAGCCGGACGGATGCAGCACGACTACATCGGGACCGAGCATCTACTGCTCGGGATCATCCGTGAGGGGGAGGGTATCGCGGCCCAGGCTCTCCAGCGTCTCAACATCGGCTTCGACCAGATTCAGCAAGCGGTCGAGGACATCGTGACCGCGCAGAGCGGCACCTTGACCATCGGCGAGATCCCCTTCACCCCGCGCGCCAAGCGGGTACTCGAGCTTTCCATCGACGAAGCGCGCATGCACAACCACAACTACGTGGGCACCGAGCACCTCCTGCTCGCCCTCATTCGGGAAGGGGAAGGGGTGGCGGCACGGGTTCTGAACGAACTCGGCGCCGACCACGACAAGGTCAAGAAGGAGGTCATGAAGCTTCTCGGCGGCACCGCCAAGGGGGGAAGCGCGTCCTCGAGTTCGCAGAAGAAAGAGACTCCGGTCCTGGATCAATTTGGCCGCAACCTCAGCCAACACGCGCGCGACGGGAAGCTGGATCCGACCATCGGGCGCGACAAGGAGATCGAGCGAGTCATTCAGATTCTCTCGCGCCGGAAAAAGAACAACCCGGTCCTGATCGGCGAACCCGGAGTGGGCAAGACCGCGATCGCCGAGGGATTGGCTCAGACCATCGTGGACGGAAGGGCTCCCGAGCTCTTGAAGGACAAGGAGATCATCACCTTGGATCTCGCGAGTGTCGTTGCGGGAACCAAGTATCGCGGTCAGTTCGAGGAACGCCTCAAGGCGATCATGAACGAGATCCACGAGAGTGAGCACGTCATTCTCTTCATCGACGAATTGCACACCATCGTGGGAGCCGGGGGCGCCGAGGGCGCCATCGACGCGTCCAACATGTTCAAGCCCGCTCTGGCCCGGGGCGAGATCCAGTGCATCGGGGCCACTACCCTCGACGAGTACCGCAAGTTCATCGAGAAGGACGGAGCGCTCGAGCGCCGTTTTCAATCGATCATGGTGAATCCGCCCAGCGAGGACGAGACCGTCGAAATCATCTTTGGATTGCGTGACAAGTACGAGCAACACCACCAGGTCCATTTCACGGACGAGGCGATCCGTACCGCGGTTTACCTCAGCGTGCGCTACATCGCCAACCGCAGCCTGCCGGACAAGGCGATCGACGTCATCGACGAAGCGGGCAGCCGGGCCCGGCTGGCCGCCTCGGCGGTCCCTGGCGATCTCCGCGATCTGGAGAAGAGAATCGAGGAGCTTTCCGAGAAAAAGGAAGCTGCCATTCTGGGGCAGGAGTTCGAAAAGGCGGCCGGCTTCAGGGACGAGGAAAAAGAGCTGCGCATTCAGCTGAGCAAGCAGCGCAAGACCTGGTCCGAACAGAGGAACGAGGTCAGGACGGAGGTTTCCGCGCGCGACATCAGCGTGGTCATCGCCGACATGACCGGAATCCCGGTGACCGAGGTCGAGGAGGAGGAGACCGAAAAGCTGCTGCGCATGGAGGAGAGCCTGAGGGAATCGATCATCGGCCAGGAGGAAGCCATCTCCGCCGTGAGCAAGGCGATTCGCCGCAACCGCGCCGGTCTGCGCGACCCGCGGCGTCCCATCGGTTCCTTCGTCTTCTTGGGCCCCACCGGGGTGGGAAAGACCGAGGTGGCGCGTCAGCTCACCAAGTTCCTCTTCGACGATCTGAAGAACATGATCCGCATCGACATGTCGGAGTACATGGAGAGGTTCTCCATTTCCCGGCTGGTGGGAGCGCCCCCCGGCTACGTCGGTTACGACGAGGGTGGAATCCTCACCGAGAAGGTGCGGCGCCAACCCTATTCGGTGGTGCTTCTGGACGAGATCGAGAAGGCCCATCCCGACGTCTTCAACCTGCTGCTGCAGGTGCTCGAGGACGGAGTCCTGACCGATTCCTTCGGCCGCAACGTCGACTTCAAGAACACGGTTCTCATCATGACGAGCAACGTGGGAAGCCGCAGAGAGGCGCTTCGCAAGAACGTGGGCTTCGATGCTCCCGGCAAGGGGGGCGACGAGAAGACCATGCGCGCCAACGTGACCGAGGATCTGAGAAAGACCTTCAGCCCCGAGTTCCTCAATCGTATCGACGAGGCCATCATCTTCCATCCGCTGGACCGGGCTCACATGACGCGCATCCTGGAGATTCTGCTCAGGGAGATGGAAGCGCGCATGGAGAGCCTGGACATCAGCCTCAATTATTCGCAGGAGGCCAAGGAGTTCTTGGTTTCCATCGGCTTCGACCCCGAGCTGGGGGCGCGGCCGCTGAGGCGCGCCCTGCAGAGGCACGTCGAGGATCCCCTCAGCGAGCGCCTCTTGCGCGGTGAGATCCGCAGCGGGGACAGGGTGGAGGTGCGGGTCTTGGAGGACAAGCTGTCCTTCGAGGTGGTGGACCGCGACAAAAAAGGCAAACGGTCCGAGGCGGAGCCAGCCGGCAACGCCTCGTGATTCGGGCGGCGAGAAGGGCGGGTTCCAGTGAATCCGCCCTTTTGACGTCCCATAGGTTGACCGCCGCCAGGCCTGCGCTTACCTTCCCCTCTCATTTGGTGGCGGACGAAATGGGAACCCTTCCCTTCGCCTGACGTACACCAGTTTAGGCCAGCCCCGCGTACAGTCTTGAACCCTAGGTCTTCTATTAGCGAATGAACGCAATTCCGCCTTTGCGTGCCCGGTCCTGGGTCCTTGCCTTGGTAGTCGCGGCAGTCCTGATCTCGTCAGCCTCGCAAGCGCAGGCGACGAGACTCGTACGTATTCGGGTAGTGGGAGTCAGCACGGTGACGGCGGACCAGGTCGTCGCGTGGAGCGGCCTCGAGGCGGGCAAGGAGATCTCCAAGGAGGGGATTTCCGCCGCGGTGAGGAAGCTCGCGGCCCTGAACAAGTTCAGCGAAATCTTCGCCTACAAGAACGAGGTCAAGGGCGGCATCGAGCTCATCCTGAATCTCTCGGAGTATCCCCGGCTGGCTGGCATCGAGTTCTCCGGAGCGAAAGAACTCAAGCCGAAGGATCTCAAGGAAGAGATCGACCTGAGGGTGGGTGACTTTCTCACCCCGGGAGCAGTTACCCGCGCGAAGCTGAAGCTCAAGGACAAGTATCAATCCGAGGGCTATTTCAACGCCACGGTCAACACGGATTCGACCACCTTCTCCGCCGGCGGCCGGCAGACCCTGGTGTTCAAGATCGTAGAGGGTAAGAAGGTGAAGGTCCGCACCATCAAGATCGAGGGTAACCATCAGGTCTCAGCGGACGACCTGCGCAAGGGATGGAAGACGAAGACGGACAACTGGATTCGCAGTGGCACCTTCAAGCGTCCGGAGTACGAGGAAGACTTGCAGAAGCTGGTGGACAACTATCGCGACAAGGGCTTCTTGGACGCGCAGGTCCTGGATCAGCGCAAGGATTTCGTCGAAGACGGCAAGAAACTCGATATCACGATCGATGTGAGCGAGGGACCCCAGTACGACGTGGGTGAACTCAGCTGGGAGGGGAATACGGTCTTCCCCGACGATCGAATCGCGTCGGTCATCACTCTGCGCACCGGCAGCGTGTTCAGCGAATCCGTGTTCCAGGAGACGGTACAGGCCCTCAACAGCCTCTATTGGGAGGCAGGATACATCTACATCACCGTGGAGCCCACGCGCGACATCCAGGGCCATGTGGTCAACGTGCACTTCAAGTTCCACGAGGGGAATCCGGCCAGCGTTCACGACATCATCATTACGGGAAACACCAAGACTCACGAGACGGTGGTGCGCCGCGAGCTGCGGATTCGTCCTGGCGAACTCTTCGTGAGCAGCCGTCTGCAAGACAGTCAACGGCGCGTCTTCCAGCTGGGATTCTTCGAGGACGTCCAGGTCGATTTCAAGCCGGCCACCCCCGATGGCGACATCGACCTCATCTTGAACGTCAAAGAGAAGCAGACCGGGCAGTTCAGCATGGGTATGGGGTTCTCGCAGCAGAGCCGGGCCACCGGTTTCCTGCAGGTCGGGGAAACCAACCTGTTCGGGACCGGCAACGCCTTGCAGTTCTCCTGGCAGTTCGGTTCGCGCGCGAGCTACCTCAACTTGAGCTATACCATGCCCTGGTTCAGGGGAACGCCCACTCTCTTGGGGATCGACGCCTTCAACCGCTTCAGCAATCAGGTGAACGATTATTACGACACCCGCGTCAAGGGTGGCGCCATCCGTCTGGGGCGGCCGATCCCCGGCACGCGCTACAGCCGCGCCAGCGTGCGCTACAGCTACTCGTTGACCACCTTGAGCAACTTCGATCCAGCCTACGTGAGGACTTTGGATCAGCTGGAACGGCAGCAGGGGCAGACTGGACTCCAGCGCCTGGACAAGACCGATTGGCCACAGACTCGCAGTACGCTGACCCTTTCGCTCTCGCGGAACAGCACCGACAGTCCCTTCTTTCCCACCAGTGGAAGCAGCGCGGTCATACGTTACGAGCTGAATGGGGGGCCCCTTGGAGGAGACCTCAACTTCCACCGGATCGAGGCCAACTACGACTTCTATCAGGCACTGCCCTGGAAATTCGTGTTCCATGTGGGGAATGTCGACGGGTGGCTGAGCGCTTTCGGGAAAACCTCCGAGGTTCCCGACTACGAGAAGTTCCGTCTCGGGGGAAACCGTCTTTACGCGCTGCGCGGTTATCGCGACCTGGAAGTCGTGCCCCGCGGCAATCTGGGCTTCGTGGGAGGCGAGTTCTTCACCACCCTCACCACCGAGATGCTCTACCCACTCACCAAAGCGGTGCAGCTGGTGGGCTTCGTGGATCAGGGGGACACCTGGAATTCGTTCTCGGAGGCCGATCTCACCAACCTGCGCAAGGGCGCGGGGTTTGGCGTCCGCCTGGAGGTTCCGCTGGTCGGGCGGGTCGGACTTGACTACGGTTACGGGTTCAACAAAGCGAATCCTTCCTGGGAGACGCATTTCAACTTCGGGGCCTTCTTCTAGGCTTCCGCAGACGAGGAGAGTCGAGTTATGAGACTCACAAATCGAATCACTACTTTGTTCCTGCTCACGGCACTTTCCGTTCTGGCCTTCTCGGGATCGGCCCGGGCCGACGAGAAGAACCTGAAGATCGGCACCATCGACAGTCAGCGGATCTTCCGGGAGTACCAGGAAGCCAAGGATGCGGAGGCGGTGTTCCAGGACGAAATGAAGCAGTGGCAGCAGGATCTCCAGGGGATGGAACGCGAGATCCTCTCGCTCCAGGAGAAGATCCGTTCCCAGCAGCTGCTCCTGTCCCAGGACAAGCTCAACGAGCTCCAGAGCCAATTGGAGCAGAAGAGCCAGGCCTACGACCAGAAGCGCACCGAGATCCTCGATCCCAACAACGGGCTGGCGGTGAAGCGCAATCAGGAGCTCAGCCAGCCGATCAACGACCAGATTACTTTGGTGGTGGAGCGCCTCGGGGCCGAGGGGGGCTACGACCTCATTCTGGACACCGCGACGGTCAATATCGTCTATCAGAACAAGGACTTGGATCTGACAGACAAGGTATTGGAAGAACTGCAAAAGTCGGGAAAGTAGCGGTCGAGCATTGGGATTTGACATTGTCCAGACGAGCTGCCAGCATGAATCGGCGTCATGCGTGAAGAGGGGCCGCCGCGGCCCCTTCGACGTATGGTCCGGGATGCGCCCGTCCCCGCGGAGGAGGCCGTAGAGTGGAGTCAATCGAATTACGGGAGCTAGCGGAGCGGATCGGCGGCCGTCTCGAGGGCAGCGGCAACCCGCTCATTTGCGGCGTCGCGGGAATTCGTGAGGCGCAAGCGGGAGAGATCACCTTTCTCGCGCACGCGCGTTATCTCAATTACCTGGAAGACACCGCGGCTTCAGCTCTCATCTGCCGGCCCGATCTGAAGACGGATCTGCCGGCGATCCGCATGGACGATCCGCACCTGGGCTTCTTGCGCTCCATCGAGTTGTTCTGCGAACCCAAGCAAAACTACTTCGCCGAGGGAATCGATGGGAGCGCGCGGGTGCACGAAACCGCGACCCTGAGCAAGGGTGTGCGAGTGGGTCCCGGGGCGATCATCGGAGAAGGCTGTGTGGTGGGGGAGCACACCATCGTGGGACCGGGCGTGGTGATCATGCCGAAGGTCAAGATCGGCAAACTCTGCCTGCTCTACCCAAACGTCGTGGTCCGCGAAGAGTGCCAAATCGGTGACAGGGTCATTCTGCACGCGGGAGCGATCATCGGAAGCGATGGCTTCGGGTATGCCAAGCAGGCGGGCTCCTATCACAAGGTGCCGCAGATCGGCCAGGTCATCATCGAGGACGATGTGGAGATCGGCGCCAACAGCTGCGTCGATCGCGCCACCGTGGGACGTACCGTCATCGGCACCGGAACGAAGATCGACAACCTGGTCCAGATCGCCCACAACGTCACCATCGGCCGGCACACGGTGATCAGCGCGCAGACAGGGATCTCCGGATCCACCAATGTCGGAAACGACGTGATGATGGCCGGTCAAGTGGGCGTGGTGGGTCACATCAGCATCGGTGACGATGCGCGAATCGGCGCCCAGAGCGGCATCTCCAAGGACATCCCGCAAGGGGAGCAGTGGTTCGGCTATCCGGCGCGCAATTCGCGCGAGGCCCGCAGACTTCTGGTTCACTACAATCGCCTGGAACGCTACGCGGAAGAAATCAACGATTTGAAGCGCCGTATCCAAGAGCTGGAGAAGTCGAAGAGTGCTGCGTCAACAACGAACTCTTAAGGCACCGGTAGAATTCGAGGGAATCGGGCTTCACACCGGCGAGAAAGCGCGGGTCCGCTTCGTTCCCGCCGAGCCCAATCACGGACTGCAATTCAGAGTGCGCAGGGGCGAGGACTGGGTGGTCATTCCCGCGAACGTGGATTCCATCCAGGACGACCAGCCCTTCCAGCGCAATACCACACTGCGCGGCGGCGGGGTGGAGATTCACACCGTCGAGCACGTGCTTGCCTCCCTCTACGGACTCCGGATCGACAACGCGTGGATCGAGCTGGACGCTTCCGAGCCGCCGGAGCCGGAGGAGGGGTCCTGCCGCGCCTTCGTGGACAAGTTGCTCGAGGTCGGTATCGTCGAACAGGGTGTCCCGGTCGTCTACTACGAGGTGAAACGGCCGGTACAGTGGAGTCAGGGACAGATCGGAATTACCGCCATTCCCTACGACGGTTTCCGGCTCAGCTTCACCATTCAGTACGACAATTCGGTGATCGGCACCCAGTATGGCAGCTACGCCATCACGCCCGAGTCCTTCGCCAAGGAGATCGCGCCCAGCCGCACCTTCGCGCTCAAGCGGGAAATCGACCACCTGCAAGCGATGGGACTCATCAAGGGGGGCACCTATCAGAATGCCCTGGTGGTCGATGAGGACCGCGTCCTGAACGACGAGGGTTTGCGTTTCCCCGATGAATTCGTCCGGCACAAGATCCTGGACCTGCTTGGAGACTTGGCCCTTCTGGGGATGCCGATCAAGGGTCACGTCATCAGTCTGAAAAGTGGTCACGAGACGAACGTGCGCTTCGTGCGCCGTCTTGCTTCCCTGGAGAAGCGCCGGATGGGCATCTATCCGGCCAAGAAACCAACCTACTGGGACATCAGCGCTCTCATGGAGTTCTTGCCCCATCGCTACCCGTTCCTGCTCATCGACAGAGTTCTCGAAGTGGAACCGGGCAAACGGGCGAGAGGGCTCAAGAACGTCACGATCAACGAGCCCTTCTTCAGGGGACATTTCCCCGGCCATCCGATCATGCCCGGAGTGCTGATCGTGGAATCCATGGCGCAACTGGGTGGCGTGCTGCTGCTGAGTATGATCGAGCAACCGGAGACCAAGCTCGTGTATTTCTCCTCGATCGACAAAGCCCGATTCCGCAAGCCGGTCTTGCCCGGTGATCAACTGATCATCGATCTTACGCTGGTACGTTTCCGGCGCAACACCTGCAAAATGGCCGCCTTCGCCACCGTGGACGGCGAGCGCGTGGCCGAGGCGGAAATGTTGGCGGCGATCGTGAACCGCTAGAGGATCAGTGATGAGCAGCGACAAATCGCACGATTCAGGACCTCTCATTCATCCCACTGCCGTCATCGACAGTAGGGCTGAACTCGCGTCGGACGTGCGCGTCGGTCCCTATTCCATCATCGGCCCCTACGTGCGCATCGACGAAGGAACTGAAATCAGGGGACACGTCGTTCTCGAGGGCAAGCTGCACATCGGAAAAAGGAATCGCATCTACACGGGCGCGGTCCTGGGCACGCCACCTCAGGACTTGAAATACAGGGGCGAGGTCTGCTCCGCCGAAATCGGCAACGACACGACCATTCGCGAATACGCCAGCCTGAACGTCGCCACCACGCCTGAAGGCCTGACCAGCGTGGGCGATCACTGCCTGCTGATGACCTACGCCCACGTGGCCCACAACTGTTCCATCGGCAACAACGTCATCATCGCCAACGCCACGCAGCTCGGTGGCCACGTCCACATCTCGGATTGGGCCATCGTAGGTGGAGTCGTCGGAGTCCATCAGTTCTCGGTCGTGGGTGCTCATGCCTTCGTGGGCGGAGCGAGCCGCTTGGTGGTCGACGTTCCCCCCTTCGTCCGCGCCGCGGGTAGTCCACTCAAGGTGGGAGGGATCAACTCCATGGGCTTGCGCCGGCGGGGTTTCAGCGATGCGCGCATCGCGACCGTGAAGGACGCCTACCGTGCCCTGTACCGCCGCGGCCTCCCCATCGAAGAGGCGAAGAAGAGGATTCGCGAATGCGGAGACGAACTCATCGCTGAAGCATTCGAGGACTTCTTCTCGCGCAGCCACCGCGGAATCTGCCGCTGAGTGATCCAAGCATGTCCGCCAAGGCCGGCAGCGTTCTCATCTCTTGCGGAGAACCAAGCGGAGAGAACTACGCCAGCGAGCTCGCGCATCAGCTCAAAATCGAAAGACCCGAAGTGCGTCTGGTGGGCATCGGCGGCTCGCGTCTGAACGAGCAAGTCGAACAGATCTGGGCCGGACTGGACGAGCTCTCCGTCATGGGCTTTGCCGAAGTCATCCGACATCTGCCGCGACTGCGCCGGCTGCGGGAGAGGATCGCCGAACGAGCCCGCGAAGAGGGAGTCGATCTGTTGCTTGCGGTCGACTATCCAGGGTTTCACCTCAGTCTGGCCGGCGCGATGAAGAAGCGCGGCATCAAGACTCTCCACTACATTCCACCCAAGACCTGGTCCTGGGGCGCGTGGCGCAACCGCGCTCTCAGGGCCAGCGTTCATCGCTGCGCCGTCATTTTTCCCTTCGAGGAGAACTACTATCGAGAGCACGGAATCGATGCCACCTTCGTGGGTCATCCTCTGCTGGATCAACACGCGGCGGTGCTCGAGAGTGGCGCGGCCCGGCGCGAGGGACTTCTCCTCATTCCGGGCAGCCGCCCGCAGGAAATCCGCCGCATCGGTCCCAGCATGGCCCAAGCCGCGTGTCGCTTGCGTGCCGAGGGAGCGGTTAACCGAGTGCGGGTGAGCCGGGCGCCCGGTCTTCCCCGCGGACTCTTGGCCGAGATGGCCCAGCTCTGTCCCGAATTGGAGCTCGTCGAGGGGCCTCTGATCCAGCACCTGATCTCCTCCGAGCTCGCGATCGTCTGCAGTGGCACGGCCAGCGTGGAAACCGCTCTTTCCAGGACCCCGCACGTCATCGTCTACCGCACTTCGAGACTGACCTACGCGGTGGCGCGACAGCTGGCCACGGTCCAGGCCATCGGAATGTCCAACATCGTCCTGGGTAGGACCGCCTTCCCCGAATTCCTACAGAAGGAGCTGCATCCGGAGAGCTTGGTGGCGGCGATGCGCCAACTTCTCGATCCAAAGTCCGCGGCGCGGGCCGAGCAGGAGCGCGCCTTCGACGAACTCTTTAAGTGTCTGGGAAAGGGCGAGGGCGCGGCGCGAAATGTGGCGCGAATGGCTCTGCAGATCCTCGACGAGAAGCCGGTCTGAACCGTATATTGAGCGCTACCGTGGACATCCTGTCGAAATCAGCTTCGGATCCGCGCATTCCACCTTTGCGTGCGGTCTACGCCCTCCTGCGCAAGAGCGTGCGGCTCCGTCTGGAAGGGCGAGTCGAAGTGCTCGAGCGAGCCCGGGCCGGCCAGGCCATGATCTTCGTGTCGCGGCACGGGCATCTCCTCCCCTTGCTCTTCGCGGTGGAACCCTATGGGCTGAGCATCGTGATCAGCAAGAGTCGCGACGGTGAGCTGTTGGCGTCCCTGTTGCGCCCCTACGGTTTCGAATTCGTGCGGGGAAGCACCTCCCTCGGTGGTCGGGTGGCCGCGCTTGCGGCTCTGCGCACTCTGGCGCGCGGAAGGAGCCTGGGCCTGGCGGTGGATGGACCGCACGGGCCGCGCGGAATCATCCAGGAGGGGGTTCTGCGTCTGGCGCGTTGCGCGAAGGTGCCCATCGTGCCCTTGCTGGCGACCAGCGGATCCAAGATCGTGCTGCGCAAGAGCTGGGATCACTTCGAGCTTCCGCTTCCCGCGAGCCGGGTGCGGGTGGAGGTGAAGAGCCCCGTGTTCGTCGGCGAGGGCGCAGAGGGTCTCGATGCCGCCGGGCGAAGCCTGGCGCGGCAGCTCGAAGGCAACTGGCGGGACGAGCTCCTGCTGCAACCACAACCCCCGGCGCATTCCAGTTATGGACATACTGGATCATAGAACTTGGCCCGAGAGGGTACTGGGTGCGCTGGACGAACGCGACAGCCCCTGGTCACTCTTTTTGGAGCCCGCCTCCTGGATCTACCGCACCGTCAGCTGGGCCGATCGTGGCCTGCGCCCGCGCCCCGCGCTCTTCGAGCCCCCCCTCAGCGTGGGATTCGGCAATCTGCGGGTGGGAGGAACGGGAAAGACTCCGCTGGTCTCCTGGTTGTGCCAAATGCTGCGCGAACGCGGTGTGCGCTGTGCAATTCTCAGCCGCGGCTATCGCTCCGCTGGCGGAGGAGACGAGCCGGAGTGGTTGCGAAAGGAAACGGGCGCCACCGTCGTTCTCGACTCCGACCGCCGCCGGGCCCACGCACAGGCCGCGCGCGAAGGGGCGCAGATGGTCATCCTGGACGATTCGCTGCAGTCGCGGGTTCGCGCCTCGTTGCAAGTCGCCGTCGTTCTGGCCAAAGACCTCATGAATCCGCCGCGAGTTCTGCCGGCGGGTCCCGCACGCGAAACGATGAGTGGCCTCGCTCGCTGCCAGATGATCATGGTGCGTCGGGAAAAGGGAGATCCTCTGTCCGAGCGCCTGGTCGAAGTGGCGCGGCGATACTGTGCGCAAGTCTACGTGTTTCGCCTCGCGCCGCAGAATCTGCGCGGGCCTGGGGGAGAGCAGGCGCCCTTGAGCGAGCTAAAGAGCATGGGCCCCTGTCTTCTGCTCAGCGGCTTGGCGCGTCCGGAGTCCTTCGAGGAAGATGCCAGGAGCGCGGGAGCGCAGGCCGTCGCCGCCCTGCGTTACTCCGATCATGCCTCTTTCGATTCTGAGCACGCTGCAGAGATCGAAGCGGTGGCACGCCGACGCGGGCTTGGCTTTCTCCTCTGTCCCGAGAAAAACCTCGCGCGCCTCTCCGCTCTCGAGCTTCCTCTACCGCTGTGGGCCCTGCGCTCCGGCGTGGAGTGGGAGGGCGAGGATCCCCTAACGGCATTTCTGCGAGCCATGCAGGGAAGAATCGAATCCGCGGGTCCCGGAGTAGAAGCACCGGGCAAGAGCGCATCGGCTCTCTAGCCGCTTCACTTCGGGGCAGCCAGCCCGACGAACTGAACCGGAATCGTCACGCCAAAGCCATAGGGAGCGTCACTGGCCGCGGTGTCGTGTCCACTGAAGGTCAGAATCGCATTCGCCAGAATCACATCTTGGGTATTGACCAGGTCCTGCAGAAAGCTCTGCGACTTCATTTCCTGGGTGACCAAGACGATGTTCAGCTCCACCTGAGTTCCGCGCCTCACGATTTCGTTCAGCGGATAGCTCTGATCGTAGTCGAGCAGCTGATCGCCGGCAGCTTCGGGGCCCAGCGGCTGCCACTGGATCCTCACGCTCTCGATGAGGTAGGCGCCGAAGGGCTCGGATTCGGTTGCGCTGAGCGAGGCGTCATAGGCGCGATTGGCCACGGTGAGCGTCACGCTGCTCGGCGGAATGAAATCGTCGGCGGTGTTGATCGTTCGGTCCGGTCCCGGGTCGCGCTGGGAGACGACCACCGGAGCGCCGTCGTTGACGGAGACGACCTCCATCACACTTCGATTGATGCCGTCGTCGGAGCAGCCCAGCAGCAGCAGCGAGCAGAGTCCCATGAGCAGGAAGGTGATCCATTGAGCGCGCACCGAAAGCCCCCTTCGCAAGGCGAACCGTCCCGCTTTGCTCCGAGGAGGGCGAGGGAGCGTGAGCGGTACGGAAGCTGGGAGGAAACTCGCATAGCACGTGCCATGGTTTCGGGCTTTTTAAGTCGTTAATTAACAGTTAGCTACGCAGTATGAGACATGTAATACTCGAACTTTGGGCCGCAGCCTGCGAGCGCGGAAGCGTCTGGGGCGCGCAAGCTGCACTCCCTTGGTGGGGCGCGGGGACTTCCCATTTCGCCATCAGGCCCCCTTTCGCCTACCCTATGGGCGCTAGCGCTGAAAGGATCCTCCATGCGATCGCTCTCGTCTTCAGTGGACGTCTTGGTCATCGGCAGCGGGCTGGCCGGCTTGCGCGCGGCTCTCAGCCTGGCCAAGACCGCCCGGGTTCGTCTGGTGACCAAGGCCCGCGACCACCACAGCAATACCAACCGCGCCCAGGGCGGGATCGCGGCGGTTCTGGGCTCGGACGACGATTTCGAATTTCACGTACAGGACACTCTCACCGCCGGGGCGGGCCTGTGCCACGAAGGCCGGGTCCGCGCCATGGTGGAGAGCGCCCCTCGTCTCATCGAGGGCTTGCTCGCGGTGGGGATGGACTTCGATCGCGAGGAAGACGGCAGCTACGAGATGGGCCGTGAAGGCGGGCACAGCCGCCGCAGGGTGGTGCACTCCGGAGACTTCACCGGTCGCGCAGTGGAGCATTCGATGCTCGCGGCAGTGCGCGCTCATCCCTCGGTGCAAGTCCTGGAGGATCACTTCGCGATCGATCTGCTGAAAGACGAGAACGGACGGGTGGTGGGGGCGCTGGTCCTGAACGAACGCAGCGGGGAGGCCTTGGCGAACCTTGCAAGCTATACGGTGGTGGCGACCGGAGGCTCGGGGAAGGTGTATCGCTATACCACGAATCCCGACATCGCCACCGGCGATGGGGTCGCCATGGCGTGGCGGGCGGGCGCAACCGTGGGAAACCTGGAGTTCGAGCAATTTCATCCCACCTGTCTGTATCATCCCTTGGCGAAGAGCTTCCTCATCAGCGAAGCAGTGCGTGGAGAGGGCGCGGTGCTTCGAACTCTGGATGGCGAGGCCTTCATGCCCCGCTATCATGAATTGGCGGACCTGGCTCCGCGGGACATCGTGGCGCGCGCCATCGACAGCGAGATGAAGGCGCGCGGAGACAAGCACGTTCTCCTCGACGCCACGGTCATCCCCACGGAGTTGGCCTCCCGCAGATTCCCCAACATTCGCGCGCGCTGCATGGAGTACGGAATCGATCTGACTCGCGACATGATCCCGGTGGTGCCCGCCGCGCATTACGCGTGCGGGGGCGTGGTGACCGACGATCAGGGCGCCAGTGATCTCGAGGGTCTGTTCGTGGTGGGCGAAGCCGCTCTGACCGGCATTCACGGCGCCAATCGGCTGGCTTCCAACAGCCTGCTCGAGGCTCTCTACTACGGCGAAAGAGCCGCGGAGGAGATCTCGCGGCGCCTGGCGGACGAGTCGCCGAAGATCAACTCCGCGATCGTTCCGGATTTGGGGAGCGGGGCCAAGGAGCCCACGCCCTTGCAGCACGACTGGGAAACGGCGCGCAAAACCATGTGGAATTACGTTGGCATCCAGCGTGACCTGATACGTCTGGAAGTCGCACAGCGCCGGATGGACGAGATGGTGGCCGAGGCGGAGCGTTCATACCGGGCGCAGAGGCCGAGCATCGATCTTCTCGAGCTGCGCAACGTAACGCTGTTTGGAAGTCTCGTGGTGCGCTGCGCGAGCTTTCGCAAGGAGAGCCGCGGTCTCCACGCACTGGCTCAGTTTCCCCAGCGAAACGACGAGCAATTCTCCGGCGACACTCATCTTCGAAGCGGCGAAGAGGCCCACCTTTGCCCGCTCAAAGGGAAGAAAGACGATGCGACTCGCAACCGCGTTTGACGGCAGCTTCTACCCGGCCGAACCGGACGCCTTGGCCGAGGTGGTGGACCACTTCCTCGACCACGCTCCCAAGAAAGTGAGCGGCAAGATCCTCGGAGCGGTGGTTCCTCACGCCGGATACATCTACTCGGGAATGACGGCCGGAATGGCCTTCGGAACCTTTCGCGGACTGAAACCGGAGGCGGTGGTTCTTCTGGGCCCCAGTCATCGCGTGCGGGTAAGGGGGGTCCGGCTGTTTCAGGCCGATGGATACGAGAGCCCCTTGGGGGCGCTTCCCACCAGCTGTGAGCTGAGGGACGAACTCGCGCGGGTCCTGGGTCGCGGCGCGGAGGGTCCCGCCTTCTGTGAACACTCGGTGGAAGTGCAGCTCCCCTTCCTCGCGCGCGCGCTGCCCGAGGTGCCCGTGATCGAGCTCGTGTTCGGACCGGCCGAGGAGCGGGTGGTGGAGCGCGTGGTGGAAGCGCTGGTCGCGCTGCGAGGTGAACACGAAATCCTGGTGGTCGCGAGCAGTGATCTCTCCCATTACTACGATCACCAGCGCGCGCAGGCTCTGGATGGACGCTTCCGCGAGCTTCTGATCGATGGCGAGAAAGCGCGTCTCGCCGAAGCGCTCAGGATGGGGGAGACCGAGGCGTGTGGGGCCGGACCCGTGCTATCACTCATGGGTTTCACCGAAGCTCTCGGTGGCCGCTTCGAGGCGATTCATCAGTGCGACAGCAGTCTGAGCAACGGCGACGAAAGTCAGGTCGTGGGATATCTCTCTGCGCTTGCCGTCCTTCCCGGGGAGACCGGATGAGGGAGTGGTATGAAGTCGCGTTCGGCGAGCTCTATCTCGAACTCTATTCGCACCGGGACGACCGGGAGGCCGAGAAAGTGCTCGGACTCCTCTTCGCCGAGGATGAGCTGCGGGATCGCGCGGTGATCGATGTCGCCTGCGGGGCCGGCCGCTACCTGGAGGAGCTGGAGAGGCGCGGGGCCTGGGCCCTGGGAGTGGATCTCTCGAATCCGCTCTTGAGGGCGGCACGGAAACGCAATCCCGCACTGCATCTGGCCCGCGCGGACATGCGCGCCATACCTCTGAGGGATCGGGCAATGGATTGGGCTCTCTCCCTCTTTACCTCCTTCGGTTACTTCGAGACCCCAGAGGAGCACGCCGCTCTGGCCCGGGAACTCGCGCGCGTGGCCAGAACAGGCGTGATCGTGGACGTTCCGAACCCACGATTTTTGGAGCGGAACCTCATCGAGGAGAGTACGCGCGAGTTGGGTGAGCGGCGGGTCGAGGAGCAGAGACGCCTCTTGCGCGATCCAAAACGAGTGGTCAAACGAGTGCGAATTCTCGATTCGGATGATGCGCTGGTTGCCGAATACGAAGAACGTGTGATGCTCTTCGACAATTCTGAATTTATCGGACTCTTCGAAAGATCCGGGCTTTCACTTTACGCCTTGCACGGCGACTACGATGGTTCTCCTTTCGAGGAAGAATCGAGTCCGCGTCAACTGGCGCGTTTCGAAACGACGGGAACGGGTAGATGAGCCAAAGCAGCTTCGCCGATTCGATGCAGCGCCTGAAACTCGAAACCTCCCCCGGTCTTTCCGAGTACGCGAGGCGTTGGCAAGCGGGCGAGGCCATTCCCGGCCTCTCTCGCAAAGCTCTGTTCGAGGAAGAACTGAAGCCGCGTTCGGGGAGTGCGTTTCGCGACGAGGAATTTTCGCGCGAGCTTCAGGCTCGGCATCGCTCACTGGGCGCGAGTCAGGACTCCTTGGCAAATCTCGAGGCGCTGGCTGAAGGGGCGCCCTGCGTGATCACGGGACAGCAGCCGAGCCTTTTGGGCGGACCACTGTACTGCGCCTGGAAAATCGCCGGAGCCGTGGGTATCGCGAACTCGCTCAGCCGCGATCTCGGCCGCAAAGTGGTTCCCGTCTACTGGTGCGGAGCCGACGACTCCGATTTCGAAGAGGCCCGCGCGGCCTGGCTGTTCAGTGCGGATTCGGGGGCGGTACGCGCCGAGCTGTCGAAGGACTTGGCAAGTCCGGGCAGCATGGTGGGTTCGATCTCGGGGAACTCGTTGACGACAGTGGAGCGTAACGCGCTGAGAGCGATGGGAGCGGACCCGGACGGCGAGTTGTCGAAATGGATGGAATCCGCGGCGGAGTCATGGGATCTGGGTCAACGAACTCAGGCGCTCTACCTACGACTCTTTGCAGAGGCCGGCTTGGTGACCATCGACGCGCGCTCGCGCCGCTTGCGTGAGCTGGGCCGCGAGCTCATGCTGCGATACGCACGGAGAAGCGCCGAAATCGCCGCGCGCGTGGAGGAGAGGGGGCGTGCGCTGGGCGAAGCGGGGTTTTCGGTTCCCCTGCACTCCACGGCCACCAGTAGCGGGCTGTTCCGCATTCACGAGGGCAAGAGAGAAAAACTCGAGCCCGAGGAACTACTGCCCGCTTGCGAGGCCGGGGAGGATCTGAGTCCGGCGGTCCTCATGCGGCCCCTCTTGCAGGACGAACTGCTGGCTCCGCTGGCCGCGATCCTGGGTCCCTCCGAACTGCACTACCACGCCCAGCTGGCTCCCGCGTACGAGTTACTCGGAGTCGAGGCGGCGGCGCCCGCTCTGCGGCCTCAACTCACTTTCTTTCCCGACACCTTGCCCTGGCCGAAGGACGAGGAGCGGCAGAAGGCCCTCTTGCAGGGAGGCGACGGCGCCCGCGAGGTTCTGGGTACTCTTACCGTGCCCGCGGAGTGGGAGAGCGCCCGTGCCGCTTTGAAGGACTCGCTCGATGTGGCGCTGGACGCCTTCGAGAAGAGCCTGAAAGATGCAGCGCGCGAGTCGAAGATCGCGCGCGCGCTGCGAAAGCTGCGGGAGACCGCAGGCCGCGTCGAGGACAGTCTCGCCGCGCAGGCCCTGCAGCGCGCCGGCGAGGAGCAGCCTGCCATTCTCCTCATCCCCGAGCTCTTGGGCCTGCGTGGATCGCCGCAGGAGAGGACCTACGCGGCGGTGGCGGCGTGGGAGTGGTTTGGCGAGGATTTCCCCCGTTGTCTTCAGGAGTTGGGCGAGCTCTACGCCCGGGACCTGAAGGAGGGGAGAGCGCCGCTCTATTTGGGACGGATGAGCCTGGAGGCTACATGAACGCTGCACGAAGCGAAGCCGAAGTCGACGCCCTGTTTCTCTCTCCGCACCCCGATGACGTGGAGTTGTTCTGCGGAGGCACGGTGGCGCGCCTCGTAGAGGCCGGATGCGAGGTCGCCATCGTCGATCTCACGCGCGGTGAAATGTCCAGCAATGGGACGGCAGAAGAGCGGCGCGAGGCGAGTTTGCGTGCGGCGGAGATCTTGGGGGTGAAGCGCGAGCGAGAGGTTCTCGGCTTACCCGATGGCGGAGTGAACGAACACGACGGGGAACAACTGCGGGCCTTGGTCGAACTCTTGCGCGCACTGCGTCCACAACTGCTCTTCGCGCCCCATGGAGTGGATCGGCATCCGGATCATGCGGCGGCCGGGAGCTTGGCGCGCCGTGCCATGTTCTTCGCGGGGGTGAGACGCTTCGAGGCGCGCGGCAAGGTCCACCGGCCCCGGCTTCTGGCGGCCTATCCCTGTCACACCCTGGTCCCCGTCTCGTTCACCCTGGATGTGGGGAGTGTCATGGAGGCGCGTCGCGCGGCCATCGCCGCCTACCACAGTCAATTTCAGGCCGGGCCCGATTCCACGGCGACCTACATCAACCGTCCCGGCTTTCTAAAGGCGCGCGAAGCCCGGCTGCGCGAATGGGGTCTGGCGAGTGGAGTGGAATTCGCCGAAGGTTTCGTCCTGGACGAAGCACTGCCTCTGAGCGACCCGCGCGCTCTCTTGCTGCCCGAGGATGCACGATGACCGGCAGAAAGTATCGCATCGGAATGACCTCGTTCGCCGCGCAGGGTGGCAGCGGCGTGGTGGCCAGCGAGCTGGGATTGGCGCTCGCTTCGCGTGGACACGAGGTCCACTTCATCGCGAACGCCTTGCCGGTACGCCTGCGCGAGTTCCTTCCCAAGGTCTTCTTTCACGAGGTTCAGACGGTTCAGTATCCCGCCTTTCCGCATGCGCCGTATACCCTCGCCCTGGCCACCAAGATGACCGAAGTGGCGCGCTATCACGAACTCGAGATTCTGCACGTGCACTACGCCATTCCCCATGCGGCCAGTGCCTATCTCGCTCAGAAGATGCTCGAACCCACTCGGATCAAAGTCGTGACCACTCTCCACGGCACCGACATCACCCTCGTGGGACAGGAGCCCAGTTTCTGGCCCCTGACGCAGTTCGTGATCGAGCAGAGCGACGTGGTGACCGCGGTGAGCCACGACCTGGCGCGGCAGACGCGCGAAATCTTTCGCACCAATCGCGACATTCGCGTCATCTACAACTTCGTCGACCCCGAGCACTTCCGGCCCCGGCCCGATTTGAAACGAAACAACCCCCTGGCCCCGGGCGGAGAAAAGGTCCTGCTGCACGCCAGTAATCTCAGACCGGTGAAGAACGTGGAGGCCGTGGTGCGCGTCTTCGCCCGAGTGGTGCAAGAGGTCGATTGCCGGCTGGTCATCGTGGGGGATGGACCCGAGAGAAATCCCGCTGAAGATCTCGCGCGCCGCTTGGAAGTGTCAGACAAAGTGACCTTTTTGGGAGCGCGCGAATCCATGGAAGAGCTGATGGCGATGGCCGACGTGCTGCTGCTTCCCAGCGAGCACGAGTCCTTCGGCCTGGTGGCGCTGGAGGCGATGAGCGCGCAAACGCCGGTGGTTGCCAGCAAACGCGGCGGATTGCCCGAGCTGATCGAACACGGAGAGACCGGATTCTTGCACGAACCCGACGACATCGAGGCCCAGAGCGCATCGGTGCTGCGCCTCTTGCGCGAGCCGGATCTGGCCAGAGCGATGGGTGAGAGAGCGCGTGAGGTGGCCAAGAAGCGCTTTTGTACCGAATGTATATTAGACTCCTATCTCGATATGTATCATGAGATTAGCGGGAGTTCCCGCGCTGCGGGTTGACACAGCGCGCCGGTGTTCTAGACTCTCTCTGTAGCGCACGCGAAACCGCGAGGATGGTAGAGGTGAGCGAAAAACCAACGAGCAGCCGCGAGGTCATCGCCCGTCTCCAGGAGCATGCCGAGAACGGTAGGTATTGCCTTGCCGCTTACGATTTCGTCTTGCGCGGACTCGACCAGACCATCCGGTCGCTCCCGGAAGTTCGTCACGTCAGCGGGCAGGAACTCATGGAGGGCCTGCAAGCCTTCGCCAAAGAGCAGTTCGGACCGATGGCCAAGCACGTGCTGAATTCCTGGAGCATCATGCGCACCGAGGACTTCGGTCAGATCGTGTTCGAACTCGTCGACCAGGGAATCCTGCGCAAGACCGAGGAAGACCGTCTCGAGGATTTCGTGGACCGCTTCGATTTCGACGAGGTCTTCGAACGCGACTACTACAAAGACCATAAAATCCCGAGCGCTTGATGGACGAAGCTTCGCGTTCCGCTCTCATTCTCGGGGGCGGTCGCTCACGCCGCATGGGCCGCGACAAGCGGCTCATTTCCGTGCAAGAAACCCAATACGTGCTCGCTTCGGAAGTGGCGACGCTTCGTCGTTTAGGATTGCCCATCTGGTTCGCGGGAAGAGCGCAAGACGGTGCGCGGCCTCAGCTCGACGGGGTCGGCATTCTGTGGGACCTCGATCCCTTCGCCGGTCCCCTGGTTGCTCTGCTGGACGCCTGGCAGGTGATCTCCGGTGACTTGCTGGTGCTGAGCGCCGACTTGCCGCGGCTGCGCCACGAGTTCCTTTTGCAGATCCTGGAAGAGGCGTCGGCCCATCCCGAGGCCAAAGCGATCCTCCCCAGCGATGGGCAGCGCTGGCAGCCGCTATGCGCGTACTATCGAAGTGGAACGCTTGCAGAGCTCGAGGAGCGCAGAAGCGCGGGAGAGCGTTCGCTGCTCGCTGCTCTGGAGAGTTTCGATCCTCGCGAATTTCGTGTCCTGAACGCCGCTGGAGAAGCGAGCTTGCGCAACTGGAACCAGCCGAAGGACCGTGGGGAAACGCGCCCGTGAGTTCGGTCGAGAACGACGCGACTAAGAGGGGACCAAAATGAAGAAGAAGCCTCAGGCCAAGAAAGTGTCCCACCTCGATGCCAGCGGACGGCCGCGCATGGTCGACGTGGGGGACAAGGCAATGAGCGACCGCACCGCCCTCGCGAAAGGGCGGATCCGGCTCTCGCAGGCGGCCTGGAAGGCGCTGCAGAACCCGCTGGGAACGGGAAAGGGCGATCCGCTGCAGGTGGCGCAGGTGGCGGCGATCCAGGCCGCGAAACGCACGGGAGAGTTCATTCCCCTCGCCCATCCTCTGCCGCTGCGTGGGATCGAGCTGAGTTGGAAGAAGAGAGCGCGCGCTCGCATCCTTGAAGTAACGGTGAAAGTTCGCACCATCGGCCCCACGGGAGTGGAGATGGAGGCCCTCACGGCAGTCAGCGCCGCACTTCTGACAGTGTATGACATGCTCAAGGCGGTGGATCGAGGCATGGTCGTCGGGCCGATCTGGCTCTCGAGAAAAGAGGGAGGCCAGAGTGGCCTCTGTCGCTTCGAGGACCCGCCGCTCACTTGATTCTGCTTGACCGTCGGCCGTAAGTGCATCTATACAACCAGAACACCCCTGGGAACCCAATTCGTTCGGGAAACGTAAACGGTGGGGGTCGGTAGTCCCGCCAACCGACCTCGTTGTGGGTAGGCGACGCCGACCCTCCTTCATGCACAAAGTGAACGGGCTCGATAGAGCGAAGAGCCCGAAGGAGCGACGATGCTTCACACTCTGGCCCTTGCGACCATCTTCGGTGATTTCGGTGACATCATCGCGACCTCTTCTCCTTTCGCGAAGTTCATCATTCTCGTTCTTTTCATTCTCTCCGTGGTGTCCTGGGCCGTCATCGGGGACCGCTTTCGCCGCTTGCGGCGCGCCGAGCGCGAGGACGGCGTTTTCTGGCAACGTTTTTCCAAGCTGGAGAGCTACGAGCAGATGGAAGGGCTCAGCCAGTGGTGCGAAAAAAGTCAGAATTCCAGCCTGGGACAGATCTTCCGCTTTTTTCATCGAGACTTCTGGCCGCGCTATCTGAGCCATCGGGGACAGGGCAGCGAGGAGACCCTGCGAGGATTGCTGCGCCGCGGCGCGGATCGCGTCGCAACCCAACAGATCGAAGATCTGGAACGGGGAGTGACCTGGTTGGCCACCCTCAGTTCCATCGCCCCGTTTCTGGGTCTCTTGGGGACGGTATGGGGCATCATGGGCTCCTTCCTGCAGATCGGACGGCAGGGGACCGCCACCCTCGACGCGGTGGGGCCGGGAATCGCCGAGGCTCTGGTCACGACCGTGTGCGGACTCTTCGTCGCGATTCCCGCCGTCATCGGGTACAACTGGCTGTTGCGCCGGATTCGTGGACAGGAGAGCGATATGGTGCGTCTCATCAGCATCCTCGAAGATCAAGTCGCGGCCGAGACCCTCACGGTGAGTGAGGAGGAGGTTCGTGTGAACGCGGGAGGATTCCACTGATGGGTAACGGCGACGCACTGCGCGGAAGAAAGCACTACTCCCAACTCGCGGAGATCAACGTGACCTCCCTGGTCGATGTCACGCTGGTGCTGCTCATCGTGTTCATGCTCACCGCCCCCTTCATTCAGGGCGGGGTCGAGGTCGACCTACCCTCCACGCATTCGGTGCAGGAGGTGGCGCAGGAGGGCATCGTCATCTCCTTGGACAAATCGCGGAGGGTCTACATCGACGATGACCCGATCCCCATGAGCCAATTGGCGGAAGTTCTTCACGCCAGTCATCCACAGGGAGATTCCCGTCCGGTCTATCTCCGCAGCGATCAAGCCGTGCCGTACGGCTTCGTGATTCGCGTCATGGGAGAGATCAAGGCGGCGGGAGTCGAAACGCTCAGCCTGGTGGTCGAGCCCGAGCCCGAGAGCTGAGCGGCGCAAGAGCTCATGCGAAATACCCTCTTGGTATCGTTCTGCGCGCATCTCCTCGCCACACTCCTCTTCGGAGTGGTGAGCATTGCCTTGCGCCGTCCCCTGCAGCCAGCGGAGTACATCAGCGTGAACTTGGCGTCGATTCCCGTGGCTCAGCCTCAGAAAAAGCCGGCGGAAGTGGTGCAGGAAAAACCGGTGCCGCCCGAGCCCAAGGAAGTCAAGAAGGCCGAGCCCGAGCCCGAGATGGATCTGAGCCAAGAGAAGCCCAGCGAGCCCACCGAACAGATCGTGCCGCCGAAACCGGAACTGCCTCCTCCCACGAAAAAGGAAAAGCCGAAGGAGAAGGCGCAGGAGAAGTTCCCCGAACCGGCGCAGCCCGAGAAGGCCAAGGAAGAACCGCGGCAAGAAAACCAGGAGACCCCCGCGGAGGAATCCTCCGCGACGCAGGCCAAGGCGGGTCCGGGGGTGCAGGTCGAGAAGCATGAGGGAGTTCCCGATTACTATCTCGCCTTGCTCCAGCGCAAGATCGATCGCCGCTGGGAGCCTTCCGCTGCCAGGACACGGGGAGGCCCCGCGGTCGCTTGCCTGATTCGTTTCCGCATTTCACCGGCCGGAGTCATTCAAGATCCGCGCATCGTACAGAGCAGCGGTTTCTCCGTCTTCGACCGCGAGGCTCTGCGCGCCGTCATTTCCGCTTCGCCTCTGCCGCCGCCGCCCGCGGGCTCGCGAGCCCTGGAGCTTCCCATCAGCGTTCGTTTCCACCTGGAACAGTAGGAGTCGTCGTGCGCGGACTCGTTTCCAAATTTCTCTTCGCATTGCTCATCCTGTTCTCGCTCGAGGGCAACTGTTTCGCGCAGGACGATGGTGGGGTGCTCATCGACCTGCATCGCCAGGGTGCGCGCCGGGTGCGCTTGCGCATGCTGCCGCTCTCCATCGAGAGCACGCAGGCCAGCGTTTCGCCCGCCGCAACCTCGTTGGCGAATCGTCTCGTGCGCGATTTCGTGTATAGCGGTGTCCTGGATCTGATCGACCCTCTGCCGCAGGGAGTGAGGAGGCCAGCTTCCAGTCCGCCGCCCGCCCCCAAGGACGAGAAGCAGCCGGATGCCGTGGTCGCCCTCGGCCTGAGCGGCGAGGACCCCGCCTCCATGATTCTGACTGCGCGCCTGCTCGCTCCGGGGGCCCAGACTCTCATCGTGGGCAAGCGTTACGTGGTGGATCTGAAGGATCCCGGGGCCGCCGTGCACCATTTCTGCGATGTCGTGGTGAACCAGCTCACCGGCGAGGCGGGCATCGCGCGTACCCGAATCCTCTTTAGCCGTGGCAACCGAGACCGCCGCGAGATCTACCTGGTGGACTACGACGGCGAAAACCTGAAGCAGATCACGCGCAATGGGAGCATCAATCTGGAGCCCCGCTGGTCGCCGCAGAATGACCGGGCCTGCTACACCTCGTACTACCAAGGCCAGCAGAGGCTTCTGATCCTCGACGGGAAGACGGGACGGAGCGAACGCGTGAGCGACTACCCCGGCCTGAACGTGGGCGCGGCTTGGGATCCCCGGGGCAAGGGTCTCGTGGTCACGCTCAGTCGCGACGGGAACGCGGAGATCTATAGGATTGACGGAAAGGGAGGCGTCGTGCAGCGTCTCACCCACAGCCCCTCGATCGAGTGCTCGCCGGATTTCGATCCCACCGGCCAGCAGGTGGTCTTCACGAGCGATCGCACCGGGGTGCCGCAGATCTACGTCATGGATCGCGAAGGAGCAAATCGGCGTCGTTTGAGCTATGAAGGCAACTACAACGACAGCGCGGATTGGTCGCCGCGGGGAGACCGTATCGCCTACGTTCGTCGCATCGACGGGCGCTTTCAGGTGTTCACGATCGAACCCGACGGAAGCAATCTGCGACAGATCACGTTCAGCCAAGATGGCAACAACGAGGACCCGTCCTGGGCTCCCGATGGCCGTCATCTCGTCGTGAGCAGCGACCGTTCGGGTCAAACCAATCTCTGGGTCCTCGACGTCGAAGGCGGCACTGCCCGCCGTCTGACCAGTGGAACAGAGGATGACACCTGTCCTGACTGGAGCGGAGTGGAGAAACCCACCGCTCCGTCGGACTCATCCGATTCATGAGGAGGAAACGCTTATGAAGCGTCGAACCATTCATGCAGCAAGCAATCTCGCTTACCCGCTGGCTCTCATCGCTCTCTTGATCCTGGGCTTCACGCTGAGTGCCTGTGGGGGCAAAGACGAAGCGGTGGAGACCAATCCCGCCGAGAGCGGAATGAACGGAGACCAGGGAGTCGACAACGTCGATCTCAAGGAAGGCGCCTTCGAGGGTAACAAGATGGAAGACGAAGGTACGGAAAGCTCCGATCTTCAAGCTCCCAGCGAAGAGACCACTCCCGCGGTGGTTCTTCAGGACGTGTTCTTCGATTTCGACAAGTACGAACTCTCGGATGAGGCGCGCGCTACTCTGAACCAGGATGGGCGCCTGCTGCGCGACCAGAAGAATGTCCGCATTCTCATCGAGGGCCACTGCGACGAGCGAGGGACCGTGCAATACAATTTGGCCCTGGGAGAGAAGCGAGCCAAGGAAGCCAAGGCTTACCTGGTGGATCTCGGCATCGAGCCCACCAGAATCGACATCGTGAGCTACGGGAAGGAAAAGCCCTTCGCCATGGGACATGACGAAGCAGCCTGGCAGCAGAACCGGCGGGCACACTTGGTGGTTCGCTAGAGAGGAGCCGCTCATGAGATGCGGAAGATCGATGCTCGCGGTGGCGTTTGCCCTCGTTGTGGCGCCGGGGTGCGCTCAGTTGTCGCGAATCGAAGACAAGGTCGATGACGTTTCGGCGACCAGCCACGGGCTGCAGCGCCAGCAGGAGGTCACCGCCAAGCAGGTGGACGGCCTGCAGAAGGCGCTGGAGTCCGAGGGGATCACCAGCGACGAAAAGCGCGCCGATCTTCTCCGCGGCTCAAGAACGTGGAGCGCTCGATGCAGCAGCTCGAGGCTCGTGTCGACGACCAGGGGAACCTGCTACAGCGGATGCAGGCCAGTCTGGATCTTCTGGCCACCGGTGGGCAAGAAGGGCGCCTGCCTCGGGCTCGATGCCGGCCGTGGCCGATTCCGCCAAGGTTGATTCGAGTTCGGTGGAAAACGGCGCGAGTCCAGCGGAGAAAATGAACGATGTGTCGCCGGCGAACACGGGGGAGGAGTCCGAGGAAAGCCAGGCCGACTCGTCCTCCGTGGACGCGGCGGCCGCCTCTCGCTCTCCCGGAGTGGAGGTCTACGACGCGGCCTTCAGTGATTTCACCAGGGGCTCCTACAGTCTGGCGCGAGAGGGTTTCGAGGAATTTCTCGCGCGCTATCCCGACACCGATCTCTCGGACAACGCGAGCTACTGGATCGGCGAGACTTGGTACGCCCAGGGGAACTACCAAGAGGCGGTGCGTCACTTCGATGCCGTTTTGCGGACTTACCCCGACGGTGATATAGTTCCTGGCGCTCTGCTGAAGTCGTCGAATTGTCATCTCGAGCTCGGCAAAGAGACCGCGCTCTGGAGGGTTATCGACGCTTGGTTCGTGAGTATCCCGATAGCGATGAGGCCTTCATCGCTCAACACAAACTCGCTGAAGCTGGGGTCAGCACCAAGCCCTGAGAGAACCATGCCGAAAATACCTGCCCTGCGCGTGGCACGGAGTCTGGAACAGGCTTTTCGCCCGCACGATCTCTGTTCCGTAGATTCGGATTATCACGTCTTCGTGGTGGCCTATTCGGGTTCGTACGTGGAGCACAGCCATCCGGCCGACGAGTTCATCCTCATTCTGGAAGGTGAGCTCACGATCGGGGTGGGAGGGGAAAGCAGGTGCTGCGTCAGGGCGACGCCTTTCTCGTGCCCTCGGGCACCCTCCACCGGCCCCGCAGCGCCCGCCGCACCCTCGCCCTGGTGATGGAGCGCCGGGGTCTGCAAACCAGCGCGCAGGGGCCGATTCCCGGCTAAATTGGGCACGGTTGCCTTTCCTGTTTTCTTCGCCTATGCTAATGCGGAGGAAGGAGGAGCGACGTGTATCTCACCAAACGGCAGTCTCAGCTCCTGGATTATCTGCGCTCCAGCATCGCAAGTAACGGCTACGCTCCCAGCTTGGAAGAAATCGCGGCTCATTTCGAGCTCTCCTCGGTCGGCACGGTTCACAAACACCTGAAGGCGCTCGAGG
>CAWDWO010000021.1:0-12650 GCA_963806035.1 Candidatus Krumholzibacteriota bacterium | reverse complement strand
GACGCTGATGAAGTAGAAGCGCGCTGATCGATCAGTGATGCGGCTGGCCGGTGGATTCACTTCCACCGGCTCCGTAACGGCTTCAATTTGGGAAGCCCCGCCGGCATCTTCGCTGCATCCTCGGTACAGGGCCAGGCACCACCATCCCATTTGCCCGCGCGGAAATTCACGGTGACGAACACGCTGGAGGTGATCACATCGGGGTCATTGGGGTCGGTTCTCTGGACAGCGGTTCCTGTCATCGAGCCCCGCATGAAGGTATCCGTCATCTCATCCACGTGAAGGGTCGCACTCACCGTGCTGTCGATCTGGCTGACGCCCCAGCTCTCGCCCTGAGGCGAGATGTAGCCGATGTTCATCTTCCAGTCACCAAAATCGCCGGAATGGGGAATGGGCTTGCCCGGCGTTGACGCTACGTTCGCGCTGATTCCCCCGGGGAATTCCCTCGCCTGGACCCTCGGGAATGATGAAATACCACTGGATGACCCCTTCATCTGGCTGAGAACTCCAAGACCTGTGTATGCAATATCCCCACCGCCGACACTCCACGTGCTGGCTCCGCCCACCGCGATGTCGAAGTAGCACACACACGCCCCCACCTGAACGTAGGCGTAACCCATGAGCGGCGGATCTTGGCCTACGACTTCGGCGATGATGACGTCGTCGGTCGTTCCAACCGGGGGGCGGTGTAGAGTCCCGGTGTCCATCCCGATCTGGCCGTACCCATCCACCGACCACTTGATGACGGGATTCTCCACTCCAGTCACCACGGCGGAGAACTGGAGCGGCTCACTGTTGCCGATACACTTCGGACTGCGGCGTGATGGTGACCTTCTTGCCTTTGGACGAGATGACGGCGCCCCCCTCGCGCGGGTCGCTGTCCACCTTGCCTTCACGCGAGCCGGTGCTGGCCTGACTGCGCGCAATCAGTGAGAATGGGGGGTTCCAGGGGTTCTCCGGCGTCTTGATGGTGATGGTGTTGCCGGCGACCGAACGCGAAATCTCCTGAAGCCCGGCGGGCACGATCCAGTCCACCCGGTCGTCGTTGACGTTGGTGACCGACGCGGTGAAGCTCTTCTGCTGTTGGGTCTCCATTTCGGCCGCGTCCGGCAAGTACCGTCACGTCGATGAGCAGGACTTTGACCGGTTTCTGTTTGATGGCCGGCGGTGCGCCCCCAAAGGTGCCCGACTTGGTTTCGAGGCGAATCTCGGAGTTCCCCGGCTCCTTGATTTCGAAGAAGGTGGAATCGACGAACTTGATGGAAGTTCCCAAAGGAACGCTCGCTTCGGCGTACAGGGGATCGGAGATGTCGATATCGGGCCACACTCCGGCACAGATCTCCACGATGTCCGATCCGTTGGTCGCCGCACTGATCGCTTGGGACACCGCCGTGTTGATGGCAAACTCGGTGAGGTTTGCCGCCAGCTCACCCAACCCCTCCGTAATCTGTGCCGAATCCACCGAGATCCTCGAAGCCGGCGATGGTCGCGATGGATTCCAAGATGAATTGGTCCATCTTCCAGCCCTCGACTTACCGCCGTGACCTTGAATTTGGCCCAGTTGCCCCCTTCGTCATCCTCGAAAAACTCTGTCTTGTCCTGGATCTCGAAGTCCGTCGCGGTGTTGTCGAAGGACGAGGGCAGCACCGCGCCGGCCGCCTGATTCATGGCCTTGTACACGAAGAGCGCGCCTCCGACTGCCGTGGCGAGGGGCTTGAGCTCTGGGATCACCCCCATGATGGCCACGAAGTTGCCCAGATCGTCCACGTATTCTCCCGAGGCGCCATCGAGCCGATTGATGGCGAAGCGCGCCGCCCACATGGCCTTGTCCAGCGATCCAGCATCGTCGATCCCGTAGTCGCCGCCTTCGATGCAACCTCCAGCCACCACGGATACGGATGCCTTGCCCGGCGACGTCCTTGTCGTCAGGAAGGAGAGAGGACCGTTGGCCGCCACGAAGCTGTCGACCGAGGCTATTTCTTCGCTGAAAAAGCTCGCGCCGCCGGCGAGCGAAAGCAAACGGTTGGCCAGGTCGAAATCGAGGGTTGCGTTCCCGAGCACCGGAACCGGGCCGTCCACCATGGCGCGCAGCGAACTGGGATTGCTCGGGTCGTCGAGCAGTTCCTGCGCCACCCACAACGGAAAGAGCCGGATTGGCATCGTCGCTGGATCCATCGCGCGCAGCGCACTGCGGCTGGTGCCGAAGAGGGCTAGCCACGAACTGAGAAGATCCTGCAGATGGGTGACTTCCTCCTGGATCTCACACTCGCCGCGGGAAGCGCCTGGATCGTGAGGGTCACCGTGTTCGAGCTGAGGTCCGCGCCGGCCAAGGTGAGTTCGACCGTACCGCCAGCCGCCATGTCCGTTTCGACCGGAACCAGCGGAGCGACCACGAACGGATTACCCTCCTCGTTGCGCCCACGTAACTCACGGTCTCGCCGCCCCCGCCACGATCCTTGACTTCGCGTACACGCCGGACAACTCCTGCGCGGGCGGAATGCCCGTGATGGCGACGCGTTCGGACGGCATCGCGCTGGATTTGGTCAATCGCGATGCTGAGGGTGGTTGGTCCCGTGGCTTCGGGCGTGGTCGCGCTGTCGCCCCCGCAGCTGAGGAGCGCCAGGCCAATGATGAGTTCGAAGAAAAGGAAAAGCGGGCGGCGAATGGGCGCGCGTGTCTGCATGCGCTCGACTCCTCATGTCTACGAGAGGCTTATCCCGAAGGGTGGCGTGATACCGTCAGCGGTATCGTGATTTCAGGGTCGACCAACTGCTCTGCTCGTTCGGAATTGCCTCCGTCAGGGCGTAGGTGACGGATGGGCCATCGGTCATGGAAAGTTCCACCCTGTAGGTCCCCGGTGGGTCCGGATCGTAGCCAGTGTCATGGTTTATGAAAATCGATCCGCCATTCGGGAAGGGCTCGGTCAAAGGCAAGTGATCACACCAGCTGATGCACTCCCCGGTGTCCACGTTCCAGAAACTCCAAAGGGGATACCAGTCGAAGAACAGATCCTCGGGGCCCGAATTGTGGGCCGTGACCTCGACGACTTCGCCGACCACGTAGCTCGGCTTATCGGTAGTCATCGTCACCTCCGCCAAAGCTACGCAGGACAAGCAAAGAAGAAGTATGACTGTGATCAGAGCCGCGGGACCAATCGTGAAATGCATGACGCTGGACCTCCAGAGTGCGTTGCCAAGATCGGACCTGGCGACGATAGCGCCGAGCTGATGGACGCCACACTAATAATAACGTGAAGTTCGGTCCCCACCGGACACGCAATGTGTCCGCTCTGTCTCAGAAATTGTGCTTGTCGGGAAAACCGCAGTCTTGGCTGTCGTGGTCACGGGATCAATCCGCCGGTCAGCCTGCGTCGTCTTGCCCTGCCCTTCATCCTAACTGCAAGTATCACAGAGAATTGCCTAACTCTACGAGACCCTGGCCCGGATGCAGGAGCTCGGCTCGACCTTGCCAGGAACAATTTCGGAGACAGAACCAAGGCAAAGGGCGGGCTGCCGATCTGGCCGGACATCCATGCCCTGCGCGAAACGTCCCGACCATGCGGCACAGGGTCAAAATTGTGCCCTCGCTCGAATTCTCAGCAGCAATGCCCGTTGCGCACGGTTGACCGCCCGCAGGAGATGGACCTAGTCTGGAGGGACTCGACACACTGGAAGGGCGCATGCTCGGCAAGACGATCTCCCATTACCGCATTCTCGAGAAGCTCGGCCAGGGCGGGATGGGCGAAGTCTATTTGGCCGAGGACACGCGCCTCGGCCGCAAGGTCGCCCTGAAGTTCCTGGCTCCCGAACTGGCCCGCGACCACGAATCGCTGTTGCGCTTTCGCAACGAGGCCCGGGCCGCGGCCGAACTCTCCCACCCCAACATCGCGACGCTGCACGACATCGGCGAAACAGACGGCGAGCCATTTCTCGTTCTCGAATATCTCAAGGGCCAGTCTCTGCGAGACCGTATCGCTCAGGGGCCGCTGTCGATCGACGATGTGATCCGCATTGGTAAGGCGCTCGCCGCCGGTCTCGCGGAAGCCCACGCGCATGGCATCGTCCACCGCGACATCAAGAGCGCCAACGTGATGCTCACCCGCAAAGGTGGGGTGAAGATTCTCGACTTCGGTTTGGCCCGTCGGGAGGATGCGACGCAGATCACGCGCTCAGGCACGGCCCTTGGAACCGTGGCCTACATGAGTCCGGAACAGATTCGAGGGGAAGCCGCCGACCAACGCAGTGACATCTGGAGTATGGGCGTGGTGTTGTACGAGTGCCTCACCGGAAGGCCGCCCTTCTTCGGCGAAGCCGGCGCCATCACTCACCAGATCCTCTCGGCTGAGGTGACTCCTCCCACTGCGCTGAGAACCGGGGTTCCGCTGGAGTTGGAGCGGGCGGTGCTGCGCTGTCTGGAAAAAGACGCCGCCCTACGATGCCAGCACGCGGACGATTTGTTGGCCGAGCTCAAGGTGTTGGAATCTCCCCCCCACCCAAAGTCCGGATCTGCCGCGCCGACGGCGAGCGGGAATTTTTCGTCTGTGACCGCGCCGGGTAATACGCGCCGGGTGCTTCTGCTTGCAGTTGTGCTGATCGCTGCCGCCACCTGGATTGGGCTGAAGTTGTGGGGTGCAGGAGAGCCCACCCCCACGCAGCCACAGGGTGAACCCTCCGTGGCGGTGATCGACTTTCAGGACGCCCCGGGTGAGGACGGCCTCAGGACGGGAGCCACGATGACGAGTCTGGTGCAGGGCGGTCTCATCGAAGCCAGTCCCTGTCGTGTCCTCACCCTCGAATACCTCAAGGATGTGCGTCGCCGCACATTGGGAACGGCCACAGGACCCATCCAACCCGAAGAAGCCATGCGAATCGCTCGCGTCGCGGGGGCATCGATGTTGGTGATGGCCGAGGTCATCCGCAGCGGCGATGAGCTGGTCGTGAGTTGGAGGCTGATGGACACCGAGGGCACGGCTTTGGGAGCAGGTCGCAGTCAGTCGCCAGTACTGTTCGCGGCCGCCGACAGCGCGGTGTTCGGCATCGTCCCCGCACTGGCCCGCGCTTGCGGATCGAATGCTTCTCCGCGGGGTTCCGTGGCCGACCTCACGACGCACTCAGAGGAGGCCTACCGCCACTACTCCCAGGGGATCGACGCCCTGGACAACGGACGGCGCACGGGCGCCAAGCAAGAGCTGCTCGAGGCGGTAGCCACGGATTCGACTTTCGCCCTGGCCTGGTTCGCCCTCGCGAGAACTTACGGGGGCACCAGTAGCGCATGGAGTGAAGATGACGGCCAGCTGGGCTGCGAAGCGGGGGAGCGGGCCTGGCGTCTTCGCTCGCGGCTCGGAGTCATGGAGCGCATGTTCCTCGAGGGTTGGCTTGCCCGCGATTGCGGACGTGCGATCGCCAGTGCGATCGCGACCTACCGAGAGATACACGCGCGGTGGCCGGACAGTCGGGAGGCGACCTATGGCCTGGCTGAAATGCTGGCCTGGATCCATCTCAATGCGGACGCTGTGTCCGTCGCAGAGGAAGGGCTCCGACTGTATCCAGACGACCACAAGCTCAAGATCACCCTGGCGGGAGCGCTCTGCCAGAAGGGACGGCTCGAGGATTCACTCACTTTGAGCAAGCAGTTGGCGGCCGCCTATCCCGAGGATGCCACGAATTGGGAGACCATCGGTCGAATCAATCTCGGACTGGGCTTACCCGACGCAGCCGAGAAGGCCTTTCTGCGATCCGTCGAACTCGAAGCAGGATGGCCCGGCCAGAGAGAGTTCGTGTTGGCTACCTGTGCCGCTTACCGCGGCAACGTTGATCGGGCTCTCGTACAGCTACGCGGCATTCCGATGGCTAATCTCACGAATTTTGAACGGTATTATCTGGGCACAAACCTCGCGATGCTTCTGGCGGCCAGCGGTCGACGGCGAGATGCTTCCGCCGCATGGGAGGAAGCGTACCCACTGATGGTGAAGGACTTTCGCGCCAGGGTCTTCGTGATGGTCTACGACTCACCGCCGGAGGTTCTGCAAGGGGTATTCGAGGAATCCTTGAGGTCCATGCTGGAGAGTCTCGAACGCCCATCATCTCGTCGGAAGCAGTTCTTTACTCGGTTGCAGATCGCCCGGCTCGACTTGAATCTCGGTCGAGTTCCAGAGGCGGGAGAACAGATTGCGATCATCGTCCCGATGGTCGACGAGATCTTCGCCCCCAACGGCTACTGGTGGGCGTTTCTAGCCGAATTCGCGCTCGCCGAGGGGCGGGCGGAGGATGCGTTGGAATGCCTCGACAAGGCCACTGAACAGCTCGTCTATCCTGGCGACGAATACGATGTCACCCGGAGAGCGATGATCGCCCGAGCCCACACCATGCTGGGGCAGTTCGAGGAGTCGCGCCAAGTGCTCACCAGCCTGACGCGCATCTACCCCTGGTACTTCCCCGCGCTCTATGAACTCGGTCAGGTGTATGAGGACTTGGAACGCCCCGAGGATGCGGCAAAGTCCTACCTTGCATTTCTGGATGCCTGGTCAAAGGCTGACGAAAATCTGCCTCAGTTGAAGGACGCGAGGGCGCGGCTGGCGGCAATCCAGAGTGGTCCCTAGGAAACCTCGAGGTCTTTCGTCGAACGAGCACTTCCGCTCCCCGACGCCCAGATCAAAACGTGATCGCCGTTGGCGCGTCTGTCGTCGAGCAGGATGCCCGGAAGGTGGCAGTGAATGTCGGCCATACTCAAGTCTAAGAAGATGGTGTTTTGCGCAGCTATCTTGCCGATCGACCCGGCCCACGAGGATGACTAGGAGAAGCTTCACTTGGGATGCGGAAGTCATCCCCGCGGGGTACCAGAGAGCATGATAAGTTGCGACAGGGCTGTGCGTTTGAATTTCGGTACACCGTGGGGTTGACGCCTCAGACGGATTGTCTTAGGTTTACCAAGACAGTTCGTCTGAGAGAGGTGGCACCCCATGAAACGACTCTGGAAACGAGGCCCCCACGTCGCCGTCCCGGACGCGGAGTTGGCCGTCTTGAAAGTGCTCTGGGACGACGGTCCCGCGACCATCCGCGCCATCACGGAGATTCTCTATCCGCGCGGTGACGTCTCCCATTACGCCACGGTCCAGAAACTGCTCGAACGCTTACAGGGACGGCACTGCGTGGCCCGCCGACCCAAGGGCCGTGCCCATCTCTACTCGGCGACGGTTCGAAGGGAAGACCTCATCCGGGAACGCCTGCGCGATGCCGCGGACAAGCTGTGCGAGGGCTCGCTCACCCCTCTTTTGACCCAGCTGGTCGACGCGCGCAATCTCTCGCAGGACGAAATTCGTACCCTGCGTGAACTGGTCGAAAACCTGGCTGATGAGGAGGAGTGATCGTGCACGCCCTCATGGAGATCATCTTCTTCAACGCGGTGGCGGCCACCGCTCTGGCGCTGCCGGTCGCACTCCTAGCCCGACGCCTCAGGCGGCCGGCCTTGCTTCATGCCCTGTGGCTGCTCGTTCTGCTGCGGCTCATCGCCCCACCCGCCTTCGAGCTCGGCCTGGTGCCGCGATGGGAGAACTCCTCGTCCTCCCCCGCTCAGCGTTCTGCAGTCGGCGAGCTGGAGACGTCGAAGCAGTTCGCCGGCTCGCAAGGAACGGAGGCCCTGACCCAACCGGTCGAGCAAAGCGTGCCACGAGGGAAGTTGGAGGAGTCGGGAACGATCTCGAGCGCTCGAGACCTCGCCTCAGCAACCCGCTCTCACCTCGACCCCGGTGAAACCACGGCGCGGATCCTGAAGCTGGCGTTCTTCCTGGCCGCTACGGGGACCCTTCTCCTTCTGGCTTTGTCGCTCCTTCGCCTCGTTCGCTTTCGCCGGCAACTCCGCGGCGTGCCCGCCGGTTCGCCTGCTTTTCAAGAGCGTCTGGCTCGGCTCGCGAAGCCGTTCCGACTCGACCGAGTCCCTCGCATCCGTGTGGTCGCCTCGAAGATCCCTCCCTCGCTGAGACCTGGGTGGGGACGATGCGAGATTCTTTTTCCCGAGGGACTTCTGGCGCGTCTTCACGACGACGAACTCGATGCCATCCTCGCGCATGAACTGGCGCACCTCCGGCGTCGCGATCACTGGATCCGTCCCCTCGAACTTCTCATCGTCGCGCTCTATTGGTGGCACCCCGTCGCCTGGTGGGCACGGCGCCATCTCCGCAACGTGGAAGAGCAGGCCTGCGACGCCATGGTCCTTCAGAATCTCGGGGGGCACTCGCGCGTCTACGCCCAAAGCCTCTTGAAGACCGTCGAGTTTCTCACTCCCTACGAACCCGCCGTTCCTCTGCTCGCTACCGGAGTCAACGGAACCTCTCAGCTCAAGGAGAGAATTAAGATGATCCTGACCAATAATTCGCTGAAGCCAATGCCGTCTTCCCTGCGGCCCGTTCTGTATGCGGTTCTGGCATTGTTCCTTTTGGTGACGCCTGGCTGGGCCGAGAAACCAAACGCGACGCCGGAGAAGCCGGCGGAGATCCAGGATAAGGTCAACCCTGAGCAAGAACACCAGCAACAGCTACTCGAGATTCAACAACAGGAGTTTCAGATTCAACGGCAACTCCAACAACTCGAACGTCAGCGCCAGAGTGTGCAGCTGAAGATCGACCAGAAGAGAACTCAGCAGGGACTCGAGCAGATGCGTCAGAAATTGGCGGCCCTGAAGAAGGAGGGACGCCTGGAGGATGCGGAGAGGCTCGAACGCCAAATCGCTTCCGCCGAACTGGAAGCCAAGCTCCACCAGCAGAAGCTCGAGGCGGAGCTGGCTTATGGCGAAGAGCGCGCGCAGATCGAGTACAAGCTGCAGGATCTCCAGTTGGAGATGTACAAGGCCCAGCTGCAAGACGATAACGAGCACATCCAGGCTCTAACGGAACAGACCTTCGCTCTGCAGCAGGAGCTGCAGCGGCTCGAGCTGAAGACCATGCAGGCGGAACTCGAGCGAAACCGCGAGCGTTACGAGCAAGAAAAGAAGGAACTCCAAGAGATGCAAAAGTGATCACTGCTCATACGAGTTTGATCGAAAATGCGCGCGGAGGCCCTTTTACCTCCGCGCGTTTCTCAAACCATTCTCGGCTCGGAGCACTTGCTACCTATACGCGCCTCTTGCCATATCGCTGACGGCTCCTGCGAGGTCGGCCCTCACCCACAGTAGCCAGGGGTCCAGCTCACCCGTGATTTGTTCGTTCACTGGACGCGGCGCACACCAGTTCACCGCGAGGCCTTCTTCGCGCGCTTGTAGAAAGAGCAGAAATTGCGCGCCCTTCCGGTAGGTGTTCGCGTAGCAGCTGCCTCTTCGACCGTTTCGTCGCACGAAGGTATATGGAACTGGATGGTCGTTGAAATCGTCCTCGTGGCTGAGATAGGCGTGCAGCAGAATTTCGTCGCCTTTGAGTCTGCCCCGTAAAACCTCTAGCACATCGAATCCTACGGTCGACTTTGGAACTCCTGTCGTCCAGACGTCCCCGGTATGCGGTTTCACATAGTGCACAGCCGTGTCGCGCACGATCAGATTTGCGGTCCGAACGATCTGGCGAGGCCCGCGTACACTCATCACCGTACACGCCATGGACTGCGCGTGGAAACCTGCCGCAACCGTCAGAGCCAAAACGACAAGCGTCTCAGTACGTTTCATGCCTATCTCCTTCTGTCCTCGGCCGGCAGATATTCCCATCTCGCAGACACGCCGACTTTCACCGCCAGACTGTCGGGAACCAGAGTGGTGGGAGCTGCCGATGCGTTCTGCGCCACGGAATCCTGGGCGTAGTTCTGTAAGCGACCGTAAGAAGAGTTCGAATCCATGTCCATGAGTCTTCCCAGACTTCCTCCGGCGACCTTTGCCATGATCTCCGCGTCCTTATGGACTGTCTCGACCGCAATAGCGAGTGCAACTTCGTGAAGATGATGCTTCTTGCTGAAAGAGAAGCGAACTCCCACGATCTTCGTTGCGCCCGCCTCGAGAACCACATCCAGGATCTCACCGATCTGGGAAACGTCCGCTGTTTCGATCTGGATGCAATGGTCCGTCAAAAATCCCGTCACATACGGTTGCCTGGTCTCACGGTCCATCGCGACGTTCTGTGTCGTTCTGAAATACTTGGTAACGGGGTCATGACTCTCGTATCCAAACTCCTTCAGTCGCGAGGCGATGTTCGCGTATAGCTGTGCCGTTTTCTTAGTCGCTTCCGCGGAAGTGCTCGCCTTTGCTGAGATCGCGAATTGAAGAGCGGCCTTGTCTGGGTACGCGATCACCTCTCCGACCCCGTTCGTCGTCAACACTCTTCGCTCCGAACTGTTCTCTGCGTTTGAATCACGTCTCGCTCCACAACCTATTGCAGGAATGAGTAGACATCCAAGAACCCCGAGCACGAGAGCTTGGCTCCTTATCGTCGCCTCCTTTGTGCTCATTACGCTCAGCTTCTGCGCCAGCCGCGCTGACGCGCGGGGTAGTGGCCGATGGGCGAGTTCACCTCTTACTCGAAAGCCGCAAACTTCGAAGCGCTCGTGTCCATAGCTGACAAAGAGATTTCGCTTGGTACAATCTCGGTTGAGTTTTGTGGGCGGTGCGAGTGCACTCGATCGTCTTCTGGGGCGTTGGGGAAGAGCGAATACCAGCCCACAAATCATGAGTGTGCTGGTGTGCTTGTTCGAGGTTCTCGCAATCGTAGCGTTGCCTTACGGGACTTTGCGCGCCCCTCACTTCAGAGCATAGAGAATCTCCAGAGGGGTCTCCTGTCCCACCTTGTAGTAGCGACGCCACATGACGTACTCGTAGCCATCGTCTGTGAAACGCGCAGTAGGCGCGGGGCTGATCGATTGCACCTTTGCGTCGCGGGGCAATCTCACCTTGAGCCACACCAGGCGGTTCTCGGCGTAATCACCTATGTTGCGATAACGAAAGCCAGCCTCTGTTTTCTGGCTGCGCACCGACGTTTCCTGGCAATTGATGGTCATGGTCTCTCCGGGAGCTACGGGAACGGCCAGCGGCAAAATGACCTGCACGGGCGCATCCGGGGTCTTCGACCAATCCTCACGAGGGGGATCGTAGCCGGGTGTGAGCTGGTTGCCGAAAGGATCGCGATACTCACGCCGATCCACCGTGTCGCGCTCCCAGGGAGCCAGACCCCACTTCAGCTCGGTTACCGTACGTTGGCTGGGGTTCTTGAGGTGCATCTCCCAATGCATGGTGGCCGTACCGTCGGCGTGCAGCTCGTCGTAGGATCGCGTTTCCACCACCGGTTGTGCCGGCTGGGCCTCGCCACGTCCACGATCGGCGAAAGTCGAGGGGTCGATTTCGTCGTCGTTCAATTCGAGGAGAGTTCCCCCGGTTTGCAGCAGATAGCGTCCGGCCTGCAATCGGATCAACTGTCCTACATGGGTCTTGCCGTCACGCAACTTCACGGACCATTCCTTCCCCGCCGCGCCAGTGGCCAAAAGCAGGGCGATGAGACCCAGGCCCAGAATGAGACTACGCTTCTTCATGACAGTGCCTCCTTTAGCGGCAACCTCCCGCCGCCAGATCGAAACAGCCGGCCTCGAGCCGCGTGGTCTGGTGCGGCGTCTCGCCGTACCCCAGCGCGGTCACGGGACCGTCGATGGTGATGGTGGAGCGGGGGCCCACCGCTCCTTGCTGGTTGCGCAACAGCCTCGGGGCGAGAATCGCCAACACCAAAACCGCCGCCAATGCGAGCAGCGGCCGCAGGCGATATCGCGGAAAGGGGAGAACTCGGGCTGGTGCTTGCCCCGGGGAAACCTCGGTGGCGTTGCTCGCGGTGAAGAGATCCTCGGGGACCTCGCCCCGCAGGGCCTGGCGGGCCTCGTCACGGAAGCGAAGGCGCGACTTCAGCTCGGCACTCCAGTCGGCCCTCGTTGCGCTCTCTTCCTCGAACGCAGCGCGGGCATTCGCGTCGAGCTCGCCGTCAAGATAGGCCTCGAGTCGTTCGTACCAGCTGTCATGTGCCATGGCCGCGCCTCCTCAAGCAGCTCCCGCAACTTGCGCACCGCATGGTGCTTGCGAGAGGCGATGGTTCCGGGACTGAGCTGCAGCACACGAGCAATCTCGGCGTAGCTCAGCCCTTCGATTTCACTGAGATGGAAAACCGAGCGTTGGATCTCGGGGAGCTGCCCGAGCGCCCGCAGAAAATCTGCCCGGAACTCCGCGTCTTCCAGGACACGGTCCGGCCGCTCCGCCGGTTTCGAAGCCGCCGTGGCCTCCACTCGGTCATCCCATTCGCCCTCGACGCGTTCCCGGACTTTGCGCCGGCGCAAATGGTCGAGCGCACAGGAGCGCGCAGCCGCAAAGACAAGCCCCGGACCCGCTTCGTCCGCCGACGCTCGCAAGCGGAGGAAGGTATCTTGGGTCAGATCGCGCGCGGCATTCCCGTCACCCAGAAGCGCTCGCAAATAGCGGAAGACCCCGGCCGCGTGCCGTTGCGCCAGAGCGGCAAGAGAGTCCGGTTGCGTCTGCAGTGAGCGAGAATCCATTGCGGTCCTCCGTGCCTTCCACCGGCAATGAGGAAGGCCTCTACCCATGAGGACGCACGGGAGTCAGAATTCTTCAGACAAACTCTACAGAGAGCACCGCGTGCCGGCACCTGGCGGCTCGGCGTAGCGTGCCCGGCAGCCCATCTGCCTCAGCTC
>CAWDWO010000020.1:0-95656 GCA_963806035.1 Candidatus Krumholzibacteriota bacterium | reverse complement strand
TCAAACCTCCAGTGCGGCATGAGGACGCTATGGATGGAATCGCCGAATGACCCCCGATTTTCCAACGGCAAGCACTTCGTCATTCGACAAGCCCATGACGCAGGTGAGATAGGACTGGGTCCCCAGGTCCATGGGCTCCCAGGAACTTCCGTCATAGCGCAGCATGGTACCGTTTTGACCACAGGCGAAAACCGCACCTCCGGGACTCGCCCAGACCCACCGCAAATCCTCGCTCGTACCACTATTCATTGGTGACCATGCGCTCCCATCGAAGGAGAGAATGGTACCATTTCGGCCCACCGTGAAGATGCGATCGTGAGAAGTCCCAGACACCGATAGGAGCGTTTCGCTCGTGCCGCTGTCCATCGGACTCCAGACATCACCGTCGTAGCCCAAGATCCGGCCGCTGATGCCGACCGCGATCGCCATGGTATCGGAAGCTGTGTAGACACCGGATAGGTACTCGCTCGTGCCGCTGTCCATCGGAGTCCACGTGCTTCCATCGAAATGCAAGATTGTGCCGCCCGATCCGACGGCAAGGATGTTGCTTTCTGAACTCCCGTGAACGGCGTAGAGGAAGCTCGTCGTCCCGCTGGTCATCGCGGTCCAGGCGCTGCCGTCGTAGTGAAGGATGGACCCGTCCGCTCCCACCGAATACACGTTGCTGGACGAGGTGCCCCAGACGCTGAGATTGGTCGCCTGCGGAACGTTGCTCATTTCAGTCCAGCCCGTGCCATCATAATGTAATATCGATGCGGATTCATCGAGCAGGAAGGCGTCATCCGGAGCAGCCATCCAGACCCCCGAGTAGACGTCGTTGGATCCAAGCGTAAGTGCTTTCCAGGTTGAACCACTCGAATGGAGGATGGTCCCAATATCTCCCACGATCATGACACCACCAGAAGAAGATCCCCGGATGCCGTAGAGAGGCACGGTGACGCCGCTGTTCACGTAGCTCCAGCTCGACCCGTCGTAGTGTCCAATAGCACCGTTCCCGCTCACTGCGTAGAGGTCGGTTGAAGAAGTGCCCCAAAGTGAGTCGAAGTCCAGGCTGGATTGGCTATCCAGCGCTGACCAGGTACTACCATCGTAGTGGACCATGGCTCCACTGGCTCCCGCGGCAAAAATGTCACTCCCCGAGTTCCCCCAGATGGCGTAGAGATGCTCGACGGTTGCGGATGTCACGGGCGACCAGCTTGTGCCGTCGAAGTGTAGGATGAGTCCTCGTTCCCCCACGACGTAGATGTCATCCGCGGAGCTTCCCCAAATCGCGTTGAGGCTGTAGTTCGTTCCACTGTTCATTTGGGTCCAAGAAGTTCCATCGTAATGAAGAATCAATCCTCCGGAGCCAATCACGTAGACATTCTGGCTGGAGGTACCCCACAAACCGGTAAACAGACTGATGACGGGAGGGTACATCGTGGTCCAACTCGTCCCGTCGTAGTGCAACAGCGCACCGACCTGACCCGCCGCGAAGACATCGAAAGGAGAGGTACCCCACACCGCGTAGAGATCTTGGACGGTGCCGCTCTTCATCGTTCGAAAGCTGCTGCCATCGTAGTAGAGAATGAGTCCGCCACTGCCGACCAAGAAAAGGGAGTGGGTCGTGGTGCCCCAGAGGGCGGTCATGCGCTCACCGCCGGCCTCGTAGTGCCAGCTTGCCACAGTCACCACATCGGGGCTGGTGGGAGTGCTGCTCGAGCTCCCGCAAGACGCGAAAAGAGGAACAAGGGCCAAGAGCACGAATGTGAGTACTGCCATTCGTCGGAGCACGAGGAGCCTCCTTGCGAACCACGTTTGGTCATGAGAGCGAACGAGTTTCTCGTTCGGCGAGGTACTGTGTGGGGGGAACTTGCCGAAGAAAAATACCCCGCGCCGTGCGAGGCCGCAATTGATAGGAGAGGATCAAAAAGAATAACCGAGTGAAAGATATATCTGTCTCTGAATCTAGCTTCGAAAAACGAGGGAGATACTAGTTTCAGACGCAGTCGAGGGGTCGATGCGGCGGATCGGGCAAGATGACTTCGATTTCGTCGCCGGGCCGGACCTCTCCACTTTCGAGCACGATGCCCATGATCCCCGACTTGCGGATCAGCTCCCCCGACTCCGAATGCTCCAGGACCGCCTGCTTCAGACCCTGTTGAAAGTCGTCGAGCTGACGGCACGGACTGCGTAGCCCCTTGACCTGAACGATTGCTGAGGGGCCTACTCGTAACAGGGTATTCTGAGGTAGGGAGAGGACGTCGAGATCGCGAGTGGTGATGTTTTCCCCGATTGCTCCCGGATAGACCTCGAATCCGCGCGCCTTCAGCTCGTCCAGAAGCTCAACGTGAAGGAGATGAACCTGGCGCAGGTTGGGTTGTTCGGGGTCCTTCTTGACCATCGAACGGTGCGCAATCTTGGCTCCGGCGTGGGCGTCACCTTCGACGCCCAGGCCGGCCAACAGAGTAATGCAAACACAGTTTTTCTTGCTGAAGGTGTGCGAGCTGCTGCGGCTCACCGCGACCACCGCGGGTCTGCCGCCAGTGTTGGGGCCGGTTTCCGCACTCACTTCTTCATCGCTCCGTCCAAGGGCAGAATGACGACTTCGTTCGCGGTGAACAGGGGAACCAGGACTCGGTTGCGCTTGGTATCGATTCCGATGTCCGCCGGCGACTTGAGGGAGTCGGCGAAGACGCTGTAATTCCCCTCTTGGTCCATCTCGTAGATCGCGGACGCGTCCCAGCTGGTGACGAGAAAGTGTCCATTCGCGAGCTCCACCAGGCCGTCCAGACTTCCCTTGGGCGGGCTCGGCAGCTCGGTTTGCATTCCGTCGGGAGTGATGGCAAACATCTTTCCCGACCCAAGGGTGTTCACGATGAGCCGGCCCTCGTGATCCCAGATCCCGTTGGGGTGCCCCATCTCCTTGTTCATCAGAATGGTCTCGTGATGGCCATCGGCCCAGACCTGATACACGGCATCCGTACCCGAGGGTTTGAATCCGGCGTTGAAGCCGCTGTCCGTGACATAAACCGACTCCTCGGGACCCGGCGTCATTCCGTTGAGAAAAGTCGAGCCTTCAATGGTGATGGAACTCGCCTGCACTCCGCTGGGCAGATCGAAGACCTGCACCTGATTGCAGTCAGCGACGAAGAGATGGGTCCCCACCACGGCCGCACCCTTGGGCGCGTTGAGGGTCACGTCCTTCTTCGTGCCGTCGATCCACTTCAGATCGACGACCGTGCCATCGGGCTTGAGCTTGGAGATGAATCCATTGCCGTCGATGGCTGAAGGATCGCCGTTGATGTTGGTAACCAGATAGACGTCTTCGGCGGGATAGTACTCGACCGACTCGGGAGTGGAAAAGCCGACGTCCTTGACGACGATCTTCTGGTCAGTGTTCTTGGCGAAAGCCACGATCGACCAGAGTGCTGCGACGAGAAGAAGCGCAGCGCTCCACAATTTGCTTCTCAGCTTCATACTGAAGCTCCTTTCGGGGCCGAGTTATCTGTTGCGTTTCCCGCGCTGGCGGGAATTCTACGTACCAGAATATGAACAAGACCCCGGCCCGCGGCCACTTCCGCGGAAGCATGCAGGGCGCACTCGCTCACTAGGGTTTCACTGCGCCTGCGGACGGCCAGTCGGTATCTCCGACACGTTCGAGCTTCATCTCCAAAAACCGCACCGGCTCCTTGCCCGGCATTACGCGGTCCCCGGTTTCGATCCAAGTTCCATCTTTGATGGTGGCCGTGTATTTTATTTTCATGGGTCCAGCGGGAATCTCCCAGCTGTAGCCATCGTCCGTAGGAGTCAATACGAAGTCACCGACATTCCCCTGCGCATAGGAATGCATCGTGTAACTCTTGGACTCAGGGTCGTAGGAGATGATGCCTAGCGCATTGAAACTGACCGTACCGTCTGCCTCGTAGCCGCGGCCCTCGACGACTTTCACGGAACCATCCAAGAACGATCCAACCCGTTCTGTCTGGGTGATTTCGTGTTTCCCGTCCGGACCCATGCTGATCGAAGCGGCACCCCTCCACACCCCATCCATGATGGCAAGTCGGCTCATCGCCTCTCGCTGAGCCGCCATGAGTTTTGCGGGATCGGGTCGTCCTTGAGCCGAAGCTTCACGAGCCCAAAGTCCCATGAGAATCAAAGCGGGCAACAACACCCAACGAAATTTGGTCACGGCAATGCCTCCTGAGCAGCGCACGAAGCGTAAACTAAGACCTGTAGGGGGAGGGGACGGATGAGCTGAGCGTGGACCACTTCTGCCTGGGCGGTCAAGAGTTGATAGCCTGGACGGACAACGGGTCTGTCGCCAACCGCCCCGTTAGGGGTTTAGTCCTGCGCGAGCGCCCGCTCTCTCCACTTTTCCACTTTCACGCCCTTCACGAGCATCCACAGCGCGAAGCCGAGCTCGCCCACAAAGCACGGAATGAAGAAGACGGGAAAGAGTCGCTGGGCGAAGGCCGGATCCAGGAACTGGGCGAAGCTCGTGAAGAGGTAGCAGACTCCGGCGAGAGCGAGCAGAACACCGAGGGCCTTGGGGAGAAAGTCTGAGTAAAAGAGAAGGTGCCCCAGGGCGAGACATGCGAAGCCGAAGAAGACGAGACTGATGGCATAGGCGTCGCCGTGAAGATTCATCACCCACAGCGCGAGCGAATGCAGTTGTCCCGAGGAAAAGGACTCGAGAGCAGCGCCTCCATGCAAGAGCTTCAATGCCGCGAAGTGGCTCATGCTCGCCACGGCCAAGATGAGATCACAGGCAAAGCGCATGAACGCGGCGAGGAGGGCAATGCTGCGATCGACAGGGCGAAGCAACGCGTACAGAATCACTGCCACCATGACGTCGAAGGAGAGATGCAGGATCTCGCCGGAAAACCCAATCCGGAACAGCGATTCGTGGCTCAGGATGTTGTGGGCTGTCGCGCCGGCGTCGGTCGGAATGACGAGCTTCGCGCGAACGAAGAGTTCGGCGAAGATGCCGGCCACGATGATGTACAGATAAAAGAAGCCACAGAGACGCGCGTAGTGCTGGGGCCAACGAGCAACGGAACTTTCAGACATGCTTGCCCTCGTGGGAATACGTGGCCGGTGGTTTAGAAATGAAATCCTATCTGAAGCTGGCCTCTTCGTGCCAGTCAATGTTCATGGCGAGACTAGTAGCGCAGCTCTTCCGCGATCTGCAGTTTGTCTTGCCACAATTCCTCGAGAGCGGCCAACTCTGCGGCCGGGTCCTTCACTTCGTTCTCGGTGGGCGGCAGCAGATCCAAGACTTCGAAGGTGAAGGCATCCGCGCCATCGGCATTCCAGTCGGCCTGAAGCTTGCGATTGGGATGCCCCTTCGTCTGCAACTGAAAGCGAATGCGGTTGAGCATCGCCGGTGCATCGGGACTGGATCCCAAAAGAGTGCGGCCGCTCGGCGTGTGCTGCACGCGGTAGACTCCCGCCGGGCGCGCGGACTCCTTATAGTCTCGAACGGCCTTCTTGCGATCCATCGATCCTCTCCACTTCATTCTCAGTAGCTGGACTTCAGCATGCCCCAGCTCTGCGCCTGGGCGGGGATGACCTCGCAGAAGTTGTTTCCAAAAGGAGAACAGCCATCCACCCAGGAAGGGCCCATGTCGAAGAGCGAGGCTTCGATGGTTTCCCCGGAACACAGCGTCCACACCGGTCGGGGAACCACGTCACCATACGGGCACATCCAGCCCCTTTGACCGTGGTAATCCACCCCTCCGTAGTTCACGAGGTACAGAGTGCTGCCCGGTTTGTCGCGACATTCCTCGAACACGATGTCCCAGATGTCGTCACCGGGTTCGGAGACATCTACCGCGCCCGGCCAGATCACGCTCCCCTGATCGTGATCGACTCCGTCCGGCCAGGTGACCTGGAAGCGCACCGACTTCACCGGCTCCAGCGGTTCAGTGGCGAGCGCGTAGACGCCCCCCTCGGGAGGAAGACACACGAGCACGTAGTGAGTGAGAATTGAGGGCACTCCCAAGAAGACATTTCCCGGGACGTCCTGTGCGTTCGTGTTCGGAGTGAGAGAAAGAAGCAGGAAGAGGAACAGCCCGCAGGCAAATGCGCATCTCATGAGCTTTACCAACCTTGCAAATGGTCAGATCAGTCAATACACGGTAACGAGTCCATTATGCCACGAAATCAGGCCCATTGCAGCCCCGCCGCGATCGCCTACAGACTCACCCAGCTCAGAAGAGCCAGCACCGCCACGCTCACCGCAAGAACCACCAGAGCACAACCTCCACCGCTGACGATCTTGCCGATCTTTCGCTGCCTGCCCGACTTGGTCAGCGGGATTCCCGTGGCCCGCGAGATCTTGTTCTTGGCGCGGGTGATGCCGACCGCCCGCTTCCAGGAGAAGCCACCTCTGTTCATTGTCGAACGCTCCCCGCGCTAGCTCTCACCGCGGCTGCAGCGATACCAGGGCTTCAAGCCGCCTTTTTCTTTCCGTGCGGAATCGCATGTCGAATGCGCCAGGCCAGGAACAATCCCACGATGGCCAAGGGCACCATGGAAATCGGCCAGGATTTCCAGTTGGCCGGATTTGTCGCTGCGCCGCCAAGTCGACCCAGTTCGTCCAGAGTCTCGTGCGGGAGAATCACCGCGTAGGTGAAGCTCATCGCCGCGGTGCCCAGGTACACGAATCCATCGATCAGGCCCACCGCGATGCCGGCGTTCTTGCTGCCGCCGAAGTCCATGCTCGCCGTACCCGACAGCATCCCGTGCACGCCGATCACCGCCATCGACATCAGCACCACCAACCAACCCACCCAGGGCTGCGTATAGGTGAAGATCATGATGACCGCGCACACCAACATGAAAGCGTAGAGTAGGGCCGCCACCGGGCCGCGCCGCGATTGAAAGACGTGATCGCTGATCACGCCGGCCACTACGCCGCCCATGATGCCGGCCACGCACAAAAGAAGCCCCCAGTTGTTATAGACAAAGCCCGAGCTCAGTCCCAATGAGATGTCGGTCTGCTTCGCAAAGGTTCTAAACCACTGCATGATCGACTGCCGCAGCCAGCCACTACAGAACTCGATGGTGGCGATGGTCATGATGATGGGGTTGCGTAGCATCATTCCGAAGACCTTCGCCGGACTCATCGGCGGGCCTTCGACCCCGTCAGTCGCGTCACCCAGGCTGATGTCGGCAAAGCCGGCCTGGCTCGGGTGATCGCGCACGATCGAAAAGTCGATCAGCCAGAAGACGCCCAGAATAACGGCGGGCACGAAGAACACCCAGGCCAGGCCCAGATGCTCCAGTACGAACAGACCCCAATCGAAAGCGAAGTAGATTCCCAGCGAAATGAGAATCCCGAAGATCGCGCCGAAGACTCCACGCTCCCGCACGTGGAACCAAGAGGAGTTTACCTTGACGATGGCGACCGCACCGAAGCTCTGGAAGTACATGTTGACGCCATAGAGCAGGGAAAACAGAACCACGAAGTTCTGTGCAAAGAAGGCGTGCCCCGGACCCAGGTGCACCAGCGAGAGAGACATGAGCCCCATCACCAGGTTCGCAACCGCCGCACCGGCCGCGCCCATCAAGATGGAAAAACGACCGCCAAAGCGATCGGTCAAAGGACCATTCACCAGAAACGAGAAGCCGTAGATGACGGTGCCCACCCCGAAGATCACCCCGAACGCCTCGTTGCCCATCATCGAGTGGCCGTGGCTGCCCTGGAGGTTTTCGAACGCGAACTTGCTCACCTTCAAGTTGTAGCGCCCCATGTAGAGGAAGGCGTAGGTCAAGCCCAGAGGCAACCAGTTCCAGCGCCTGCGGGCCATGAACTTTGCCGAATGTCCAAGTTCGATTTTGGGCAAGCGCGCCAGTACGATGGCAACGACGACCAAGAGGATGAGAATGGGGAGGAGTTCCTTCAGCCAGTCGAGCATGTTTGCGCTCCGGTGGTTGGTGGAAGTCCGCTATCGCTCACGCGCGCGGAGTCAGTCGCTGAAAATCGTAACCCGAAGGTTGCTGGAAAACCCGCAGGTCGAATTGAGGGATCACCGCCAGGATGTGATCGAAAATATCGGCCTGGATTCCTTCATATTGCACCCAACGCTGGTCCTTGGAAAAGACATAAACCTCGATCGGAATCCCCGTGGGACCCGGAGGAAGGTGTCTCACGAGGAAAGTCAGGCCCTCGGTGTGCACCTGTGGATGGTGTCTCAGATAGGCTTCCAGATAGGCGCGAAAGCAGCCCAGATTCGTGAGACGGCGGCCGTTGACCAGAACCTCTTCGTCAACCTTGCGCTCCTTGTTCCAAGCGGCCAATTCCTGCGACTTCTTCTCGATGTGATCGCGGAGGTACTGGATCTTGGAAAATCGCTCCAGCATCTCCTTGTCGCAGAATCGCACGCTGGTCATGTCCAGGCTCACGGCGCGCTTGATGCGCCGGCCGCCCGAGAGTTCCATCCCACGCCAGTTCTTGAAGGATTCGCTGATCAGCGCGTAGGTCGGGACCGAGGAGATCGTCTTGTCCCAGTTCTGCACTTTTACCGTCATCAAGCCGACTTCGGTGACGGTCCCGTCGGCGCCGTACTTGGGAATCTCGATCCAATCTCCCTCGCGCACCAGGTCATTGCTCGCGATCTGAAGGCCGGCCACGAGCCCCAAGAGGCTGTCCTTGAAGATCAGCATGAGCACCGCGGTCATCGCCCCGAGCCCGCTGAAGAACACCAGCGGACTGCGGTCGACCAGTGCCGCCAAGATGAGAATGAAGCCGATACACCACACCACGATGCGCAGGGCCTGGCTGATGATCTCGGTGGGGGCGTGCTTGGCGATCGCGAGCCCGCGCGAGATGTCCTGTCCGGCGGCGATCAGAGCGGACAGAGCCAGGGTGACCACGAGGATCATGTAGGCTTCCACGAAATTCGCGGCCAGGGCGCTCAGACGCGGGAAGGGCTCCAGAACGGGGGGAAGAAAAGTGAAGATCAGCCAGGCGGGAACGAGATGCGCCAGCTTCCCCAGAACGCCCCGCCGGAGGATGGCGTCGTCCCAGCCGACACGAGTGCGCTTGACGATCGGCCGGATGATCCGGTGCAACACTCGCTTCACGATGAAATCGCTGAGCCACGCCACGAGCAGGATGAGGATGACCTGCACGAGAAGAGTGGACACGCTATGCGCAAACCAGTCGGTCAATCCCAAGTTTTGAAGCCACTGCTGAAAACGTTCGAGCATCGTGCCCATCTTTCTGAAAACTTGTCCCCCGAGGCGGTATTGGGACGAGGAACGGTTGAAGTCTAGCCTCCGCGGCGCGAGCGGTCCAGAATAGGTGTTGGCGTGGCTTCAGGACGCCAGATCGAGGTGATGATCCGTGCGTAGCACCAATTACGAGCTCATTTGGAGCGTGGTATCGGAAATTCCGGCCGGGCGAGTCGCCACCTACGGTCAAGTCGCGCAAGCTGCCGGTTTACCTGGCCGCGCGCGTTTGGTGGGGCGCGCTCTGAAAAACCTTCCGGCAGATTCTGCCGTGCCCTGGCACAGAGTATTGGGCGCGGGAGGACGCATATCGCTTCAGGGAGATTCGGCAGAATTGCAGGAGGAATTGCTTCGAGAGGAAGGAGTGTCCTTCTTGAAGAAGGGCCGTGTCGATCTTGCTCGCCGAGCATGGCAAGTTTGAGTCGATCGGCGCCTCGCTCAAATCTTCTGCCGATCGTAGCTCGAGACGCAAGAGCTCCCTCTTTGCCTCCGCCATGTCCATGCTCAACTTCTACTTCAACCGGGCCAGGCCACCACGGCCACGCTCACTGCTCCGGCCAGAGCCAGGACGAACTTGATGCCGCTGGCCGTGACCTTGCCCACCAGAGCGTACATTCCCACCCGCATCGAAGGTTGCAGGCGCTGCTCCCGCAGGTATTCGCCCGCCACCGCACCCACGAACGCTCCCACGAAAGATCCGAGGAGGGTGCCGAACAGGGGCACGATGCCACTGCCGACGATCGCTCCCAGTAAACCGCCCAAAAAGGCGCCGATCACCCCGTAGCGCGTGGCGCCCTTCTTGGCCACGTAGAGGCTGCCGAGTAGGGCCTCGACGAGTTCTCCGAGCGCCAAGAGCAGCGCGAAGGCGAGGAGCGCTTTCCATCCCACGGAGTGAAAGTTGTAGAAGAGATCGTAGAGCACCGCGAGTGCGAGCGCGATCCAGCCCCCGGAAATTCCGATGGGAATCGAGAGCAGGGCGACGCCCATGGCCAAAAGCCAGGCGATATAGCCAATCCAGATACCGATCGTTCCCGCGAGACCGCCCAGTTCTTGCATAGGAGATTCAGCCTCTCTCGGAGGGAGTGATCGGCCGCAGCGCGCTGGCCTTGAAGATAGCCACGACTCTCACGTCTTCCTTCAGCTCCATTTCTCGAACCGCCTGTCGCGTCAGGGCCACCGTCAGAGCCGCGGCATCGTCGGGAGCTCCCTCCAGGCGCAGCGTGGCGTAGCTGCGGTTGCGCAGAGTTTCGATGCGAACGATCCGCGCCGCCAGTGCGTTGCGCGCGCTCAAACCCTGTGGAAGCTCACGGGCCAGGATCACGTCACGCGCGGCGAGAGCCAGATAGACGCTTTCGCCCAATTCCCCCTGGGGAAGCGGCGGTCCGTGGAGCTTTACTGCGCCCAGAGCAAATTCACTCATCCCCTCCTCTGGAAGATGCGCGCGAAGGACTGCCCGGAGCAGGGAATCGCCGGCCTGCAGCTCGGGTCTGGGGGCGTGCGGACCATCGGAGAGAACGCGGGCCGCCTCTCCGTGTGCAATCAGCTTCCCCTGCTCCAAGAGCGCGACTTCATCACCCAGCAGCAGGGCCTCCTCGGCCGAATGGGTGACGTAGACGAAGGGAACGGCAAAGCGGGTGCGTAGCGCGCGCAGGTAGGGGAGGATGCGGTAGCGCAAGGGGAGATCGAGCGAGGCCAAGGGCTCGTCCAGGAGCAGAGCGCGTGGCCGGGCCAGGATGGCGCGTCCCACCGCCACCCGCTGCCGCTGCCCGCCCGAGAGTTCGCTCGGACGGCGCTCCAGATACGGTCCGAGTTCCAGCATCTCCACCACTTCGTGCAGACTTTTGTGGTCCAGCGCGCCGTACACGAGATTGGCCCGGACACTCATGTGGGGAAAAAGCCGTCCTTCCTGATACACGCGCGGGGTGCGGCGCTCGCGCGCGGGCAAGTCGATCCCTCGCGTCGAGTCGAAGAGCGAAACCCCATCGATTCGAACATGTCCCCGATCGGGGGTACAGGCGCCGCTGATGAGATCCAAAACGGTGGTCTTGCCCGCCCCCGAGGCTCCGTAGAGCACGGTGACTTCAGCCTCCGTGTTCAGCTTCAGCTGCAGCCGAAAGCCAGAATCGCGCGCGAGATCCAGATCGAGCTCGAGCACTTCAGCGCCCCCTGCGAACCGCGCGGTCGGCCAGCGCGACCAGGATGAAGGAGAGAATCGATACGGTGAGGACCAAAGGCCAGGCTGCGCTCAACTCACTCGTGTTGGTCAGGGAGAAGATCGCCAGAGGGATGGTCTGGGTTCGCCCCGGGATGTTGCCCGCCACCAGAATGGTGGCACCGAACTCTCCCAGCGCGCGCGAGAACCCCAGAATGGCGCCCGCCACGAAGCCATGACGCGCCAGGGGGAAGGTCACGCTGGTGAAAACTCGCAGCGGCGAGGCGCCCAAGTTGGCGGCCGCCTCCTCCAGCTGTGTGTCCACTGCCTCGATCGCGCTGCGCATCGCGCGCAAGAACAACGGAAAAGACACCACCGCGGCAGCGAGGGTTGCCGCCTGCCAGGTGAAGACCAGATCGAAGCCCAACAGGCGGTGCAGACCTTTTCCGAGGCTCGATTTGGGGGAGAGCAGCCACAGAAGAAGGTAACCCGTCACCACCGGCGGAAGGACCAGAGGCAAACTGGCCGCGGCCTCCAGCAGGGTGCGCCCGGGAAAATTGCGGCGCGCCAAAAGCCACGCCAAGGGCACGCCCAAAATCACCATGAGGACCAGGGCCGTACTGGCCACCTTGAGGGAAATCCCCAGAGCGGTCCATTCCACCGGAGAGAGGATCAATGCATTTCCGCCGTGGCCTCAAAGCCCGCGTTTTCCATGATTTCTCTCCCCTTCCCGTTGCGCAAGAACTCCAGGAAACGGCGCGCCTTCTCGGGATGCTCGGCGTCGTTGAGAATGGCGCCCACGTAGAGAATGGGCGCGTGCGTGCGCTCGGAGATGGTGCCGATGATCGTCACCTGCTTGTCAGCATTCCCGGCATGGGCCGCCGCCAGGTAAGCGAAGCCGAGATCGCAGGCTCCGCTGGCAACCGCGGCCCGCACCGCCGGTTCGTCTGCCATGGGGATCAACCTGTCCTTCAAGTCCTCCTGAAGTCCCATGTTCGCCAGCGACTGACGGGCGTAATCACCCACCGGAACGCCCACATCACCGATGGCGATCCGCGCGGCGTCGAGCAACAAATCTTTCAGGCCCTCGTGAGCCGTGAACCCTGGTGGAGCGACCAGCGCCAATTCGGTAGTCCACAGTTTGTAGCGATTTTCTGGTTTCACCCAGCCGTGATCGATGAGGGCATCGACGTGTTCGGGAGCGGCAGAGAGATAGAGGTCGACCGGAGCGCCACGTTCGATCTGATGCCGCAGGAGATTACTGCTAGCGCACGAAAGTTGAATGTCTGTCGTCGAGTCGACCGAGGCATAGCTCGACACCGCTTCACTGAGTACACCGTTGAGACTGGCCGCGGCCAGAACGAAGACCTTCTGCCGAGAGCCTGAACTCGCGTCAGATTTTTTGACGTAGCCGGGGCGCAAGCTGGGAAAGAGAATCAGCGCTCCCACCCCCAGAGCGATGACCACCAGCGCCACGATGCCGATGAATTGTCGAATCTCGTCGCCCGAGGCGTGACGGCCGTCCCGCTGAGATGTCTTGCTGTCCTTGTGCTTGCCGGAGTGCTTGTGGTTCATCGCGTTTCCTTCCTCCACTGGCCCCGCGAGTGATCGTGTGGCAAATTTTGCGTCGATTCTACTCGCTCGCGCACCTTTCCGTCGACGGATCTTGCGCAACTTTTGCTTCACGCGCTACCATCGACGCGCCAGGGGCGGATCGATCATTTCAGAGAGCCCGAGTGATCCCGATCGGCCGCGCTGCCTCCTCGATCGCGGGAGCCCATGCATGCCACCTCATCCCACCCGAATGACCCCTTCCAAACCAGGCAAAAAGGCGCGGAAAGTGCTCGCCCTCGTCCTCATCAGCGCGATGACATGCGGGATCAGCGCCTGCGCCAGCATTCCCGCTGAAGCCCCCGTGCTTTCCGACGAATTAGGGAATCGATTGCAGGCTATCGAGAGCGCCCACCTCGCGCTGCTGCACCGCTACATGGAGGAGAAGCGCGCGAGAGTGAACGAGTTCATCGATCACGAATGGATTCCCACCTTCACCCACGAGTTCTTCTCCGATCCCGAAATGCAGGCCGCGTGGAACCAGGTAGTGCAGAGTGGTTCGGAGGAGGATCGCTCGGGCTATCTCCTGAACGTGGCTCCGGCCCTCATGGAAGAGATCAGTGCCAAGCGCAACGAGATGCTTCTTCCCCTGTACGAGATCGAGCGTCAACTCGAACAGGGCTTGCGTGAGGACTACAGCCAGGCCAAGGCCATCAATACAGCGCTCACTTCCTTTCTCACTTCCGCCTCACAAGTTGCGCAGACGCGACAGAACTACCTTGCGCGCGCCGGAGTCGATGAAGGCGCCCTGCGCGATTTCGTGGCCGAAATGGACGACACGGTCAACGACCTCGTCGTCAAGAAGGGCCAAGCGGTCGATGCTTATCAGACGACTCAGGATTACCTGGCCAGGATGAAGGAGATTGTGGACCGCTTGCACGGCAAGGAAGCGGTCGCGCCCTGAAGGAGTTCGAAAATGTCCATGGATTTCGAGAAACTGCGCGCCAAGGCCAAGCGCGCCGCGCGAGATGCCGCCAAGCGCACGGACACCAAGCTGGCCAGCGCGGCTTCCTCACTCACCTCGTTCACCGACGAGGAGATTCAGGAGCTCTTTCCCAAACCGGCCGATGTGGAGAGGCTCGCGCAGCTCATGGCCATCGTGCGTTCGGCGGATAGTGACAACCGCCGAGTGCTGCGACTGAAGCAGAACATTGACGACCTGGCCGGTACGGTCCTGAAACTGCTCGGCACCCTGGCCTAGACGGTGCGGCTGAAACGCGGGCTGTTTGCCTCGTCGCCGGGAGCCTTCAAGTAGGCGTCGAAGGCCATGGCCACGTTGCGCACCAGAAGCTGTCCCTTGCGTGTCACTTGCAGGCGGCCGGGCGTCAATTCGACCAGCCCGTCTTTCACCGGGTCTTTCAATTTCTCCAGCGCTTCGGCGAAGTACTCCGTGAAGGAAATGGAGAACTGCTCCTCGATGGGAGCGAAGTCGAGCGCGAGGTTGTTCATGATACCCATGATCACTTCGCGGCGCAGAAGGTCGTCTTGGCTCAGGCTCACTCCGCGAAACGCGGGAAACTCGCCGGCATCGATCGACTTGTTCCATTTGGCAAAGTGCACGTGATTCTGGCTGTAGGCACCTGCGACTTCGCTGATGCTCGAGACACCGAAGGCCAGGATGTCGGTCTCGGGCAGGGTGGAATAACCCATGAAATTGCGGCGCAGCGTTTCCTTGCGCCGAGCGACCGCCAGTTCATCTTCGGGAAGCGCGAAGTGATCCAGGCCGATGGCTTCGTAGCCGTGCTCTTGGAAATGGGCGAAAGTCATCCCGATGATGCGCAGCTTGAGAGCGGGATCGGGCAGGGCCTCCGCGGGCATGAGGCTCTGGTGCTTCTTGATCCACGGAACGTGGGCGTAGTTGAACACGGCCACGCGATCGGGACGCCACTCCGTCACGCGTTCCAGCGTTTTCTTGAAGCTCTCTTCGGTCTGGTAGGGGAGCCCGTAGATGAGATCGATGTTCACCGAAGTGAACCCGAGCTCGCGGCACCACTCGTAGTATTGGCTCGTGAGTTCATCCGGCTGCACGCGATGGATCGTCTCCTGCACCTTGGGATCCAGGTCTTGCAGGCCCATCGACATGCGGGTGAATCCCGCCTCGCGCAAGGCCACCAGGTGCTCGCGCGTGGTGACGCAGGGATCGGTCTCGATCGAAATCTCGTCGTGGAGTGGCTGAAGCGAGAAGCGCGCCTTCACGTGGTCCATGAGTTCGGTGAGTTGCTCCGGGGTGAAGTAGGTGGGAGTTCCGCCACCCAGGTGCATCTGGACCACTTTGCGATTCTCGCCGACACGCTCGACGACCAGGTCGATCTCCTTCTTGAGCCGATCCAGATAGGGCTGGGCGACTTCCTTGCGTCGGCTGATCACGACGTTGCACCCGCAGAAGAGGCACCGCTCCTCGCAGAAGGGGATGTGGAAGTACAGGGAGAGCGGCCGCTCCCGGCCCTGATCGAGGGTGTTTTTGAGTTCCTCGAGGCGCAGCTCGAAATCCCGCGCGTTCCACTCGTCCGTCCACACCGGGGCCGTGGGGTAGGAGGTATAACGCGGCCCCGGCCGGTCATATTTACGCAGTAGCTCTTCGATCTCTTCGGGGGCGACACGTCCCCCGGATACGGGTTGGGTCATTGCTCGGCTCCAGGGCCCCTTTCAGGGTCCAGGTGTTGGGGAATTCGAACCAATCCCGCGAAAGGCCGCCCTCTCACCTCTGATCGACCGCGTGATACCTCTGGGCCGAAGCCGAGTAAACCGCGAAATCACCGACAAGACGGGTGCTCCTCCGGGAGTGCAGGGGATCCTCGCGATCCACGAGGAGATACACCCGGGACAGGACTCCATCTACTTGAATAGTATTTGGATCGTCGACAAACAAGTGCAGCAGGTGGTCGCAGGCCGTTCCCTCCTGCCGCGGGTGCAGCACCACCCCCGCCCCATTCTTGAAGCGCAGGGTAATCCCCGCATCTTCTTTTTTGACAAGGCCTTCCAGAGAAATCCTGACGCCGGACAGGGCATTGAGCCCGATTTCATCCTCGGGATCGAGCATTTCGTAGTTCTGGAATCCGTCGGTGATGCCCGGCGACACCCGCTTGGGCTTCTCCGCGGAGCGCGGGAGCCGGCTCTCGCGGGTGAGTACACCGCTGCTCAGGAGGGCGTTTCCCCCGGCCGTCAGCCGGTGGATTTCCAGGACGCCCTCGTGGGCCAAGGCATCGACCCGGGGCAGGCCGGTGTAGTCGGCGGCCCGTTTCAGGATGGCGCGAATGTCGGCCACTCCCTCGAAGTGCAGTACATCCCCCTCCTCGCAAATGACGCGGTTACCGCCGGTGAAATTTGCCGAGGTGATCGGCACGCGAATGTGATGTGAATAGTCGGGATTCCAGAACTTCCCCAGCGCGCTCTGGCTTACGATGGGCTCGTTGGCCTGCCGCAGTGCGTCCTCCAGGCTCATCTCCGTGTAGTGATCACCCATGTGACGGTACATCAGGATAGCGGCCAGAACGAGAATGAGGGTGGGCACGGCACGGATGACGAGAGCCTGCACGACCGCCTTGGGCCCGCGGTGCCAGACCCTCTCATGAAGCTGCTCCATCTCCTCGGTGAGGGAATGATGCTCCGGCGCGGGAGCCGCGGCGCCCGCCTTTGCCGCGGGGGTGCCCGGCATGCTGCTCAGATCGGGCAGCAGCTCTTTCCCCTCCATGATCGTGGCTCGCATCCTCTTCACCAGCTGGGCGACTTTGGGCAGCTTCTCCTTTTCCACCAGGGCCTGCAGGTCGGGATGGAAGCTCATGGGTTGCCACAGGAAATACTGATTCAGCCCCGGAGCCTGTTCGTGGGCTTCTTCTGAGGGAGGATCGATGGCCTCCAATCCGAGCCAATCGGCGATTCTCTTTCCCTCGGCCGGGCCCTGGTAGTTGTGAAATGTCAGATGGTAGTGATCTCCCTCTTTGCGGATCGAGAATTGACGGTTCATGGCTCCCTCCTGTGGAAACTCCGCGGGTCAGAACGCGGCCCGCGCGATGGCCGCGCAGCGAGAACAAAATTCCGCTGGTTTCAAATCCACCTCTTCTACTGAAGCTGAGAACTGCATGACGCAGTTCGGGTCTCTGCAATGTTCCAATCCCAAGAGATGTCCGGTTTCGTGAAGGGCCTCGCGCTCGGCGCGGGCCCGCAAAAGTTCGTGATCCTCCGCCAGTCCGTACTGAGAAGGATGCAGACGATGCAGCGAGAATAGGCCGCAGCGTCCATTGAGGCGCGCCTCGCCCAAGACGAAAGTGAAAATGGGGGAGAAGAGATCGACGTCAGCCACACCCAAAATGCGGCAATTCTCTTCCATCGAGATGTTTTCCAGGAGCGGCAGGAGCACGCGGCAGTTGTACTGAGCCCGCGCAGATTCGTAGGCCACGGAAGGATCGAGCACTTGATCGAGAACTCTGCAGACCATGGAAGTCTCCTTCTGCAGTCGCTCTTTCACGAGGGCTGGGTAGCCCCGGGGAAGATCGCCCACCGCAATCAGGGCGAGGCCCTCCACGACTTCAATCCTTCTTCAAGTCGTAGAGCTTGATCTTGTTGTACACCGTCGTGCGGTCCACCTCGAGAATCCGGGCGGCCTGAGAGATGTTCCAATCGCAGTCGCTCAGGACCCTCTGGACATGTTGCTTTTCCGCTTCCGCCAAGGAGTGCGGACCATTTCCCAAGACCGGTTCGGGGCGCGTTCCGATGGGGAGGTCGGCCGCGCGTATCCTGCCTCCCTGATGGATGACCAAGGCTCGCTCGATGGCATTGGTCAGCTCGCGCACGTTCCCCGGCCAATCATACTCCTTCAGTCGCGACACTGCCTCGCTTTCCAGTTCGGGCACCGGTTTGTTCATGCTCGCGGCCAGACGCGTCACGAAAGCATGCGCCAAAAGCGGAATGTCCTCTCTGCGCTCACGCAGGGGCGGAAGGTGAATCTGAAACACGTTGAGACGGTAAAATAGATCCTCACGGAAATTCCCCGCCTGCACTTCGAGCTGGAGGTCCTTGTTCGTTGCGGCCACGGTACGAAAATCGGCACTGGTCTCGCTGGTTCCGCCCAGGCGCGTGACCTTCTTCTCTTCGAGTACTCGCAAAAGCTCGACCTGGATCTTGGGGGAGACTTCGCCGATCTCATCCAAGAAGAGAGTGCTCTTGTCGGCCAGCTCGAACTTGCCCTTGTGTCGGTATTGCGCTCCAGTGAACGCGCCGCGTTCGTGTCCGAAGAGTTCGCTCTCCAGGATTCCCTCGGGCAAAGCTCCGCAATTCACCACCACCAATGGCAGGAACGCGCGCGGGCTCGCCGCATGAATGCCGCGCGCCACGAGTTCTTTGCCGGTTCCCGACTCCCCGGTGACGAGCACCGTGCTCTCGGTGGGACCCACCGTCTCGATGAGTTCCCGGACCCGCTTGATGGACGGACTCTCGCCCAGAATCGGGGTGGAGGCGGAGGTGGAGGCGAGCTTCTCGCGCAGCTGTAAGTTCTCCCGCTGCAGATTGCGTTGGGCCGCGGTGTTGCGCACCACGTGACTGAGATGCTCGGGATCGAAGGGTTTGGTGATGTAATCGTGGGCACCCTCGCGCAGGGCCTGGACCGCGGTTTCCACCGAGGCATAGGCGGTGATGATGATGACGGTGGTGTCGGGGGAGATCTCGTGGATGCGCCGGTTCAGCTCGAGTCCATCCATCCCCGGCATCTTGATGTCCACGAACGCGAGGTCGCACGGTTCTTTCTTGAGCCGGATGAGGGCCTGCTGCGCGTCGCTTGCGGTGATGGCCACGTGTCCATCTTCCTGTAGCCAACCCGCGAGCGACTCGCGCACGACGGTTTCGTCGTCCACGACCAGGATTCTCAGTGTATCGGGGGCTGCGGTGCTCATGATTCGATGACCTCTTGTTCAGAACCTTCGCCCAAAGAACTTCCGTCGGGCGAAGAAGGCGGGGGCGTGACGGGCAGGTCCATCCAGAAGCTCGTACCCTCCCCGCGCCGCGATTGAAAATCGACTCGTCCACGGTGTCTCTGCACGATGCCGTAGAGAACGGCGAGACCGAGCCCGGTGCCCTGTCCGCTCTCCTTGGTGGAAAAGAAGGGCTCGAAGATGCGCGCCTGAATTTCCAGGGGTATCCCGGAACCGGTATCACGCACCTTGACGCGCAGCATCTTCTCTTCTTCGAGATGCTCCAGACTGATCGTCAGCTCACCACCCTCGGGCATCGCATCCAGGGCATTCATCACCATCACCAGACAGGCCTGTTCCACCTGGTTCGCGTCACAGCCGATTCGCGGCAGCTTCTCGGGAAAGTTCTCGATGACGGTGACCTGTTGGAGCTGCGCGCGATGACCGACGAGCTTGAGGCAACGGCGCAGAATCTCCTCGATGTCTTCCATGCGCGTCTGCAACTCGCGCCGCCGTGAGAACAGGAGCAGGTTGCGCACGATGTCGCCGCAACGCGCGGTTTCGCGTTCGACCATTTCCAGCTGCTCGACGGAGGCTCTTGCGTTCGTCCTCGCTGGACGTGCCATCCAAAAGCCGCGGCAGGCGGCGCAAAAGCAGCTTGATCGTCACGAGAATTCCGGCCAGCGGGTTGTTGATTTCGTGCGCGACCACCGCCGAGAGCTTGCCCAAGGAGACCATTTTCTCGGTGAGCACGAGTTTGTCCTGCGCCTTCTTCAGCTGCGCAGTCTTCTCGGCCACGCGCCGTTCCAGGGTGCGGTTCCACTCCTCGCGTTCGTGCGCCGCCGTCTCCAGTTGAGCTGCCATCTTGTTGAAGGAGGATGCCAGCTCGTGGACCTCGCCGATCGACTGGGGGGAAGCCGTGTGTCCAGGTTTCCCGCCGCGATGCTGCGCGTGCCGTCCAGGAGAGCGTGCATGGGACGGTGCACCACCCGGTAGGCCGACCAACCCGCCACGAGACAGATGAGGAGAACCAGCCCGCCCGAGAGAATCCAGTAACCGGATTTTTGCTCGCTCAATGCGGCTTCCAGATGTTCGGTGCTGAATTCGAGGTCCAGGATGCCCAGTACGGTTTGGCTCGGATCGTGAACGTGACAGGCCGCGTTATAGCATTCGCTCTGGTTCAGAATGGGAACCGCAAGACCCAGAGCGTTGGTGCCGGTGGCGAGGCGATAGACGTGCAGGGCTTCCCGGGACGACTTCGGCACGCTCGGCTGTGACTGGCGATGGCAAACCTGGCAAGGTTCCGCGCTGCGGTCGGCGACTTTGCCAAGCTCGGACGGACGCGAGGAATAACGCACTTCTCCGCCGGCCGAGACTACGCGCGCGGCCAGAATTTGCTCCTGGGTCCCCAGGTTCTGAATCATGTCGTTCAGCAGATTCTGGTTGTTCTCGAGCATCGCGGTGTGCGTGGTGGCGAGAACGATCGTTCCCATGCTGCGCGCCGTGTCTTCGAGCACGGAGACCATGTTGCGGCGCTGGATGCGTTCCAGAACGATGCCGGCGGCGCTGAGGGAGAGGCTGAGCACGATGGTGAGGATGAAGACGAGTCGCCACCCCACGCAGTTGCTCACGTTGCGCCAAATCTGCCCTATAAGATTCCGCCCGCCACCGCGAGTGCGGGAGGCGGGCGGAGGAGAAGCATGGTCGTGCATCCCGTTCGACTCCCGGGATCGGGCCGACTCGTTACCTCGGATCGGGAGCGGAAGAAGCGCGGGAGAACTCGAGCCCCGCAAGGCGCTTGTTCTCCCGAGCCCAGATCTTCGTACGCTCGGAATCCTCCGTCTCGAAGATGGGAAGGTAACGGCCCGCCAGATTGAAAGCGGTCACACCTATCGCTACAAGCATGAGCGATACGGCAATCTCAGTCCAGGCGGGAGTGTAGGTTTTTCCCGCAACGACTTCGAAGCCGGTGATTCCCACGTTGAGCCGGTGAATGATGAAACCCAACACAGCCAGTTGCGCACCACGGTTCAGAAGCCGCGTGTTCTTTCGGAAGTGCGGGTAACTGAAAATGACAAGCGGAATCAACAGACCGAGGATGATTTCAGCGAAGAAAAATCCTGCAGCTCGATCCAGTGGCCAGAGTTCGCTCAACGCTCCACGTTGCACCAGGTCGCCGATTCTGAGCACGGCGTAGAAACCCATCACCCAGGCCGCGACCTTCGCCACGCTCTGCAGTACGGGTCCCTCGATGCAACGGCCGAAGGCTCTCGCGCTCAGGTTCGATTCGACGATGGTCATGGTCAGCCCCACCGCGATCGCCGACACGAAGAAGAGGAACGGCAGAAGCGGTGTGTACCACAGCGGGTCCAGGCGTCCCGGCACCAGCAGGAACAGACTCCCCAGTGAGGACTGATGCAGCATGGAGAGAAGGACGGCAGCCAGGGTCAAAGGGAAGGTGAGGTGGTGGAAGATGCGCGCGAGACGCTCCCAGTTCAACTTCTCGAACACGAAGGTCGCGAATTCCATGGCGAGCACGCTCGTATAGAGCGTCACGCACCAGGCAACCTCCCACATCACCGAATGATGGTTCCACATGACCAGGGGGTGCCACACCTTGAAGGGGTGACCCAGGTCGAACATGAGCCCGCCCACGACGAGGAGGTAGCCCAGGAAAGCGGTCAGGACGGCCGGACGCGCGATGGGCTGCCATTTCTTCACCTGGAAGATGTAGACCAAAGCGCTGATGGTGAATCCGCCCGCGGCCAGCATGACGCCGCACATCACGTCGAATCCGACCCACATTCCCCAGGGAAAGGCGTCACTGAGATTGGTGACCGCGCCCAAACCCTGCGTGAAGCGCAGATAGGCCCCGTAGAGACCCCCGAGGGTCACCACGATTCCGATCACGCGCCAGGGATGGGTGATCATCCAGGACAGAGCTTTCATCACAAATCCTCCTCCTGCCCGAGCTCACTCGCAGTGCTGGAATGTTCCGCGGCGTTTCCGTTTTGCGCCGCCAAGGACATCCGTCGCCGGATGATCCAGTTGATGCCCAGAAGGCTCACCCCCGCGATTCCCACCGCGGCCGGAATTCGCTCCATGACGGCCCAGGTCAATTCCGGGGGCGCCGTATCGGGGAGATTCCCCGGTATGGCAGCCTCGAGAATCTTCTCGGGACCGATCATCAAAACGCAGGTTCCTCCGACCTCTTCGGTACCGAAGACGCGGGGCGCGTAAGAATCGGGGTCCTCCGAAATACGCTTCCACGCGGTGGCGATGAGTTCGGTCCGGTCTCCGAAGGTGGTGGCTCCGGTGGGGCAAATCTCCGCACAGGCGGTGACGCCTCCCTCGAGCGTGCGCTGCTTGCACATCTCACACTTGCGAACCCTCGGAGTGTTCGACTCCCACTCGTAGCGCGGAACGCTAAAGGGGCAGGCGACCATGCAATACCGGCAGCCGATGCACTTGTCGTAGTCGTAGGTGACCGGACCCATCTCGTTCTTCTGGAGTGCCCCCACCGGGCACGCCGAAGCGCAGGAAGGTTCGACACAGTGCATGCACATGTGACGGTAATATTGATCGTTGCCCGCATCCGTCAGATACGTGAACGAAGTGGCGGAGAGACGGTCCCTCGGTTCCTCCGGGAGACCGTTCTCCTCCTTGCAAGCGTCCACGCAGGCTTCACAGCCGATGCAGAGATTGATATCGTAGAGAAGAGCTTTCATCACACCCGCTCCCTAGTCAGCACTCGAGCTGTTCTGAAGCTCGAAGAATTGCCCGGCCAATTGCTGCCACTGCGCGGCATCCAACTGGCTCGCCACATCGTCGACCGGGACACCGCCATCCTGGATGACACTGCCGGAAGCCATCATCAACTGACGTTGGAAGCGGTCCCGGGTGTCTTCCATCCAGCGCTGAGCCAGACTTCCCGAGAGCAGGTTGGAGATCTGCTGGTGCAGGTCGGCGGCCCTGATCTTGAAAATCCAGCCCCGGCCGTAAGAATCCTTGTTGATCAGGGAGGGGTCGTTCTTCAGTTCGGGATTGACCCCGACGACCTCGCCGCTGACCGGTGAGAGCAGATGAACTTCGCGGCCCTCATGCTGAACCTTGGCCGCGTGCTCGCCCTGGTGTACCCAGCTTCCGCGATTCGGGGGAGTCACGCGGCTATCGGTCCCGATGAGCCTACGGCCGAAGTCATCGACTCCCACATAGGCTTCTTCCGGACTCACCCAATGTAGCCAGGTGTGGCCCTGGTGAAAGTGGAGATCTTCGGGGAGTGCATACCCCGCGGCGAAGCGCGGCGTGGCCTCCCGCAGCTTGGCGTGACGGGCCTGAGTTTCCGCCGCGCGCAGACTGCGCTTGCGCCGGTCCAGGACCGCGTCGATGGCAAGGAAAAGGATGTACATGCTGGCGACCAATACGACGACCATGGTTCTCACCTCCGAGGGGCTCGGTTGGGGGTCCGGAATGGACCATGCCTGACCGTGCCCGTTCGCCCGCACGCATCGCATGCGCGGTGCCGTTGTGGTCGAGTCGGACATTCTGTCAGAGGTCAGCCTGTAAGTGGTTGATAGTCAAGAAGATGGAGATCCGGATCGAAAGTACCCGCCGCTGCCGCGCTCACCCAAGGCTGTGGGAAAGTTCTACACGACTTTGGCGTTCGGGCGCGTCTGCGCGGCTAAGTCCTTATTCTAGAAAAGAAAAGCAGCCCTGTGGACTCCCTCCACAGGGCTGTTGGAGCTCTTCTACAGAATGGCTGCTCAGGCCATCGAGGGCGGCCTGCGGCGCCAATTCCTCAAAAAGAAATTCCCGCCGGACCATCATGGCAGGTGTAGCAGGACACTCCGGTCCAGCCGCCGCGGTAGTCCAGGCCGTGGCAATCCCGGCAGCCCAAGGGGCCATAGAGATTGACCGCGTCCCCGTGGAAGGGCGGGTCGGGGTTGATCCAGTTGGCCGGATGACCGCCTGGACCGTTGTGGCACTGGTAGCAGCTCGGGGCGTCCTTGGCTCCCATGAGGTCCTGACCGTGACAGCTCTGGCAAAACTCGGGGCCGTCGCGGCGCACCAGGGACCCGTGGAAGTCGACGCTTTCCTGCTGCATCCACTCTTGAGGGTGGACGGTGTAGAAAGCGCCGGTGGGATCCTTGCGATCGGCGCAGGCCACCGCGACCACGGCAATGAGAAAGAGGACGAGCAACAGAGCTAGGGATTGGCGAACACGCATGGTCTACCTTCCGTGGCAGCGGGCACAGGTGGGATCTTGTTCACCGGCATCGTGACAGGCGATGCAGGACTCGAGATTGAAGCTCGCCTCGACTCCGTGCCGGCTGGTTACCCAGTCCGCGCGCGAGTGGTTTTCGGGCAGCACTTGCTCCGCCGCATGGCAACTCGAGCAGAACACGGGATCCTCGTGGCAGGTCTGACACAGCATCTCGTTGCTTCGGGCTTCCAGAGCGTGGCTGAAGCGGAAGTTCAGGTCGTGCACGCGCGGGCGGACGTTGTCCCCGTTGTGGCAGTCCTGGCAGTCGGTCTGCGTATGGCAGCTCTCGCACTTGCTCTGGTCGAAAGTCGCGTCGAGCGCATGTTCGCTCATCCACTGCGGACCGTGACTCGCCGGCACGGGCGCTTCGTTGGCGCCGTGGCACATCGAGCAGTCGGTGAAGCCAGCCGCAGTGGCGTGACAGCTCCGGCATTGCGGATGCTGCGGGAAGGTCTGCCCGCCCTTGCCGTCGGGAGCATGGCAGTCGTTGCAGTTGAGTTCCTGCTTCTGGATGTGAGACTGGTGCGGGAAGTGCGCCAGCTCCGTCATTCCCGAACTCATGTCCGCGGCTTCTTCGGGATAGCCGGTGGGTTCTTCGCCCAGGTGGCACATCTTGCAGTTGTCTTCATCCTCCACGTCGTGGCAGTTGGCGCAGGTATCCATGGTGGGAAGAAGTCCGGTCAAGCCGGTTGCGTCGGGAACTTTCTCGTGGCATGTCTCGCACTCGATGCCGTTTTCGGCATGGATGTCGTGAACCTGCCGGATTCCGGTGTTCGGCGTGGCCGGGCTGTCACCCAGGGCCAGCGCCACGAAGACGGGCAGGATCAGAACGCAGAGACCGATGGCGAAGAGCTGCTTCACTGCAACCACCCTCCTGTTCCGAGTCCGGTGCTCGAGGCGCCTCGTCCCATGGCGAGATCGATGCCGACCAAGAAGCGCAGGTCCTTGGAATACTGTGGATTGTCCAGGCTCTGGAATTCCAGATGGAGATTCAGCCCGTCCCGCAAACGAGTCACGCTGCGGGCGTAGAGTGTGACCAGGTCGCGCTCGAGATCTTCGGGGGCGTCCTTCAGGAGCGCGTAGGTGGAGAGCATCGCGCCGCCGCTCAGACTCCACCAGTTGAGCGGACGCCAGCGCAGGTCCCCGTACCAGCGGTTCTCCTCACCCGCGTCTCCCAGGCGCACCGAATAGCCCAGGCGCCCGTAGGGAAAGAGGACCGCTCCGCCGAGCCGCGTCTGCGCGAACTCGTCGACGAAGGAGCCGAAGTACTCCATCTCCACGCCCCACTGTTCCGCGTTCTGGTAGCGCGCGGAGGCGCGTGCCAGCCGCACGCGGTCGAGCGAGGGGAGGAATCTCTCCCAATAGGTGTTCTTCTCGACACTCTGGCGGCGGTCCAGGTACTGCACGTTCAACATGGGCCAGCGCGGGGTGGGCTTGTACCAGGCCAGCAGCTCGGCCTGGTCCCACTGCTCGCTCTCCGTCTCGTAGTGGGCCCTCAGGATGGTGCGCAGGCCACGAGCGGGGCGCAGCGCGGCCTCGGCTCCCACCTTCTGATAGGCCCGGGCCCCGTTGTGTTCGAGGTACGACCAACCGACTCCCAGATTCATCCAGGGGGTCAAGAGTGCGATGGCATGCGCGCCGAGCGCGGTTTCGTCGCTGAGATTGCTGGCCTCCCACTCCATGTTGTAGGGCGAGCGCGCGCCGCCCCAGGCCCGCAGCTTGAGCCGGGGCGTGGGTTTCAGGGCCAAATAGAGGCCGTCCATCGTGTAGTTGGCGACGCCCTCCTGCACGAAAAGGCGACCCAGGCGCAGGCTTCCCCGCCGCGAGGTGTGGTACTGCAGGTAGAGCGAATACAGACGGTTGGGCGTGGTCGGATTGGCCTTGAACGCGAAATCGTCGGCGAAGCGGCCGGAGAGGCGCAGGTCGAGTTTGCCCTGGGCGAGTCCGCTCAAGGCCCCGTCGAGATACTGGTAAAACTCGAAGTGGTCCGTTTTGTCGGTGACCGCGTCTTTGGGCGCGGTGGTGTAGGCGTAGGCGGTGGTCCGGGTGCGGAAATACCAGCTTTGAGCCCGGGTCAAGTCCCTGTTTCCGCTGTCCGCCTGGCCTTCGGCCCGCGCCTGCGCCGACGGAATGACGAGGAGGGAGCCGCCAAGCAGCAAGAGCATCACGCGGGTCCATGTGGAGGAGCGAATTCGCTTCGATCCAGGGGCATGGATAGTTTTCACTCCGAGCCTCTTTTCTTCACGCGCGCCGAGAGTGTCCTCGATGATCGCAGGGGAATGTCCAGAAGAGAAGCATAGGGCACACCACTCCGCTATTTGGGGCGGAAAGGCACTCCCTTTCGTTCATCTAATTGTTGCTGAAGAAGTTGCGAGGTCAAGGAGGGATTTCTCCCCCTCAAAAAATGGCGGGATTGACGGCCAAAAACGACTAGATGAAGCTCTCTGGAGAACCTATATTCGACAATCTTCTCCAGCTTTCCCGGCGCTTTCCCCCGGCGCTCGGGGTCGATCCTCTCAGCTATTCTTGGAGACTCCGCGTGAATCCAGAAGGTCAATCTCCGCCGCAGAAGAAACTGCCCTCGGTCTTTTACAACCTCGTCACCATGCTCGGTGCGTCCCTGGCCGCGCTGAGCCTGCTGCTGATCCTATTCTTGATGGTCCTGGAGTCGCTGAGCAAGAACTCCAGCCCCTACATGGGGATCATCGCCTTCACCATCCTGCCGATCTTCTTGATCATGGGACTGATCGCGGTGTTGGTGGGAGCCTGGCGGCAACATCGCCGGCGCAGCCACGGTCAGCCCGACAAGCCTCTGCCACGCATCGATCTCAATGACGGTCAGACGAGGCGCGCGGCCATCATCTTCACGGTGGGGACGACGATCTTCTTGGGGATGACCGCTTTCGGCACCTACCAGGCCTACGAGGCCACCGAGAGCGTGAAGTTTTGCGGGGAGACCTGTCACAGTGTGATGGAACCGGAATTCGTGGCCTATCAGAATTCGCCGCACGCCAAAGTGGCCTGCGTGCAGTGCCACATCGGTCCGGGAGCCGAGTGGTTCGTCCGCTCCAAGCTTTCGGGCTCCTATCAGGTCTACGCGGTCCTGGCCAACAATTACCCCCGCCCGATTCACACGCCGATCAAGAATCTGCGGCCCTCCCGGGAGACCTGCGAGCAGTGTCACTGGCCCGAGGTCTTCTACAGCGACCGATACGTCGTGCACGACTACTACCTGCCCGAAAAGGACAATCGGCACTTCCGCCTCCACCTCCTGTTGAAGACCGGTGGAGCGCACAGCGAAACCGGGCATACCGAGGGTATTCACTGGCACAGCAACCGCGAGAACAAGGTGGAGTACGTGTCGACCGACGAGCGTCGTCAGGTGATTCCCTGGGTGCGCTCGACCACGGCCGACGGAACCGTCAAAGTTTTCAAGAGCACCGACGAGGACTTCGACGAGAGCGCCCTCACCGACGAAAACATCCGGGTGATGGACTGTATCGATTGTCACAATCGGCCCTCACATCGCTACAATCCGCCCGTCCACCTCGCCAACCGGGCCCTGGCCTCCGGCAAGGTGAGCAAGACCATCCCCGACATCAAAGGCATCATGGTGGACGCCATGGAGCAGGACTACGCGAATCGCGAGGAAGCGGAGAAGGGGCTGAAGGAGTACATCCGCGAGCAGTGCAGTGAGGCCGGCGCCGATGCGGCCCAGATTCAGGCCGCGGTCGATGTCACCTGGGACTTGTACACGAAGAACTACTTCCCCGAGATGAAGACCGACTGGAAGGCCCACGAGGACAACATCGGACATCTCTTCAGCGACGGGTGCTTCCGCTGTCACGACGGCAACCACGTGACTGAGAGTGGCGAGGCCATTCCGCATGATTGCAACGTCTGTCACACCATCGTGGCGCAGCAATTCGACGATGGCACTCGGGTTCACCGACATCGAAGGACACGAGTACCGCCACCCCGAGGACGTCGGCGGTGCGTGGAAAGATACCAAGTGCACCGAGTGTCACGCGCCTTGAGCTGATGCTGGTTGAGCGACTGGGCTCCGTGTAGAATGCTTCGGACTTCCAGCAAGGAGTTTCCGATGCATGCCAGGTTGCTCAGATCACTCGTCCTTCTCCTTCTCGTCTTCGCTCTGGCCGCGGTTCTCGCTGCGCCTTCCTTGGCCCAGGAACAAGTCGATCCGGCGGCGGCCGCAGCTACGGCACCCGCCGAGCAGGCCAGCGCGGACGCCCCGCGGATCTCTCCCATCCGTCCCGTCACGACCTATTCCATCGTCGCGCGCGATCCCAAGACTGGTGAGCTGGGCGTGGCGGTGCAGTCGCACTGGTTCAGCGTGGGGACCGCCGTGCCCTGGGCGCGCGCCGGAGTGGGCGCGGTGGCCACCCAGTCGATGGTCGATCTCACCTACGGCCCTCTCGGTTTGGATATGATGGCGGCGGGACGCTCGGCGCCGGCGAGCTTGAAGGCGCTGCTGCAGGCCGATGAGCACCCGGAGATTCGCCAGGTGGCGATGATCGATGCCACGGGCAGGGTGGCGGTGCACACCGGCAGCGGCTGTATCGCGGAGGCCGGCGATCACGCGGGCGAGAACTACAGTTGCCAGGCGAATCTCATGGAGAAGAGCACGGTGCCCGACGCCATGGCGGCCGCGTTCGAGAAGGCAGAAGGCGATCTCTCCCAGCGCATGCTGGCCGCGTTGCAAGCAGCTCAGAAGGAGGGGGGCGACATCCGCGGACGGCAATCGGCCGCGATGCTGGTGGTGAAGGGCACTTCCTCCGGTCAGCCCTGGAACGACGTGGTGGTCGACCTGAGGGTGGAGGACGCCCCCAAACCGGTGGAAGAACTCGGGCGACTGCTGGTTCTGCAGCACGGTTACGACATGATGAACCAGGGCGACTTGGCGGTGGAGAAGGGGGACCTGGCCGCGGCCAAGCGCGCCTATGGCGCGGCGCAGCGCATCCTGGGGGACAACCTCGAGGCCAGCTACTGGTACGCGGTGGCGCTGAGCAACGCGGGCGAAACCGATTCCGCGCTCGCCCTGTTCAAGGAGATCTTCGCCAAGGGCGAGAACTGGCGTGTGCTCACGCCGCGCATCGTGAAGGCCGGCTTTTTGAAAGCCGACGACGAGCTCTTGGCCAGAATCATGGCGCAGTAGGGCTCGAGCCCGGCTTGTGGCTCTTGGGGAAATCGGGAACCCTCAAGATGAGAACCTCATTTGCGTCTGTCGTGGGGATTGGTGGGCTAAGACGTTTCCAGTTTGGTGCGTCCGGGAAGATGTTGATCCAACTGAAAGCTGTGGCGCCAACGAGGATGGTAATCCCTTTCTCGTGAAGATAACGCTCATAGCGAATCGTCCAGGTACCGGCTGCCGGATCGGGGTTGGTGACGAAGGCGACGACTTCCGAGTTTACAAGTCCGTCCAGGTTTATTACTGGTACTGGACTGAAGTATCCCAGAACTCCTGAATCAAAGCTTCCCACTCGATCGTCGCTGCCAACTACCTTCTTCAGGACATCGGGGACAATTGACTGACAAACACCCGGATACGAGTCGATTGCTGGCTGCTTCGACATTGCTTTGACATATCCTTGGGTGGTCGGAACGAGAGAGAGGAGAACCAATCCTAGGACGGGCACTCTGAACCTGGAGATGCCTGCGGAACCAAGGGTCAGCAATACGACTGCCCCAGGTGCGATATATCGCACGAAGGGAATGACTTCGTAAGGGTTTGTGCGAAGGCTGTAGGCACAAACGAGCAAAGCAACGTAGCCAAGCAAATAGATGGCTTTTCGTCCTGGTCGCAGACTCAAGAGGAATATCAAGACCCCGAAAATGAGTTTCAAGCCAAGGGGTGCGATCCGTTCGAGATCCGGGCCAGCCGCGAAGATCATTAGTTTGCTGCAGAATATTTGCCAGCCAAACCATAGGTTTTCTACATCGTGAGACAACATCTTGATCTGACCGGATTGGGGGAGCGCCGTTCCGAACCTGAGCCAGCTCCACGCGACCCACGGCGAGACCAAGAAAAGCGTAATCACCGAAGTGCTCACTAGACCGCGCCAACGGCGCTCATGCGTGAAAAAGAGCACGAGAGGGAAGAACAGGAGGACGGCGTCTACTCTGGCGAGGATTGCAAGTCCGAGCCATATGCCGAGCGCAACGTTTCCTCGCCGATTGAGCAGGGCGTCGACGAAGCCCAAGACCATCGCAATGGCCAGCATGGTCTCGAAGCCCCATAGGGTCATCCGGATCAAGTACAGGTTCAGAGAGAGGACAGCTGGGACGCAGAGAGCTGCCCAGGGGCTGCCCAGTTTGTTGGCGATGCGGAAAGCAAAAACCGCAGCCACGGCATTTCCGATGGTCTGGATTGCGAGACCAACGTACACCATGGTCACTTTGCTCAACCCCAACTTGAAGAGCAGAACCAGGAATACGAGAAAGAGCGGGTGATAGCCATTATGAAAGGTCAGCCCACCGTCGAAGGTGCTGCCACGTCCTGACGCGATATAAAAGGCTGTGTTCAGGTAGTAGAAGTAGTCATCTGCGATAAATAGGGATACGACGCAATTCAAGGGCCGCAAAAACAATACGGCGCGCGCCAAAATTCCGACCACCACGATGGCGATCAGGACCGGGACTTGCGGTCGTTGCGAGAGTTGGGACCTCAGCCGAGTCCAACTGAGCCTAGACATGGATCATTCGATTCTGCACAGAACCGATCCCCTTGATTTGCATGCGCTGTTGCGCCCGACCCGAAGCGTTTCGGTCAGTATCGGTTTATACATTGGCACGGATCGGCGCGTAAAGTCGATTCACGCCCGTACCGAACTTGGCGCTGTGACATGGTGAGAGAGCTGTCTCAGTTGGAAATCTACTCGCGCCCTGGTTTCTTTCATCCCTGACCGGATTTGCGCTATTCGCTGAGGCCTCATAGGGTCGTGCACGCCACCTTCGCTGAAGTCGTTCGTCAAGTCTAGGAGGGGGCTGCCGCTTCCACTGCGCATCCCCTCTTCTCTTGTTCAGTGTCTAATCTCTACTCCTCCGCCGGCGCCGGCGCGTCGTCTTCCTTCCTCCACGCCGGATGGTGATGCTCCGCGAGGCGCGAGGGCATCGTGCCGCGCAGCATCGCGAAGCTGAGCGGGTAGACCTCCGGATGGAAGATCACGAAGAAGAAGTGGAAGATGAGAATGGCCAGGGTCGCCAACCACGCCTCGAAGAGATGGATGACGGTGGCGACATCCACGATCCACGAGGGGAAGATCGAAGTGGCTACTACCGGGAACCAGAGAATCGCGCCGGTCGAGAGCCATGACCACGGTCCCCCAGACCAGAGCCCAGTATTCCATCTTGGCCGGGTAGTCGAACTTCGCGAACGCCGCCTGCTGTTCGCTCTTGCCCATGTGAAAGCGCATGTTCTGCAGCAGTTCGCGCGCGTCACGCAGACGTGGTGCGATGCGCTTCAATTCGCCGCGTCCGTAGGAAGTGAAGCAGATCCAGTAGATGTGATACAGGCTCACCGTCACCATCACCACCGCGCTGACGCGATGAATCGCTCGTCGCGCAGTCTCGTCCACTCCGAGCGTGGTCATGACACGTGCCCACCAGTGGTCGGGATAGGCCAGCATGAATCCGGAGAGAGCCAGAAGCACGAAGGAGATCAAGAAGAGCGAGTGCTGCCAGATTTCGCTGCGGTTGAAGCGCCGGCGATTCTCCTCGCCCTTCTGCTTGCGCCAGTTCTTGCGGATGTAGAAGAAGAGAATGATCGCGTTGTGCAGCAACATGCCGCCCAAAACGCCGATGAGCAGCACCCAGTACACGCGCTTGACCCAAATGGTGATGTTGGTCGCTTTCGCACTCGTCTTGGATTCCAGGAGATGAACGGGTTGCTTGACGAACTTCTCTCCGGCACCGGGGTGGCATTTCCCGCAGGTCGCTTCCAGGTTCTGCGGCGCGACCGTGGAGCGGGGATCGCTGGAGTCGTAGATGTTGTGGATGCCATGACAGCTCGCGCAGTCGGCGACGTTCGTCCCTCCGCGACGGGATACGAGGCCGTGGTAGCTCGCTTCATAGGTCGAAACTCGAGCGGCCGCGATGTTGAAGCGGCTGATCAGCGCCGTGCTCTGGTGACAAGCTGGGCAAGTCGTACGCACCAGACGCCGGCTGGTCTTGCTGCCGCCGGCCTCTTGGGTAACCGGGGCGATGGTGTGCATGCCGTGACAGGTGGTGCAGGTTGGAGCCAGAGTCACGCCGCGTTGCGAAGCGACTCCGTGCACCGAACCCAGATAAGTCTGCGCCTCTTCCTTGTGGCACTGGCCGCAGGTGGAGGGAATGTTGAAGGGGTTGATGCGCGACTTGGGATCCTTGGCCAGACGGATGTCGTGATAGCCGTGGCAGCTGCTGCAGACGGCCGGCTTCTTGTCGGGGTCCGACAGATCCAGGCCGTGCACACTGGTTTCATATTGGGCGGGTGGATTCGCGTTCACCCCGGTGAGCTGGATGATCTTGGTGTCGCCGTGACAGCGGCCGCAGGTTGCGGGGATGTTGCGGAAGAAGACCCGGCTCTGCGGATTGTCGGGGGGCAGCACGTCGTGCACTCCGTGACAAGCCGTGCAGGGGTTGACACCGAAGGGCGAGCTCTCCCCCTCCTTGAGCACGATTTGCTCGTGTGCGCTGGACTTGAACTGCTCGCCGGCCTCTTCGTGACAGTTCGTGCAGTGAGGAACCACGACCCCTTCGTGCGGAACCTCGTCGAAGTTCCCTTCGTGGCAGTCCGTGCATTCCAGCCCCGCCTGGCCGTGAATGGACGCGGCCCACTTGGCGGGATCCACCTGGTGCGCGACCTCGACCACTTCCTCCTTGGGCGCGTGACAACCGAGGCAGTCGTCGCTGCTCGCCACCACCGGCCGCGGAGAAAACAGACTCAGCGCCAGCAGAGTCAGCGAGAAGTAGGTCCAGCTTCGTGCGGTTCGCCGGGAAGGGCGCTCGAAATTCGCATCCATCACAGTCTCCATCCTCATCTTCCAGCCTCACATGAACGACGCCGGCCTGAAAAGACCGGCGTCGCTCGAATTTTGGTTTCACGCCTCCGCGCTGAAGCTCCTATTCCTCGGTGGGAATGGGGTGCGCGATCTTGGCGTAGAACTTTTTGAAGTCGAATTCCTTGTAGGTTGGACTCTTGTCGTTGTGGCACTGGATGCAGGTCTTCTCATCGGGAATGAGCATTCCCGCGGCCACTGCCTTCGCTTGGTCCTTCATGACCGAGAACTTCCGGTAGTCGGAGCCCGGACCGTGGCAGCTCTCGCAGCCCACGCCGTCTTCGACCGTGTAACTCTCTGCCAAAAGCTTCGCATCCACGCCGTGCGCGGTCACGTGGCAGGAAAGGCACTCGTCCAACTTCTGCGGGTCGCCTTCCAGCTTCAGTTTGGCCGCCACTGCCTTGGCTTCGTCACTGGCCAAGACGGTGTAGGCGTTGGCATGGGCGCTCTCGGACCAGATCTTGAACTGGTCTCCGGTCTTCGTACCGTGGCACGCCTTGCACTTGGACACTCCGACATACTGGTGATCGGCCGCCACGCTCATCGTGCTGAAGGTGAAGAGCGCCAGGACGGCCAAGCTCAGGATCAGGGTGAATTTACGCATCGTTATCTCTCCAGCCTCTCGGGGATCGATCGAGTGATCGACCGTTCATGGGTTTCCGCAGCTATAGTGGTCAGCCATCCAGACTGAGACAAGGAGGAATGCCTCCGGGGCCCAGCTTTTTCACGAGGAAACGATCGTTTGATCGTGATAATCCAAGCCTCGCCACCGCTTTCCTCCATCCGCCGACCCTAGCATAGAAGCGGCTCTCATACTCCATCAAATGCTCGGGGGCGTAAAACGTTCCCTCAGCCCTGCTGCAAACGGGCGGCGGCCACCTGAATTTGTCCCACCGGTAGCCCCCCGTCGTTGGGCGGAATCGAGGCATTGGTGAAGAATCGCAGCCGGGCGCGGGCCAGGCGGGTGCGCAATTCGTGGCGCATCCAGCCATTGACCAGACAGCCCCCGCTGGCCACCACCGTGTCGATTTGGTGCTCGCGGGCCAGGCGCACCGCCCGCTGGGCGACCCAGCGGGCCACCGCAGCCTGAGTCCAGGCCCCCGCCTGAACCAGTTGCCGGTTGCTGAAGGGCCGCAGTAGAAGATGGTCCAGGATGGCGCGCAGGGTTTCTTCGGCACTGGCATCCGGATCGGGAAGCTCGCTCTCGTCGATCTCGTGGGGGACGCCGGCCAGCCGCTCCAGGGACATGGGGGCCTGTCCGTCGAAACTCTGGTTGCTCGAGATGCCCAGAATGGCGGCCAGCGCGTCGTACACCGCACCCAGGCCGCAGGCCCGCGGGCAATTGAGGTTCTCGCGGAGGAGAGAGAGGGTGGTCTCCGCCGCCACCGGATCCGGCGCCGAACTCTCGAGCCAGATCTTGGCGGTATCTTCACCCTTGAGCTCCCACAACAAGCCGGCCGCGCTGCGCCAGGGATGCGTGAAGGCGGTCATGCCCCCGGGCAAGGGGAAGGAGGGGAGGTGATCGATGCGCTCGACCTTGTTTGCGTCCCCGAGCAAGAACTCACTGCCCCAGAAGCTTCCGTCCTCTCCCCAGCCGGCTTGATCGAGGGCCAGCCCCAGAACGGGCCCCTTCAGGTTGTGTTCGGCCATCACTCCGGCGATGTGCGCATGGTGGTGCTGCACTCCGATCGCAGGCAACTCCATCTCCTTGCACAGGCGTCGTCCCAGACTCCCGGGGTGCAGATCGTAGGCCAGGGCGCTGGCTTTGAAGTCGTGCAGGCGACTGAGGTGCGCCAGGGTCTGCCGGTAGAGGATCTCCACGGCGGGTGAATCCAACTCGCCGAGATGCTGGCTGAGGACGATCCAGCGGTCGAAACCCAGGGCCAGGGTGCCGCGGTGAATGCCGCCGAGGGCGAGGATGGGGGGAATTTCGTGATCCAAGATCAGAGGACGCGGCGCCTGTCCCCAGGAACGGCGGGTCGTCACCAGGTCGTCCCCGTGGACCCGCATGACCGTGTCCTCGCAGGGCATCATGATTTCCCGGTCGTGCAGGACCATGTAGTCGGCCACGTCGCGCAGGCGCGTGCGCGCTTCCTCGTTGCTGGCAACGATCGTCTCCCCCGCGAATTTCGCCGCGGTCACCACGAGCGGCTGCGCCAAGGTGTTCATCAACAGCTGACGGAAGGGAGTGCTCGGCAGGGTCAATCCGTAGTCCGGTGAGTCGGGCGCGATCGAGGGCGCCAGGACTTCGGGATGTTTCTTGGGGGCGAGCACGATGGGAGCCGAGGGATCCTTGAGTTTGCCACGCGCCAGCGGGTTGAGATGACACACGCGCCGGGCCCAATCCAGGTCCGGCACCATCACCGCCATCGGCTTGGTGCGGCGCTGGATGCGCCGGCGCAGTCTCTGCACCAGAGCCTCGTCATCCGCGAGACAGGCCAGATGAAAGCCACCGGTTCCCTTGATGGCCAGAATGTGCCCCTTCTTCAGCAGCTCCACTGCCTCGTAGACCACGTCGGCGGCCGACACCGATTTGGGAGTGGGCTCGATCCAATAGCATGGACCGCAGTCCGGGCAAGAGATGAGCGCGGCGTGGTAGCGCCTCCCCGAGGGGTCTTCGTACTCGCGCCGGCAGTTTTCGCACAGGGGAAAGGGCGCCATCGAGCTCGTGTCGCGCGTGTATGGCGGCTTGCGGGTGACGCTGTAGCGGGGCCCGCACTCTCCACAGGAAGTGAAGGGGTAACGGTGGCGGCGATCGTGCGGGTCGAAGATCTCCTTGAGGCACTCGCTACAAATGGCGCGGTCGGGGGAGAAGGGCGCGGAATACATGCCCTCCACATCCAGGACTTCAATTTCGAACTCGGATTCGCCGCGTAAAGCCAGGTCCTTCGTCAACGAATTGTCCCAGCGGATGCTGGGGGACGAAAGCACTCGCTTCAGTCGTTCGTCGAAGCTCTGCAGGCCGGCGGCCTCGCCTTCCACCTCGAGTTGGAGCGCGGTATCGCTGCGCCGCATGTGACCGCCGAGATGAAGCTCTCGCGCCAGACGGAGGACGTGGGCCCCGAAATCCTCGATTTCCGGTTCCAGCTCCACCGCGTATTTCCAGCGTTGGCGGTCGCGCTCGATCATGCCGTCCCTCAGCCAGGCGACTTGACGCCAGGCACTCCTTTCTCGAAGCTATGTTCCATGTCCAGCTTGGATGACATCCGCGAGTCTCTGCCTTTCTTCGACTCCGTGCGCGCCGGAATCACCATTCTCGACGAGCGCCTCACTCTGCTCTGGGGCAATCGCTACTTCAAAGAGCATATCGAGAACTTCCCCGGACTGCAGGGAAAGCACTGCTTCACCGGCTACGTTCCCAAGGACCGGCGCTGCGAAGACTGCCTGCCGCCTTTGGTGCTTCGCTCGGGAAGGGTCGCCGAAACCCTGCGCAGCGCGCAAGCCGAAGACGGCACCCTCTCCTATTTCCGCGTGGTGGTTGCTCCTCTGGGCGAAGCAGGCGACATGGTGGTCACCTTGATCCTGCCTCTGCCCAGCGAGGAACTGGGACAGCTCGACAGCTGGCGCGAGCGCTTTTTGCTTTCGGCCATCCGCAACGGGAACGATGGAGTCATCGCCCTGGACCGCGTACACAGCGTGCGCTTCTGGAATCGGGGCGCGGAGAAGATCTTCGGATGGGACGTGAGCGAAGCGGTGGGCGAGCCCATCGAACGGCTTTTCAGTGAGAACGCCTGGGCCGTTGCGGAAGAGGTCTTCGTTCCGAGCGATCCCCTTCTCGCTCTGGCCAATCGTGAAATCGAAGTCGAAACGCGCGCGGGAACACTGCTGTGGATCGACGTTTCGCGCACCCCGCTCTTCGACGGGAGTGGGCGGCCCAACGGCTACAGCTTCGTGGTGCGCGACATCACGGCCCGCAAGTTGGCCGAAGAGAAGATGGCATTCACCGAGCGCATGACCGCGGTGGGCAACATGGCGGCCGCGCTGGCGCACGAGATCGGAACTCCACTCGGAGTCATCTCCAACACCGCCGAGTTCTTGATGCTCGATCTGGAGGACGACGATACGCGGCGGCAAGAACTGGAGACCATCGTGCGCGAGACCGACCGGATCGGCGGGCTCGTGAGGGAACTCCTCAGCTTTTCTCGCCCCGAAAAGCCCGAGATGGAACCCCTGGAACTCAAAAACGTGCTTTCCCGAGTCGAGCGCCTGATCCATCACGCCTCGCAAAAACAGGGAACGAAGATCGAGGTGAACATCGATTCCCAGCTCGCTCCCATTCTAGGTGATGCGAACCAGCTGGAGCAGGTCATCTTGAACCTCTGCATGAATGCCCTTCAGGCCGTGGAGTCCGGAGGTACGGTATGGGTGACCGCTCGGCAGAGTTGTCCCATCGGCCCTGACGGAATCGAACGCACCGGACTCGAGGTGGTGGTGGAAGACGATGGCCCCGGCATTCCTCCGGCGCACCTCTCCCAGCTCTTCGACCCCTTCTTCACGACCAAGGTCAACGGCACGGGACTCGGGCTCTCGGTCTGCAAGACCCTCGTGGAGGAACACGGGGGGAGTATCACGGTCAAGAGCCTGCCCGAGAGGGGCGTCAGCTTCACCGTGTGGTTGCCGGCGCTCTTGGAAGGCGATGCTTCCGTGAGAGAGCCCGGAGGCCCACCGAGCAGGCTGGGACCCGAGTCCTACTGAACCGAATCCAATCCCGCCTGGAAGGCCTTCTGGTTGATCGAGAGAATCTTCTCGTTCTTGCTGATGGCCTTGATGGTCTCCTGGATCTTCTCCTGCGCGGGGAAGCCCAGCACTTTGTGCATCGCACCCAAGAGCACGACGTTGGCGACTCTTCCCATCCCCAAGGAGTCGGCGATCTCGGTCGCCGGCACCGGGTAGACCTCCACGTCATCACGCGTGGGCGCGGTGGAGATGAGGCTGCTGTCGTAGAAGATCACCCCGCCGGGCTGAACGTCCTTCTCGAATTTCTCCAGGGAGGGACGGTTCATGGCGACCAGCACCTCGGAGGCGTTCACCAGGGGATTGCCGATTTCGCGTGTCGAGGCCACCACCGAGCAGTTGGCGGTACCACCGCGCATTTCGGGCCCGTAACTGGGCAACCAGGTCACGTTGACGCCCTCGAGCATGCCCGCCTTGGCCGCGAGCTCGCCCAGCATGAGGACGCCCTGCCCACCAAAACCGGCCACCTTCATGCGGATGGTGTCCTTCTTGGCCCCCTCACCCTTGAAGGCCGCGGTCCAGGGAGCCTGCTTCAGACGAGCCGCGCTCTTGGAGTTCTGTGCGCTCCGCAGCACCACACGTTCCACCAGATCGGGGTCGTAGTTCGCCGGCTCCGGAGGAGTCGCGCGGTCGTGCGGGCTGTCCTTGTAGGTGCCCAAGGGGAACGCGGGAACCATGTTCTCCTCGATCCAGTTCAGAGATTCCACCGGGTCGATCTTCCAGCCGGTGGGGCACTGACTGAGGATTTCCACGATCGAGAAACCGCGGTTCTCCATTTGGTACTGCAGCGCCTTCTTGATGGCTTTCTTGGTGCGGTTGATCTTCGCCGGCGTGGTCAGCGCGTGCCGCGCCGAGAACGCCACACCATCCAGGTTGGCCAAGAGTTCGGCCACTTTCATGGGGCTGCCGTAGTCGCTGAACTCGCGGCCCCGCGGGGTGGTCGCGGTGTGCATTCCCAGAATGGACGTGGGCGCGAGTTGCCCTCCGGTCATGCCGTAAATGGCATTGTTGATGAAGATGACGGTGAGGTTCTCGCCCCGGTTTGCGGCCTGCAGAATGTTGTTGCCGCCGATCGCCGCCAGGTCGCCGTCGCCCTGGTAGGAGATGACGATGCTCTTGGGCCGCGCCCGTTTGATCCCGGTGCCCACGGCCGGCGCGCGTCCGTGCGCCGCCTGCACGTTCCCCGTGTCGAAGTAGTAATAGGCGAAGACGGAGCATCCCACCGGGCTGATGAGTACGGTGTCGTCCTTGATCTGAAGCTCGTCGATACACTCGCCGAGGAGCTTGTGGACGATTCCGTGTCCGCAACCCGGACAGTAGTGAGTCGCGTCGGGTTCCGCGCCGCCCTTGCGGGGGAAGGTCTCCAGAATGGATTGTGGCCTCTCGATGGTCTTCATGCCGTCACCCCCACACGCGATGTCCAAATGTTGGTCGTTTCCTCCATGAGCTCTTCGGTCGAAGGAAGCACGCCGCCGGCTCTCCCGTAGAAATGAACCGGGAGCAGGTCGCTTACCGCGAGGCGTACATCCTCCACCATCTGTCCGGTGGAAAGCTCGACCGTCAGACAGAGCTTGGCCTTGGCGCAGACCGCGCGCAGGGCCTCGCTGGGGAAGGGCCACAGACTGATCGGGCGCAGAAGCCCGGCCTTGATCCCGCGCTCACGGGCCTCGTCCACCGCGCCCTGCAAAATTCGGCTCACCACGCCATAACCGACGTAGATCAGCTCGGCGTCCTCGGTGCGGTACTCTTCCCAGCGCAGCTCTTCCTTTTCCATGCGCTGGTACTTGCGATCGAGATGGCGAACGTGCTCCTCCAGCTCCTCGGGCACCAGCTTGATCGAGCAGATGAGATTGGGCCGGGTCTTCGCGGTCCCCGCCACGCACCAGTCGTCCTTGTCGGGTAGTTCGCGTACCGCGCGCGGGAGGCGCACTGGCTCCTTCATCTGCCCCACCAGGCCGTCAGCCAGAACCACGGCCGGATTGCGGTAACGATCGGCGATCTCGAAGGCCTCCATCGTGAGATCACACATCTCCTGGGCGCTGTTGGGCGCCAGGGTCACCATCTTGTAGCAACCGTGGCCGCCGCCCTTGACCATCTGGAAATAGTCACCCTGCTCCGGCGCGATGTTTCCCAGCCCGGGTCCGCCGCGCATGATGTCGACCACCACCAGGGGCAATTCACTTCCCGCAGCGTAGGAGATCCCCTCTTGCTTGAGGCTGATGCCGGGACTGCTGCTGGCGGTCATGGTGCGGATGCCGGCAGAGGAAGCGCCGTACACCATCTGAATGGCGGCAACCTCGCTCTCGGCCTGCAGGAAGACTCCGCCGGCCAGGGGGAACATCGCGGCCGCGGTGTGGGCGATCTCGCTGGCGGGGGTGATCGGGTAGCCGAAGAAACCCCGGCATCCGGCCAGAAGGGCTCCGTGGATCACGGCTTCGTTACCCTTCATGAGCACCGTCGCGCCCTCGGTGGACTCGGCGGCCTTGGTCTTGCGGCCTCGCAGATCCAATTCCTCTGGCGAACCCCAGGTAGGCACGGCACTGCGGAAGGCCTTTTCGTTCACTGGCATTGCGGCCTCCCCCCTAGCGGAAGCGAGTTACGATGATGGCGCTGGGCTCGGGACAGGTCGAAAAACAGATCCCACAGCCGGTACAGCCATGTCCTTCATAAACGGCGGGGCGATACCCCCGTCGATTCAGTGATTCGTCACGAACGATACAGGTTTCGGGACACATGGAAATGCAGAGCCCGCATCCCTTGCAGAGGTCGGGAATGACTTCGCATTTGCCTCGATCCTCAACGCTCTTGGTGCTCATTGCGGGGCTCCTTTGGGCTGGATCGATGGGGATCCCTGAATCCAGACAGGGAACGAGATCTCGGGCGGGGCGAGGGCGCTTGGTCCGGGCCCCGCGACGCAGGAAAACTAGTCACTCGGATTTCCAGATCCAAGGATCCGCTGTCTCCACGGCCCATTCCGGACACTTTGTCAAATTGACCCGTATCCCCACGCTGGGGCGTTTTGCGGCCTTGCGGCGCTATTTGGCGGAAGGGTCGTCTCCAGAGGGATTGGCCGGCTGCTCTTCGCGGGCCTTCATGTGGCGATAGATGGTCCGCGCGGCCACGCCGAGGATCTTGGCCGCCTTCTCCTTGTTGCCGTTGGTGATGGCCAGGGTCTGGTCGATGACCTGCTCCTGGATTTCACGCATGGGCGTGCCCATGGGCACCTTGAGGACGTTGCCCTCGAAGCGGCGCGGCGCGATGTGAGCCGGCAGATTCTGCGGCAGAATCACGCGGTCCTTACACAGGACGACGGCGCGCTCGATGACGTTTTCCAGCTCGCGCACGTTCCCCGGCCAATCGTAGGAATTGAGCCGGTCGAGGACCTCGGGGAGCACGCTGGGAGTCGCGCTCTTGTTCTTCTCGCTGAGCTGTTGCACGAAATGCGCGACCAAGAGGGGGATGTCCTCGCGCCGCTCCCTCAGGGGAGGGATCTCGATGGGGATGACCGCCAGGCGGTAATAGAGGTCCTCACGAAAACGCCCCTCTTTGATGAGCTGCTGCAGATTCTGGTGGGTGGCGGCCAGGATGCGCAGATCCGCCTTCAGGGTCTCCGTTCCCCCCAGGCGCTCGTACTCCCGCTCCTGCAGCACTCGCAGCAGCTTCACCTGCATCTCCAGGGAGACGTCGCCGATTTCGTCCAGGAAGAGGGTGCCGCCCTCGGCCAGTTCGAAGCGTCCCGGCTTGCGTTTGACCGCGCCGGTGAAGGCGCCCCGCTCGTAACCGAAGAGTTCCGCCTCGAGCAGGGTTTCGGGAATCGAGGCGCAGTTGACCTTGATGAAGGGATTGCGCGCGCGATCGCTGGCCGCGTGCAGGGCGCGCGCGATGACCTCTTTGCCCGTGCCGCTCTCGCCGAGGATGAGAACCGTGGCCTCGCTGCGCGCGACTTGATTGACCAGATCGAGCACGCGTCGCATGCCCTCGCTGTTGCCCACCACGCTCTTGCCCCCGTGGCTCTCGATCTGCGCGCGCAGGGTGCGGTTTTCCACCACCAGCGCGCGCCGCTCCAGGGCGCGCGACAGAATCTTCAGGATCTGCACGCGTTTGAAGGGTTTGGGCAAGAAGTCGTAGGCGCCGGCGCGCATGGCTTCCACCGCGGCTTCGATGGTGCCGTAGCCGGTCATGATGACCGTTTCCAGATCGGGGTAGAGTGCGCGCGCGGCCTCGACGAACTCCATGCCGCCCATCTCGCCCATGCGCAGATCACACAGGGCCACGTCGACTTCGCCGTCGTGGCGCCGCAAAACTTCCAGTCCCTCGCGCCCGTCGCGCGCGGTGAGCACCTGGTAGCCCTCGCGGCGGATCATGCGGTCGAGCGAGTGCAACATCTGCACTTCGTCGTCCAGCACGAGGATGGTCCCCCGGCCCACGGCTTCGGCGTTTTCGACGGGGTTGGGAGCGGATTCGGCCGGGCTCATTCAGGGCTTTCTCGTGCTGTAGGGGCTCGCTCACGCGCGGGCGGGAAGCTCGGCAAGAAGCTAGCGCTTTCCCGCGATTCTGACAAGATGTCCAGGCGCACTTTCGGACATTTTGTCCGGTTTTCGGCGCCGTGCGCAGGGCCCAGAACGGAATGAAGGCAAACCTTGCTCCCTCTGAGCCCAGTCACCACTGTGGGTACCGATTCCCGGTCCAAATCACGAGACCGGGGCAAGGAGGAGGCTCGGAAATGGCTGATCGCTTCGCGGTGATCGACGGCAACGAAGCTGCGGCAAGAGTGGCGCACAAGACCAACGAGGTCATCGCTATCTATCCCATCACGCCCGCCTCTCCCATGGGGGAGCATGCGGATGCGTGGTCCGCCGCGGGACGGAAGAATCTCTGGGGCGAGGTGCCCGAGGTCATCGAGATGCAGAGTGAAGGTGGCGCCGCCGGTGCGGTCCACGGATCTCTGCAGGCGGGGGCCCTGACCACGACCTTCACGGCGTCGCAGGGACTTCTCCTGATGATCCCCAACATGTTCAAGATCGCCGGCGAGTTGACTCCCACGGTCTTCCACATCGCAGCGCGCTCCGTCGCCACGCATGCGCTTTCGATCTTCGGTGACCACAGCGACGTCATGGCGGCGCGTGGCACGGGTTGGGCGTTTCTGGCTTCGGGTGGAATTCAGGAAGTCCAGGACATGGCGCTCATCGCGCAGTCCGCGACCCTGAAGACGCGCATTCCCTTCCTGCACTTCTTCGACGGTTTCCGCACCTCCCACGAGGTGAACAAGGTCAAGACCCTGAGCGACGAACAGATTCGCGCCATGATCGACGACGACCTGATTCATCAACACCGCGGGCGCGCATTGAATCCTTCCGCGCCGGTACTCAGAGGATCGGCGCAGAACCCGGACGTCTTCTTCCAGGCGCGTGAGGCCATCAATCCCTTCTACGATCGCTGTAGCGAACTCGTGCAGGAAACGATGGACGAGTTCGCAAAGCTGACCGGACGCCAATACCAGCTCTTCGATTACGTGGGTTCGCCCCAGGCCGAGCGCGTGGTGGTGCTCATGGGCAGCGGGGTGGGCGCGGCCGAGGAAGCGGTCCGCAAGCTGAACGAAATGGGTGAGCCCGTCGGCCTGCTCAAGGTGCGGCTCTACCGCCCCTTCGACATGAAGGCCCTGGTGAAAGCGCTCCCCGACACGGTGAAGACTCTGGCGGTGTTGGATCGGACCAAGGAGCCGGGCGCTCCGGCGGAGCCGCTCTACCTGGACGTGCTCACCGCCGTGCGCGAGGAGTGGCAGGGTGAAGCGCCGCGGGTCATCGGCGGCCGCTACGGTCTTTCGAGCAAGGAATTCACTCCCGCCATGGTGAAGGGAGTCCTGGACGAGGCGAAGAAGGAGGATGCGCTGCGCCGCTTCACCGTGGGTATCGTCGACGACGTGACGCACCTCAGCCTCGACTGGGATGACGATTTCGTCACCGAACCCGACGACGTCACCCGCGCCGTGTTCTACGGACTGGGCAGCGACGGCACGGTGGGAGCCAGCAAGAACTCGGTGAAGATCATCGGTGAAGAAACCGAGATGTACGCTCAGGGCTACTTCGTCTACGACTCGAAGAAGGCCGGCAGCACCACCGTCAGCCACCTGCGTTTCGGGCCGCGTCCCATCGAGAGCACCTATCTCATTCGCCGCGCGAATTTCGTGGCCTGCCACCAGTTCAACTTCCTGGAGAAGATGGACGTTCTGGAGACAGCCTGCGAGGGCGCGACCTTCCTCCTGAACAGTCCCTTCTCCGCCGAAGAGGTCTGGGATCAGATTCCCGCGGAAACGCAGCAGGGCATCCTCGACAAGAAGCTGAAGTTCTACGTGGTGGACGGCTACAAGGTGGCCAAGGAAGCTGGCATGGGCACGCGAATCAACACCGTGATGCAGACCTGCTTCTTCGCCATCAGCGGCGTTTTGCCCAAGGACGACGCGATCGCCAGGATCAAGGAGGCCATCCGCAAGACCTACGGCAAACGTGGCCAGGCGGTACTCGATCGCAACTTCGCCGCGGTGGACGCGTCCTTGGGCGCGCTCAGCGAGGTCAAGGTGCCGGGCAAGGTCAACTCCACCATCCGGCGTCATCCGGGAGTGCCCGAAATCGCACCCGATTTCGTGCAGCGCGTCACGCGCATCATGATCGAAGGCAAGGGGGACCTGTTGCCGGTGAGCGCGATGCCGGTCGACGGGACCTTCCCCACCGGGACTACGAAGTGGGAGAAGCGCAGCATCGCGCAGGAGATTCCCATTTGGGATCCCGAGATCTGCATCCAGTGCGCACTCTGCTCGCTGGTGTGTCCGCACGCTGCCATCCGCATGAACGCCTGGGACCCGAAGGATCGCAACGGCGACCGGCCCGAAGGCTTCCTCTCGGTGCCCTGGAAGACCAAGGAGCACGAGGGACTGGAAATGGCAATTCAGGTCGCCCCCGACGACTGCACCGGCTGCGGCGTCTGCGTCGACGTGTGTCCCGCGCACTCCAAGAAGGTCGCCAAACACAAGGCGATCAACATGGAGCCCCAGCGCGATCATCTCGAGCGTGAGCGGGCCAATTTCGACTATTTCTCCTCGATCGAGTATCTGCCCCGGCAGGACGTGAAGCTGGACAGCATCAAGGGCAGCCAACTCGGCGAACCTCTCTTCGAGTTCTCCGGCGCCTGCGCCGGCTGCGGAGAGACTCCCTACATCAAGCTGGCGACGCAGCTCTTCGGCGACCGCATGATCATCGCCAACGCCACCGGTTGCTCGTCCATCTACGGCGGGAACCTTCCCACCACTCCCTACACCACCAACGCGGCCGGACACGGGCCCGCCTGGAACAACTCGCTCTTCGAGGACAACGCGGAGTTCGGGATCGGCATGCGCTTGGCGGTCGAGGCGCAGACATCCTTCGCGCGCAGTCTCGTGCGCAAGATGAGCGCGCGTCTGGGTGGAGATCTGGCCGGCGGGTTGCTCGAAGGCGAGCAGAAGACCGAGGCGGGGATCACCGCGCAGAGGGCGCGGGTCGCCGAACTCAAGGAGATGTTGCAGGGTGAGGAAGATCTCGATGCGCGCGATCTTCTGGCCGTGGCCGATTCCCTGGTGCGCCGCAGTGTTTGGATCGTGGGTGGTGACGGCTGGGCCTACGACATCGGCTTCGGTGGTCTCGACCACGTCATTGCCTCAGGTCGCAACGTCAACATCCTGGTGCTGGACACGGAGGTCTATTCGAACACCGGTGGCCAGGCTAGCAAGGCCACGCCGCGCGCCGCGGTGGCCAAATTCGCCGCGGGGGGCAAGTCCCTGGGCAAGAAGGATCTCGGCATGATCGCGATGGCCTACGGCAATTGCTATGTGGCGCAGGTTGCCCTCGGGGCCAATCCGAGCCACACCATCAGGGTCATGAAGGAGGCCGAAGCCTACGACGGTCCCTCCTTGATCATCGCCTACAGCCACTGCATCGCGCACGGCATCGACATGAGCACTTCGATGTCGCACCAGAAGGAAGGCGTGAAGAGTGGCTTCATCAGCCTCTATCACTACAATCCGGACGAGGCGCACACCGAGGGATCGACGCCCTTCAAGCTGGACAGCAAACAACCGTCGATTCCCTTCCGTGACTTTGCCTTGAAGGAGGCGCGCTTCGGAATGCTCGAGCGAAGTAAACCCGAACGGGCGAAACGTCTCTTCGCGGTGGCGCAGAGCGAAATCGAGCAGCGCTACAAGTACTACAAGCAACTGGCGGGGGTGGAGCGCACGCTTCCCGCCGACGAAGAAGAGGACGCGGATCGTCTTTCGAAGGAGCCGAAGGAATGAAGTCGAATCTGACCAGCGACTATCTGGGCCTGAGTTTGAAGAATCCGCTCTTGGCTTCGTCTTCTCCGCTCACCGGTGACCTCGACACTCTCAAGCGTCTGGAGGACGCCGGAGTGGGAGGGGTCGTACTTCCCAGTCTCTTCGAGGAGCAAGTCGAACACGAGGAGCTCCAGGAACAAAGGCTGGATCAATACGGCGCGGAGAACTCTCCGGAAGTCACCGGGTACTTTCCTCAGCTGACGGAGTACAAGCGGGGGCCGCAGGAATACCTCGAGCACATTCGGGCCGCGAAGTCGAGTCTCTCGGTACCGGTCATCGCCAGCTTGAACGGGCATTCTCCCGGTGGCTGGTCGCGCTTCGCCACGATGATGGAGGAAGCGGGAGCCGATGCCCTGGAGCTCAACGTGTACTACGTACCCGCCGATCCCGAGATGACGGGAGAGGATGTCGAGCGTCGCATCATTCAGCTGGTCGAACAGGTGCGCAAGGGAACGCAACTTCCTCTGGCGGTGAAGCTGGGCCCTTACTTCTCCAGCCTGCCGCACATGGCCACCCGTCTCGACTTCGCCGGCGCCGACGGACTGGTACTCTTCAACCGCTACTTGCAACCCGATCTCGATCTCCTCGAGATGGAAGTCGTGCCGCACCTGGTTCTGAGCAGCCGGGAAGAAATGCTCTTGGCCCTGCGGTGGATTGCAATCCTCAAGGACCAGGTGGGTTTGAGTCTGTGCGCCACCAGCGGAGTGCACGACCACCTCGATCTGGCGCGTATGCTCTTGGTCGGCGCCGACGCCGCTGCTCTGGCCAGCGTGCTGCTGCGCAAGGGTCCTGGCCACGTGAGCGAGATCCTGCGCGGTTTGAACGCGTGGATGGAGGAGAAAGAGTACGCGAGCGTGGAGCAGCTGAAGGGCTCGTTCAGCCAGGCGAATTGCGCCAATCCCGAGGCCTTCGAGCGCGGGAACTACATGAAAGCGCTCACGAAGTACACCAACGAGTGGGTCTGAGCCGCCCCTGAACGCTGGTAAACGGGCCCGAAATGCGGGCTCGCCCCCGTTATGATAGACTGTCTGGGATCCGGGGCGTCTCCCGGAGCCCCCGTGAGGGACTTCCCGGCGAGCCCCTTTGCAGCCTTGGGCCGAGTCATTCGAGTCCGATCCCCGCTTCCAGTCATCAGGTGCAAGCCATGAGTGTCATGTCACCGCGTTTGCTCGTGCTGGGAATCCTCTCCCTCCTCGTGGCGTGTGGAGGAGAAGAAGGCAGCGTCAGTGCCGAGAGGCTCCCCGGAACCGATTCGCTTACTTCCATCGTCGTGACTCCGCAGGATGCCGAGGTCGACGTGGGTCAAACTCAGAGGTTGTTTGCCACGGGCTTCTACGCCGATGGCTCGCGACACGACATCTCCGATCAAGTGGAATGGAGCTCATCCGACCCTTCGATCGTGAGCGTGAGCAACGACGAGGGGAGCAAGGGCGTCGCGACGGGCGCCGGAGCTGGTTCGGCTCTCATTCAGGTGAAAGATGACGGGGTGGTCGGTGGGGTGAGCTTCGGCGTTTTGGATCGCGTGGTTCTGGGGATGGGGCCGCTCGAGGTGAGCCCGCAGAATCCGCGTTATTTCATCGACTCGCGCGGGCGAACCGTGCTCTTGACCGGTTCGCACACCTGGCTCGATTTCCAGGACGCCGGCAGAGGCAACCCTCCACCCGAGTTCGACTACAACGCCTTCCTCAGCTTTCTGAAGCAGAACAGACACAACTTCTTCCGGCTGTGGACCTGGGAGCAATCGCGCTGGACTCTGGAGACGGCGGATGACCAGTACTGGTTCAATCCGACCACGCCATTCGTGCGAAGCGGTCCGGGCGTGGCCGATGACGGCCTGCCCAAGTTCGATCTCAGCCAGTTCGACCAGAACTACTTCGACCGGCTTCGCCAGCGCGTGCTCACTGCGCGCGCGAATGCTATCTACGTCTCGATCATGCTCTTCAACGGCTGGAGCGTGGTCGATGCGAAGGGGAACTTCTCGTACAACAATCCCTGGCACGGCCATCCCTTCAAGGCCAGCAACAACATCAACGGGATCAACGGCGATTTGAACGGAAACGACAGCGGGGAGGAGACCCACGAGCTTGCCAATCCCGCGGTCACCGCAATCCAAGAGGCCTACGTGAAGAAGGTCATCGACAGCGTCAACGATCTGGACAACGTGCTCTTCGAAATCAGCAACGAGAGCAATTCCGGCTCGATGGGCTGGCAGAACCACATGCTGGAAGTGATCAAGCAGTACGAGGCCGGCTTGCCCGACCAGCATCCGGTGGGGATCACGGTGGAGTGGCCCAACGGTGACAACAGTGCGCTCTTCGCCAGCGAAGCTGATTGGATCTCGCCCAATGGCGGCATCGACGATCCGCCGGCCGCCGACGGAAGCAAAGTCATTCTGGATGATACCGATCATCTCTGTGGAATCTGCGGGGACCGCTATTGGGTCTGGAAATCCTTCCTGCGCGGCAGGAATCCCATTTTCATGGACGGCTACGACGGCCAGGGATACGGAGTGGGGGGCGAGGGCTTCAACTTCGATGATCCCACCTGGGTGAGCTTGCGAGCCAACATGGGCTACGTGGCCGCGCTTGCGCGCCGCCTCCCCCTCAACCAAATGGTACCCAGCGGCGCACTCGCCTCCACCGGCTATTGCCTGGCGAAGGCGTCCTCGGAGGGGCCCGTCTATCTGGTCTATCTGCCCTCCGGCGGCAGCGTCACCGTCGATTTGTCAGCGACGGGCCAGGCGACCCTGCAGGTGGAGTGGCTGGATCCGACCGACGGCACGACTTCGGCGGGGGACCCGGTGACCGGAGGAAGAAAGATCCGCTTCAGCTCGCCTCTGAGCGCGGATGCGGTGCTGCACATCCACGCCTGAGGATCGGCGTTCAGCCGGAGCTTACGGTGGGGGAGGGCGACTTGCTTGCCAACCTCTTCAAGAGGCGAGGGGCGAGGATGAGCGCGCTGCCGTAGATCACCAGTGAGATGAACATGGTGGCGGAACGGCCATAGCGGAGATCGCCGAGGAGCAACTCGGCCCCTCCGAGAACCAGGGTCGGATACACGAGCCAACGCGCCTCCTTGAAGCGCGACTTGGCGGAAATCCAGGCCAGGAGCACGGCCACCACCGCGAGCAATCCCGTGCGCAGGGAGGCCAAGATCGCGGCATCGCGAGCGCCGCTGGCATCACCCGCCAGGACTGCGCCCCCCAAGAGCGTGCCGATTCCACTGATCCCCAGCACCAAAAGAGCGAGACACAGGGTGCGCGGCGCGCGCGCCAGCGGGCCCCAAGTACCGCGAAAGGCTCCCACGCGCACGCTCGCGCACGCGGCCGCGGCCAGCATCACCGCTGCCAGCGGCAGTGCGTGGTGATTCCCCAGCTCCGACTCCCAACCCAGGAGTGCGCCCAAGGAAAGCCGCAGTAATCCCGAACTCAGCGCGGCCGCCACGGTGAAGAGCGCGGCGTGCAGAAGCAGAGTCGTGCGCTGCTTGCGTAGGGCGATGAGCGCGGTGAGCGAGGCGTCCGCCAGGAGAATCCAGCTGCGCACCTCTCCGCTGAAGAGAGTGAAGGAAGCCACCAGCATGAAGACCAGCGCGATGCTGGTGTAGAAGATGAAGTTGCGTCGGCGCGCCAGACGCCGGTCGATGAAGCTGAAGGAGACCGCGTAACTCGATGCGGTGGCCAAGAGCGCGGTGCCGCCCATGAACAAGCGCAGATGCGGGTGGTGCCCGGCCAGCGCGAGCGCTCCTCCCATCCCGACGATCAGCACGAACACGGTCTGGACGATTTCCAAAGGGAGGATTTCCCGCCCGCTTACCAGAGTACGCTGGGCGAAGGTCCCCAGATACACGCCGACCAATGCGTATTGCAGAAGCACGAGAATCCGCAAGTCCATGCCGCTCAGCGGAGTGCCTTCGCTCGAGAGCAGATACAAGGAGCTGAGCAACAGCACCATCATGTCGGCCAGGACCGCGCCCGAGATTCCCAAGAACAACCACTGTCGCGCGTAGGCCAGAAGCAGCGTGCAGCTGTAGATCGCGAGTGCGATGGCGAGATAGGGCAACCACAGTTTCGTCAGCATGGCCAAAGCCAGCGCCAGCGGGGCCCCCACCCCGGCGAAGATCCAGGCCACTCCATGAAGGCCTCGTCGCCAGGCGATGAAGAGCGCCGCACCCACCGAGAGGGCGAGCGCCGCGGCGCTCAGCGGAGGCGCGAGATACTTGAGTTGAACCGTCGCCTCGAAGAGCAGGGGGAAGACCACGAGGGCCGAGGAGAGCCCGTGAAAGAAGGCGCTGCGCACGAAGCCTTCGCGGTGGGCCGCGCGGTACGCGAGCGGCAAGAAACTCAGTCCGTAAACGAGTCCCATGGCGGCGCCCGTGGTCCGGGGGAGGATCCCCGCGTCGGTGGCCGCTCTGAGGAAGAAGGCGCCCCCCAGGACCAGCAGGGTCCTGCCCAAGAGGGGAAGCAGACTGCGCTTGGGTGGCGCGGCGGCCCAGGCGCCCGCGGCTTCCGCTTCCCCGGCCGGGAGCGGAGTGGGCTCCGCCGGGGAAGCTCCCTTCGCGCCGCCGTGTTGCAGCTCCTCCTCGAGGGCCTCCACGCGCAGACGCAGAGCTTCGAAAGCCCTCTCCAGTCTCTGGATTCGCTCGTCGGGCACGGCTTCGTCTCTCGTTGCGGGGGGCAATCCGAGATTGAACTCCTGCTGGAGGGTCCCTTAAAGTCCCTCAATCAGTACTTGAGTAAACAGACTCAAGAGCCCAATATCCAGTATGGTACGAGCGTACGTCCGGATCTTCGCCTTGCCAAGGGAAAGTGCAGGGGGCAGGGGAGAGGCCGGTGGCTCGGTGGCGCCAGAATCGGCAGAAAGGGCTCCATGACGCAAGCTTCCCGTGATGATCTCGTTTCCCGCCGCAGTTTCTTGGATTGGCTCTTGGGGCTGGGGGTCGTGGGCACCCTCGCGGCCGCCATCCTGCCCATCTTTCGCTACTTGAAGCCCCTGCCGCAACAGGGGGCGAGCGGACCGGTGCACTTGAGCGCGCAGGACACCGCGAAGCTCGATCACGATCAGTTCGTCATCGTGCGCTCGGGGGCCACTCGCTTGCTGGTCTTCGAGGACAGCTCGGACAAGTTGCGTTGCCTCAGCGCCAAGTGCACGCACGAAGGCTGCACCGTGCAGTACGTGCCGGGCGACGGTGTGATTTGGTGCGCATGTCACAACGGGCGTTTCGATGTCGACGGACGCGTGATTTCCGGTCCGCCGCCGCGGCCGCTCCAGGCCTTTCGAGTGGACCGAGAGGGTAAGGACATCGTCGTCGATGGGAAGCTGGCATGAATCAACCCGCCATTTCCAACCCCGTGTACCGTTGGCTCGATCGCCGTTATTCCCTGGGTAACCTGGTAGAGTTCCTCAAGCACAAAGAGGTGCCACTGGGGGATCATCCCATGGTCTGGTACTACCTGGGTGGCACCACGCTCTTCTTCTTCCTGGTCCAAATCGCGACCGGCTTGCTTCTCCTGCTCTATTACAAGCCGGGGGAAGCGAGTTCCTACGAGAGCATCCGGTTCATCACCACGAAGGTGCCTTTCGGCTGGCTCATCCGATCCGTGCACTGCTGGAGCGCGCACTTGATGATCGTCTCGCTGACGGTCCACATGTTCTCGACGATGATGCTCAAGGCCTATCGGCCCCCACGCGAAATTACCTGGATCACGGGTTTTCTCCTCTTCGCCATCGGTTTGGGCTTCGGCTTTTCGGGTTATCTGCTGCCGTGGAACGAGCTGGCCTACTTCGCGACTTCGGTCGGCACTGACTCGGTGAAGGCGGTCCCGGGCATCGGGGAGTGGCTCCTGCAGGTGATGAGGGGAGGACACGACGTGTCCATCAATACCCTGTACCGCTTTTTCGCCCTGCACGTCGTCGCGCTCCCTCTGCTCATCTTCGCCTTGATCAGCATTCATCTGCTGCTCATCCAGCGGCAGGGAATGGCTCCACCCTTGGCACATGAACCCAAGGGAGGCGGCATGAAGTTCTTCCCCAACTTCCTGCTCAGGGATCTACTCCTGTGGCTCTTGTGTCTCATCGGCCTGATGATTCTGGCCGTGATGCTTCCCTACGGACCGGGGGTTCCCGGGGTCGAATGGGAATTGGGACTGAAAGCCAATCCCTTGCAGCCGGCCTATCCGGGGATCAAGCCCGAGTGGTACTTCCTCTGGATCTATCAATTGCTCAAGGAATTCCCGCCGCACCTGTGGTTCATGGAGGGGCCGCAGGCCGCGCTCCTCATGGTCTCGGTCCTCATGGGCAGCTGGGCGCTGGTTCCCTGGCTCGATCGCAAGGCGAGAGTGAACAAGCCCTCGCCGGCCTTCAGCGACTACGGCGTGGGCGCGATCCTCTTCGTGCTCTTTCTCACTCTGAAGGCCTGGGATATCGGCGGAGGCGCGGGTCACGGGGCCGAGGTCGACGTGAGGGCGGTCGCGCGCGTGTGCGCCTGGTGGACCCTGGGGGTGGCCGCGCTCATCACCGTCTTCCGATTCCTCGTCTACCGGCACCGCTGGTTCCTGTTCAGTGGCGGTATCGCGCTGCACGTGGCGCTTCACGGTCTTCTGGGGATGAGCTATCTGCGCGCGCTGGTCGCCGCGGCTGCGGTCGTGGCCATCGCTTGGACACTCACCCTCGTTCGGGGCTCGAGTGCGAGCAAAATGCGGGGGGTGAGCCAATGAATTCGAGAATCACGTTCCCGGCGAGACTCTGCCTTCTCCTTTTACTCTTGGCAGCGGCGCCGGCGTGGATTTTGGCGGCACCTGCCCTCGCGCAAGACAGCGGCGCCAGTGAGAGCGTCCCAGCTCTCGCAGGGCGTGAGACAACTCTTCGAGGAAAACGAAGCCGGCAAACCGGTGGTCGCGGCGGATCTTCAGGAGTACTACGCCCAGCTTCCGGATCATGCGCGCGAACTCTTCAGCAAAGCGGTGGAGGCGGGGCTCATTTCCTCGGCCGCCCACGCCAGCGACTTGCTCTCCTTGAAGCTCTCGCCCGACAAGATGGAACTGGTTCTGAAGGACAACTGCATTCTGTGTCATACCGACAAGGACATGCAGGATGATACGACTCTGTGGCACATTCGGGACGACGGCAGTGGCAGCACCACACTCATCCTGCAGAATTTTCTGGCGGACGTGCATTTTCGGCAGGGACTCTCGTGCTCGGGCTGTCACGGCGGACACCCGGACCAGACAGAAATGTCCGACGATATCTACGAGCGCTGGCCGGACAGTGAACAACGGCACCGCGATCGCACCTGGATTCCCGAGTTCTGTGGGCGCTGCCATTCCGATCCTGCTTTCATGCGCGGATTCAACCCCTCCTTGCCCACCGACCAGTTGGCCAAGTACCGCGAAAGCAAACATGGCCAGCTCTTGTTGGGCCAGAAGGATTCCAAGGCAGCGCAGTGCGTGAGCTGTCATGGAGTACACGGAATCCAGGGCTCGGACAGCCGTCGTTCCAGCACTTTCAAGTCCAACATTCCGGCCACCTGCGGCAAGTGCCACGCCGACGCTGAGTACATGGCGGGTTACAAGACCGAGGACGGAAGCCCGTTGCCCACCACTCAGCTCGAGCAGTACCGCAAGAGCGTGCACGGTCAGGCACTACTGGTGGACGGCGACCAGGGCGCCCCGGCGTGCAACGACTGCCACGGAAACCACGCCGCGATGCCCCCGCAGATCTCCTCGGTAAGCGAGGTCTGCCGGACCTGTCACAGCGGCAACGGCAAGCTCTTCGATGGCAGCAAACACAAGCAAGTGTTCAGCGCGCACGGCTGGCCAGAGTGCGCGAAATGTCACGGAACCCACGACATCTCCAAGCCGAGTGACTCGATGCTTGTGACCGAACCGGGTCATCTCTGTTTCGATTGCCACGCGAAATACGCTCCGGACAACCCAAAGTGCAATGACACCGCGGCTCACTTCCGCGAGAGAATCACCACCATGGAAGCGGCCCAGACGAACTTCGAACAGGAGACACATACTCTCGCCGCGAAGGGGCTGGATGTCGATGCGCTGGCCGTATCTCTGTCCGAGCTGAACGACGCCCTGCGTCAATCCCGCTCCGCCGTGCACGCCTTCGATCGCAGCGATTTCGACGAGGTCGCGGATGTCGGCCTGAAGGCGATCGAAACCGGAGATGCAAGCATCGCCAAGTCGCAAAAGGAGTTTCGATTCCGCCGCAAGGGGCTTTTGTTTTCGATTGCGGTGATGGTGTTCCTGGCGCTGATGCTCTATTTGAAGATTCGACAAATCGAGGCCCGGCAGAGAAGCAGCTAGCCCTCCTTGCGGCCGAGCAGCCCCTTGAGCTTCTTCAGGACGCGCGGCCCCGCGGTTCGCTTCACCATGCCTTTGGCCTTGGCCAGAATCATCTCCCTGGAATCGGTGACCGGGACCTCCACCAGGGTGACGCCGGGCAGCTGGAAAGCGCGGCGAAGCCCCGCCTGCGCATTGCGGTTCAAGAGCAGGTAGTTGGCGTGGGTGGCCCGGGCAAGATCCTCGAAATTGGGATTCACCAGTTCCGTGCCGTACGCGTTGCCGTGCGCCGATTCGAGACTGCGGCGGATGAGCCCGTACGACCCATCGTTGATCACCAGGACGCAGAATTGTTGCTTCGTCTTGACGGCGCTAAGAAGCTCGAGTCCGCTCATGGCCATGCCGCCGTCTCCGACGATGACGCCCACGGTCCGCTCGGGGTGAGCGATCTTGACGCCCAGCGCGGCAGGCAGAGCGAAACCCATCGATTGAAAATCGGTGGGTAACAATAGGCCGTGCGGACAGAACACCTTGTAATAGCGGCGCGCCAGAAGTTGGTGAAGTCCCGAGTCGGTGACGAGGAGGCCGTCGCGCGGAATCACGTTGCGCAGCGCGGTGAAGAAATTTTCGGGTCCCTTCCCCAGCATCGAGGGCTCGGGGAGTTCGAGCCACGATGACTGAAGACCTCGTTTGCGCCAATCCACGAGCTCTTGACTCGACCAGCCGCGCCCTCCGCTGAAGAGCTCCTCGCTCTCGCGCAGGATCGCGGAAAGAAACCCGCGAGCGTCCGCGCGCACGCTGAGGCTGGCCGGGTAATTTCCTTGCAGAACTTCCCGGGAGCGATCGACCTGAATCAGTTTCTGCGGAGGAATCTCCAGTTTGAACCCGTGGCTGGAATTGTGGGAGAACTTGCACCCGACGGCCAGAACGAGATCGGCTCGCTCCAGCAGAGCGTTGCGTGCCTGCGCGCGCGTGCCGGAGAACTCGAATCCCAGGGAAAGGGGATGATCTTCGGGGAGGATTCCACGTCCTGAACTCGTGCTGAGAACCGCGGCCCGCAGACCCTCGGCCAGCCGTCTGGCTTCCTCGCTGGCTCCCGCCGCGCCCTGGCCCAAAAGCAGCAGCGTTTTCTTGCTCTCCTTGAGCCGGGCGACGGCAGCGCGCAGTTCCTCGGAGAACTCCTCCTGCGCCGCGGCTGCTCCGCTCTCTCGCGGGGAATCCTGCCACGAGAGCTCCTTCTTCAGAGCTTCCGACTCGATTTCCAGAAGGACCGGCCCGGGCTCGTCTTCACGCGCGCACGCGTACGCCGTTTCCAGAGTGGAACGCAGCTCTTCTGCTTTGTTCACGCAGAAGACTCTCTTCACCAGGGGAGCCGCGATCGCCTTCTGATCGATGTCCTGCAGTTGAAACTTCCGATCCTTTTGTGTACTGCGGGAGACCACCACGTGCAGCACTGCCGCAGAATCGAGAGCCGCTTCGGCGATGCCACTGAGGGCGTAGGTGAAACCGGGTCCCGAGATGGTGAGAAGGACGCCAGGCCGGCCGCTGCTTCGAGCGTATCCGTTGACCGCGAAAGAGGCGGCGAGCTCGTGGGTCGGCACGACGACCCGGGGTCCCAAGCGGCCCAGAGCCTCGAAAAGTGCCTCGTTCTGCGTCCCGGGCAGTCCAAAGATGACGTCTACCCCGAGTCGAAGGAGGGTGCGGCAGAAGATCTCCGCGGCGGGAAGATCCGAATCGCTGCGGTTGGCGAACACCTCAGGCTCCCCTCGACGCGATACGGCGTTGCACCGCGCGCAACGCGCGGCGGGAAAAGTTGAAGGGGCGCAGCGCCGCGTTGCGCACACGCCAGCCCACCGCATCCTGACGGTGAAGCATGAAGGAGAGCTTCAGCTCGGCGCCCAACTGGCTCTTGAAGCGGGTCACGGGATTCAGCTCGGCATCGGTGAGATCGTTTCCCTCATAACCGTCGGCCGCGAGAGCCTCGCAGGCTTTCCAGCGCAGGAAGACGGAGGCGCCGGTCTTCAGGTACTCCTCCGCCGCGCCGGCGCAGACGGTGTGGCTGATGGGATGGGGACCCAAGAGTACGAGCTGGCTGGCGATGGACTGGCCCTGTGGAAGTCGGGCATGGAAGAGTTTGCAGAGCGATCGCTCGCGCAGCTTCAGGTAGTACTCGCGGTAGCGCGGCTTGCGAAGGTAGAGCGGCACGCCCTTGCGGCGGTGAATTTCATCGTGCAGAGCGAAGAACGACTCGAAGTCGTCGTCTTGACTCATCACGATACCGTCCTGTTCACAGCGTTTGATGAGACGGCGGAAATTTCTCTCGACCCGGTTTCTGGCCGACTCGATGTCACTCAGATCGACCACGTAGCTGAACGAGGGCCGGGCGGACCAGCCCTTCGCGAGAAAGGGCCGGACATCGCTGATCGTCGCGCGCGAGTGGAGACGCAGATGAGCGTAGCCTTCCTTCTGAAGCGCGGATTCGAGGGCGTCCATGATGTGAAGACTCAAAGAAGTGCGCTGGGAAGGATACTTCGAGCTGGAGCGCGCCAGGACCAGGCCGTTGTAGTAGAGTAAAAAGCGTGGAGCCACGTAGTTTCCCACCGGACTCGAGCTCACGTAGAGAGCCACGCCCCCCACGATCACGCCATCGCGAAAAACGGCCAGAATTCGATAACGGGCACCGGTTGCCGCGCAGAGGACCTCGAGGTAGGAGGGCAGCGAGTAGATGCTGCCGTCGGGAGATTCCGCGACGAATTTCTCCCAGTCGGGATACTCAGCCGGCTCGAGGGCGCGGGTTGTGAAGCGCTCGGTCATTCTGGGGGCATCCGTCGGCTGAAGTCTCCACTCTCAGGGTGAAGACGACAGTGTGCCGTGCCCCGTGCGATCCGGCAAGCCCGCGCTAGGCGTGGGGTTCGACTTCGTGGGTGGGTCCACGTCCGCGCCGGGGGCGCTTGGGCCGCTCGAAGCGCGTAAACACACGGTAGATCTGGTCTTCCTCGTCCCATTCCAGGGTGTGCCCCATGCGCTCGTGGATTTCCTTGGCGTCCTTGTTGGTGGGAAGGAACTCGCTGCGAATTCCCGCGATCCCCTGGGACTTGGCGTAGTCGATGATCTTCTCCAGGAGGTGGCTTCCGATGCCCAGTCCCCGGAAGTCCTCGTGCACCACGAAGGCCGTGTCCGCGATGTTGGTGCGGTTGTTGAGTTCGTAGCGGCCGATGCCCACGATACGCTCGGCCTCACGATCGGCGCGTTCAAAGACTCCGAAAGCCATGCGGTTCTTGTAGTCGACCGAACAGGCCATGGCGGCTTCCTGGTGTCCGAGTTGGCTCTTCGCGTGAAAGTAGCGTTGGTAGATCGTTTCGGGTTCGTGGCTGTAGAAGAATTCCTGGAGTTTACGTTCGTCGTCAGCACGGATGGGACGCACCATACACATGGAATCGCCGAATGTCCGGTTTTCCACCCAGTCGACAGGAAAGGGATTCATGATCTGACGCCAGACTTCTTCGTCGGCTTGCACGTAATGCTTACTGCGGACGAAGTCGAGCAGGTCTTCACGGAAGTTGGGATGGGCGATGTTGATGAGGGCCAGGGCGCGCTCACGAATCGTCTTGCCGTGCAAGTAGGCCACGCCATATTCCGTCACCACGTAGTGCACGTCGCCGCGGCTCGTGACCACGCCGGCGCCCTCATCCAGGAAGGGCGAGATGCGGCTGACCGTGTCGTCCTTGGCGGTGGAGGGAAGCGCGATGATCGGCTTGCCTCCCTTGCTCATCGCGGCTCCGCGAATGAAATCGACTTGACCGCCAATTCCGCTGTAGAACTTGTAGCCGATGGAGTCGCTGCACACTTGCCCGGTGAGATCGACCTGCACCGCGGAATTGATCGCCACCATCTTGTCGTTGCGCGCGATGACTCTGGGGTCGTTCGCATAGTCGCTCGGATAGAACTCGATGCTCGGATTGTCATCGACGAGATCGTAGAGCTTGCGCGAGCCCATGACGAAACTCACCACCGTCTTCCCACGATGGATCGTCTTGCGCGTGTTGTCGATGTTCCCGTTTTCGATGAGAGAAATGCAGGCGTCGCTGATCATCTCGGTGTGAATCCCCAAGTGGCGTTTCTCCGTCATGAACTTGAGGACGGCGTTGGGGATGTTTCCAATCCCGAGTTGCAGCGTGCTGCCGTGGTCGATGAGGTCAGCGATGTTCCCGCCGATCCGAATCGAAACCTCGTTGGGTTCCTGCAGGGGCAGCTCCAGGAGGGGCGTATCCACTTCCACCAGCGAGTCGAAACGCGAAATGTGAATGATGCTGTCCCCAAGAGTGCGCGGCATGTTGGGGTTTACTTCGGCGATGAGGATTTTGGCCGTCTCGACGGCCGCCATCTGAATGTCGACGTGAATTCCCAGACTGCAGTATCCGTGACGATCGGGCGGAGTTACTTGCAGAAGCGCCACGTCCGTCGGCCGCTGTCCGCTGCGCATCAACTCGGGAATCTCGTGCAAGAAAATCGGGGTGTAGTCGGCGCGACCTTCCCACACCGCCTTGCGCACGTTGCCGCCGATGAAATAGGCGTTGTGCCGGAAGTGCCCGGTGTAATCAGGGTTGACGTAATCGGCCGATCCCAAGGTGAGCAAGTGGACGACTTCGACATCGTGAAGTCGATCGGCCTGGCGGCACAGTGCGCCAACCAAAGCCTGCGGCTCGGCACAGCCGGAACCGACGAGAACGCGCGAGCCGGACTTCACCTGACTCAGTGCTTCGTCAGCCGTGGTCAATTTGCTTCGGTACAGTTCTTGGGCCTTGTTCATGGCAGCTCCCGCCGAGAAAGACATCCCCCCGTTACGCTCTGAACGATGTTTTCCCGAGGGCACAAAAGCAAGGCGGGCTGTCCAAGAAAGACAGCCCGCTCGCCGGGATCTAGTGGGCCCAGGAGGCCCTTGGCCTCGGAGCGACTCAGTGCAGCGTTGCCATCTCCCGATAGTCCGTGAGGAACTTGAAGCTGCGACGCGAACGCATCTTCTCCAGAGCCTCTTCTTTGATCTGGCGGATGCGCTCACGGGTGAGGCTCATCCTCTTGCCGATCTCTTCCAGGGTCATCTGGTTGCAGCCTTCAAGGCCAAAGTAGAGCCTCAGGACCTCGGCTTCGCGGCTGCGCAGGTGCTTCAGGGCCTGTGAAACACCGCGGCGTAGCTCGTCTTCGAGGATTGGAAGATCCGGGGACGGTTCGTCCTCGCCCGCCAGAAGGTCGATGTAGGTGGTGGTGCTTCCCTCGCTGACCGTGTCGTCGAGAAAGACCGCTTCGTGCATCAGGGGAAGAGTATCTCGCACTTCCTCTTCGGTGATGCCCAGTTCCTTCGCCAGATCGTCCGCGCCAGGCGTGCGCTCGAGCTTCTGCTCCAAACGAGTGTTCGCTTTGCGCAGACGATGCAGCGCGCGCGCGCGGTTCAACGGCATCCGCACTGCCTTGGACTGTTGCGCGAGAGCGATCATGATCGACTGCCGAATCCACCACACCGCATAAGAGATGAACTTGTATCCCCTGCGCTCGTCGAAACGCTTGGCGGCCTCGATCAGACCCAGGTTTCCCTCGTTGATGAGATCTTCCAGGGGAACGCCGTAGCGGGCGAACTGCTTGGCGATGGACACCACGAATCGCAGGTTCGCGTTGACCAGCTTCTGCAGGGCATCTTCGTCGCCCCCTCGGATGGCGCGGCCCAGCTCGACTTCCTGGTCGCGGCTGAGGGGGGTGTAGTGATGGACCTCGCTGAAGTAGATGTCCAGATTCGTCCGATTCTCGACGGTGGCGGCAGCGCTTCTCACTGTACTTCCTCTCGCTGAATAACCGCGGTCCCGTGGGGACAGGCCTTGCGGTGGGGGAGAATCCCGCGGTTGCACCTGGATCCATCATCAAGTCTCGCGCCGAGAATCGAGCTGGGAGCCATAGATTTTAAGTCATTGTGATAGAATCAGTTAAATCACTGGCTCTGAATCCAAAATCAAATCCAAATCCACGCAGTCGGACATTCTGTCAAGAAGGAGGAGAATCGGACTGACATTCGGTCGGAGCGCGGGATCAGATTTGCTTTGGAAAAGGGGCGGCGGCGACCCATCTTTTGAAGTCCTGCCGCTCCGCTCGCAGCGCCCCAAGCGCCCTCAGTCGTAACCGCCCCCCAACACCTCTTCGTGCTGCCAGTCCTTCAACGAATGGCTCGCTTGCAGAGCTTTCCGCTCTTCCTCGCTCGGGGTGCCGAAGATGGTGATGGAAAAATTCTCGGGTTGAAGCCAGCGCCGCGCCGCCTCGCGGATCTGCTCGCGAGTCACGCGCTCGATCTGCGCGAGGACTTCCAGGTCCCTCTCGTAAGGGCGGTCATCCAACTCGTGGTTCATGAGCCGGGTCACCGCCTGCGCTTCGTTTTCGAAACGGAAGAGGAAGCTGTTCTGCCAGGCCTGGATTTGCTCGAGCACCTCATCGGGTGCGGGTAGCTCCTCGCGCAGGCGGCGGCATTCCTCCTCCACGATGGCCACCGCGCGCGCCACCGCATCTTTACGGGTTTGGAAGGAGATGGCCCACAGGCCCGGCACGCCGGGGCGATAGTCGTGGGCGATGGAAGAGGAGACGCCGTAGGTGAGTCCTTCGTCGCTGCGGAGTCTCTCCATGAGCCGCGAGCGGAAGCCACTGCCGCCGAGGATGCGATTCAGAATTTCCAGCGCCGCGTGCTCCTCGTTGGCGATCCGCCGATCGACGGCGATTTCCGCGAGGAAGCGCACCGCCGGTTGGGCCAGTTCTTTGGCCAGGATGTGGACTCCAGGATTCAGCGAGGGCTCGCGTTGCAGCCACACTCTCTCGGGATCCGATGCCGCGGGCCAGCCGCGGAAGCTCTCATCGAGGGCCGTGATGAGCGTTTCGGAGCGAAAGTCGCCCACCGCGGTCAGGTAACAATTCGCCGGACCCAACTGGCGCGCGAGAACCTGGGCGATGTCCGTGGGCCGCAAGCTCTCGATTTCCTGCCGCGTCGGCTGGTAGCCCAGCCGGGGATGGTCGCCGTACAGGACTTTTTGTCCCAAGAAACCGATGGCCCAGGCCGGGTAGTCCGCTCGCCGTCGCATGAGCTCGATCTGCTTGGTGGCGAGAATGCCCAGTCGGGTGGAATCGAGCCGCGGTTCGCGCAGCATCGCGCGCAGCAGTTTCAGGGCGGGATCCAGATTGCGCGAGAGAGTCCACAGCGAAAGCTGCCAGCCGGTGGGGCCAGGGCGCATGCTCATGGTGATGCCCAGATCTTCCTTGGCGCGCTCGAGGGCATTCGGGTCCAGTTCACCCGCTCCCCCTTCCTGCCACAGGGCGCCCGCCAGTGCGTAGGCGCTGAGAATTTCCAGCGGAGCCGAATTGCTGCCTCCCTTGAAGTGGAGGTTGAATCTGACTCCGGGAAGGTCGTGATCCTCCTTGAGAAAGAGCGTGGGACCGGCTGAGATTTCCTCGCGGCGGACGTCACTTCCCACGGCTGGCACGTGGAATTGCGCCCGCGGTGCGCTATCGATGAGCGCGAGCATCTCCACGAAGCCCTCCGAGTGTTCGGCTCCGCGCCGGCTCGGCTCCACCTGGCGCCGGTGTTCGCTGCTCTCGCCGGCCTCGGCCGCGAGTCCCTGGCCATTGCCGGCGCCCGCCCCCGCGGCGCGTTCGAGTTCGACCACGCAACGTTGCTCGGGAGCGAGCCATCGCCGCGCGAGTTCGTTCACCTGCTCGGGGGTGATCGCGGCCAGGCGCTCTTCGTAGGTGTCCAGGCGCGCGGGATCTTCAGAGAGGGCAACCTCGGCCCCGATGTCCATCGCCAGGGACAGCTTGGAATAGAGTCTCTGCGTGCGATTGGCTTCGAGGTAGATACGCGCCCGATCGAGTTCTTCCTGTTCGACCCCGTTTTCGCCCAGTTCGTGAACCACCTGCAGAATTTCCGACTCGAGCTCGCTCAAAGAACTCTTCGAGGTGGGGCGGGCGATGATGTTGAAGCTCCCACTCTCGTGTTGCCCGTAGGCGAAGGAGATCACCGCGGCCGCGATTTCGCGCTCGTGGACCAGGCGGCGCGTGAGACGCGAGGAGTTGAGTTCGCCCAGGACGGCGGAGAGGAGCGAGAGCTTGTCGTGATCGGGGTGCTTTTCCGGAACGGTGATCCAGGCCATGCGAAGGTGGCCGAGGGCGTCGAACTCTACCTTGTCCCGCCGGACGGAATCGATGCTCTTGACCGGCCGCGGCGGGCGCTCGGGGAGATCCTGGGTTTCCCACGCGCCGAGATATTTATCAGCCAGGGTCTCTACCTGCCCGGGGTTGAGATCCCCGACCAGGACCATGGTGCAGTTGGAGGGCGAGTACCAGGTGTGGAAGTACTCCTGCGCGTCACTGCGCTTCAGGGCGCGGATGTCCTCCGGCCAGCCGATCACGGGCACTCCGTAGGGATGATCCGGGTAGAGCAGTCTCCGGTGCCGCTCGTAGGCCACTCCCTCAGCCTGGTTCTCGACTCTCAGACGCCGTTCCTCCAGCACCACCTCGCGTTCGGGTTCGAATTCACGGAAGACCGGCTCTTTGAGCCTCTGCGCCTCCAGCGAAAACCACATCTCGAGTTGGTGCGAGGGAAGCTGAACGTAATAGCGCGTCATGTCGTAGCTGGTGGTGGCGTTCATGCCGTGTCCCCCAGCTCGGGTCACCAATTCACTGTATTCATTGGCCCGGGTCGTACCGATGCGCTTGGTACCCTTGAACATCATGTGTTCCAGCAGGTGCGCGATCCCCGAGCGCCCGAGCGGATCGTGCGCGCTTCCCACGTCGAAGTGGTAGTAGCCGGCGAAAGTCGAGCTGAACTCTCGAGGAAGCACGAAAATGTGCAGACCGTTGGCGAGGACGATCTTGCTGATCTTCGGCGCGATGGAGGTACTCATGGCAAGGAACATAGCGGCAGTTGATGGGCAGGGCCATGACGGACTGGCCCAGTGGATTCGAGCGTGACCAAACCGCGCGCTTGTCCCACCATGAGCCCATGAATCGACTCAGTTCTTCTTCCGGCTCCTGGCGGGGTCTGCGACTCGGCGCACTGTTCGTGTTCGCTCTGGCCGTCGGCGCCTTCTATTGGATTCTCCCTCTCGACTTCACCGGCCTGGACAGCGGACCCCTCATCGAAGCAAATCGCTTCGAGTCTCCGGCGGGTCCCCTGGCTTGCTTCGCGCACGAGGTCCGCGACCACATCCAGCCGGAAGTCGGTTTCTACCGGCCCTTTACCGGACTGAGCTACGGGGTCGACTACCTGCTCCACGGATTGAATCCGCGCTACTACCATTTGAGCGATCTGCTTTTGCATGGAGCCGCGGCGGTGACCCTGTTCTGGCTCCTCCTCAGCCTGGGTGCACCGGGTTGGGGCGCGCTCTTGGGGAGTAGTTGGTTTCGCGGTGCATCCGCTGGCGGTGGAGGTCGTGCCGGCGGTGGCCCGCCGCGCCGATCTCTGGGTGGTTTTCCTTCTGCTGCTCTCGTGCCTGGCCTGGCGAAGGCGGGAGCTGGGTCAGAGAGGCGCGCGCCCCCTGCTCATCGTGGCGGGTTTGTTGGCTCCCTTGAGCAAGGAGACCGGCCTGGTGCTGCCGCTTCTTTTGCTCGGCGTGGCTTCGCCCGTCCAGAGAAAGCGCGCGCTCATGGTGGGAGGCCTGCTGGTTCTTCCCGCCCTCATCGCGCGGACCCTGGTTCTGCACGGACTCGGTGGCTACGGCCACATGAGCTTCGAACTGGCCTCGCTCCGCTCCGGACTGGGCGACTTGGTCGACCCGGTGCGCCTGGGCGGACTGTGGGGGGTCAGAATTGGTCTGAGCTTGCTGCTCCTGCTCAGTGTGCTGGCGCTGCTCTGGACACCCCGCCTCAAAGGGGCGAGCCCGGCAGCTTCAGCGGGGGATGAGAGTCCAGGACCAGAGGAGGACCCGACGCGGCTTCTCTTGCGCTTTGGTCTCTCCTGGACCGCGCTCCTTCTCTTGCCGGCCGCGCTGGCCGAGGGTCTGTCGGCCTGGTACCTCTACGCTCCGCTCGCGGGCATCGCGGCGATCCTGTGCGCCTTCTTGGCCCGTCCGCCGTGGGGCCGGCGCTGGCCCTTGCGAGTGTCCCTGTCTCTCCTCGCCTTCGTGAGCATGTGGCCGGTCTGGCTCGTCTCCCCGCTCTTCGTTCCTTACTACGAGTGGCACGAGGTCTCGCGTCAGATGAAAGTCTGGCGGGGAGTGATGGAGGATTTGCCCGAGGAGTTCTTCCAGGGCCCACAGCTCGTGGCGGGAATTCCCTTCCGGGTGGACTATCCCTACCTGCGCTACGGCCGCGTGCGTTCCGCCTCCTGTTTGAGCGACTTCTCACTGCGCGCCTGGATTCGGCTCATTCGCGACAGGGACTGCGAACCACGCGCGGCTGCGCTACTGAAGATCATCTATCCCTCCTCGCGCTGCGCGGTACAGGTGTCCTGGTTGCCACGCGAAAAGGAGGCGCGCTTGCAGGCCTTCGGGCCGGTGCAGCTGGTGCTTTACGACGAGCCGCACCCCTTCACCATCCGTGAGCAAGAGCCCGATGAACTCCTGCTCTCGGACATCAAGTATCCGATGTGGCGCTTCAATGGTCTGAGGTTGTTGAAGGTGCCGTTGCCGGCGCCTTGATCGCCTGAATCTCTCTCTGCTCGCGAACTTCCTTCAGCATCGCGCGCACCCGTGGGTCTCGGCGCTCGCGCTCGTACTTCTGATCCAGCTTGGTCATGATGTAGAAGGAGAGCAGGACGAAGAGCATCGGCGCCGCGTAGGGAATGAACCTGCGCCAGCGGCGGCGATGCAGCAGGTCCATGGTGTAAATGGTTCCCGAGGCGAGGATGAAGTTGAAGCCGATGGAGACCTGATACAGGTAGCGGATGTTCAGCCAGTCGTCGGGAAAGCTCAGCGCGGAGAAGGGGAGGATCGAGATGAAGGTCCAGGTGATGAAGAAACGCAGCGCGCGATTGCCGAACACGAAGCCGAAGAATCCGTAGGAGAGGATGCTGAGTCCGATGAACCAACGGATGACGGGCGCTGCGTCGTAGAGGCCACGAACCACCGGATTCCCCATGGTCACCAGGTGGCTCACGTGCAGGGGGAAGAACATGTGAATGATGTAGTTCACCATGTTCCCCAAAAAGCGCACGGTGAAGGTCCAGGGCCGAGCGCCGGCCAGCTCGTGGCTGAAATCGGTGGCGCCGGAAAGCTCACGCAGAATCCAGAACAGCACCGCGCCGGCCACGAGAATCACCAGGTTGGGCTCCAACAATTTGCGGTCCGGTCCGCGGGCGGTGCGAAAGAACACTTTGTAGGCCAGAAGGCCCAACACGAGACTGAACGCGGTCGGTCTGGCGTAGCTCGCCAGGAGGAAGAGCAGGAGCACCAGCGCGTAGCGCGGAGAGAGAACGCGCCCCTTCTCGTTCAGGTCGTTGCGGATGTAGAGATTGAGGATGAGCAGATAGAGAGTAGTGATGATGAGATTCTCGATCCCCGCCACGAACATGATCGCCTTGCCGTAGCTGCCCACTCCCAAGACGAAGAACACGCTGGCCAGCCGGGCGATTCGCCGGTCGCCCAAGAGAACCATTACCAGAAGGTCGACCAGAATCGCGTTGATGGCGTGGACGAGCAGGTTCACCGCGTAGTAGCCGACTGGGTTCAGGCCGAAGAAGCGGTACTCGAGCTGGAAGAACAGGAGCGGCACGGGGTGAAAGCGCTCGGCCGCGTTGGCCGCGAAGAGTCGCGAGGGGTTGCCCGCGTTCAAGATGGCCGTATGCAGGAAGTTGAAATCTTCGGGGTCCCAGAAGGGATTGTCGAGAATTCGCCAGTAGAACGCGAACGAGAGAGCGATCAGTCCCGCAAAGAACACCCAGGCCGGTATCCGCGAAGGGCGCGACTCAGGCATCGCCATCCCCCCCGCCGTAACGCGCGCAGAGCACCACACTCAACCACCCCAGATGTTCGGGGTCACCGCGGAAGCGTTTGGCCAGAGTAGGCTCCACTCGCTCGATGTACTCCGGTGGCAGCACTCTTCGTGGAAAGAAGCGCACTTCCTTCCAGCCGTTGCGCGTCAGAAGTTCCATGTAGTCATCGGGACGCACGCGGTTGGGAGTCCCCGAGAATCGAAGAGAACGATAGGTCGCCCTCGTGTAGCGATAAATGTTCAAGGGGTCCACGTCGCGAATCCAGCGCGTGTGGGTCTGTAGATCGATCTCCGCCACCAAGAGGGCCCCGGGACGCGCCACGCGGCTCAGACCGGCGATCACCGACTTCACCCGATCCAGGTGCTCGAAGACGGCATGGCTGAGAATCAAGTCGAAGCTGGATTCGCCGAAGACCTCCAACTCCAATTTGGGATCGTGCACGTAGCCCAGCGGGCCTTCCATGCCCTCCTTGAGCGCGTCCGTGAGTTGGACGAGCGGCACCGAACCGTCACGTGCCGCGCGCTCGGCCAAACCCAGATGCAATTGCTTGGGAGAACGCGCGAGCAGGGGGTGGGCGTCGATGGCGCGGTAGCGGCTCAAGCCCTTGCTCAGGAGGATCAATCCCGTTCCCAGATCGGGTCCCGGTCCCAACTCCAGGGCGCTCTTTCCCGCGAGCTCCAAGGGGTGCCGCAGGTAGCGCTCCAGGTGGTAGAGCCAGTTGCTGACCACCGCGTTCGCGTAGCGGTAGGCGGCGTCGGGATCTGTGAGGGGGGTGGGACGGGGCGTGCGATAGCCGCGAATTCGATGGCGAAGGAAATTGGCCGCCAGAATTGCCAGGCCTGCCAGATGGTGCAGGCGGTTGTGGACCCGTGGCGCGGGGAGGATTTGGATTTCTTCGGCCATGATTGGGGCGAAAGAGGCAACATGTGGGCCACGCTGGTGCTTCGACCGGCGGGCGCCATCTTAGTCGAGAGCTAGGGCCTGGCGCCAGTCTCCGTCTTGTCCTATCCACATCTAGCCGGAATCGGGGCGGAAACGAGGAAAATGAGCCCATATCAGAATACCACGCGCCAGGATCCAAAGGGCCATGATCGGGCGATCCAGGAGATGTTCGCCGGCATCGCCCGCGTCTACGACCGCATGAACGGCATTCTCAGTCTGGGCCGGGACGCGGTGTGGCGGCGCGATCTGGCGCGCGAGATCGATCCCTCCGCGGTCGATCTTCTGGATGTTTGCAGCGGGACCGGCGAACTCCTGCTCACCGCCAAGGCAATGGGGAAGGGCCGTCGTCACCTGGCCGCCGATTTCTGTCTCCCCATGCTCCAGGCCGGCAATGAGGACAACCAATTGTTGCGCGAGTGCGCGGTGGTGGCCGCGGATACCCAGCGTTTGCCCCTGCCCGATGCGGCTTTCGACGCGGTCATGGTGGCCTTTGGGCTGCGGAATCTGGGAGAACTCGAACGGGGTCTGGCCGAGATCGCGCGAGTCCTGCGCCCCGACGGTCAGCTCCTCGTGCTGGAGTTCTTCCGCCCGCGGCGCGCCTGGGCGCGGGCTCCGCTGGAACTGTACCTCGAGCGCGTGGTGCCCTTGTTGGGCAAAGTGGTGGGCAAGGACGAGGGCGCCTACACCTATTTGCCGCGCTCGATGGCGCGCTTTCTGACGGTGCCGGAATTTCTGACGGCCCTACGGCGCGCCGGCTTTTCGCGGGAAATCCTGGTGCGCCGGCAGACTCTGGGGGTGGCGCATCTGGTGGTGGCGCGGAGGGCCCAGGAGCTCTCGGACCGGCAGAGCGCCGTTCGGGCGGCGGCCGGTAGTCCCTCGAGCTGAATTCTCAATCTGTTGTTCTAAAGTAAGTTAGGAGAATTCGACAGCTCACCGCTGGCAGCAATCGTAAACGAGCGGGGAACAGGTTCTTGGAAGCGTCGTACCATCTTCGTTAGATTAAAGCCTACGCCCCGGGTGGAATCCATCCACCCGCAGGGGCTCGAGATCGCATCCATCCCCGGCAAGGAGACCCAGAACTCATGCGCTCATCCCGACTCCCGATCGTTACTCTCATCGTCCTGAGCTTCGTGGCCATGCTTGCCACCGGGGCTCTCGCCTGTGACAAGAAGGGCGCCAAGGCGTCCACCGCGAGTGCTTCCTGTCCCATGAAGGGCGCCAAGGCCAGCACCGCTTCCGCCAGCTGCAGCAAGGACATGAAGGCCACTGCCGCTGGAACCAGCTGTCCCATGAGTGGCAAGGCTCAGACCGCGGCCGCCTGCATGGGCGACAAGGTTTGCGCTGGCAAGTGCGCGGTTTCTTTCGACACCGAGCGTGTCTCTCCCTCGGAGCTGGTCGTCCGCTACCACGGGAAGAACACCGACGCCGTTGCCAAGCTTCATTCGCAGGCCAACGGTGAACTCGCGAATTTCCACTGCCCCCTGGCCCAGAAGATGATCACGGCCGAAAACTGTAAGGTCGAGATGAAGAGCATCGAGGACGGGGTGGAGTTCATCGCCACGAGCGATGACACGGCTCTGTTGGATGGCTTCGTCAAGAATTACGAGGTGGCCGCCGCCACGCCTCCCGCTCCCCCGGCGCCGGAAAAGGCCAAGGAGATGAGCAAGAAGGTTCAGGAGCACACCGGCGAGTAATTCGCCCTCCTTCGCGAACTTCAGGAGTTGGCAAAGCCCGTCCCCTTTGGGGGCGGGCTTGTGCTATACTTGCCGGACCGGTTCTCACCTCAAACGGCAAGGAAAGATGCTCCCATCTCGTTTCGGCGGCTCGCGGCCGCCGCTCAGCACACAACGACTTCCCATGCTTTGGCTCGCCGTGCTGGCCGGAGTCTGTCTCCTTCTGCCCGCTACCGTGCTCGCGGGGACTTCTGCCCGCTTCCAGCTGGGCGCCAGCCTGAGTCAGGTACAACAGATGGGAGCTTCCCCGGGCGCGTCTTTTTCGCTCTTGAGCGTGGATGCCAAGGCGCCGCTCTCGCAGGCGCTGGGCCTTACGGGGGAGCTGCGGATGGATACTCCCAGCCTCAATGCGCCCAGCCGCGGTTTCAGCGTGAACTTCGATCCCGGTCACTCGGACTACGGCCTGGCCCTCAGGATGAGCCCCTCCTATTTGCCGGTGGGATTGGAGTACAACCGTCTGGCCGGCAATTCCGCCGCGACCATCGATCCACAGGCCTATGCTGCTTCGGCGAACGGCTACCTGCTCGATAGCAGCGCATCCCAGCTCTTCAGTCTGCGTCATCAGGGACTGCACCATCGTTTGCGCGTGGGTTGGGGAGCATGGGTGTGGAATCCAACGTCGCTCCCATGCTCTTGGGTTTGCACGGCTTTTTGCCCGTGCACGGACGCGCGACCGGGCCCTTCACCACCCTCAGCGCCGAGCGGCTCAGACTCTTGGGTTTCGTGGGGCGCGCCGGAGTGATGCTCATGCTGGACACGCGCGCCCACGGCATCGACCGGGGCGACTATCTGGCCTGGGGCGTGACGATGCACCGAGCGCTCCGAGAGGGATTGATTCTGGGCACGAGCTACATGGCGGGCAACTCCTCGCTTCCCGGTACCAGCGCGCCCTCCACCCTGAGCTTCTACCTGCGCCTGCTTTGGCACGGCGGCAGGAGCCACGCCTTCGGCGACCGGGAAGATTGACCCGGGGGCTGCGCTCGCCCATTCTTGAGAGCATGAAATTTGTACTGAGCCTCTTTTTGGCGGCGACTCTCCTCATTTTCGCCAGTGCGAGCACCGTTGCCGCGTCCGGCGGCGTCATGAGCCCTTCGGGTTTCAGTGAGGAGGATCACGGCCGTGGCCCCTGGAGCCTCGAGTTCGGGCCCCTGATCGGCAGTTACCACTTCGATGCCCTCAGCTACTTCAAGGATGCCCCCCTCTTCGGGGCGCGTCTGGGAGTGCGGCGCAGCGAGCATTTTCAAATCGAAGCTGAATTCACCGAGGTCTACACCAACCGTCATGTCACCGGCAATTCGGCCCGGCAGGTGTCCATCGCCCTGCACGGCCGCGGCATGAAGTGGGTGGGAAGCTGGCAGCCCTCGATCATGGGCGGAATCGCTTTCGTGGGACTGGATGACAGCGAGGACCCCGACTCCTTCGGGGAGGCCTGGGATCTTGGGCTGGGACTGGGCCGCCATCTCAATCATCACTGGATGGTGCGAGTGGAGTGGATGCTTCGCTACCAGCGCTTCAGTCTCTTCGACCCCAACCTACCGCCCGAATCGCAGGACGAACGCGTGCGGGGCACCTGGGCCCACTCTTTTCTCTTGGGGGCCCACTATGGTTTCTGAGTGCGCACCCAAGAGGGCCTTCTGTCGCCGCGCGATTTTGACATTGTCGTGGCTACGCACGGCGGCGCTTTGCCTGCTGCTCACGATGCTGGTGGTAGCCCCGGCGCACTCGGCCGAGCGGGACAGCGCCAGTGACACGTCGGGGATCGGTCATGCCCTGCACCTGAGTGGACAGGTGGGCTGGTGGGACTTCAACGAGGCCTTCCGCTTCGACGACGATCTTTTCTATGGACTGCGTGCCGGGGCCTGGATCAATCCGCGGTTGAGCCTGGAGATCGATCTCGAGCAGATTCGTACCCGCGACGAGGAACGACGTGAGTGGAGCCGTGCCGTGTTCCTCAATCTGCACGGACGCTATCAGTTTCGGCCGGAGCGCCTGCTCTCTCCCGGAATGCTCGCCGGGGTTTCCTTCATGGCCGCCGACAACGAGATTGCGGCCAACAGCATCACCGAAGGATTGGACCTGGGGCCCACGCTGAGCGTGCGCCTCGGGAAACAGACGAGTCTGCTGGCGGAGATCCTCTTCCGCTACACCTCTCTCAAGCACAGCAACCGTGCGGATGGAACCGGTTCCGGCCGGGACGAGGCGGTGCAGTACGTTTGGAGTCACGGCCTCCGCCTGGGGGTGGACTTTGCGTTTTAGCTGGATTGCCGCACTCGCCTTCGCGCTGAGCCTTGTCGCCTGCCGGCAGCTCACCGCGCCGTTTCGGAATGAGACCGCCCCTCCAAAGTACATTCTCGCCCGCGGACAGGTGTTGGGAGTGAATGGCGTGCCCATCACCCGCGGGAGAGTACAGCTATCGCCCCAGTCGCCCAACGACAACGACTTCGAGTTTATTCAACTGGAATCGGATGAGAACGGCGAGTTCGAAATCCAGCTGCCGAACATTCTCTTTGCGATGAGAATCGATCCAGCGTCCTCCTCGAATCTGCCGTATTTGAATTTCGAAAACGTCAAGTTCCAGGACGGTGTGCGGCAGACCTTCGCGTATACGGGGCGGTTCTATTCCGGAGTTGTCGACGTAGCGGAGCTCGTGGAGGACTACGGTCGTGGAAGCATCTATTTCTCCAGGCGTATAAAAACGACGGGGAGCTCCTTTCACCAAGTGTCGTATTCCGAGAATTGGGATGAAGAGGGAGCGGTCGAGATCTATCTGCCCGAGGAAGGGAACTACGCGGTGGAAGTTAGCGACTGTTGTCCCAGCTTCAGCTACAAGTGGCCCGACAGTCTCGCGATCACGCGCGGTGATTCCTTTCGGCTCGAAGTTCCCGTCATTTCTCACGAACTGAGATTGACCCTGGGTGGTGCCCCGCTTCCTGGTGGGGGAGGGGTCTCCGTGGACATACGTAACTGGGAAAATACCGATTCGCGTTTGCAGACCTCCCTACCAGGCGACGGTCAGCGGGAAGTCTTCGAGCTCCTCGGCCTTGCTGGTTTGAGGCGCTGCAGCTTGCGCCGCTACCTGAGTCCGGTCTCGGTGGTCCCCGATGCGACGAATCCGCTGAACTTCTTGCCTCAAAACTATCTCATCCCGCCGCTTCAGGATGGTAGCGTCTCGTCTTTCGAACTGGGACAGTACGAACTTGCGATCCAATTGCTCGATCCGCAGGGACTGCCAGTGTCTGACGTTCAAGTTGCTCTCGAGAGTGAAATCGGGCTGGGTTCGAATCTTGTCCTGAGAACGAACGAGCAGGGCACCGTCGTGTTTCGCGTGAATCCCGGCGGCTACGAGCTCAGTACCTATCCGCCGGACCCCTACGACCGCGTGCATCGCTACTTCACCGTCGAAGCCGATAGCCAGATGGTGATCCCGGTACAACCGAGATCTCAGAAGGCAGCACTGCGATGAGAAGGCTGAGGACATCCGCCAGGGCACACGAGCTGCAGGGCCTCGTGGTGCGTTCTTACCGGACGGTGCGGTACCTGGGGCTCATGCTGCTGGCGGCATTGGCTCTAAGCGCGACGGCTTGCCGGGAACTGACGGCCCCCACCCAACCGAACCCCGCCATGATCCTGGCGCAAGGCCTACTCCTGGGACCGAGAAACGTACCCGCCGCCAACCTTCAGGTGAATCTCATTCATCAGGCAAGCGCGTCGGGAGACTCGTTCTCGCTCAGCATTACGAGCGATTCGCAAGGTCGTTTTGAGGCCTGGGTGCCCAACGTGCCTCTCCTCGTGCAGGTGCGCCCTCCCTCAGAAAGTACTCTCCCGAATCTGGATGAAGAAAACGTGCGTTTCGAACGAGGAGTCACACGCACCTTTGATCTGCTGGGAGATCTTTATCGAGGAGTCGTCGGTCCCGCCCGCCTGGACTCGCTTCTCGATGGCGCCGTGCTTTACATGCGCACCCACGTTCAGCGCGCCGACGGAGGGCAAGATGGGCTCTCGGCTTCGACACTCCTCCTGCCCGACGGCAGTTTCGAGTTGCACTTGCCGCAGGCCGGCCGTTATGAGGTCTACATCGATCGTTGCTGCACCAATGCCTTCCGCTACTACTGGCCCGACAGCCTCGAGGTCTCTCCTGGGACTCCCTTGCATCTCGAGGTTCCTCTCGTGCAGTGGCAATTGAGTCTCAGTATAAAGGGCCAGCCAGTACCTTCCGGGGCCATTCGTTGCCGGATCGTCGAAGAAAGTGACTCCTTCGACGAGAACCGGACTTGGCAGACCATCTATCCCGACGGTTCGACCCTTCAGTTCGCGATGTATGCCCTTCGCGGGGGGAATCGTCTGCAGCTGGACCCATGGGACCAACCCGTTCCCGCGTTACCGATATTTCCGGGTCTCCTGAACTACGTCACACCCTATCTCAGGCTGCCCCCCATGGACGATGGCGTGGAACTGTCGCTCGAACTGGGGCAATACGAGTTGCAGGTTCTGGTACTGGATCCCGGGGGGCGCCGGTGTCTCTGGCCGACCTCTACCTCTACGACGACTCCGGCTCGGGCCTGTATTGCTATCTGAACAGCGACGAGGAGGGGAAGGCGAACTTCTCTGTGAATCCCCACGGGTTCGAACTGCGTGTCCACAAGGAGGGCTACATCTATGTTTATCGCTACTTCGACCTCAGCGGCGACATGCAGATGACGGTCACCCTGCAGCCCAATCCCGACGAGAATTGAGCCGAGCTGCCTGCACCGCATACGGCGCGCGTACCGCCACTCCGAATCCATCAAGACCTAAGTGCGCGCTCTCTCAGCGCACCAGCACCAAGGGCCGCGACTGCGAGCTCCCATCCGCGCCGAGCAGCACCATGCGGTAGACCCCGGAAGCCACGGCGCGCCCGCCGTCATCCGTGCCGTTCCACACGATCTCGTGATTGCCGGCCGAGAAGCTCGCATCCGCCAGGGTGCGCACCCGCCGTCCCTTCGGATCGACGATCAAAAGCCGCAGGTGTTCGGCGCGGCTCAACGCGAAGCGCAGCGTGGTGCGCGGGTTGAAGGGATTGGGCACGTTGGGGAGCAGTCTCACGCCGCGGGCGAGCGCGGGCGGTGTCGCGGTAACGCCGTTGAGCACGAAGTCTCCCACGCGCGGCGCGTGGTCGCTCGCGTCGGGGGTGGTGTTCGCGGAGAGCCCGTAGTTGGCCAGAGTCGTGCTCGTCATGGTGCGCGTCTCCAGCACGAATCCGTGATCGAGGACGACGGCGCTGGGGGTGTAGAAGAGATAGTCGAGCATTCCGGGGTAGAAGCTGCTCGAGTCCTGCCGCCAGGTGTAGACCATGCGCGCGTCGGGGTGGCGCGAGAGCGCGTAGCTGAGGGGACCGTTGCCCCAATCGGGCGCGAAGTCGCTGCCGTAGCTCCCCTCGTCCTGGATGTCGCCCGACACCAGGGTGTCGAGCTGTTGCCGCCAGCCCACCAGGTTGAAATCACCGGCCAGGATCACCGGCGTGCCCTCAGCCAGGGTGAAATTGCCACCGGAGGTCATGGCATCGCGCAGGAAGGCCACCGTCGCATCGGCCTGCTGCTGGCGGTTGGCGTCGGCGGTGCAGCAGCTCCAGTGATTGGCAATGATCATGAGGTCGCTGTCCCAGGTAGGCCTCACGTCCAGAAGGGCCGCCGTGATACGGTCGCCGGGCGAAACCTCCCAGGACAGAAGGATGGGGAAACGGCTCACGATGACGTTGCCGCTGTCCAGCTTCACTGCGTACCAGTTCTCGCCGCCTGCGCTGGGCAGGTACCCTTCCACCACCTGACGCACTTCTTCCGCGGTATGGTTCCAGACCTCGCAGATCACCCAGACCTGGGCGTCGACGGTGGAGAAGATCTTTTCCAGGGCGGTCTGATGCGCGCTGCCCGTGTCGAAGAGTCCGTCGCTTTGCACGTTGTAGCCGGCGACGCGGATGCTCGAGCCGCTCTGTTCGAGGGGCACGGAGGCGATGGGGAAGCTCGTGGCATCCAGGGTGTAGCTCACGCTGCCGCTGTCGGGGAGGCGATCGCCGCCTGACGCGTTGTCCGTGATCACCATGCGGAAATCATTCCCCGGGAACAGCGGCTGACCGCCGGCCGGCACCGCATCGCGTCGCAGCGCCAGCTCGAACTCGTTCGCGCTGACGGTGGGGGCGATCACAAGACCGATGTCGGGATGATCGATGCTCTGCGGCGAGGGCGTGTAGAAGGTTCCGCTCCTCTGCCCCAGCTCCCACACCAGGTCGGCGCCGATTCCGTTGATGGAGTATCCGGTGGCCGCGTTCATGTCCGTGTCCAGATAGAAGCGGATGTCCTGCTGCTCGTCCGGCTGCACCTCGACCGTGGTGTCAAAGCGCAAGAACACCCAGTCCTGGTCGTGGGCAATCTCCAGGTGGGTGAAGTCGATCCCGCTGCCGCCGCCGTCTCCAGCGGGGTCGAGGCTCTCCTGCGCGGCGGAGGTCCAGTCGTCAAACTGTCCGTCGGGGGTGATGGGGAGGGCGCCGGCCGAGGCCGCGGGCACGAGGAAGACGATCCAAGCCGAAACGCTCAGCAGTCCGGCGAGGAGGCCGCGGAGCAAAGAGCGGGAGAGTCGGGGAGCCATGGGAGTCCTTTCTCGAAGCTGCGAAAAACCCAAGTTTAGCACATTCGGGCTTTCCTCCGGTGGCTCCTTGCCCGTGCTGCGACCGCCGCCTAAGCTTGCACTTCCATTCCCCCCCTTGCCGCGGAAGGCCTCTCATGTCCCACAGCAATCCCCTGCCCCATGCCCGCGAAGACGCGCTCTTCCTGAGAGCTCTGCGCCGCGAGGAGGTCCCGCGTCCGCCGGTCTGGATGATGCGCCAGGCGGGTCGCTATCTTCCTGAATACAGGGCAGTTAGAGAGAAGGCCAGCTTCCTCGATCTCTGCCGCGATGCCGAGCTGGGCTGCGAGGTGAGCCTGCAACCCATCCGGCGCTTCGATTTCGACGCGGCCATCATTTTCAGCGACATCCTCTTCCCCCTCATCGCCATGGGGGCCCGATTTTCGCTTCGGGGACGGCGGTCCGAAGCTGGCCCAGCCCTTCGACACGGAGGAGAGCTTTGATCGGCTGCACCTGGTGGATGCGCGCGAGGAATTGCCCTGGATCCACGCGGCCCTGAAGCTGCTCCGGGAAAAGCTGGACCCCTCCAAGGCTGTCCTGGGTTTCGCGGGCGCGCCCTTCACCCTCCTGGCCTACCTCGTCGAGGGCCAGACCAGCCGGCTCTACCCGCGCACCAAGGCCTTCCTGTGGCATCACCCCGACACCGCGCGCCGGGTGCTCGAGCTTCTGGCCGATCAGGTGGGCGACTACCTGGTGGAGCAGCTCAAAAGCGGCGCCGACGCGGTGCAGTTCTTCGACACCTGGGCCGGGTTGCTCTCTCCGGAAGACTACGAGCGCTGGGCTTTGCCCTACGCCAAGCGGGTGGCCGAGAAGGTTCATGCCGCCAAGGGACACTGCATCTACTACCTGAACGGCGGGGCCTCGCTCATCGAAGCCCAGGTCGAAGCGGGGGCGGATGCGGTCTCGGTGGACTGGAGGGTGGAGCCGGCGGAGCTTCGTACCCGAGTCGCGGAGGAGACCGTGCTGCAGGGGAATCTCGATCCTCTGGTGCTCTTGGGACCGCCCGAGTTCGTGGCTCGCCGCACCAAGTCGATGCTCGATGCACTGCGCGGCCGGCGCGGATACATCGCGAATCTGGGGCACGGGGTCATTCCGGAAACTCCCATCGAATCCGTGGCCTCCTTCGTCTCGACCATCCAAGCGTGGCGTGCATGAGGCAGAATTTTGCGCGGGAGAGCGTTTCTTCCGCTGATTTTTCCGGGAGTTTTCCTTCATGAAGCGTGTGGTCGTAGTGGGAGGCGGGATCTCGGGGCTGGCGAGTGCCTACCGCATACGCCAGCAGGCGGATTCCACCCGCCTGCCGCTCGCGCTCACGCTGGTGGAAACCGGCACCAGGATGGGAGGCAAAGTGCAGACCCTCCGCAGCGAGGGCTACGTGTGCGAAGCGGGACCCCAGGGCTTCTTGGACAACGAACCCGCCACCCTGCGCCTGGTGGAGGATCTCGGTTTGCGTTCGCGGCTCTTGCCCAGCGAGGAGGCGGCGGCGCGCCGTTTCATTTTGCGCCACCAGCGCTTTCACGAACTCTCGACCAATCCGCTGAAATTTATGGCCTCGCCACTTCTCTCCTGGCCGGGAAAATTCTCGGTGATGGGCGAGTTCTTCCGCCCCGCTCGTCGCGAGGGTGACGAGGAATCGGTGCGCGCCTTCGGGGAGAGGCGCCTGGGCCGCGAATTCACCGAGATCATGCTCGACTCCATGGTCAGTGGCATCCACGCCGGAGACATCTCGCGGCTCTCTCTGCCTGCGGCCTTTCCCAAGATCGCCGCCCTGGAACGCGACTACGGAGGCCTCTTCAAGGGCATGATCCAAAAGCGCAAGGAGGCCAAGCGCGAAGCCAAGGCCACCGGCGCCGCGCGCAGAGTGGAGGCGGGGCCTTCCGGAGTTCTTCACTCCTTCGATCGCGGCATGGCGGTGCCCATCGAAGCGCTCACGGAGAGTCTCGCGAAGGACGCGCTGCGCGCGGCCACGCGCGTGAGCAAAATCGAGAAACTCGAGCGAGGATTTCGCGTTTTTCTGAGCGACTCCTTGGGCGAAAGCTCCACCCTCGATGCCGACGCGGTGGTCCTGGCCTGCCCCGCTCCCGGCATGGCGCAGATTCTGGATTCGATGGTTCCCGCCGCCGCAGCTCCACTTTCGCAAGTCGCGCTGGCGGGGGTCCACGTTGTCTGTTTGGCTTACCAGCAGGCGCAGATCGGTGGTGACGTGAGGGGTTTCGGTGCGCTCATTCCCCGCAGTGAGGGGCTGCGAACTTTGGGTGTACTCTACGTGCACGCAACCTTCGCCGGGCACGCTCCTTCCGATCGAGTTTTGCTGCGCGCGATGGTGGGCGGCCGCCACGACCCGCGCGCCAACGAGCTCGGAGATGAAGAACTGCGCCAGCTGGTGCGCGCCGAGCTCTCGCCGCTCTTGCGAATCGAAGGAGAGCCCGTATTCCAGCAGAACTTCCGCTGGAACGAAGGGATCCCGCAGTACGAGATGGGACACTTGACGCGAATTTCGAGCGCGCGCGACGCCCTGAAGAGCTTTCCCGGCATCTTTTTGACGGGAAACAGCATCTGTGGCATCGCCTTCAACTCGTGCGTGGCCCATTCCGAAGAGATCGGCCGTAGCGTGACGGAATATCTGCTCGCAGCCCCCGGACTCGAGGAGGCTCCATGCTGAATTCGCAGACGAAATCGAATCGCGATCCGCACAATCCACCCATGAGTTCGGTCCGCTTGGGCACTCGCGGCAGTGAGCTCGCACTGTGGCAGGCGCGCTGGACGCGCGAGCGGCTGCTCGAAGCGTGGCCCACTCTACAGGTGGAGATCGTGGAGGTCTCGACCAAGGGAGACCAGGACATCACGACTCCGCTGGAGCGGATCGGACAGATCGGCCTCTTCACGCACACTCTCGAGCAGAATCTTCTCTCGGGCGCGATCGACGTGGCAGTGCATTCCCTGAAAGACGTTCCCGCGCTCCTGGCGGAAGGATGCGTTCTGGCGGCTTACTCACCGCGCGAAGACCCGCGTGACGCCTGGTTCCACCGCGAGGGACTCTCGTTGAAGGAGCTTCCCGAAGGCGCGCGCGTGGCGACGGGAAGTTTGCGCCGGCGCAGTCAGCTGCTTCGGCAGCGGCCGGACCTGTCGATGATGGAGCTGAGGGGCAACGTGAACACGCGCTGGCGCAAATTCGAAGAGGGCCAGTTCGACGCCATGGTGCTGGCGGTGGCCGGAGTGAAGCGCTTGGGCTGGCTCGACCGGGTGAGCGAACTCCTGGAACCGGAGATCTTGCTTCCCGCGGTGGGGCAGGGAATCTTGGGACTGGAAGTCCGCGCGAACGATCCGGCGCAGAAACTGGTGGCGCCCTTGAACGACCTCTCCAGCCGCCGGCGTGCCACGGCGGAGCGCGCGCTGCTCGCGGGCGTGGCCGGCGGTTGCGTCGTGCCCCTGGCCGGATTCTGCATGGAAGACGCGGGTGAGCTGTGGCTGAGGGCCCGCCTGGGCAAGCCGGACGGGAGCGTGATGTTGAGTTCCGAAAATCGGATCTCCGTCGCTTCCTCGAAGGATGAGGATGACACCGCCACCCTGCAGCTCGCGTATGAGCTGGGTCAGGAAGTGGCCGCGGATCTACTCTCTCAGGGCGGCGCCGCCATCGTGGACGCCGCCAAGAACAGCGCGGACGACGCACACTGAGTGCCGCCGGCTGGGCAATGGACAAAAGGAGTGCCGATGTTTCCCGAACAACGCATGCGCCGCCTGCGACGCACCCCTCAACTCAGAGCAATGGTTCGCGAGAGTCATCTACGGCCGGAGCAGCTCATCTATCCTGTATTCGTCGTGCCCGGCGAAGGTATCGATCATCCCATCAAGTCGATGCCGGGTCAGAGCCAACTTTCGATCGACAAGCTGGTGGAAAAGCTCTCGCAGGCTGCCGACGTGGGCGTGGTCTCGACCATCCTCTTCGGAATTCCCAGCCACAAGGACCCCATGGGCAGTGAGGCCTACGCCGAGGATGGAATCATCCAGCAGGCGATCCGGGCGCTCAAGGAACGTCTGCCCGAGATGATGGTGATCACCGACGTCTGTATGTGCGAGTACACCGACCACGGACATTGCGGAGTGATCGTCGACGGCGACGTGGACAACGACAGGACACTGGAGCTCTTGGCCAAAGAGGCACTGAGTCACGCCAGGGCCGGAGCCGACATGGTGGCGCCGAGTGACATGATGGACGGGCGCGTGGGAGTGATTCGCGAGCTCCTCGACGACGAGGGCTTTGGCCACATTCCCATCATGGCTTACGCGGCAAAGTTCGCCAGCGGCTACTACGGTCCCTTCCGCGACGCGGCGGAGAGCCCGCCTCAATTTGGCGATCGTAAGAGCTATCAGATGGATCCCGCGAACGGACGCGAGGCCCTGCGCGAAGTCGAGTTGGACATCGCCGAGGGCGCCGACATCGTGATGGTCAAACCGGGGCTTCCCTATCTCGACGTTCTCAGCCGGGTGAAGGATCGCTTCGAGATGCCCACTGCGGTTTACCACGTCAGCGGCGAGTACGCGATGCTCAAGGCGGCCGCCCAAAATGGCTGGGTCGATTACGACAAGGTGCTCATGGAGACGCTGACCAGCTTCGTTCGCGCCGGTGCGGACCTCATTCTCACTTACGCGGCAATCGAAGCCGCCAAGATTTTGCGGAAGGAATAGGGAAATGGATCAATCCCTCAGCCGCGAGCTCCTCGTTCGCGCAGCCAAGGTCATCCCGGGCGGCGTGAATTCTCCCGTGCGGGCGTTCAGCGCGGCCCAGTGTGATGCTCCATTCATCACCAAGGGCAAGGGCGCCTACATGTACGACGAGGACGGTAACCGCTTCATCGACTACATCTGCAGCTGGGGACCCCTCATTTTGGGGCACGCGCATCCGGAAGTGATCGAAGCGTTGCGACATACCGCGGCCAACGGCACGAGTTTCGGCGCTCCCACCGCCATTGAAGTGGAACTGGCCGAACGAATCTGCGCTCTGCTCCCTTCCATGGAAATGGTGCGCCTGGTGAACAGCGGCACGGAAGCCACGATGAGCGCGGTGCGCCTGGCCAGGGGACTGACCAAACGCGACAAGTTTCTCAAGTTCGTCGGTTGTTATCACGGACACGCGGATAGTTTTCTCATTTCCGCCGGCAGCGGACTAGCGACCTTTGGCACTCCGAGCTCACCGGGCGTGCCCAAGGGAGCGGCCCAGGATACTTTGACCTGCGCGTACAACGAACTCGAGCAGGTCCGCGAGCTTTTCGCGGCCAACGAAGGCCAAATCGCGGCCATCATCGTGGAGCCGGTGGCGGGAAACATGGGCTGCGTTCTGCCCGAGCCGGAGTTTTTACCGGGGCTGCGCAAGATCTGCGACGAATCCGGCGCGCTACTCATCTTCGACGAAGTCATGACCGGTTTCCGTGTGGGACCCAAGTGTGCGCAGGGAACATTCGATGTCGAGCCGGACCTCACCACTCTGGGCAAGGTGATTGGAGGCGGCCTGCCGGTGGGGGCCTACGGTGGCAAGCGCGAATACATGAAAATGGTGAGTCCCAGTGGTCCGGTGTACCAGGCGGGAACCCTCAGCGGGAATCCTCTGGCGGTGAGCGCTGGCTTGAAGACCCTGGAGGTGTTGTACCGCGATCCCGAGAACTTCAAGAAGCTCTCGGACATGAACGACCGCCTCACCAAGGGGCTCAGGGAGAGGGCCGCCGAGCACGGGATCGCGATTCAGACTCCCCACGTGGGAAGCATGGCGGGCATGTACTTCAGTTCGACTCCGGTGCGCAATTTCGAGGATGCGCAGGCAGCGGCCACGGATCGTTTCTATCGTTTCCATGCGGCCATGCTGGAGCAGGGCGTGTATCTGGCGCCCTCTCCTTACGAGGCTTGGTTCTTGAGTCTCGCCCACCGCGAGGCGGAGATCGCAAAGACCCTCGACGCGGCCGAGAAGAGCTTCGCTCTTTTGGCTGAGTGATTCGTTCCACCGAGGAGCAATTCGTGGCGCGGAATGAAAATGCCTCGACCGAGCTCCCCCTGGCCCTGGCCATCACCGGAGCCAGTGGGGCGCCCTACTGGCGGCGGCTCTTGCAGGTGGTGCTCGCGCAGGGGATCGACGTCCACCTGGTGTGCTCACCCCATGCCGACAGCGTGTGCCGCCTCGAGCTGTCCGAGCCGCTGGAGGACGTACTTCAGCAGCTCTCGGCCAAAGCTCCGGGCCGCTTGCATCGTTTCGAGAGAAACGACTTCAACGCCCCCATGGCCAGTGGCAGCGCGCGCTACCGCGGCATGGCCATCGTACCCTGTTCGACGGGAACTCTGGGGCGCATCGCGGCGGGCACCAGCGACGGTCTCACCGCGCGCGCCGCGGACGTGATGCTCAAGGAGAGACGCCGGCTGCTCCTGCTCGTGCGGGAAACGCCCTACAGCCTCGTTCACCTGGAAAACATGCGTCATCTCGCCCGCGCCGGCGCCACGATCATGCCCGCGTCGCCGGGTTTCTATCAGCAACCGCGGAAGATCAGCGATCTCGTCGACTTCGTGGTGCAGCGCATCTGCGACCAACTCGAAATTCCCTGTGAATTGCAGACCCGCTGGGGCGCCAACGAGGAGTGAGTGACACGGCGGCAAACGATCCAGTGAAAGAGGTTCCCAGCGAAAGCCAGCAGCGCGATTTTTACCAGAAACTGCGCGCTTGGGTGAGCGAATGGGCCGCGAGCCGGGACCTCAAGACGACCAAAGCCGCTTCCCTCGTGCTCGCGGCGCCCGATCTCTTTCATCTCTGCTGCAAGCTTCTCACTGACCCGCGAACTCCGGCCAAGAGCAAGATTACCCTCGGCGCGGTCGTCGCGTATTTCATCTCTCCCATCGATCTCATGCCCGAAGCCATCTTCGGTCCTCTCGGCTTCATCGACGACGTCGCCTTCGCGGCCCTCGCCATCGACAAGCTGGTGGAGAGCGTGGGGGAGGAGGTCATCCAGGAACACTGGGCGGGCGAAGAGGATGGGCTGCAATTGGTGCGGAGCATCGTTGCGACCATGGACGAACAGCTCGGCAAGCGCATCGCGTCCAAGTTGCGCAAATTGATCAAGTAGTAGGAATGCCGGGTGGGATCAGGCCTTCTGGTCTTGCTGCAGAAAATCCAGGGCCGCTTCTTCGCTCTCGTAGAGATGCCAGGAGCTGAGCACTCCCACCACCTTCATCAGATCACGAACTCGCTCGTTGGCTCCCACCAGCGCCGTCTTGCCCTTCTGCTCATCCATCAGCCGGTGGGCGAAGATGAGTAGTCCGAGCTGGGTGCTGTTGATCCAGCTCATTCGCGAAAGGTCGAAGAGAATGCGGCGCGCCCCTTCGGCGAGCACGCTCTCGATCTGGGGGCGAAACAGCTCGTTGGAAAAATCTCCCGTGTGGGCGGGAGAGAGCTCGAGGACCGTGACCTCGCCGACTCGACGTTGGTTGATTTGCATGCTCATTCTTCCTTCACCGATTCCGTTCTTGCTCAGTGTACCAGGGAAGCCATTCAGGTCCAGAGTTCAATCGCTTCCGCACTATTTCAAGAGAGTGACTTTGCGTGCCGCCACCTGCCCATTCTCCTGCACCCGCACGAGGTAGATGCCGCTGGCCAGGGAGATCCCCGCGCCGTCGCGCCCGTTCCAACGCAGCTCGTGGGGCCCGGCCGCTTCGAACTCCTCGCGCAACAGCGCCACGCGCCGCCCCTTCAGGTCCAGGATCTCTACTCTTACCCGACCGGCGGACAAAAGTTCGTAGCGGATGAGCGTGGATGGATTGAAAGGATTGGGAACGTTGGCCTGGATCCGCGGTCCACGCAGCGCGGCGGGGATGGCCATCGGGGCCGCGGTCGCGCGGGTGAGCATACTCTCGTAGACGTTCAGTTTCCCGGCGCCCCAGGTGTCGTTGGGCGAGGAGCCCGTGAAGGAATCGAGCCGAGCCCCTCCCCGCAGCAGGGCGCGCATCTCGCCCGATGTGAGGCTGGGATCCCACTGTTTCAGGAGCGCCGCCGCGCCGGCCACGTGGGGGGTCGCCGCACTGGTTCCGCCGAAGGATCCGTAGCCACCCGGGATCCCCGCGTCGTTTTGCGAACGTTCTCCGGTATAGGTGGTGCTTCCCGGGGCCGCGAGGTCGACGACGGAAACTCCGTCCACGCGTTTGCCGCGGCCGCTGAAGGTATTGATGCCGCCGTTCTGTGGACTGTAGGCGGCGACGGTGATCGAGGAGTCCGCGGTTCCCGGCCAGGTCACGGTGCCCGTGTTGAGGGCGTTCTGCCAGGTGGAGAAACCGTACCAACCCGAGAGATTGTCCCAGCACATGGCGTTCAGGCGTGTGGACTGCGAAGGCGCGTTCGCCTCGACTCGTCGCGCCACGAAGCGCCAGCTCCCGTCCAGAGCTTTGGTGCCCACCACGCCCTTGTTGATGGCCTCCAGGCGGAAGTCGACGCGGCGCGTGCCGCGCGGGCTCAGATCCTCGGCGCTGTAGATGCTGAAGTTTCCCGCACTCGTCGTTCCTCCCACTCCACCCAGCTTGAACGCGGGGCCCGAGGGAGGCTCGCAAAAGAACTCGACCGAGTCCCCCTCGAGCTGAACGAAATAGAAATCACCCCAGACCACGCCCACGTCCGCCGTGCTGGGGGAGTTGACGGTGAGGAGGCTCTCGAGGCTGTCGCCCACCGCGCTCCCCAGGTCTCCTTCCCAGTGCATGTGGCCCGTCGCCAAATTTCCCGCCGCCGCAACGTGGATGCTGCCCTCGGCCGCGAGCTCGTTCATGAGAATTTCGACGTTGGACGAACCGTCCAGAAATTCCCAGATCCACTCCCCGTCTTCGTAGACGAAGATGTCCGCGCCCTCGGCCGCGGCCCAGCTCATGCGCACGTCCAGGGGCGTGACGAAAGGATGCTCGGGGGAGTAGTCCAGATTGGCGTCGATCAGCTCAGCCCCCGGAGCGAAGCCCGCGTAGACGCGCCCCTTCGCTCCTCCCAGGAGGATGCTGGCCACGTTCGTTCCGTGACCGTAGCTGTCCCCTTCGCTCTCGATGAGATCGACTCCGAGAGTGCGGATCGTATTGTCGCGCTCCCAGATCGCTTTCACCTTGCAGCTCGAGAGCATGGTCACGGTCTCGTTGGTTTGGAGAATTCCGTCGCCGTTTGTGTCGTTGGGGCGAAACAGGGCCTCGCCGAAGCAGGGATCGCTGTCGGAAAAAGTGGGCGCGCCGAAATCGCGCTGATGGTTGTCGTTGGCGTCCTGATAGAGATGGTCGATCTGCAGTTGCAGGCTGCTGTCGAGCCCGGGCGCGTTGCCGGGAGCGTTCCACCAGCGCAGGGTTTCGCCGGGGTCCGCCAGTCCGTTGTGGTTCAGATCGACGGCGTCGCCCTCGCTCAGATCACCGCTCGAATCCACATCGAGGAAGGAGTAGTCGCCGCCGTCGCCGCGCCAGAAATCGGGATGGCTGAGGTCGACCCCGGTGTCGAGATCCGCCAACAGCACTCCGCTGCCATCGAGGAATGCTCCGTTGGGATCGACGACCTTCCACGCTCCATCCACCCCGCTCAGAGTTCTCGTCTCGTAGAGGGGCGGCATGCGCCGCGGCGTCCACGCAGTCTCCACGCGCATCACACCATCGATCGCGCTGATCGTCTCCAGCTCGGAGAGCCTGATGCGTGCGGGGACGACGCTGATGCCGCCCAGGATGGAACCCTCCGGACCTGCGACGACTCCGCGTGCGGAGGGAGATTTCGCCCTTGTGGCTGGCGCCTCATAGAAGTGTGCGCCCGCGCGCCGGACTTCGCGCAGCAGCGCGAGCGAGGGGGGTTCGTCGAATCGGATCGTCACCCCCAGCAGAGGATCCGCCGCTACGGGCGCCTTGCCGCGTTGCATCTCGTCGCGCAAAAAGCGCAGTTTTGCGCCCACCACGGCGGGAAAGGGCCGGTGCCCGCTCTGAGCGATCGCGGGTGCGACGGACCCGTGGGGCAGGACGGTCCATCCGAAGACGAAAATCGTGAGGAGGAGCATGCGGCGCATCGTGGATCTCCAGGGCTTGTGCTCTGCTCAATTTAGGGTGTTGTGAAACCCGCGACCAATCCACTACAGTCGGGCCTTCCTCATCTTAGCAAGGATTCGATCGGGGGGCGGCCGAGGGGTCGAGCGCGGGGAGCTTCTCGCAGGCCCGCCGCCGGCCCCTTAGTGAGTTCAGTTTTGTCCAACGCTCTTGCCAAGACCCTGCGTGCCATCAAGATCGAGCACACGATCTTTGCTTTTCCCTTTGCTCTGATCTCCATGCTGGTGGCCAGTGACGGGCGCCCCTCGGCACACGTGGTGGGGTGGATCGTGGTCGCCATGGTGGGAGCGCGCAGCGCGGCCATGGCTTTCAACCGTCTGGTGGACCACGCCATCGATGCGCGCAACCCCCGGACGCGTTCGCGCGAGCTGCCCAGCGGCCAGCTCAGCCGCGGTCCGGTGTGGATTTTCACCGCGGTGATGGCGGGCCTCTTGGTCATCGCTGCCTGGCAACTCAATCCCCTGTGCCTGCGCCTCTCTCCGCTGGCTCTCGCCATCATCTTCTTCTACTCGCTCGCCAAGCGCTTCACCGCGCTCACGCACTTTCTTTTGGGGCTGGCGCTGGCCATCGCGCCGGTCGGAGCGTGGCTCGCGGTACGGGGAAGCTTCGCGAGCTTTCCGCTGTGGTTGGGGGGAGCCGTGATTCTCTGGGTGGCCGGATTCGACATGATCTACGCCTGCCAGGACACCCGCTTCGATCGCAGTGAGGGCCTGCACAGCATGAGTGCGGCCCTGGGCGATCAGCGCGCTCTTCTCTTGGCGCGCCTCTCTCATGCCGGGAGCGTCCTCTGCCTTCTGATCGCGGGTCGAGTGGAAGAGCTGGGGATGCTCTGGTCGCTGGGCATTTTCGCCACCGCGCTCCTCCTCTTCTACGAGCACTGGCTCGTCCGCCGCGGAGATCTGCAGAATATCGACAAGGCCTTCTTCCAGGTAAATTCCTGGGTGGGCATCACTCTCTTCGTCTTCGTACTGGGTGAGATCTACCTGCACTGAGCAGTTCTGGCGCGCCAGGGCGCGATGGACTACTCTGCGGGTCGACATGAGGATCTGGCAGTGAACGTAATTTTGAACAAGAAGAGCCTGCTGAGCGCCCTGGATGGAGCGGATCCTCTGGCCCTGGTCGCGCGCGCGGACGCGCAGCGCCGCAAGCTGCACGGCCGTCTCACGCGATACGTGCTGCTTCGAAGCCTGAACTGGGGCGCGGGCGAGCGTTTTAGCCCTCTGAGCGGCATCGAGCTCGCAGATTCGCCCGACGCGAGCCTTCCCGGCGGCACGCCGCACGAGCTGGGCACGGCCCTGCTCGAGCGAGCCCATCCCGCGGCCGGTGACTATCAGATCATCCTGAAGAGAGGAATTTCGAGCGCGCAGCTCGTCGAATACGCCCGCGCCTGTGCCAGCGCGCTCGCCGAACTGGGGAGCTCGCGTTCGAACGGGAATAGCGCCGCGGGCGCGCGCGTGCTCCCGACTTTCCAGCTGGGCGACGCCGACCTGTGGATCGATGCGGGGGCGGACGCGAGTGTTCTGGGCGAAGCTCGCGCCGCCGGGCTGAGGCTCGTCTCCGACGGCGTGCGGCCCCGGAACCATCCCGCTCACGGCGAGGCGGCCGCGAGGAGTTGGACTTCCTTTTGGCGGGCCGCGGGAGAGGCAGGACTCAGAGGAAATGCCAGCGTGCTATTCGGTCCCGCTCACGACCCGGGCTCGGTGATCGATCAGCTGGAAGCCATCGCGCGCGTGCAGCACGAGTGCGGGGTGTTCAACTCGCTGGCTCCGGTGATCCACGATCCCAAGCGACCAGAGGGCGGCGCGAGTGCCGCGCTCACCCAGGGTCGTCAGGATCTGCAGGTTTTCGCGCTCAGTCGTGTTTGCCCCAGCGGGATCGAGCATCTGCGCATGCTCTATGCATGCAGCGATCTGAAGATGGCACATCTCACTCTGGCGAGTGGAGTGGACGATCTCGAGGGCCATCTCTTCGACGGCAAGCGAACCCCCCGCGAAACCGCCGATACCTTCGACATGAATCTGGACGAGATCGAAGCCTGGTTGAACGAGGCCGGCTACGAGCCCGTTTTGCGCAACGGCATCTTTGAGGAATTTCCCCGGGAGAGTGACGAAGCATGAATTCATCCATTGTCCATCGAGTCGGAGCGGTCTCTTTCTTGAACACGGTGCCGCTCATCTACGGTCTCGATGAACGCGACGACGTCCTGCTCTCGCGCGAGGTTCCCAGTCGTCTGGCGGACCGTCTTTATGATGGTCAAGTCGACGTGGGGATGATTCCCGTCATCGAGTATTTGCGCGGCGTGGGCGGGGACATCGTGCCCGGCATCTGCATCGGAGCCAAGGGTCCGGTGCACAGCGTGAAGGTCTTTTCCAAAGTGCCTTTGGACGAGGCGGAGACGATTGCGGTCGATCGAGGCAGTCGCAGCAGCGTGGCTCTTCTGAGGATCATCTTGGCGGAACTCTTCGATCGCCAGCCCGACCTGCACACGGTGACGCCGCGCCCCGAAGATCCCTTCTGCGAACACGACACGGCCCTGATCATCGGAGATCGCGCCATGAAAGTGGATGCGAGCCGGATCTACGAATACGACCTGGGCGCCATGTGGTACGAGCTCACGCAACTGCCTTTCGTGTTCGCGGTGTGGGTTCTCTCTCCGGCCTACTCGCGTGACGAATCACGGGAACGCCGCGCACTCCTTCTTTCGATCTTGAAGACCGCCAAGCAGGAGGGCTTTTCGAAACTCGAGGAGCTTGCCACTGAACATTCGCGGCGCAGCGGACACGGGATCCAGGAGTTGATGGACTACTGGTCGCATTCCATCTGCTATGACATGGCGGAACACGAACTGGCCGGTTTGCAGCGCTTCGCAGAGTTGGCGCGTGAGCACAACCTGTGCAACGGGCGCGAAACGGTTCAACTGGCGGTCGCCTGAGTCTTGTCAGAGAGGGGCGACCTGTGGACCCCTCGCGCTACCCCTCATCGACGAGCCACACATAAAGCTGTGCAGGCCCGTGCGCGGGAAGCACGAGAATTTTCTCGATGTCCGCGGTGCGGCTGGGTCCCGTGATGAGCGTGAGGGTGGGAGAGACGCCGGCCCTGGTGCTTTCTTCGCGACCCCAATCCCCTTTTTGGTTCAAGTGCGTGAAGGGACTCGCCAGGGCGTCGTGGATGCGTTCCACCAGCTTGGCGGTGGAGGCGATGACGATGTGGGTGGGAGGCAAGAGCGAGATCGCGCGAGATTCGTAGGGTCCCATGCGAAGGCCGATGGTAGCGGATTCGGCGATGAGGACATCCGCGCCGCCGATGCCAGCCTCGTAGTGCGCGTACTCGCGAAAAGTCCGCGAGGAATCTCCGAGTTTCTTCTGGGTCGGAGTTTCGCGATCGAGCTGGACCGTGTCGCGCTCGGCGCCGCCCGCTTCGAGTTCGCGCAGGGCGCCGCGCAAAGCTTCAACCGCGGGGTCGAGTTCCTCGCGCGCGGCGGCGATGACGCGCCGCAGTTTTTCACGGTGAAGCAATTGCGCCACCTGGTGGCCGGCCTCCGCATAGCTTCCGCACACCTGGACTGCGCCATGGACACTGTCCTTGGTCTCCAGCAGCGGCTGCATCTCGTGACAAAAGCGCTCGACCAGAGTCATGACCGCCTCGATCCGCCGCTTCGCGCATGGAGCTTCATAGGCGCTTCCCCCGCGAAGTTTGGCCCCCGGAACGGCTCCACTGGTGCACGAAGGAGGTCGGGGCTGGTTCGGGAAGTTCGCGACCCTGGGCCCAGGCCCCCATCGCAGTATTTCCTCCCCGGCCCAGTCCGGGACCTTGCATGATCCCTCGCGCCACCCGAGCCAGGATGCGATAGAGCCTCGGCCGGGTCATGACTTTCGACCAGGCCCACCAGCCGAAGCGTTCGGCGACGGAAGCGCCGCTGGTTTCTACGTATCGCTGCCGTTCGGATTGAAGGAGATTGGCGATGTCGATCTTCACCGGGCAGACTTCGCTGCACGCGCCGCACAAACTGCTGGCGAAGGGCAGGTCCTGTCCGTGATCGGTACCCAGATGGTGTGGGCCCAGCAGCGCGCCGATGGGTCCGCTGTAGGCGGAATCATAGGCGTGGCCGCCGATGCGCTCGTAGACCGGGCACACGTTCAGGCACGCGCCGCAGCGAATGCAGCTCAGAATCTCGCTGCGAACGGTGTTCTGTGCGAGCGTGCTGCGACCGTTGTCCACCAGGACCACGTGGCGCGGCGGTGAACCGTCCGCACCCAGAATGGAGGTGTAGGCTCCCATTTTCTGTCCGGTGGCGCTGCGCGCCAGCACGCTCAACAGGGGACCGAGGTCGGCGCTGGATCGAATGACCTTTTCCAGCCCCACCACCGCGATGTGAACTCTGGGCAGAGTCACGCTCATGCGGATGTTGGCCTCGTTCTCCAGCAGGACGATCTGCCCGGTGTCCGCGACGAGGAAATTCGCGCCGGTGATCCCCGCGTCGGCCGCGAGGAAGCGCTCGCGCAGAGCTACCCGGGCGATTTTCGTGAGCTCTACCGGATCCTCGGTGTACTCGACGCCGAGTTTCTCATGAAAGAGTCGCGCGATGTCCACGCGGCTCAGATGAAGGGCGGGAGCGGTAATGTGACTGGGGCGATGTCCCGCGAGTTGCACGATGAACTCGCCAAGATCGCTCTCGTAGACTTCGTATCCGCCGGCCAGGAGATGCTCGTTGAGTCCGATCTCCTCGCTCAACATCGACTTTCCCTTCACCACACTGCGCGCCTGATAGTCGTGGAGAATCCGCGTGACACATTCACGCGCCGCCGCGGAATCGTGCGCCCGGTGGACGTGTCCACCGTCTTTGGTGAAGCGCTCTTCGAAGAGATGAATCAGTTCCTGCAGATTTTCGACTGAATCGCGGCGGGCGCGCGCCGCGAGGGTGCGTTGCTCCTCGAAGTCGGGAAGCTCGACCACGGCTTGGGCTCGCTTGGCGCGCGCGTGGGCGGTCGCCTTCTCATAGGGTAGAGAGAGAGCCGGATCCGCCAGGGCCGATACCAGTCGTTCACGTAGTGCGGTCAAGCTCATCGTCTGCCGTCCCGCCTCTCGTCGACCCCGTGGTCGAGTACCGTGGCCAAATGGACCGAGCGCAGCCCCAGTCCGCGCCGCTTCGCGCGGGTGATGAGCTGGCTGAGACAGGTGGGTTCGGTCGAGATGAGAAGATTGGCTCCGGTGGCTTCGATCTGCTGTAATTTGGCGTCGGCCATCGCCACCGAGAGTTCGGGAAGCTTCACCGAAAAGGAGCCTCCGAATCCGCAGCACAGATCGGTCCGGTTCATCTCGACCAATTCGAGGCCGTCGACCTTCGCAAGCAGTTGTCGCGCCTGCTTACCCAGGCCCAACTCACGCAGGCCGTGACAACCGTCGTGAAAGGTTGCCTTGCCTTCATAGCGAGCTCCCAGATCGTCGATGCCCAGCACGTCCACCAAAAAGGAACTCAGTTCCCAGGTGCGCTGGGCCAGCTCGACGGCTTCCGCCTCGAAAGGGGTGTCGGCGAAGAACGCGGGGTAGTGGTTTCGTACGAACGCCACGCACGAACCCGAACTCCCGACCACCGCTTCCGCTTCGGCGAAGGAACTCAACCATTGCCGGGCGACGTCGACGCTCTCCTCGAGATAGCCACTGTTGTAACCGGGTTGCCCACAGCAGGTCTGGGTCTCGGGCACGATGATCTCGTGCCCCAGGCGTTGCAGAATTCGCGCGCAGGCCCAGGCGACCTCGGGAGAGAAATGATCCACGAAGCAGGGAACGAAGAGGTGGATGCGCATGCGGCGCCTCGGTTGAGGGGGGTCGAGCCCGGAGTCCGATCGCCGAGGCCGGCGGAAATCGTCCTCCCAAAGCTCCTCCCGAAGGATACGCAAGCTTCGACTCCAATCAAGCATTCCCGTGGAAAAAGGAACGCCAAAACGCCTCGATCGGGAGCACCGCGTCGAATCGATCGCCAGTAGGGTGTCGCCCCGAGTCCGTGGCAGCGGACTTGAGCTGCGGGCGACAAGGACCTAGACTGTATCTTCTTCATCCATTGCCAAAGGTTCAACGTTCAATGGCGGAATTGGTGCCCTATCCCTTCGCGGCGCTCATACGGCGCGCTTTTCACGAATTGCGGACCTACGACCGTATCTTCGACTTGCCGCGCGCGAAATTCCATACCGGCAACGAGAGCTACGATTTGTCCGCTAACTTTGCCGGCCATCGGATCGCGTCGCCCTTGGGTCCGGCCGCCGGTCCCCACACCCAGATGGCGCAGAACCTCGTCCTGTCCTGGCTGGGCGGCTCGCGGTTTTTCGAACTCAAGACGGTACAGATTCAGGACGAATTGCAGATCCCGCGACCCTGCATCGACATGCGCAACGTGGGCTATAACGCGGAATGGTCGCAGGAGCTCAAACTGGAGGCCTCGCTCGAGGAGTACGTCAAGGGCGCCATGCTGGTGCAGATCTTGAAGGAGAGCGGCGAGCTGGACGTCGCTCCCTCGTTCACCGATCTCATCTGGGACATGAGCGTGGGCTACGACCTCGCCGGGATCAAGAGCGAGAGGGTCCAGGTCTTCCTGAATAGCATGCTCGATTGCCGCGAGGTCGTGAACCGCCTGCGGAAGCAGATTCCGGCCGAGTTTTCCTCTCTGCGGGATCTCGACTTTCCCGAGCGGCTCTCCGATACCCTGACCCTCTCGACCTTCCACGGATGTCCGCCCGAGGAAATCGAGTCCATCGTGGAATTTCTGATGCGACAGCTGGGGATCCACTGCGTGGTCAAGTTCAACCCCATGCTCCTGGGACCAGAGCAGGCGCGCGGTCTCTTGCACGATGAACTGGGATACGATGAGATTCGCATCCCCGACAGTGCGTTCGAACGGGACATGCCGTTTCAGCGCGCAGTCGAGATCATGGAGAGCCTCGACGAGACCGCCCGGGAGTTGGATCTGAGTCTGGGTGCGAAGTTCACCAACACCCTCATCGTGGAAAACACCGCCGGCTTTCTGCCGCCCGAGGAAAAGGAAGTCTACCTTTCCGGAGCGCCCCTGCACGTTTTGGCCATGCACCTGGTGGCTCGCTTCCGCCGCCAATTCGAGCTGCGCTTCCCCATCTCCTTCAGCGCCGGCATCGACAAGTTCAACTTCCCCGACGCGGTCGCCCTGGGACTGGTCCCGGTGACTGTGTGCAGCGACCTGCTGAGGACCGGCGGCTACGGCCGGCTGGGGGGTTACTACCGCCAGCTCCAAAGCCGCATGGATGCGGTCGGCGCCAAAACGCGCGAGGAGTTCATCCTGGCCGAAGCAGCGCGCCATCTCAAAGACTCGCGGAGCGAAGCATCGCAGCAAGAGGAAGCTTCGGCGAGAATCCAGCAGGATCTCCCGCGGGCGGTGCTCGTGAACACCGACGCCTACCTGGACTCGCTCTCCGGCGAGGAGCGCTACCGGCAGGCGAAGAACCGCAAGACGCCCAAGAAGATCGGCAGCCAACTCGAGTTCTTCGATTGCGTCAGTTGCGACAAGTGCTTACCTGTTTGTCCCAACGACGCCAACTTCATCCTCCGAAGCAGCACGCGGAGCGTCAAGAGCGCGTTCCTCGAACGCCGTGGAACGAAGTGGGAGCTGCGCGAGGCGCCGATGATCGAATTGGATGAGAGGCATCAGATTGCCAACTTCGCGGACTTCTGCAACGAATGCGGCAACTGTGACATTTTCTGTCCCGAAGACGGTGGACCCTACGTCCTGAAGCCGCGCTTTTTCGGCAGCGAGACGCAGTGGCGGCGCTGGAAAGAGTACGACGGGTTCTTCCTGGAGGAAGCGGACGGCATGGAGAGAGTGTTGGGTCGCTTTCAAGGACAGGAGTTTCTCCTGGAGAGAGAAGGGGACCGGGTGCGCTATCGTGGCCGCGGATTCGACCTGAGTTGGCGAGGAGAGGATCCACGACACGCAAGCGGCGCTGGCCCTAAGCAGATTGATCTGACCTATTACCACCTGATGGAGTGGCTACTGGAAGCCGCCCTTCAGGGCGACGCTCCCAACTACATTCAGAGTCTTGCGAGGCAAACATGATCGAAGCACGGAAGCTCGTCGAGAAACTCGACGAGTCCATTCTCACGCACTTGGAGGGTCGTTCCCTCTTTCTCACCCGCGAATGGTCGCAGCCGGAAATTTCCGTCCTGCTCGATCTCGTCGATACCTTTCAGGCGATGGATTTGGCGCGCGTCGCGACACCGCTCTTTCCCAACGAACTCTTCCTGTCCCTTTTCTTCGACTCCTCCACTCGTACGCGCTCCGCCTGGGCAGGGGCTTCGGCGCGCCTGGGAGCACGGCCGGTGATCCTCGACGGAGGCAGCACTCAGGTTTCGCACGGAGAAACCGCGGCGGAGACCGGGGCCATGCTGGGAATGAACGCGCACGCTCTGGGAGTGAGGCACGATCTGATTCTCGGCGAAGGTAATTCTTTCATGCGCGACGCCTACCGCGGCATCGTGGAGTACCTCGATGCGATCGGCGACGATCGGGTCGTGCCCATGGTGAACCTGCAGTGCGACATCGATCACCCCACGCAGACTCTGGCCGACCTGGCCTGGCTGCGCGAGCGCTTCCCCGAGGGGCTTCAGGGCAAGACCATCGCCATGAGTTGGGCCTATTCGCCGTCCTATGCCAAGCCGCTTTCGGTTCCTCAGGGTGTGATCACCCTCATGACCCGTTTCGGCATGCACGTTCGTTTGGCGCATCCGGAGGGCTACGAGCTCATGCCGGAAATGCTCGAAGCGGGCAAGCGTTTCGCGAAGGAACACGGAGGAAGCTTCAGTGTCGGCCACGACATGGATGCCGCCTTCGAGGGCGCCGACGTCGTCTATCCCAAGAGTTGGGGTCCCTACGATCTCATGTTGGAGCGCGTGCAGGCCAACCGCGCCAACGACCAGCAGAGGATGAAAGAGATCGAGAAGGAAGCGCTCGAGAGAAACCGCGCCTACACTTCGTGGATCTGCGATGAACGGAGGATGCGCTTGACACGAGGGCCGGACACCCTCTACATGCACTGCCTGCCCGCGGACATCGGCGCCGAGGTAAGTCCCAAGGTCATGGAGAAGGCCAGGGTCGACGTGGCGCGCGAAGCGAACAAGAAAGTCTACGTGATGATGGCGCTCCTCGCGGTGGCCAAACAGCCCCGACTGCGCGCGCGTCTGTTGGAACTACTCGATTGAAGGAGAGAACTTTGGATCAGAGAATTCGTGAACTCGCCGTACAGTATCGTCCCATCGCCATGGAAATTTTGCGCGAGGCAGTGCGGATTCCAGCCGATTACGTGGATCGCTCGCCCAAGGAGGGCGGCGATCCTCTCTGCGGACTGTCCAACCACGAAGGCCCGCGACTGGAATACCTGAAGAAGAAGATCGTCGAAATCGGCGCCGTCGAAAGACCGGAAGATGTTGGCTTCGACGAGTTCGGCAATCTGAGCTGGAAGGTGGAGGACAGGGGCGACAAGGTGCCCGCCAAGGACAAGACGGTCGTGTGGTACGACGGTCACACCGACACGGTGGCGGCCTTGCGCGATCGCTGGCCCCAGGCGACGGGCGGCGTCGATTGCTACGATGGCGTCGTCGACGAGAAGAAGCTCAACGAAGAATTTCTGCGCGGCGAGTTGGGTTGGATGCCTCCGCGTGAAGAATGGGAGCACCTGGTGTGGGGCAGGGGCAGCGCC
>CAWDWO010000019.1:0-14615 GCA_963806035.1 Candidatus Krumholzibacteriota bacterium | reverse complement strand
TGGCTGTTGCGGCCGGCCTTTGGACCAGCCGCTCGGTCAGCGGCTTGTGCGGGACATCGGTGGTGACCTCGTCGAACGTGGCGCGGGTCATCTGGCGCAGACCCGGCTCGTCGGTCGGTACTTGCGTAGTGGCATTCCTTACACCGCCTCGAAGAGCTGATCTTCTGGCCGTCCGCGATCGTCACGACCGCCTTGCGCCAGCCCGACACGGTGCCCATCTGCCGGCGGCCGCGCCGCTTCTTCTTGGGCTTCACCGTCAGGACGCGCACGCCGAGAACGTTGACCTTGAACTCAGCCTCGACCGCCGCCTTGATCTCGAACTTGTTCGCGCTGCGCGGACCGCGAAACGTGTAGTTGTTGCGCTCCGTCTCGGCCACGCTCTTCTCGCTGATGACCGGACGCAGCAGGATGTCATGCACGCTCGCGCCGCTCATGCGTACACCTCCTGGGCCCGGCTCAGGGCGTCGCTGGTAAAGACGACGGTGTCCGCCTCGAGCAGGTCGACGACGTTGAGGCTGTCGGCCAGGTTCACCCGCACCTCGCGCAGGTTGCGGCACGACCGCTCGACCACGTGGTCGCGGGCGGCGAGCACGACCAGCACCTTGCCCCCGGCATCCCAACCGGTGAGCCGGTCGGCGAAGGCTCGCGTCCCGATCTGCTCGAGGCCGAAGCCCTCGACCACGCGCACGGCGCCATCGGCCACCTTGGAGCTCAGCACGCCCTTCAGCGCCGCGCGGCGCATGCGGGCGTTCATCTTCATGTCGAAGGCGCGCGGGTGCGGTCCGAAGACCACGCCGCCGCCCTTCCAGTGCGGGGCTGTGCGGCTGCCCTGGCGGGCGCGCCCGGTCCCCTTCTGGCGCCACGGCTTGCGGCCGCCACCGGCGACCTCGGCACGCGTCAGGGTGTCGGCCGTCCCGACGCGCCGTCCGGCCAGCTGCCGAACGACCGCCTGGTGAATCAGCGGCGTAGGCCAGGGTCTGTCGCTCGGAGCTGCCCTGGGCGAGGAGGCGAAGGTTGGATCGCCCGATGGCCTCCGCCTGGACCGCCAGGTCCAAAGCCGATGCATCTTCGTGCTGGAGCAGTCGGATCGCGGCCAGATTCTGCATCGCCCGTCCCGTCCAAGGATGGTTGGGCCCCAAGGTCTCCTTGCTCATGGTGACCGCAGTGTCGGCGAGCGCGGCCGCGGTCTCCAGATCGCCCAAAGAAGCGTGAAGATTGGCCAACGCGTTCAGGCTGAGTGCGATCGAAGGATGCGGGTCACCGAACGCCGCGCGCCGGATGGCCCGCGCCTTTTCGAGCTGGGTGCGTGCGGCGTCGACCTCGCCGAGTTCGAACAGGACCTTGCCGTAGTCGTTGAGGACTTCGGCAAGGTCCGGACTCTGGGGGCCGACCGCCGCGGCCAGGGACTTCGCTGCACTTTCCAGACGCTGGCGGCTTTCCTCCAATCGTCCCCGGTTCCCCAGCAGAACCCCGTAGCTATGGTTGAGAAGCGCCATTTGGGGATGATCTTCGGGAAACGCCGCTGCCCAGATCTTCTCGGCCGCCTGGTATCCGCGCTCGGCCGCTTCGTAGTCCCCCGCGTAAAAGGATGCGGTCGCCGCGTTCAGGAGGTCATTGCCCACGTAGGGATGGTCGGGACCGAAGGTTTTGGTGTCGATCTCGCGGCAGCGCTCGAAGTACTCGCGGGCCTTGGCGAACTCACCCGCCTTGGACAGGTATTCCCCAAGCCTGTCACTGGCCACGGATGCGAAGTCGCTGTCCGGTCCAAACTTCTTCTCCATGAGATCGAGCACCCGCTCCTGCCGAATGATGGCGCGATCCGTGTAACCGAGATCGGCCTCGAGCCGGGCCAGGGAGTCCAGGGCCTTCGCGTACGGCTCGATGTCCTGATCCTCGATCTTCCGGGCAATCTCGACCGCGCGTTCCAGATGGACGCGGGCCGCGTCGAAGCGCGCTGCGCGGCAGTAGACGAGACCGAGCTGCCGTTCGGACTCGATGACCTTGGGATGAACCTCGGGATAGACCCGGCGACACAGGTCCAGCGCCCGCTGCGCGGGCTCGATCGCCTCCAGGGCCTGATTGGTGTCGAGCAGGATGGGTATGAGGTCCAGGAGATGGTCGGCCAGGCCCGCCGGATCCGGTTCGGCCTGGGCTTCCTTCTCCCGGATGGAACGGCGGTAGTCCTTCTCGGACGCCGCCATGTCCCCCACGAACCGGTAGCACTTCCCGCGGTTGGCCAGGTAGAGCGAGACGTCCGCCTCGCCCTTGTCCGTCGCCGCGTCGCAGATCTCGATCATCCGGGTGAACAGGTCGATCGCCTTGCGGTAGTCACGGGTTCCCATGTAGGAGACGCCGACCGAGTTGAGAGCCGGCAGGAGGGTCATGCTGTTGGGGCCTTGAAGCCGTTCGAGTTGGGCCACCGCCTTCTGAAACCATTTCAGGCCTTCCGCCCGGTTCTTGGACAAGTCCAGCGCCATGCCCAGATACCGGTAGCTGGTAGCCAGGCCCGGGTCGTCGGGGCCGATCTTCTCCTCGCGGTAGGCGACCGTCTTCCGGGCCATGGAAATCGCCGTCTCGAAGTCGGGATACGGGGCGCGAAGCAACGCCTCGAGCAGAAGGTCCCTCGCCGTCGCGCGTGCCTCCACCGAGAGCGCCTTGTCCGCGAGCATGTCCCGCAGCTTACCTTCGGCCGTGTCCAGTTGCTTGTCGCGGATCAGGGCGCGGATCTCGGTGAAGTCGAGCCCTTCATCCGGCTGGGCCACGGCCGGGGCGGTGGCGAGGAGGGCGGTGACGAGGATGGCGGGGAGGACACGTAGGGTCGCTAGTAAGCCGCTCATAGTGAAGTGATCTTAGCCCGCAAACCGAGTCCGGGGCAATCCCTGGCCTTCATGGCGATCATTCACTGGCTCGTTGGAAGAAAACCTCCATCCTAGCGCCACGCGTAGCCTGGCAGGTGGCACAATTCACGCTAGTGTACTAGCTTGACTGCTCGATCGGGCCTCAGCCCGGCAGCGGCGAACAACAGGACTTTCATCGAAGTCACGCCGCCAAAACCTCCCTTTTGCCCATTACTGTTGTTTGGGTCGGATACCCATGGCGCCGCCGCGCAGGCAGTTTTCTGTGCGTGTGCGCCGGAGAATAGACAATTCATGATAGATTCAGGATCACATCCCAAGGCCGGGTTCGAGCAATTCGATCTCCGTCGGGAGCTCATGCGCGGAATTCGTGCTGCGGGCTTTCACGAGCCCCGGCCCATTCAGGTTCAAACCATTCCCGCCGGCCTTCAAGGGCGCGACGTCTTGGGCCTGGCGCAAACCGGCACCGGCAAGACCGCGGCCTTCGCGCTCCCCATCCTCCAGCGGTTGTTGAAACCCAAGGGCCAACGCCCCCGCGTCTTGGTGCTCGCACCCACTCGGGAACTGGCCAACCAAATCACCGCCGAGTTTCACATGCTCGCCAAATTCACTCGTCTGAAAATGGTCACCATCTACGGCGGTGTTTCTCAGAGAAGACAGGTCGAGGCGCTCAGGCATCGCCCCGAAATCGTGGTGGGCTGCCCGGGCCGCGTTTTGGACCTCTTGAACCAGCGTCTTCTCATGCTGGATCAAGTCGAGACGCTCGTGTTGGACGAGGCCGACCACATGTTCGATCTGGGCTTCTTGCCGGACATTCGCAAGATCCTCAAAGCGCTTCCCGCCAAGCGACAGAACCTCTTGTTCTCGGCCACCATGCCGCAAGAGGTCAGGCATCTGGCCGACGAACTCCTCAGTCAACCCAAGGTGGTCGAGCTGGCCACTTCCGCGCCGGTCGCCACCGTCGACCACGCGCTGTATTTGGTCGCTGAAAGACGCAAGCGCGATCTGCTCGAGCATGTGCTCACACGCGACGAGTGCAACACCGCGATCGTCTTCACGCGCACCAAGCACCGGGCGCGCCGGCTCGCCGAACAGCTGAGCAAGGCAGGGCATCGTGCGGTGGGGCTGCAGGGATCGATGTCGCAGGGACAGCGCGACCGAGCCATGCGCGGCTTTCGCACACGTCGCTTCGACATCCTCGTGGCCACGGACATCGCGGCGCGCGGACTCGACGTCAGTGGGGTCTCCCACGTGATCAACTACGACGTTCCGAATACGCCGGAAGCGTATACTCACCGCATCGGCCGTACCGGTCGCAGCGAGCACGAGGGGGCGGCGTTCACTTTCGTCACCAACGGGGATCGTGCCTGGGTGAAATCCACCGAGCGCATGATCGGCACGCCGATTCCGCGCCGGCAAATCGAGGGATTTACCATCCAGGCGGATGAATCGCTCGAGGGTCAGCGGGGATCTCGCGGGGATTTCAGCGAGGGTGATCGTAGAAACTCTCGCCGCAAGCGGAACGGACGCGCACGGAGCCGGTTCAGTCGAAGTGGGCGTTGAAGAGCGGTAACCACTTCTTCCAGCCCGAATTGTTGCCCGCGTAGTTGAGAACGCCGAGCTGTACGCCGTGCAGCTCGGCGCAGTAATTGAAGAGTCCCACGAAAAGCCCACGCCCCAGCTCGGTCTGGCGGTTGTAGGCACTCGCGGCAAAGCCGGTGAAGCGTTCGCTCTTGGTATGCGCCAGAGCGAGCGCCAGGCCCTTGAAGTCGGGCGCCCCAACACCCAGTCCTCCGATGGCCACCCCACGCATCTCCTCGCCTGCCCCGGCCGCCAGTCCTCCGATCGCCACCCCGAACATTTCCTCGCCGGCGCCCACTGCCAAGCCGCCCAGCCCCAGTCCGCGGAAGTCCTGGCCGGTGCCCGCCGCGAGTCCGCCCACCAGAACGCCGTGGAAGGACTCACCGGTTCCAGCAGCCAGGCCGCCCACCTGCAAGCCGCGGGAACTCTGGCCGCTGCCCGCGGCGAGCCCCCCGACCAAAATCCCGTCGAAGGACTCCCCGGCACCAGCCGCCAACCCGCCGAGGAGAACCCCGGTCCCGCCATCGCCGGCACCGGCGGCGAGCAAGGCCGCCCCAAGTCCTTTGAATCCGTTGCCGGCGCCCACGGCCAGGCCCCCCAGGGCGATTCCACGAAACGAGTCTCCGGCCCCGGCCGCCAGACCGCCCAGCGCGACCCCATCCATCTCATCCGCGCCCACCCCGCCCAGGCCAATTGCGACCCCGCGCATCTGGTGTGCCTCAGGGGCGACGATACCCAAGAGAAGACCGTTCATGCGGCTGTGTTGGGGATGCCTGGACTTGTAGACCGTGAAGTTGATTCCGTTCACCACTTCGACGTCCGAGTCACGGAAATTCAGGCGGATGCCATTCCAACGCGGTGAATTGCCGATGCTCAGGCCAGCACCCGCCACTCCCAGATCCAGGGAGCCGGCGAATGCGGAAGGAACGCCAAAAAGAAGAAGAAAGAGACAGAGGAGGGGAATCCTACGCATGGGGACTACTCGCTTCCCTTGGAACCAAAGTTCTCGAGATAGTTCTTCCGCAAGTACAACGCATCAAGCAGCCGTCGAGTTACAAGCGCCCCTCCGCCGCTGGTCCAAAGAGCTCTCTCGCGGGCCTTCAGGAGTGGGATCAAAGCTCCTGTTGGGCGAGCCAGCGGTCGAGCTGATTGGCGAAGGTCTGCCGCGCGCGACTGTCGATGGGAGCGGGACCTCCGATGCGCTGCCCGCCGCTGCGTAGCTCATCGAGCAAATTCCGGGTAGCGAGGCGTTCACCGATGTTGTCCCGTGAGTACAATTCACCACGAGGGTCGAGTGCGAGCCCCCCCTTATCGACGACCTTGGCCGCCAAGGGAATGTCGGCGGTGATGACCAGATCGCCGGCCTGCATCAATTCCATGATTTTGTGATCGGCGGCGTCTTCACCCACAGGAACCCACAAGCTGTGGATGAGATTGGTGTCGGGCGTGCGCAACGACTTGGATGCGACCAGCGTGAGTTTCACCCCAACTCGTTGCGCCGCCCGAAAGAGAATGTCTCGGATCGCTCCCGGGAGGGCGTCCGCGTCGGCCCAAATCTGCATGAGAGTTTGCTCACGCTCCCGGCCAGAGCCAACCAAAGAAGCCGCCGGTCACCAGGCCGTAGATCAGCCCATCCAGCATGGACTTCAGAGTGCTGCTCCAGCGGCGCTTGTACCAGATGGAGCCCTGAATCAAAGCGAGGGAGTAAGCCACGAAAGCGGTGGCGCTCACGTAGCGGAAGATCACGCGATACTCCGTACCCGCCTCGGCAAGCCCTCCCACGATGTAGGCGCAAAAGATGCCGACCAGCACACAGTAGAGGAACCACTGGAAGAGCTGTCCTCCCATCTTGAAGGGCCCGTTGGGCATGACGGTCAAGATGGCGACGGGACCCTGGTTCAACTTCTCCTGTAACTGCGGATCCTTCATCTGGGACGCGTTGGCGCAGTGCGGCATGGTGTATTCGCCAGGCGCGAGCTGGAACGGGCGCAGGGCGGCCATGACCCCGTCTTCGTCGGGAAGCCCCGCGAAGTCGCGGTCGTGGTAATGGAGCACCATGTGAATGATGGCGCTCACGAGGAACACGGCGACGGCCGAAAGGAGGATGGGCAGCCAGAGGGACATCAACAGCATTACTGCCTCCAGATTCGAGAATTGGGGGAACGGGCGCGAAAACTGTCGCACACTTCCTTCCCGGGGGCAACGGAGTTGCGATCCCGGGATCCCGCGGTGCAGCTTGACCGGTTTCTGGTGCTCGACTGCCTCGCGGCGGCTGGCTACACTTCAGGCCCCTTACGAACCACCGCACCGGCACATTGGAGGTACCGATGCAGACGCAAGGACAGTCCCGAACACCATTTCCGCGAGTGTTCTGGGTGGCGAACGTCATCGAGATTCTGGAGCGCTTCGCCTACTACGGAATTTACTTCAGCTTCGGCATCTACATGGCGAGTCTGGGCTACTCGCGCGACCAGCTGGGGATCGTCCAGACGATCTTCCTGCTCCTGTCCTACACCATCCCTCTCATCTCGGGGACTTTTGCCGACCGCTTCGGATTCAAGAAGCTGCTCATCGTCAGCTACCTGGCCTATCTGCCCTCGATCCTGCTCTTGATCCTCACCAAGTCCTTCTCGGGGATCGCCCTGACCATGTTGAGCATGGGTTTGGCAGCGGGAATCTTCAAACCACTCGTCTCCGCCACCGTGCGCGCGACTACCGACCGTACCAACGGCACGCTCGGCTTTGGGATCTTCTACGCCATGGTGAATGTCGGGGGCTCGTTGGGCCCGATCGTGGCCGGCAAGCTGCGCGCGATCTCCTGGAACTACGCGTTCTACGCCGCGGCAGCCGCCATCGTGGTGATGCTCTTCATCACCATCTTCTTCTACAAGGAGCCCGAACGGGAGATCGAAGGAAGTTCCCTCAAACAGAAGTTCAAAGACATCGGAATTGCGCTCAGCGACCTCAAGTTCAGCCTCTTCCTGCTTCTGTTGGGGGTGTTCTTCTGGATCCCCTTCTGGGCCTTCTTCAACATGTGTGCGCTCTACGTGGACAGTAATCTGGACACCGCAAGTCTCTACCATGGAATGCGCTCGATCTTCGGCAGTGGCTTCGCCAACTTCTTCTCTCATGAAGAAAACGGTACGCGCAAACTGCTGGGAGAGACGATCTCCCATACCGGCTATATCATCGTGATCCTGCAGATCTTCGTGTCGCGCTTTTTCGAGCGTTTTCCCGCGATCCCTTCGTTCTTGAGTGGGTTGTTCATCGCGGCGCTGGGAATGGGCGTATTGGGTCTGGCAAACGTCAGCGGTCCCGGGCTGGTCTTTCTGGGCATCTTCTTGTTTGCAGTGGGCGAGATGATTGCTTCGCCGCGCATTCAGGAGTACATCACCTGGATCGCACCCAAAGAGAAGGCGGGCCTCTACATGGGGGCGAACTTCCTCGCGGTGGGGATCGGCGCCTTCAGCGGAATCCTCTACACGCCGCTCTACGGACATTTCGACACCGCGGGGCATGCAGAGTACGTCTGGTACGTGCTGGGCGCACACCTTCTCTTGGGCATCGTGGTGATGTTCCTTTTCGAGCGTCTGGCGGGAGGATTCCAACAGCAGGAGAGTTGAACTGAGGCACCAGAGTCATTGGCCCGGGCGGAAAGCCCGCGCTCGTAAGGAGGCCCTCATGTCCGTACGTACGACGGCTCTTCTCATGATGATCGGCCTTGGCGGGACCTTTCTCCTCCGCACATTGAACAGCGTCTGGCCGGCGCTTTACGCCTCGCCATTGCTGGCTCGTCTCGTCGCGATCTGGTTTCTCGTGGCGAGCCTCTTCGCCCTTTCCTTCTTCTGGTCCGTTCAGTCGGCCTGGCAGGGGGGTGGCCGTGCGCATCTGGAAGCCGCGTCTCGGCTGGCCACGATGGGGGCGGTACTCGCGGTGTTTCTCCGCTTGCGGAACTTCGTCAGTACTCTCCAAGATGAGGGAACGGGCGTACCGAGCGCCACGAGAGAGATCGTCCCCTTTCTGGAGCTGATCGCGGCGCTGGCGCTGTTCTGGTTCTTCTATCGCGTTCACGTCGAACTCGCGGACCGTATTCTGGGGACCAGAGGGGCAGTGATGGGATCGGGAATCTTCTCGCTGGTGGCCTTTCTTGGCTTCCTGGTACCGATTGTTCCGAACATTCCGCGTGAGCTGGCTCAACTCACGGGTTTCCTGGTGCTTTTCTCCGTTCTGCTCGGCTTGCTAGCGGTCGGTGGACTGCTACGGTTCTTGAACTTCGTGCGGCGGGACCCCCAAGCGTTGACGGCGGGCAGATAGGAACGAGCGGCCTTTTGGATTTCTTTTGAAGATTTCGTGCTCCCGTGCGTCATCATGGGTGGAGGCCCCATTGGGGCCTGGGGACGCACGGAGGACCGCGATGGAATCCAGCCCGCTCCAGATGCAACCCGACCCTCTCGCCGCCCTGGCCGAGCGGCATGCGGCGGGAGTGTTTCGCTACCTGCGATCTCTTGTGGGTGACGGGGAAGCCGCGCGCGATCTGACCCAGGACACCTTCGTTCGCCTACGTGAATTCGCTGCCGATGCGGGACCGGGACTGGTCTTTGCGGCCGCTCGTTCCTGTGCGCTCGATCATTTGCGGCGGCGTAAGGTTCGCGAACGTATGGAGAGCGCATGGGACGATCGCATCGCGTCCCGCGCGGCTTCGAATGCGGTGGAGCGCCCCGATCGAGCGCTCGAAGCCGCGGAGTTCCGCACTGATCTTCTCTCGGCGCTGGGACAACTTCCCGAAGAGCAACGCTCCGTCTTTCATCTCAGTGAAATCGAGGGCCTGAGCTACGCGGAGATCGCGCAGGTCTTGAAGCTCAGCCCTGGCACCATCGCCTCCCGCAAACATCACGCAGTGCGCAAGTTGCGGGAGCAGCTCAGGAGGCGCGGCCATGGCGCATGACAGCTGGTACGAACGACTCGAAGCCTATCTCGACGGCGAACTCAGCCCCGAAAGCCGCGTTGCCTTCGAGGAAGAGACGCAGGCCAGTGAGGAACTGCGAGTCGAGCTGAACGAGCGCATCCGTTTTCGCGAGGAAACACAGCGCGCGCTAAAAAGTGAAGTTCCCCAGGATCTGCTTCGGACGCAGCTCGCCATCGATCGTGTGCCTCGACCTGCGCCGCGTCGAAATCCTTTCATTCCGTGGAATCGTCTGCGCCCCCTGCTCGCATTGGCAGCGGTGCTGGTATTGGCGATTCTCGCCCCGAGGCTGTTGCGCAACCAGCAGGGAGCGGAGGGCCCCCGCTCCACCATCACCATCGACGGTCCGGTGACCGCGCTCCGGTACGGTGAAACACCGCACCAGACCACGGAACTCCGGGCCGCCTGTTTCGACCTGGCGGCGGGAGTCTGCCGCTGAAGGAGGCATCGTCATGAACAAGCGAATCTTGATCGCGAGCCTGGGCCTCATCGCGCTACTCTTGGCCACTGGAGCAGCGGGGAAGGAGTGGTCCGTGAAGTTGCGCGACGGAAAAACTCAGGTCGGGCAGCTCATTCGGCTGCAGGCGGGACGCTACTTGCTGCAGACCGGCGGGACACTGCTCGAATTGAACGAGGACGAGATCGATCCTGCGACTTTCTCTGACCGCCCGCGCAGCGACGCGGCGCCCAAGCAGCCGGTGGTGGAAACTCGCTCCTACGACGAGCTCCACGCCGACGGTACCGCCACCATGCACTGGGAGATGCACCTGAAGAACAGCAGCCAGCGCGCGGTGACCGAATTGAAATGGGGTCTCGCTTCCTGGGAGAGGGACGCGGTCGATCGTCGTGAGTATCGAGATCCCTTCGGAAATGAGCTCACGCCTCGCTATGATCCCCCGCGTGCGGAATGGTCGAAGGCGGCCGATTCAAGGGTGCAAGTCATCCTGCCCCTTGCCGTACCGGTTGCTCCCGGTGAGACCCTGACCGTCAATTGCCAGGAGACTTCGGTGCGCAGCCAGAAGACGGACGATGGATTCCGCTATCGCAACATGGGCGACTACGCAGAGGATCGCCTGGTGTGGCTCAAGGTGAGGTTGCCGCATGACGCCAAAGTGCAATCGATCACGCCGAAGCCGACGGCGCGCTTCACGGACGATGGCTACGAGTACGTGATGTGGCGGCGCTACTACAAAGCGGGACAAGAGAAGCCCCTGGAGATTCGTTACGGCCTCGACTGAAGTGCACCGGGCGGCACAGCCAACACCTCGATGTCCGGCCGCCCATTGCCACTCAAGTGTAGACGGGGCACCCCGTGCAGAGGCGCCCCGTCAGGACCAAACAGCTCACTTCCGATAGTGACTCTTCATCCGGCCCCAGCTGTTCTTCTCGGCGGGAACGGGACCGTAGTCGAAGGCCAGGCCGGAGACCTGGTAACCGACGGGTCCAATCAGGGTGGGTGTGCCGTCGGTGGGGTCGATGGAATAGAGATTCATCCCCGACACGGCGTAGAGTTGCCCGTCCACGGGATTCCAGGCCAGCGGTCCGCCCAGGCCGGTGGCTCCCACGAAGGAGGTTGCGGCGCTGTTGGGGTCCACGGTGTACAGGTCGCCCTTTTGGAAGGTGTAGTAGACGCCGTCTCCATCCCGGGCCAGCTGGGATGCGTCTTGGGGCATCATTCCCACGAAGGTGCACGCGCCCGTGCCGGGGTCCAATTCCCAGAATTCGTCGTCGCTGGTGTAATAGACGGTACTGTTGTCCTCGGAGAATTCGATGCCGCGGTAGCCGATCATGCTGTCGGCAGTCACGACGGCCGTGGCGGCGCCGGTGGCGGTATCGATGGTGAACAGCTTGTTGTCATTGGTGAAAAGCTCGGACATCAGGGCGTAGAGCTGTCCTGCAGCGAAGTCCGCTCCGGACGAACCCACGTACAGACCCAAAGGGCCCACCACGGATCCCGCACCCGTGGAAGAGTCGATGGTGATCAACTGACTGTGGACGGTGTCGATTCCGTAGAGATTCTGGGCCGCGCTTGGGGGCGAAGTCATGGCCAGGGCGAACAGGCAGAAGGCGAGAGCTAAAAAACGTGCGTTGAATCTCAAGGGGTCCTCCTCAAAGATCGGGGAATGAAAGTTTCAGGAAGGAAGGTGGGCGCGCTCGAAGATCACCTCTGATAGTTGCTCTTCATCCGGCCCCAGCTGTTCTTCTCGGTGGGTACGGGACCGTAGTCGAAGGCCAGGCCGTTGCACGTGAAGCCCACGTTTCCGATCCGCGTGGTCGCGGCAGTCTGGGGATCGATGGTGTAGAGATTGCCGCCGGCTACGGTGTAGAGCAGCCCGTCGCTGGGGTTCCAGGACAGCCCTGCTCCAATTTGGTCGACGGTGCCCACGAGGGTCGTGGCGCCGGTATCTGGATCGAGGGTGTTGAGACCACTGCTGTGGAGGACGTAGTAGATCCCCTCGTCGTCGCGCGCCATTTGAGAAGCCGCGCTGGTCATGGTACCGATTAGAGTGCTCACACCCGTGCTGGGATCCATGGTCCAGAACTCGTTGACATCGGTGTAGTAGACGGTCGTGTTGTCGGGCGAGAAGTTCATGCCCCGTCCGCCGATGTCTTGGTCGACGGTCACGAGGGCCGTGGCGGCACCGGTGGCGGTGTCGATGCTGAAGAGCTTGTCGAGGCCGTCCGATCCGTCCCGGATCAGTCCGTAGAGGGTACCGTTGGCGAATGCCGCGCTTCCCGCGGTGGCGGGAAAGCCCAGCGATCCCACCACCACCGTGTTCGCAGTGGAGGGGTCGATGGCCAGGAGTTGGTCATTGCTGCTGTCGATCCCGTAGAGCACTTGGGCATTGGCAGCGGCGGCGAAGAATAGCAACGCCGTCGCCAGCATCGCCCGAAGCGAACGTGTACAAGGGTCCATGAGGGACCTCCTCGTTGTGATGGGGGAATGGATGAGCCGTCCGGGGTCCGCACACGTTCCAGTGGAGGCTCCCAGCCGCTGGAGACGGCGACGCCCAACCCCTAGCCGGGCTAAAACGCCACGGGCGGACCCCGGGCTCATACCTGTTAGCTACGAGTGAAGCGGAGATTTCTTAGCGACGATGCGTCGGGAAATGCCCGAGCTCGGAACCTTCGCCCAGAAGTTGGAAGCCACCCCAGTAGATGGGGTGGGCGAAGGGGTGGCGGCCTCGCGCATCAGAGTACTGGCGCAGCCACCGACAGGCAGCCTGGAGCGCCTCGGCCGGTGTGGCTTCGCCGGTGGAGAGGACTTGGTAAAAACGCTGCATGAGCATGCGGGTCGCCGTGTCATCCACTTTCCAAAGACTCAACAGCATGTTGTCGGCGCCGGCGCGGAAAAGAGCCTGGGGAAATCCCTTTCCCAGATAGAAGCCCTGGCGACCGCGTCCGAAGCCGGTTTGACAGGCGCTCAGCACGACCAGTGCTCCGCTGAGATCCCAGTCCAAGTAGATCTCGCGGGCGCTGAGGCGACCGTCCTGTTGAGCGGCTACTTGGGCGGGGTCGGGCGCGGGGTGAGCCAAAGCGAGTGCGGATCGCTCCGGAACCCGCCGGTCGATGAGGGCGTGGGTGGCCAGATGGACGATTGAAAACCCGGGTCCTTGTTTACGGAGGGCCTCCTCGGTGGCCGCATCACCCATCAAGAGCGTGCTCGCGGGCCACTGGGCCGCGATGGTGCTTGCTTCGTCCCGACTGGCGGGAAGTTCAGGCAGCCCCGTCCACTCCTCGCCCTCCTCCAGAGCACGGCGCAGGACCCGCTGACTGAGGGCGTCGCTCTTCGCCCCTGTCGCCTGGCCGTTCATAGAAGCGCGCTGTGCCAGAACGGTTGCTTCGGGGGGTTCCGCGGAGAAGTGGGGATCTCCCAAGACGAGGGCCGGGCCGCGGAAGCGGTCGGCTTTGCTCCCCGTCCTTTCCCTGAGCAGGGTCACCGCGCCGGCCGAAGGTGCGTGAACCACGGCGAAGCGATCGATCAACCGGGCCCCGTTCCCGTCCCCCAGGATTTCCAAAGGGATTTGGATCCCTCCCGGCGTGAGCAGCAGGGTTCGCACTCCTTGCAGCGAATGCCGCAGCGGTTGCAGCAAAACCTCACCCAGCCGGCGGGTTCCGTCTTCGAGCTGTGCGTCGTCCGGCAAGCGAGTGGGCCAGGCTCCGGCCCGCAACAGGCGCTGCTGGACCGTCATCTCTTCCGTGCAGAATTCCTGCCAGCGTTCTGCTTGGCGCTGGCCATCCACGATGGAGATCCACTGCACGGGACCTTCCCCGCGCAGAACGTAAGCCCAGAGGACCTCGGGACCGTGCCGGGAATCGCCCGCTCCGGCGGGCAGCCGCGCGAAGCCCAAGAGCGCCTCGTCGTTGGCCAGAAGCCGCTGCACTCGGGAGGCATTCACGGTCAATTCCGCGCGGTGCGTCCGCAGCAGCTTTGCTTCGGCAAGGCGCAATTTTACTTCGGCCTGCAGGCCCTGGCACCAAGCCTCGGCGGTGGTCGCATTCCATTGGGCCTCGGCCGCGAGCCAGGGACGGGCCGCTGCCGCCTGGTCGAGTCGTGCACGGGAAAGATGCGCCCGACCGGCCAGGAGAATGCACTCCTCCACGCCCTGGCCCAGCCCCGTCTCCAAAAGTTGCCAGGCCTCGTTCCATTGCTTCTGTGCGAGGAGCGCGCTCACGGCACGGGGTGGGATGGCGCCGTTCGCGAGCCCGAAGCGAAAGCCACGGTCTCGTCGCCAAACGCGGCAGGCCATCTTCCAACGGCGCAGAGCCTGAGCCGCTGCCTGTGGATCACGACGCAGAAGACGCGGATAGAGGAAGTCCACCACCGGTCTCCACAGCGGGTGATCGTCAGTGGCGTGAGCCTCCAGCAGCTCGGCCGCTTCACGAAAGTACCTGGCGGCCTCTTCGTCCCTCTGCTGGCGCACCAGCACGTGCCCCAACCAGATTCGATTGTCGGCCCGGTCCAGCGGGTCCGCCTGTTCATCATGCTCGCGCAGATCCAGGGCGCGCCGATACCAGGGCTCGGCCTCGGCGTAGCGGCGCCGTCTTCGCAAGAGGTTCCCCTGCTGCTGGAAAATATCGGCGAGGAGCGGTGCGCGCAGAGTCGTGCTCTCGGAAATCTGCAAGGCGCGGTCAATGTATTCCTCAGAGAGGGACTTCCTCCCCTCCAACTTGGCCAGGCGACTCAGCCACAACCAGGAATCGGCCAGAAGCTC
>CAWDWO010000018.1:0-17923 GCA_963806035.1 Candidatus Krumholzibacteriota bacterium | reverse complement strand
TTGTAGATGGCGCTCCAGTAGTGTCTCGAAGGCAGCGAGCAGCGCATCGTACTTCTTTCTGCCCGCACGCCGGGACGCCGGGCAATGCTGCTGCTCAGCCGTCTCCATCAGAGCCAGGAGATCCCCACTGACCTGGCCCGCTAGCTGAACGCCCAAGCTAGGCTGTACTTCCCTTCCGCTCCTCGCAGCCATGGCCTCTGCCCAGGCTGCAACACTCTAGTTGGTCTGAGGACTTGGCGAGAGCAACCTCGTCCCCGGCGGCCTGCAATGGAGCTCCGGGTTTCGCAACCCCCTTTCCGAGGTGGCCGAGCGGGCCATGCTGGCCACAAGTTAGCACCGCCTCCTCACAAGTCCTTCTCTCTTAGGAAAAGGCTGGATCTCCCATGGCCTCTGGCTAGTGTAAGGACAGACATCTAATTGTACCGGCGAGAACCTCCGGCGGCTCACCGCGGGTTCGCTTTGCAATCCTCGGGGGTAGATCTGATTGCGGGTGCCCTTGCGCCCTGCATCGAAGTACTACTGCCAGACCGGTCCTGCCCCTCCCGTCCTGGAAAAAGCGGCGCTGCAAGTGCCACGCCCAGACCCTGAAAAACACCCGCGTTGACCGCGCGCGCGGCCTGAAGCGCCCCTAATGGCGATCGGAGCAACGAGGCGGAAGACTAGCGGCGGCGCCGTCCACTCAGCTAGGCCTGCGCCTGCGACATGGCCTCAAATCCTTCACGGGACTGTATACGCCGCTGGCCCGCCCTTCTTCCCCGAGACCGGCCCCTGGACTTTCAGATGGGGTCGCCTCCTCGGCATAGAGGCGGCGGAAAGCGTCTCCCCGAGGGTCTTTGCGAGAAGCGCAGAGGATCGAGAGGCGTGCAATTCGAAAGCCGCCCACACTCACCAACTTAAGGGTCCCATCGGGCCTTGAGCCGAGTTTCAGGGGCCTCTCGTCGATGTCCGCCTGCCTAGGCCGCACGCCCTCCCCTACACGTGCAAAGGGCTTGTTTCCTATGAGGGCATCGACGCGTGTTTGGCCAAGTCCTGGGGCCTCGTTCACTTCCAACTTGACTCCGTTGCGCATGGCCGTTAGTATTCTAAATCCGTGACCGATTGGTCTTGTCGTCGTCCCGCAGACGACTCGGACGACCCTCGACGAGTTTCATGCGATGGACCGGATCCCAAGAAGCTGAAAGCCGAATCAACCAGCTGGCTTCAAGGTGCCGGCGAGTTCGGATCAACCCAGAGGTGGAACAATTGGGTGGCAACGAGTGCGCGGGAAGCCGTTCCTCGACTCCTTCCGAAGAGTTCTCAGTTTCAGCCGATGTGCTTGGAGATGGCTCCTCGACGGAGATCTTCGGCGAGGTCCTCCGGGGAGGCCGAGAAGAACATCCGCCTGTTGTTTCCAGAAGATCGTCGAGCAGCGTCCAATCTTTCTGCGAAGGGCGTCTCAACGTGCTCCGTGCCGGCCACCGCCCGGTCGAGGGCCGGGGGCAACGCTCTGGAGTGCGTGCTGAAACCCGCTGGGGGGCCATGTCGTAGAGGATCGCTGAGAATCCAGCGCCTGGGCGCGACCTGGGCGATTCCGAGCGCATGGTGCCGTTCCTGGCGACGACGACGCGGCGAATTCGTTCGCGATGGAAGCGGAATTTCTGCGAAAGTATGGCTTGGGGAGAAGGCGCAGGTACATTACTCGGTGGTATCCCAAGCGGGCCGCCGCGGCCTCCGTCGCCCTTCGAAGCTGTGATCACACTCTTCCTACACTTCGCCGCGATTTCGGCACCTGCCGGACGTAATCGCGGCCCTTTCCATCATTTCAGAGGTGAGCTGAATTAGCGACCGAACTCTGGTCAAGTACGAGAAGGATGGCGGGGTCGCTGTCATCGCTTTGTCCTATCCGTCCGCCAAGACCTATACCTACGAGATGGACCGTCAGTCCGACGACCGTATTCTTGACGTGAGGATGGAGAATGACATCACGTCATCGTCATCCGAGGAGACGGCGCAGAAGTCTTTCTCGGGCGGCGCCGACATCAACATGCTCAACGAGGTGGATCCTACCTTCAAGTACTACCTCTGTCTGCACGCGAACGAGATGCTCGACCGTTGGAGCACACTCCAAGCTGGTCATCGCGGCTCTGAACGGCCACACCGTTGGCGGCGGATCGAGATCGCCATGGCGGCGACATCCGGATCGCTAAGAAGAACGGGGCAGATCGGACTTCCCGAGGTGGGCCTGGTGCTCCGGGAACGGGCGGAACTTAGCGCCGACGCGCTCCATCGGCAAGCAAAGGCAATGGAACTGACGGGAACCGGCAGGACCATGGACTTCGACGAAGCAAAGGAACCGGGATCATCATCGACATCTTCCAGAAGGACACTTTCCCGGACGACCTCATGGCCTATGCCGAAGCAGTTCTTCCCGCCGAACAAGGCCAGCAAGGCGGGGAGAAGATCAAGGCCGTTGCCAACCGTGGCCCACGGTTCCTTCAGCGGGCGCCCGGCGATCCAGCGCGAGCCGCAGCAACAGCTCTTCCAGGTTTGAATGCGAAAGAGGGGATCGAGGCCTATGTCTAGAAACGGGTTGCCCACTTCAGCGGACAGTAAACTGAACGCCTGTTTCAAAGGGGCAGGGCCTGGCGGTCCTGCCCCGAGATCCTACCCACGTGCGCTACGCGCGATCTGACCGTTACGGAATCTTCGCTCGAAGGCCCGTCGACGTCTTCTTACCCAAGGCGTCATTCCCCCGGCCTGCATCGGGCCAGTCCCAGCATCGGCGTCGGGCCTCGAACTCGGTCTCCAGCATTTCCATCAGATCGTTGTCCAGGCTCCCGGACCGGCCAGCTTGATCAGGCCGAGCCGCGCGTGGGCGGCTTCCGCGAGGCGCGGCCATCCGCTCAGAGCCTCTTCCAGGTGCGAGGACGGGACCACCTGGTGCACCGATCCGATCTCCAGCGCCTCGTCGGCCTCCACCTTCCGCTGGTGAGCATCATCTCAAGGGCTTGCCCTGGCCGATCAGCCGGGCAAAGAGCTCCACCCCAGTCGGCACGCAGGCCCACCTTGACGAAACTCTGCGTGAAGACGGCGTGCCACCGTACTCGAAGGTCACACGCCAGAGCCAAATCGGCATCCCGCTCTGACGCTATTCCGTCCACCATGGCGATGACCTGCTTGGGGGAGATTTGTGATTACCGGTCACCACCCAGGCTGGGTTGACAAGGGCATGAGTTTCGCCGAGCCTGCCTGTTTGGAACGTTGTAGATCTAGTCATGTCCACGTCTCCGCCGCCAGCAGGCCTCTGCCGCGCCAGCTCATCACGATGGCGTGGACCCTCACCTCCTGCGTGCTCCAGCAGCGTGTACAGTTTCCTCATGCATGTTGCCGGCGGAAGCGTTCAATTGCGAAGGCCGTTTGAGCAGCCACCCAAGGCCACCGCGTCTCCCCGCCAAAGCACCGGGTCCCACTTCATTGCCATGGAGGGTTCCCTCCGCTCTAGTCGATGTGGGTCCATATCGTTTTGCTTTCTCGTGTACGCGAAGAGTCCCTCGTGGCCCAAGTCCCTTCCTTTCCGAATCCGCTCTCGTTCGCTTACCCTCCAGCTTAGCCGACACCGGGTCGCATAGAGATGAGGTGTTGATGGACACTGACTGGCTTGGTAGGCTGTTCCCGGGCAAAGCCGGCGGGTGTGTCCCAGGTCCCGGGAACTCTTTGACCTGCGAAGCCAGTCCGGGGCAGATGCTGGCTTGTTTGCGATTCTCACAGCGCCTCTTCCTTGCTTCTTGAAGGGATGTAAGGCCAGGGACAAACTGCTGAAGCATCCTCTCTGGCTATGCGCATGGCTGGTCACGTTCCCAAAACGGTGGGTCCAGCTAGTAACCACCCGACTCTGTCCTGCAGGGGTTGTTCGACCTGCCCGCGCGCCAACCTTTTCCCTCCTTTCCTTAGGGCGACGACTCCAGGACCCTGGCGACATCGACTGATGTAAACAGGGTCCGTGACCGCGCGTCTGGTTCGGTGCACCACCGCCGCAGCCCCGCCCGCCTTTTTCGGCCAGCCGCGCCTCGACGAACTGAGTCGGACACGTTGTTTAATGCAAGCAGCGGCTTCCGCCTGCACATGGCGAATCTCGGCCGTCGGAGAATACGCCCTGTGAAGCGCACCGCGCAGTGCACTCTTGAGGTCGGCGCTCCTCGTCGAAATGACGTCGGGACCTCCCTGCTGAGCTCGACGCTGACCCGTTCGACTCCTGTGGCGCTGGCCGGCGGAGACGATTCCTTCACTCCGCAGCCTGCCACCGGTGGGCCGCCACCCTGTCTACCCCTTCTGTGCCGTCATCCTGACCCAGGATGCTGCCCTGTCTGGCAGGATGTTCACCAACATGCCCTTGTAGATTCGGCTTCGTTGCACTTCACCGAGCGGGATAAGCGGTGGAAGCAAGGACATCCGTGCTGGAAGCTCTCACAATGGATCGCGACCGCCGTGGAAAGCGCGGGAGCCATTTTCCACGAAGCCAAAAAGGAGTAGCTGAACCTCTCCAGGGGGTGATCATCCCGTGCATCCACCCCAACCCACGCCTGAGGGTGAGACGAAGTCGGTCGCGGTGGAGGCCGCCGTGGGCGAGTCCGCGGCCAACCACCCGAGAGTGGGTAGAGTCTTGGCGGCGAAGGGGATTTTCCACCCTGCCCTACGCAAGGAGCGTCTTGCCGGTGTCCGAGATAAATCGAGCGCGGCCATCTCCGCCCACGTTTCTGCTCGAGGAGCTCGGCCAACTTCAGCAGAGGAGCACCTTGTCCGCGTCGGGGCCAGGCGTTAGGATTTTGGCCAAGGGTCCTCGTCGAAGGCCTTTCGAGCCCGCGCTCGACCGCCGCCTTCTTCATGTTCGCGCTGGCGCCGGGCGGCTCTCGACACTCCACACGGACTCCGCCCTCCCCGTTGGCCGGGTCGATGGAGGGAGAGGAACTCCCCTTGCGCGCCCATGCATTCCCCGTCGACAAACCGCAAGGGAAGTCCGGGCGCAAAGCGTTTCGACGTTCGATGGGTTCTCCACTCACTCAGGCATTACCTCCTCGCTGCCTGCTCGGGTTCCTGGCAGCGGCGACGTTGCTGCTCACGACGAGAATCGTCGCAGGCCAGGGCGTAACAAGGCGCTTCGGCGACGTCTTCCTGGGGTGGTGAGCTTCCCGGTGGGGTTCCCCGGCGCCGGCCTCTTCCAGGAGCACTTCGTGCCCGGGAATCTTACGCAAGGCGGGAGCGTCGGGTCACTCCAGCCCGGAGAGTGTCTGCGCGAATGCCGAAGGGAGCCAGCTCGAAGGTCAATTGCCGGATGTGCGACTCTAGGGACTGGATTCCTCGGCGGAGGACCGCGCCGTAGGTGGGGATCAGTCCGCGTGCTCTCCGCTGGCCTAAGTCAGCTGCCACTGTAGATGCTGCCCCCTTGGCCTGATCAGCCTTCGCTCTACTAATCCCTGCGCCCCAGTAGTACTAGGGAATGCGCCATGAACCCACTTCGACGGTCATTCTCCGACGTTTCGCTGAGTGAAGCTGAGCCTGTCCCTCTCCTGCTTCACGTAGTGGCCTTGAGGGGTGCCGAAGGCCAAGGCAGCCGCAAGGAAGACCTTGATGCTGCCGATCGCCTTGTAGCCGCTGGCTAGCCATGAGTCGTCCAGCGCTTTGTTTCGTTCTTCTTCTTTGTCTCGGCCGTACGTTCATGTTCCCACTAGCCAGGCTTCGCCGATCCGTTGGCCATAGACATCCTCCTTGTACCGTGGTCGACCAGGCGAAGGGTGCGTGCCCGGTCGTCAAATAATGATGCCGAAGATGTGCATGTCCCCCGACGAGAGTATTCGCGCGGTGGCTGCTCCGAATCCGCTGCTACCCCGATGATGAGGGCCCAACGATCCTGAAGGTCGGGAGAGAATTCGCTCACGATGGTTCCTTTTCTGCAGTGGAAGAATGGAGGATTGCCGTTTGGACACGGGCTGGCGTGAGTCTAACGATCGTTGCCCACTTTCGCCAAGTCTCGGGATGAGGGAGAGGGCACCCTTGCGCGGCTCTCGCACCTCAATCGCGCGATCCGGGGCCCAATCGAGCCGCGAACGCGCAAAGAGAATGCCGAGGGAGCGGACTTGCCGCGGCGGCGCCCGCCCTTTAGTCTCCTCGCCAGAAGCCTGCGGTCCCGATACCGGAGTATGAGTACCGGAAGTGGCTTTTGTGTGCGACGATTCTCGCGGCCGGGCCGCGCTGGAACGGGCCTTGCCTGCAGCATGCTCACGAATTCTCGCGGGAACCTCTTTCAGAAGCGCGCGCCGTGAAAGCTATCCTGAAACGAGTCGGAGATTCCCTGGCCCTTTTGCTCACCGCCCCGGTCGTGCTCCTCATCCGTGCTCTCTACGCAATGGGAGCCGATCGCGTGCAGGTCTTCGCCTGGGTGTCTCAGTGGGCCTCCGGCTGGTGGGGACCCTTGGGATCGTATTGCCGTCGCGCCCTCTACCGGAGACTCCTCGATGAATGCGCCAACGACGTGTGCATCTCCTTCGGGACGATCTTCAGCCGGCCGGGAGCCCGTCTGGGACACAGAGTCTACCTGGGGGCGTTCTGCAACATCGGCATGGCTCATCTGGAGGACGACGTACTCTCTGGGGTCCAACGTCCACGTGCTCTCGGAAAGAATCAGCACGCTTTTCAGCGCGATGACCTACCGCCTCCGCGAACAGGGCGGGCGCTACGAGTTGGTGCGCGTGGGACGCGGCAGTTGGTTGGGAAACGGAGCGATCGTGATGGCCGACGTGGGAGAGGGCTGTGTCGTGGCGGCGGGCAGCGTGGTGACCAAGCCGGTGGAGGATCTCAGTATCGTCGGCGGCAATCCCGCGCGCGTGCTCGCCAAGCGTGGCGGCAGCTCCGCTCGGGATGCGGGGGAGGAGACGTGAGCCTCGAAGCCAGCGCAACTCTCGACACGAAAGCGCACGAAAGCAGCGAAGCCAGCGCCGCACGGAAAGTGTTGCTGGTCACCGAGTGGTTCCTGCCCTACGTGGGGGGCTCGGTGAACCTCTTCGTCAACGCCTGCAGCCGCTATCCCGAGGGAACGGTCCACGTCCTCACCGGAAATTGTGAACCCGGCGTGGGCACGGAAGGTCCGGCTTCTTCACTGCCGACCACCCGCGTCAGTCTGAAGCGCTACGAATTTCTCAAGCCAGAGTCCCTTCTGCTCTACCTGCGCATGACGGTTGCCGCCGTTCGCCTGCGCTTTTCCTTCCGGCCCGAGATTCTGCACTGCGGACACGTCCTGCCCGAGGCGGTAGTGGCCTGGATCTACAAGAAGCTCTTCAAGGTTCCCTACCTGGTCTACGTCCACGGGGAGGAAGTGGCCATCCAGCGGCACTACAAGTGGAAACGCCGCCTGATGCCGCAGCTCTACAACGCCGCGGCCGGTATCGTGGCAAACTCCAACAACAGCCGTCAGCTGCTCGTCGATCTGGGGGTGGATCCGAAACTGATCCGGGTCATTCATCCCGGAGTCGAGCTCACGCGCTTTCGGGCAGAAATGCGTCCGCCCGACGGCGAGATTCGAATTCTGAGCGTGGGACGGCTCTGGCCGCGCAAAGGGCATGAGCAGGTGCTGCGGGCGCTGGTTCCGCTCAAGCAACGGCTCCCTCAGCTTCGCTATTGGATCGCGGGAACCGGCGGGAAGGAGGCCGAGCTGCGGCAGCTGTCCAGCGAGCTTGGCCTGGACGATGTCGTGAAGTTCCTCGGCTACGTCCCCGAGGAGGATCTCCCGGGTCTCTATCGTCAGTGCGATCTCTTCGTGCTCGCGAACCGGCGTCTCAGCAGCGACGACATGGAGGGTTTCGGGATCGTGTTCCTGGAAGCGGCCGCCTCCGGCTTGCCGGTAGTGGGAGGGACCACCGGTGGGGTGCCCGATGCAGTGAACGACGGGGTAAACGGAATTCTGGTGGATACCGAAAACATCGATGCTCTCTCCGATGCGTTGCGGAGGCTCGCCGAGGACGACGAATTGCGCAAGCGCATGGGGCAGGAGAGTCGTCGCTGGGCCGAGGGATTCAGCTGGGAGCGCTTTGCGAGCCGAGTCAGGCAGATGAGCGATCAGCTGGCGGGGCCTGCGAGCTCCAAGTAGAGCTTCTCGTATTCCGAGGCCATTCTCTGTGCGGAATAGTGCTCGACGATGTGGCGTCGTGCCGCAGCGCCCATGCGGAGCCTCGACTGCTCGTCGTCGAGGAGGCGCTCCCAGGCGCTCGCCAGGGCTTCGCAGTCGTTCAGCTTCACCGCGATTCCGGTCTCGCCATTCCGCAAGAGCTTGTCCACTCCGGGGATGTCGAAGGCCACGGCAGGTAGCCCCATGGCCATGGCCTCCATCATCGAACGGGGGATCCCCTCGGTGGTGGAACTCATGCTGAAGATCTCACAGTGGCGCAAGAGGCTCAGGCGATCCTCTCGGTAGCCCAAGAAATCGACGCGTCCTTTGGCGGCACTACGGTTTACTTGCTCCAGGAGGGCCGCTCTTTCCGGACCCTCACCCACCAGAACAAGGCGAACTCCTTCGCGCCTTTCGCAGAGCTTGGCGAAGGCACGGATCATCGCATCGAGATTCTTGAGTGGGGTGAGCCGGCCCACGTAGACCAGCAGGCGTTCGGAGGAGTGACGCCGGGGATCGTTCTCAACTTTGGGAGCCGCGGCCAGCTCCGCTTCGATTTCGCTCAGATCGACGCCATTCTCGATGAGGCGAATGTGACTCGCGGAGACCCCCATTTCCAAGAGCCTGTGCTCGAGTTCGCTGGAGAGCGGAGCCACCACCTCCGCCCGCTGGAGGGCCCAGCGACCGGCGGCGAGATAGAGTCGCATCTTGGGGCTGAGCGCTTTCTCGAATCCGTGTGGAGTGGAGACGACGGCCGCCTCGGCGCGGCGACGCGCGAGTACGGCCAAGAGGTCTGACTTGTAACCGTGTCCGTGAAGCACGCGAGCGTCGAGAGCGCAGGCGAGCTTGGCCACCGAGCTGGCCGCGCGCGGATCGAAGCGATGCGCGAGTGTGATCTCGTGGGTCGACAGTCCAAGGGCTCGGGCACGGGCGAGAATCTCCGGACTCTCGTCGTCTCCCTCGCGCGTGACGGCAATGTGCGCCTCGACTCGCGTTGGATCCAGATGCCGCACCTGAGCGACGACCCAGCGTTCTGCCCCATAGTAACCAGTGGGAGAGATGAGGTGGAGGACGACGATCTTGGGCATCTTTCTTTCCGGACTTCGACACGATCCCCCGCTGGGGATGGTCAAGCTTGGGTGTCCCAGGCTGCGAGTTTGCAGCACACTAGGCCAGTTCCAAAGCAAGATCCAGACTCCAAGCGAAATCGGCGGCTACCAGTCCAAGCCGATTCTTGTGTGAAGGACGGCGGGGATGGCATACTTCCCGCTGGTCTTCTGGGACTTCTCCTTCGTTCCGCTCCCTTTGCCTCAAGAGCTCTTCCTTGGATCGGGCCGCCGTTCCGAGCGGTATCAGGGCAAGCTCGAGCAGCGGGCGTGTGATTCTGCAGAGGTTGGCATGGCGGATCAGCGTGAGGCCGATGAATGGAGACGGGAGCGAAGTCCGCGCCGAAATCACGACGAACCTCTGGAAAGGCATCCTCTCGAGACGGAGGTTCTGAGCCGCTACTTCGTGAAGTGGCGCTCCGTCCTCGTGGGACTCTTGGTCATCGCGTTTTCCCTGATCAGTTCTTACCTGCTCTTGCACGACAACGTGCGCTACGCGCTCGGCGCCGTCATGGTTCTCGGTTTGGGAATCGTGATTTTCATCAAACCCCAGATCGGTTTTTGGGCCTACTACATCATGGCCCTCGCCCGGCCGAACGAAGTCCTCTGGGGTTTCGAGAAGCTCCGCATTTCCTTGGGTCTTGCGGTGTTCACCCTGATCGCGACCCTGGTAAGGACATCGATGTCGCGCCGCGGGTCTCCGCCCAAGGATCGAATTCTGCTGGTGATGCTGAGCTTCAACGTAGTCGTGGCTCTCTCCGCGCTGACGCACGGAGGAAATTATGAACGGCTCATCGACATCACGAAGATGCTTCTCTTCGCCGGCACCTTCGCGGCGTTCATGAATCAACGATCTTGGTACAAGGTGAGCATTTGGTTGGTCACTTGCTCTTTCGCCTACCTCACCTTTTGGGCCCTCATGCAGAAGTACGTACATGGCGTCTACATGTTGGACGGCCCCGGAAGCGCCTCCGCGACTCTCAAGGACCGCAACTTCTTCGCAATGCATCTGCTCTTGGCGATTCCGTTCTACTGGTATCTCGCAGAGCGCATCGAGTCGAAGTTCTGGAAGCTGCCGGCACTCGGGATGATTCCCCTGGCCGTGCTCTGTGTCTTTCTCACCGCGAGCCGCGGAGGACTGCTGGGAATCGCCGCCGCCTTTGGTATGATCGCCTGGCAGAGTCGCCACCGCGTTCCCGCGCTGATCGGAGGGGTCCTACTCCTGGGGGGCTTCTATGTGGTGGCCGCGCCCCAAACCCTGAAAGGGCGCGCCGACACCATCGTGCACTACGAAGGCGAAGCCAGCGCCGAAGGACGGCTCCATTCGTGGCGCGCCGGGACCAAGATGATGCTCAGTAACCCCTTTTTGGGAGTCGGGCCCGCCCAATACGTCAGTCAGTATCGCTTCTATGATTCGAGCAAGCCCCGCCAGGCGCACAACATCTTGGTTCAGACGGGTGGCGAGTACGGGATCACTGGACTGATCTTTTTGATCCTCTTTCACGTCTTCGTGTTTCGGCGGCTCTTGCGGCTGCGAGACGAGGAAGGCGCGGACGATCCTCTGGTGAGGTCGTGGGCCAAGACTCTCCTGGCCAGTCAGGTGGCGTTTTGGGTGACCGCGTTTTTCATCAGCGCGGAACGCTACGAGTTTGGTTGGTTCATCGGCGCTCTGGCGGTATCTCTCACTCTCACTCTCCAACGGGAGAGCAAGGACTTCGAACAGGATGAGCTCATGGACGAACTCGAGATCTGATGGATGAATCCAGAGAAAGAAAGCGTGTCGACCTGAGCGTGATCATACCGGCGCGCAACGAGGAGCAGTATCTCCCGGCGTGTCTCGATTCCATTCGGAGCAATACGAGTTCGAGCATCTCCGTGGAATGCGTGGTGGTCGACAATGGATCGAGTGACCGGACCGCGGCCATCGCGCGCGAGAAGGGTGCACTCGTCCTCGATTCGCGCGCCGAGACCATCGCAGCCGTGCGCAACGAGGGAGCACGCGTTTCGTCCGGGCGCTACCTGGCGTTCCTCGATGCGGACTGCACCGTCGAGGCCGGCTGGGCCGAGGCGATTCAGCGGGCTCTCGAGTCGAAGCAGGTGGTCGCGGTGGGGAACTATCCGCACGTCGCTGAGCAAGGGACAACCTGGGTCCAGAAAACCTGGTCCTTTCTGCTGCGGGTTCGCGGAGAGCCCGAACGAGCCCGCTGGCTTCCCTCGGCCAATCTGGCCGTACGCCGCGACGCTTTCGAAGCGGTCGGCGGATTCGACGAGAGCTTGACTACCTGCGAGGATGCCGATCTCTCCTACCGGCTCTCTCGTCACGGTACGCTTCTGGATGATCCGGAGGTTCTGGTCTTGCACCACCGGGAGCCGGCAAGTCTCGCTGCATTTCTTCGGAAGGAAATCTGGCACGGCAAGGATTCTTACCATCGGCTGCGCGCAGGGGGGATGGTGGCGGACGAGGTGCCCAGCCTGATCATTCCCCTGCTCGCGCTCTCTTTCGCCTTACTTTTCGTGGCCGGCCTGATCGCGAGTCCCCACGATCTGCGCTCCTGGCCGCTCCACCTGGGCTGGATCGGGCTTTTGAGCCTGCCCTCCTTGCTCACCTTGCGGGCCATCGTGCGCAAAGGTCCCGAAATCCACAGGATCTTCGCCATCTTCGTCCTCTATTCGTGTTATGTGCTGGCGCGCGTGTGTGCTCTGGTGCTGGGATTCATGGGTCGTTGAGGCGCGAGAAGTCTCCGCGCGGACTTGATGAGCCCGGTTCGCGGCGGAACTTGAAGATCAGCACACGAACCATCTTCCTTCCCGCGCGCATCCTGCGAGCCCGGGAACTTCTCAGCACGCTGCGCATTCACCCACGGAGGAAATGAAGCAGATTGCTCTAGATTCTTCTGGGGGTTCTTGCTTACCTTGCGTTTCTCATATGGCCCGCCCCACTGCACCCGAGCATGACATTTGAACTCGCAGACAGGCTGGCATATTGCGTGCTCCGTGCGCAGATATCCGCTGCCGAGTTCCAACCCTTCCTCAGGGGGAACCATCGAGTTGAAATGTCGGTTTTGGTCCGCGAAAGCTCCTCATCGTTCCTCCGCTTTCACCATACCGGCGACCGTGCGGCGCACGGCTCTCGATGACAGAATCGAGCACCAAGGAATGACACCCAACTGCGAAGGTACCTTATGAAATCGAGCTTGCGGCGTTGGCTGATCGTCTTCACTCTCATGATCTTTCCTTCCTCTGCCTTCGCATTGACGGTTCCTTTGACCGTTCGCAACGAGCTCGCGGTTCCGCGCGAAGGCGCCACCTTGGAAGTCGGAGTTCCCTTCGCGCAGGGTGCGATCTCCTCTCCCGATCAGCTCGGCATCTCCGGTCCCAACGGGACGGTCAACGCGCTGCAAGCGCGGACTCTGACGCAATGGTGGGACGGTTCACCCCGCTGGGTTCTGTTGACCCTTCCCGTCGACGTTCCCGCTCGCGGCACCAGCGTCTACCAACTGAGTGACAACGGGAATGCAAACGGTTCGAGTGCGCTCGTCGCCACGGACGATGGAACCACCATCACCGTGGAAACCGGAGTGCTGCGTTTCACGGTCGACAAGGCCAGCTTCCACATTCTCGAGACGGCATCCATCGACAGCGACGGCGATGGCAGTTACGACCTGCAGGTACTGCGTCCCGGTCAGTCCGCAGGGCTGGTAGTGGATGGTAGTGATGGCGAACGTTACACGGCCGCCGCTTCCGCCCCGACGGTTGCAGAGATCGAACACCAGGGTTCGCAGAGCGTGACCCTGCTCTTCAAGGGCAAGCTGCAGAGCGAGACATCCAGCAGCCAGATTCTAAACTACGTGACTCGCATCACCGCCACTCTGGGCAGCGCCGAACTGCGCATCCAGCAGACTCTCCACAACTGGCGCCCCGGCGCGATCGACTATCGGGGCGATGGCTCGGTCGCCTTCCAGGACGCTAGAATCGAACTCGCGACCCCCTTCAGCAACGGCTCGCTGAAGGTGGGGGCGGACGAGGGCAGCGCCCCGATGACGGTGTCGCTGAGTAGTGGACAGAGGGGCTACATTCACCAGGACAGCAGCGGGCTGGATAGCTGGAACAAGTGGACCGATCTCAAAAAGAACAGCTACCGCGGTTGGCGCTTCTATGCCGGCGATCCTCAGAGTGAAACTCAAGTGGGCAGCGGCGATCAAGCCGAAGGCTGGATGGAAGTTCGCAGTGGACAGAACGGCGTGGCCTTCGGGATCGACGAGTTCTGGCAGAACTATCCCAACGGTCTGGTGGCCCAAGCGGACGGAACCGTCAAAGCCGAGTTCTTCAGCGAGTTTCAGAGCGGCGACCATTCCATGCGTGGTGGTGAGCAGAAGACCCACCGGATTCGCGTCGACTTCTTCAGCGACGGAGGCGCGAACACGCAGGCGCGCATGCTCTCGGCTCTGAATCCGATGATCGCGCTCGCGCCGCCGGAGTACTATCTGGGAACGGGTTGTTTCCGGCGGACCGTTCCCGTCTCGGAGTCTCCCTCGCCCGACTACGAACTCTACGAGCGGGCCGGCCTCTACGGTGGCATAGGCTTCACGGCGGACCGTCCAGAAGCCTCCGCCGGGGGAAATCTCGCCTACGATGACGTCTACGGTTGGTGGGACTACGGCGACTTCTTTGCCGAGTACGAACATCAGGGCGACCGCGCCAATTGTGAGAACGACTATTCCTACGGGATGATCCTGCAGATGGTGCGCTCCGGGAATTTCGACTGGTGGACCTTCATCGAGCCGGCGGCGCGCCACCTGGCCGACATCGACGTCTACCATACCCAGGGAGATCTGGGTTGGCGCAATGGTGGGTTCTTTACCCACGACCGCACCGGTTCGCACAAGCACCGCACCGATTATCCTCAGCCCGGGCACTACAACGCGCAGGGCATGTTCTATTACTACTACTTAACCGGCGATCCCGTCGTGTACGACTCTGCGGTCGAGGTGGCGGACAACACGGCTTGGCGCCTGGCCAACGACCCCAACAGTGGTGGTTATAGCGAGGTCAAGACCGACGGCGAGATCCGTGCCGCGGCCTGGTTCCTCAGCATTTCGCTCGAAGCATGGCGAGCCACGGGTGAGCAGAAATATCTCGATGCTTGCCTGGACGTGATGCGTCGAACCAATGCGGCCGATCGCTGCTGGATCAACGGTCCGGACCTGTGCGACGACACCACTTTCGATCCGCCCTGGCAGAGCCAAGTTTCGGTTTGGCAACTCGGGATGCTCATGGGGAACCTCGGTGAGTTCCTCGAGGAGCGGGAACGACAGTTGGGTACCCCTGACGCACAGGGGGTGCAGTCGCTGCACACCTACGGCAACTGGCTGCAGACCTACTGTTGGGTCCCCGCATCGTCACGCTGGGCGTACTCGTGGGATTATCACGGAGGAGTTACGGCTGTCGCCGACGCCGGACTCAATCTGAGAGTCGACGAGGGCTTGAGCTACGCGTACTGGCTGACCGGAGATGCCTCCATGCTGGTGCACGTACCGACCGACTGGGCCACCGCGACCAAGGATCCCTGGTTCGACGGCAGTGGTATTACCTACTCCAACATGAAGAACCAGGCGGTGGCAGCGAGAAACGGTGGCGCCTACCTGCAGTACCTGCTCTCACAGGGCGGCACGAGCGACGGATGCCTCAGCTTGCTCAGCACCACCCCGGACGCCGGCGAGAGCTACGATCCTTCGTCCAGCGGCGTTCTTTTGCTCTTCTCCGAGTCACTCGATCCGACCACCTTGCAGGGGGCCGTCACGGCCGAAGGTAGCAGCACGGGATCTTTCACCGTCAGTTCCCAGCTGAGTTCGACGGTGCTCAGCCTCAACCTGAGTCCCACCCCACAGAACGGGGAAACCGTCACCTTCACGGTGAGCGGGAATCTCTCTAGCCTGGCCGGTCATTTCCTCGACGGTAATGGCGACGGCTCTTGCGGCGATCCCACCACTTTTGCCCTCACCGTTGCCAGCAGCGCGGGACCCGACGAAGTGGCACCCGATGCCGTCGACGACCTCGAGTTGAACTTCGATGCCGATGACGGCAGCGCGGTGTTGCAATGGTCCGCTCCGGCGGATCAGGGGCCCAGCGGCATGCCGTCGCAGGTCGAGATCCGCTATGCGACGGCGGATCCTTCCACCAACTTCGATTGGAACACCGCGACGGTGGTAGCCAATCCTCCGGCTCCCGAACTCCCGGGCAACGTGCAGACGGTGAATCTGGGAACGATCGACGCCAGCGATGGTGCTTTGCGCGTGGCGATTCGGACCACTGACGCCGCGGGAAATGTCTCGGTGGTGAGCAACATCGCGGAGGACTCGGTCGGCCCCACGGTGGTCCATCAGGGATTTGGTAGCCTGTTGGTGGAGGAGGGAACCACCGCGACGATCCAGTTGCTCATCAGCGACGCCACGACGGGACACGCAGCGGTGACCAACGCGAGGTTGTCCTACGACTCCCAGCCTGCCTGGCAGGGCGAGGTCGTTCCGCTGCAGCATCCGGTTGGCCTGACCAACGACGTCGCTCTGCTCTACTACACTGTCGACGCCTCCAACTGGTCCGCGGGAGAGACTCACACTCTCAGAGTAGAGGGCCTGGACATGGCGGCGAACTGGAGTCCGAATCCGTCGGAGATCAGCATCGAAGTCGCGCCGGCAAGTACCAACAGCAGCTGCATGACCATGTATCAGAGCGAACCGGTCGACGGTGCGCAGATCGCGAGTTTCAACGGCGTCATCCTGCGTCTGGATCAGGTCGTGGATACTGCGAGCATGGATCCTTCGGGATTCACTCTCACATTCACGCCCGCCGCTGGAGGATCGGTCGACTATCCGGTCAGTCTCTCCGCGGTGTCTCCGAGCGAGCTGAAGGTGACGACCGCCAGTCCTCCGGACGAAGTGGGGACCTTCACGCTTGCGATCGATCCCGATCTAAAGAGCAGCACCGGAGCGCCCCTGGGAGTGGGAGACAACTGTGATCCCCAGCCCACGCTCAGCTTCCAGCTCGATCCGAATCTGACGCCTTCGGGCTGCATGCACATCGTATCCACGACGCCAACGGTGGGAAGCTCCGCACAGAGCATCTCCGAAATCGAACTCGAATTCGACGAGCCGGTTCTCCGGAGTAGTGTGCGCTCGGGCAGCTTCGTCCTGGAATCTTCGGGCGGACAGGCCCAGGCCAAGACTCTCGGACTGGCCCAGCAGTGGGTCAGCGATACGCTGCTCCGCCTGGTCCTGGATACGGCCATCTCCGAGCCGGCCAGCCTCAGGCTGAGCTTCGGCTCGGGAATCATCTCGCAGTCGGGTGCGCCGCTGGGAGACTCGGAGAGTTGTAGCACCCTACAGCCGATGGACTTCGACGTGCAGGGTGGGGCGGGAGTTGCGCCGGCCGGTTCCGATCTGGCCAACATTGCTCGCGTAGGCACGATCTCCGTATCCGGATACCAGGTGGAGTTCAGTGAACTCGAGCCGGGGAGTACCCTGCGGATCTACGATACCAGCGGACACCTCTTGCGTGAGGTGCCGATCGATACCGACACCTACACCCTGGACACGCAGGTCCTCGGCAAGTTCCCCGACAAGCAGCTCATCGTTCTCTATCGGGACAAGAAGCAACACATCGTGGTGGGACGCGACGTGGATCCCTATCGCTCTTACATCGGGGATATCGAGTAAGAGATTGCCAGTTTCTCGTTTGAAAGAAGGGCGCTCCTCACGGGGCGCCCTTTTCATCTTCGAACCGGATCCTGGTTCAGGGCTCCAAGAGGAACTTCGTGACTTGGCCATTCGGCTCCCGGAGTTCCAAGACCACGGGTCCCGTTACACCGTAGCGCTGCAGATAGGCGTCTCTGACTGCCTGTAAATCGAAGCTGAAGAAGCGCTCGAACCAGGCGTCGCAAAGCTCGCCGTGGTCGTCGTGCATCAGCCGCAACCAGGTATGCGCCTCCCCGGATTCCATTTTGAAGGGGAGACCGGCAAAGAGCGCGAACTCGTGATCGGCCGAGCAACCCCCGAAGCCGATGTGCAGCCTCAAGATCTTCCCCTCGATCGTTGCATCCATGAGCCGGTAGTAGTCCTGTGGCCTCAGCGAATCCGGATCGGCCCTGGTGAGTTGGGTGGGCCGGACCGCGCCCGGACAGGGTCCGGGGACGGCGCCGTAATCCGCGTGCTGGAAGGAGATGGGTCTTCCATCCTCGCCGGTGGAGAGGAAAATCCTAAGGACTCGCGGTGTGGTGTAGCAGATAGGACAATCCGTGAGGCTCGCCACGCAATCCAGCAGGCTGTCCAGCTGCAGTTGATAGAGTCCCGGCTCGGTGACGGCGAAACGATAAAAGCCCGTCTCGTCAGGAACGGCCTCCATCGGCTTGCCGCTGGGGGAGAGGCCGCGCACGATGGCGCCTTGGAGCGGACCTTCGTCGCGTTGCCGGATGCCGTCGTAATTCGAATCGCGGAATACCGTCCCGGAGATGGACGAAGTGGTATTCGAGAGTGCGAAATCTGCTCGCGCGGCAAAGGAAAAGCTCAAGAGGCCCGGATCATGGAAGACCCAGGTGAGTGCTTGCGAGGATTCGTTCGGCAACAGCACCCCATCGCTGCCCAGGGAATTGGAGTAGGTGAAGCCGTAGATCCCCGGATCGATGGGACCG
>CAWDWO010000017.1:0-19866 GCA_963806035.1 Candidatus Krumholzibacteriota bacterium | reverse complement strand
AGAGAATGCCAGCGAGGCGGTACCGGAAGACTCGCCCTTCGCTGAACTCTCGGTCGTGTTGACGGGACTCTCTCCAGCATGGAGCGCAGAGAGGCCAAGGCCAGGATCGAGGCCCTGGGCGGGCGCGTCGTTTCGAGCGTGAGTAAGAAGACGGATTTGGTCGTGGTGGGCGAGCGCCCCGGATCCAAGCATAGTCGGGCGGAGGAGCTCGGGATTCGAATCGTCGACGAGAACGAGTTCCTGAAAATGCTCGAGGAGGCCGGGGCATGAAGAAGCGTAGTTTCGCGCTTTCGTGCCGCGTGCACCGCCATCCGGAAGTGCGGGTCGTTCGGCCTCTCGCTGCGGAGCGCGATACGCTGTTTCTCCAGGGCGAGGATGAAAGGGTACCGGAGGAGCTGACGCTACTCTCGCTGGACGAGAGTACGCCAGACGGAGACTCGATCGGCCTGCAGGAACTCCTCTTGGCTTCTGGCCCGCGGCAATTTCCACCGTCGACCAAGAATTGAAGAAGACGAGGGCGATCGACAACCGCGTCGACCTCGAGCAGAGCCTGTGTGGCTGGGCTGACCTGCTCCTGGCACTGCAAGCTTGGTGGCATTCGCTCGATTCGCCGCACCGGCACTACCTGAAGCGAAGCCTCGAACAACTCGCGCCGATCGTGGCCGAGTTCCTGGCGCTGGAGGCCCCTGCTGTCTCGCTCCAGGTGGGAACTCATCTGGGGCGTCCGGTATCCGAGATCTTTCCGGGGATTTTCTTCGCTCCGGTGCCCAAAGCGCCCAAAGCCGATGAGGAGGCCTGGCAGGCTTGGCGAGCCCGTGGAGTGGAGGAGATTCTGGGGAGAACGGCGGGTTGGCGCAGATTCTCGGCGAGGGATTCGAGGCGCGCGCGGGCCAATTGGACATGGCTTTGAAGATGGAGCACGTGCTCGCACGGGACGAGCATCTCATGATCGAGGCGGGGACCGGCATCGGCAAGTCACTGGCCTACCTGGTGCCCGCCCTGTTGCACGGCGCGCGCGAGGACGAGCGAGTCGTGATCTCCACCTACACCAAGGCTCTCCAGCACCAATTGATCGAGGGCGATCTGCCCGTTCTGGAGCGTTTCGGATATCCCGCGCAGGCAAGGCTGCTTCTGGGACGAAACAATTATCTCTGCGCGCGACAGTTCAGGCGGGCCATGCTGCATCGGCCCGAGAGCCGCGCCGAAGCGCTCGCCCAGCTCGCGATTTTCTGCTGGCGTTTTCAGAGCCGCGACGGCCGGCGCGAGGAACTCAGCGACCACCCCTTCTTCGAGGATCATTGGCTCGCGCTCTTCGAGTCGGTGGAACCGTGCTCGCCTCACATCTGTCTCAAGGATCCTCTCTGTTTCGTGGTCGCCGCCCGCCGCAGCGCGCGTGAAGCGCCGGTCGTAATCGTGAACCATTCGCTGCTCATGATGGACTTGCGGAGTGCCCAGGGACTTTTGGGACCCTCGCGGCTCTTGATCGTGGACGAGGCTCACGAACTTCCTCCGGTGGCCACGAATGCACTGAGCCACTGGATCAAGCGGGACCGCCTGGAGGTGTACAAGAATCTCTCCGGGAGAAAACCACGGAGGACTGAGGGAGGTCCTGGAGGAGATCCTGAAGATCGTGGGAGAGAAGCCCGGAGGGGACCGGCTGCGCGAGTGCACGCGCTCTCTCGATTCTTCGCTGGACTCTTGGTGGAACGCTTACCACCGCTGGTTCGATGCGGTCGAGGAATCGTGCCGTTCGCGTTTGAGCGAAGGGAGCGCGCGCGCGGGACGGCATCGCTACCACGACGGAGACGAGGCCTTTGGCGCGGTGCGGGCCGAGACCGAGGTCCTTTTGACGCGCGCCGAAGAGTTGCACCAGGATCTGGCCAAGGTTCTCGACGCGAGCGGGGATCTCGCGGAGCTTCTGCCGGAGATGCAGGATGACCGCGAAGCTCTCGTCTCCTTGCTCTCGTTCCATTCCGATCTGTGCGCGGGCATAAGGTTTTGTCTCGAGGCTTCCGACGAGGACTGGGTCTACTGGTTCGAGTGGGGAGGGAGCAGAGGTCTGGCCGCGATCGTGGCGGCTCCACTCACGGTGGAGGAGCCCCTCGCGCAACTCTGGGACACTCACTACCGCTCGGTGGTCATGACGAGCGCGACCCTTGCGGTGGGAGAGGATTTCACTCCTTTCGCCGAGAGCGTGGGTTTTTCCAAAGTGTCCCGCTATACCGATAGTCTGCTCATTCCTTCGCCCTTTGAGTTCGAGGAACAGGCGCTCGTCCTGACCACCCCGGAGCTGGTGGATCCCAAGGAGGAGGGATTTGCCGAGATCGTGGCCGAACTCCTGCAGCAGATCGGCACTCGTGTCGCGACGAAGACACTCATGCTGTCCACCAGCTACCAGCTCATCGACGAGGTCTACGAAATCCTGCGGCCGGTGTTTTCGCTGGAAGACGGACTCTTCAGCGCGGAGAGCGGCCGCGCGCACACGCGTCTATTGCGCCAGACACCTGGCGGTGGTCGCGAGCGATTGGTGGCCGAATTTCGGGACGCGTCCGCCGCGATTCTGCTCGCCACCGGATCCTTCTGGGAAGGGGTGGACTTTCCGGGGCGGCAGCTCGAAGTCCTCGTGGTCCCACGTCTGCCCTTCGCCGTTCCTACCGAACCTCTAACCCAGGGACGATTCGACCGCGCGAAGAGGCTGGGCCGGGATCCTTTCCTCGACGTTTCCTTGAACGACGCGGTCCTGCGGCTCAAGCAGGGCGTGGGGCGCCTGCTCCGCACGCGCGAGGACCGTGGAGTCGTCCTTCTCTTGGACAAGCGGCTACAGGAGCGGAGCTATGGCGTCACTTTCTTGCAGTCGATGCCGCGTTCGTGCGAGTGGGTTCCCAGCCGCGCCGAAATGGCGCAGCGAGTCGTCGAATTTCTCTCGAAACCATGAGCCGATCCGGTATCTTGTCGATTGGCTGCGAATCTTCTCGAGTCCTATGCTTGAGCCGGAAGTGCAAGAGAAAGTGAGGATCCATGGCTGATCGAAAAGAGGTTCACGCGCCGCGCGGGACGAAGCTGCACTGCAAGGGTTGGGTTCAGGAAGCGGCGTGGCGGATGATCCAGCACAATCTCGATCCCGAGGTCGCGGAGATTCCCGGCGAACTGGTCGTCTACGGAGGACGCGGCAAGGCAGCGCGCAACTGGCAGTCCTTCGACGCCATTCTGCACGAACTGGAGCAGCTGGAGGAGGATGAGACCCTGCTCGTGCAGAGCGGAAAGCCGGTCGCCGTGATCCGGTCTCATCCCGATGCCCCGCGGGTGCTCATCGCCAATTCGAATCTCGTGCCGCGCTGGGCGACTTGGGAGCACTTCGACGAGCTGGACAAGAAGGGCCTCATGATGTACGGCCAGATGACGGCCGGTTCCTGGATCTACATCGGCACGCAGGGAATTCTTCAGGGCACCTACGAGACACTCGCCTCGCTGGCCCGCGCGGAAGGCTGGGAAGATCTGCGCGGCAAGATCGTCCTCACCGGCGGTCTGGGCGGAATGGGAGGGGCCCAGCCTCTGGCGGTGACCATGAACAACGGGGTCGCGCTCTGCGTGGAAGTCGACCCCCAACGCATTTCCCGCCGGATCGAGACGCGCTATGTCATGGATTCCACCACCCAGCTCGAAGTGGCGCTGCAGCGCTGCCGCGTGGCCGCGGGGGAGGGACGCCCTTACTCGGTGGCGCTCTTGGGCAACTGCGCCGACGTGGTGCCGGAAATTCTCCGGCGCGGCGAGGCGGTGGACGTGGTGACCGATCAGACCTCCGCCCACGATCCCACCGCAGGTTACATTCCCAACCGGATGACTCTCGCCGAGGCTTTGGCGCTTCGCAAGAGCGATGTCGAGAGGTATCGCCAAGAAGCCATGCGCTCGATGCGAGAGCACTGTGAAGCCATGGTCGGGCTGCAGAAGAATGGCAGCATCGTCTTCGATTACGGGAACAATCTGCGCGGCATGGCCAAGGACGCCGGTTTCAGCGAGGCCTTCTCCTATCCCGGATTCGTTCCCGCCTACATCCGGCCTCTCTTTTGTGAGGGCAAGGGCCCCTTCCGTTGGGTGGCGCTGTCGGGCGAAGCCAATGACATTCACGAAACGGATCGCGTCATCGTCGAGCTTTTCGGCGAAGAGGAACCTCACCTCAAGCGGTGGATCGAACTCGCTTCCAAGCAGGTTGCGTTTCAGGGCCTGCCCTCGCGCATTTGCTGGCTGGGATACGGTCAGAGAGCGCGCGCAGGCTTGGCATTCAACGAGCTCGTCCGTACGGGCAAGGTGAAGGCTCCCATCGTGATCGGTCGTGATCATCTCGACAGCGGAAGCGTTGCCTCTCCCTACCGGGAAACCGAAGCCATGAAGGACGGCAGCGACGCGGTGGCGGACTGGCCGCTTCTCAACGCGTTGATCAACGCGGTGAATGGCGCCTCCTGGGTGAGTATCCATCATGGAGGCGGTGTGGGAATGGGCCTGGCGATTCATGCCGGACAGGTGATCGTGGCCGACGGCACGCAGGCCGCGGCGGCGCGACTCGAGCGGGTTTTGACGAGTGATCCGCTGATGGGGGTGGCGCGGCACTACGATGCGGGCTACGAGAGGGCGGCCTCCTTCGCCAAGGAGGCCGGCATCACATTCCCCATGCCTCCCCCGCAGGACGGTCGATAGCGTGAGCAAGAAGCTGCTCGCAGATTTTCTGGTGGATGGGATCGGGCGTCTCTACACCTGCCACGGGCCAGAGGACGACAAGGGGCCGCGGCGTGGCGAGGCCTTGAAGGACGTCGGGTTGATCGAGGACGCGGCGGTGGCGGCCTATCAGGGCGAGATCGTGGCGGTCGGTCCCTCCAAGAAAGTGCGCGCCGCGATTCAAATTCTGCCCGGCGCGGAGAGCCTCGATGCTCAGGGGCGTGCGGTGGTCCCCGGTTTCGTCGATGCCCATACCCACGCCGTTTTCGGAAAGGCACGGCCGGAGGAGTTCGGCCGGCGCCTCATCGGAGAGAGCTATCAGTCCATCGCGGAGAGCGGAGGCGGAATCAGGGCGAGCGTGCGCGATTTTCGAGAGCGCCAAGAGGACGATCTCGTCGCGCTGACCCGCTCAAGACTGCGGGAATGCCTGCACAACGGCAGCACCACGGTGGAAGTCAAGAGCGGCTACGGACTGGAACTCGAATCCGAGCTGAAGGCTCTGCGAGTGGTTCGCACCCTACAGGGCGAGGCGGGGCTCCCGCGGCTCGTCGCCACCTGCCTCGCGGCGCACGAGTTTCCCGACGAATATCGCGAGCGGCGCGAGGACTACCTCGAACTCGTCTGCGAGACGATTTTGCCCGAAGTCGCTCGCCAAGAACTGGCGGAGAGAGTCGATGTCTTCTGCGAGCCCGGGGTGTACACGCGCGCGCAAGCTCATCGGGTCCTGACGAAGGGTCAGAGTCTGGGACTGGCGGCATGCATCCACGCCGACGAGCTGGAAGCGGGCGGAGGCACGGAGCTGGCGGTCGAGATCGGCGCTCTCAGCGCGGACCACCTGGGCGCGATTTCCCAGGCGGGGATCCAGGCCCTGGCCCAGAGTGGCACGGTGGGAGTGTTACTCCCGGGCACGATTTTCAGCCTGGGGCTGGATGAGTTTGCACCAGCCCGGGAAATGATCGATGCAGGGGCGGCTCTGGCCCTGGCGACCGACTTCAATCCCGGCTCCAATTACTGCTCCTCCATCCCGCTCAGCCTCACCATCGCCTGTACCCGCATGCACTTGCACCCCCACGAGGGCCTCATCATGGCCACGATCAACGCGGCCTGGAGCCTGGGACGGGCGGCCTCGGTGGGGAGTCTGGCGGTCTCGAAACACTGTGATCTGTTGGTTTTGGCGGCAGATTCGCTGGATGAGATGGTGCAGCACCTGGGGGGGGCCGCCGTCGCCACAGTCGTTCTGGACGGCCGAATCGTCTCCTGAAGCGGACTCGAGGCTCTCTTTCCTCTGGATGGTCAAGGACTTGCTAAGGGCTCCTTGGGATACCGGTTTCGGGGTCCAGGGAGCCTTGGACTCCCGCTCAAAGTGCCATTTTCCCGGCGCGTGGCGCTCTCACGCTTGCAGGGAGCCCGCGCTATGGGCGGGCATTCGCGCAGATCGCAAGAACTTGGCAAGGGATCGCTGTTTCATGGACTCTTCCCGGCATCGACAGCTCGACCGAAATCGGGTCCTCGTCTCTCGGGAGGATGTGTGAGCAAGATCACCGATCTCAGGCGTAAGGCCACAGAAGCGAGCCGTACCCGGGACTGGGACAGCGCAGTGAAGCTCTACGAACGGATCTGCGATCTCGAGGGCAGCAATGCGGGCTATCGGAACGAGCTTGGGGACGTTTTCGCCAAGATGGGCGACGTCCCCCAGGCCATCGTTCACTACAACAAGGCCGTCGAACTCTACAACGCGGTGGGACTGAACAACAACGCGGTCGCGGTCCTGAAGAAAATCCTGCGCTACGATCCCCAGAACATGGATAGCTATTGGATGCTGGGCGAGACGCGCCGCAAGCAGGGCCTGGGCGCGGAGGCCGGCAGCTACTATCTGCATTTCCTCGACTGTTACGAAGAAGTGAGCGACCAGTCGCGGGAACGCTTCCTCGACCGCTGCGCCATGTTGCTCGACGTGGCCTCCAGCGATCTCGACATCCTGGGGAAGCTCGATCAACTCTACGAAAAATGGGAACGTCCGGTCGAACGGGCGCGCGTCTACGTGTGCAAGGCGAAGCTGGCACAGGAATCCGGTGAAAGCGACATCGTCGCCCGCTATCTCGAGCGCGCGCGCTCCATGACCGACGAGCTTTCCAGTATCCCGGAATACGCGGAGTATTTCGAGGCGTCTTCCCAAGACGGCGATTCCGATGGTGGGGCCGTGCGGGAGATCGAGATTCCGGACGATTCGAAAGTCATCGAGATCGACGAGGAGAGTGGCGGACTTCAGGACGACTCGGGCGAATTCAGTTTCCAACTCGATTTCGATCGTCCGGGAGAGAGTTCGAAGATCGATCCTCCAAGCGGTGAAGCGAAGGCTGACTCTGCCCCGGACGATCAGAATCTCGCGATGGAGGGCGTCAACCTGCTCGAGGAGATCCTCGCCGATGGCGATCTGGATCTCGCGGCCGCTGAGAAGAACCAGATGGACAGTATTCGACAGGATCTGGAGGGACAGATCGGCGGAGAGGTTCAGCCCCACGACCATCAGGGGCACTATGAACTGGGTCTGGTGTACATGGACATGGGCATGTTCGAGCAGGCCCTGCCTTCCTTCGAGCAGGCGGCCCAGGGCGAGAAGACCCAACTCAAGGCTCTGGAAATGCAGGGAAACTGTCTGCGCAAGTTAGGGCGCGCCGAGGAGGCCTTGGCGGTTTACGAGCGCGGCATTGCCCTGAAGGACACCGAGCCGAGAAACTCGCTGGGGATCCTCTACGAGTACGCGGTCTGTCTCGAATCACTGGATCGACTCGAGGAGAGTGTCGAATACTTCGAACGTGTTTTGCACGTGGACGAGGATTTCCTGGACGCACAGGAACGTCTCGAGTCGCTGCGCTCCCGCCACTGAAGAGCCCGCTCCCGGATCGCCTCCCTGGCCGCGACTGCCGCCTCCCTGCCATTTTTCAGCCGATCGGTCGGAACTCGGACTCCCGCTTCGGGGTTGCTCCTCTCAACGAGGCGTGCTTACATGGGCCCGACCCATGAGACCCAGTTCCACTGTCCGCCTCTGACCCGCTTCCCGGACGAACGCCGTGATTCGGCTCACTCTCGTCATCCTATATCTATGCATCGCCCCCGCGGCGAGCGCGCAGACGTCTGCCCCCGCGGTGAGCTCACAGCCGTCCGCGCCCGAGGGGAAAGCCCCAGCCGACAGCGCGCGGGTGAAGAAGGCCGAGGATCCCGGTCCACTCTTGCCCCCGTGGGCGGCGCACGCCGCCCTCGCTGAGAAAAACATGGAAGCCCTGCGGGCCAGAGGGGCGGACGATCTCTTCGAGGCCCTCCCCGGCGCCTCGCTCCGCGTGGCGGGTGACCGCGGGTTTCCCGCCTATCTCGACCTCTCGCCCGTCGATGGGGGAAGCGTGGAGATCCTGGAGGACGGCGTGCCCACCCACAGCCCGGGCGATCTGGATTCGGGAGTGTGGGACATCTCCGCCACCGGGATTGGTTATGCGGACCGGCGCGTCTCGGAAGGGGCCCAGGCCCTGGGAGGGAGTGCCATGCTCCTGGAACGCGACCCGGCGGTTTGGGGGCGCACCCTGGCGCGAACTCACTTTCACAAGGCCCAACACGAGAGCTACTTGAGAGGGATCTCCCTCACCACACCGCGCGCGCCCAAGGTGCTGCGCCTGGACTACGAGGAATGGAAGACCGACCTGGGCTACGACTTCAGCCTCGATCCGAATCGCACCCTTTCTCCCGGTTACGGCCGGGCGAAGATGCGCCGCTTCCTACTCTCCAGCCAGATCGAGACGGAATTGGGACGTTGGAGTTTTGGCTTCGGCCGAGGGCGCAGATATTACGACGGGAGCGTGCTGCGCGCGGGAAGCGTCGAACGCTGGACGGGACAGCTGTGGACCGGCCTGGATCGGCAGGACGAGCACCACAAGCTCCGTGTCCGCATGTACCACCTCGACTGGCACGACGACGACGGCTTGCACCAAGATGAGCGCGATGCCTCGCGTCTCGGTCTGCGCGTGGCCTACGATCCCATCCGGACCGGGTTCCTCCTGGAAGCGAGCGCGGAACGTTGGGCCGCGCGCTTTCGTCAATCGCTGGGAAATTCCTTCCCGGCCCCCGCCATGGTGGGACGGGTGCGTGCGGGGTGGCGTTTCGACGACCAAGCCAGGTTCTCCGGAGAACTCTCCAGCGCAGTGGCCTACGCGGAACAAGCGGATACCCCTTGGGGACTCTGCGGCCTCGCGCACCTCCAGTACGCGGTGGGCTCGAAGTTCTGGTTGGGGGCACTCACCGCACGCCAGCTGCGCACTCCGACCCTCTTCGAGACCGCGGGCCGTTCCTCGCAGGACATGCCAGGAGGATTCGTGCTACGGAGAATCGGCGCGGGTCAGCTGCCCTTTGAGATTCACGATCGATTGCGGGGAGAACTGGGCAGAAGAATTGGAAGCGGTCGATTCGTTCTGGGATTGGAACGCTGGTGGCTGCGCGACGGGATCGGCTGGAGCCCTGAGCAGAAGGCGGCGGTGGACGGCATCGCCCACACCGTGGGAGGACTGGAGTATTCCCTCGACCAGCTCACTCTGGCCACCTCTCTCCAAGTGGGTTCGACTCATCACGGACTCATGCTGGAGGCGAATGCACACGCGGTCTTGGGGGAGTTGCCGCTGGACGAAAGTCGCGGGGCGGGGTGGCCGAAGAGGGGCGCTTACTTCACGCTTCGCTGGTGGCACGATCTCTTGAGCTCCTACGACCAGGCGCGCATCCTCTATCGAGTCGTTTATAGCGGCGATCACTACGACGATTTACTCGCGCCCTTCAGCGGCCAGGGTGAATTCGTACCGCCGACGACCCGGCAAGACCTTCGCCTGGCCGTCAAGCTCAGGGACGCGGAGCTCTACCTGGAGATCGACAACCTGAGCGACAACGAACTGGTCGAAGTCACCGGAACGCGCAGACGCGGCCGGGATTTCCTCTGGGGTTTGGTCTGGCCATTCTGGAATTGAATTTGTGCGCCTCCCATTGAGGTAGCTCATTCGTGTGGCGACAGGCGGCGATCCTGATCCTCCTCTTTCTCATCGGATGGGGGGGACAGATTCTCTCGCGCAGGCCTCCGGCCTGGCTTCGTGAAGATCCCATCGTTCATCCCTTCGGCGCGAAGACCGTACAGACGGAGCAGGAGAGCGTGGCGACCGCCGCGCCCGACTCTGGTCCACCCCTGGTCACTCCCAGCTCTCCCCTGGACATTAATCGGGCAACCGAATTCGAACTCACCGCTCTGCCCCGGGTGGGACCGGTGATCGCCGGCCGCATCGTTGCCCTCAGGGACTCCCTCGGCGGCTTTGAACGCCCGGAGGAACTCTTGGCGGTAAAAGGAGTCGGCGAGCGCACCCTGGCCCGTCTGCGGCCTCTTCTGCGCTTTCCCTGAGCCGGCGGCGGGAGTGGAAGAATGCGATTGGGCGCAAGCCTTGCAATCTGCCCCCACCGCGGCTGATGGGGAATTCCCCACCGGACGTGGAAGTCTCGGCAATCGCCGAAAAACTCGTTGCTAGGCGGCCCAGGGGGCCCAAGCCCAGAAACGGATCGAGGCACGGGCATTGCTGGTTGCCATGTCTCGAATCGCGGTCCTGCACGCCGGTGGCCGCATTCTGCAAGTCCTTAGCTCTTCGAGGTCATCGCGTTGAAGGACAAAATCGCCGGGAAACTGTTAGAGGCCGACCTGGTCAGTCAGTCTGAACTCCAGAAAGCCATCCAGGAGCAGGAGAAGCAGGGAGGATCCCTGGGCGTCAATCTCGTGCGCACGGGTGCGTTGTCCGAAGATGCCTACGCCAACTTCCTGGGGAAGATGTATGACCTTCCCATCGTCAGTCTCGAAGGACAAGACATCGAGGCGGAGGTCACCGCGCTCATACCGGCCGACGTGGTAACTCGCTTCCAGGTCATTCCACTCTCGCGACAGGGTCGCATCCTCAAAGTCGCGATGTCGAACCCGTCCAACGTGTTCGCCATTGACGACATCAAGTTCATCACTGGACTCGAAGTGCAACCGGTCGTCTGCACCGAAAGTGACATCCGGAATGCCATCGATCGCTTCTACGACTCGGCGGACAGTCTGAAGGAAGTTCTGGAGGGCCTCGAGGAAGACATCGAGGTCGTGGAAGAGGACGAAGAGGATGACCTCGGCGCGCTCTCCGTCGCTTCGGAGAATGCTCCCGTCGTCAAGTTGGTGAACTCGCTTCTCTCCGACGCGGTCAAGCGTGGTGCCAGCGATATCCACATCGAATGCTACGAGCGTCAAATGCGGGTGCGCTACCGTGTCGACGGTGTGCTGCAAGAAATGATGAACCCGCCGCACAAGATGCGCGCGGCCATCATCTCCCGTCTCAAGATCATGTCCGAACTGGACATCGCCGAGCGTCGAGTGCCGCAGGACGGACGCATCAAGCTGAAGATCGGCGAGAAGAAAGTCGATCTCCGTGTCTCCTCGCTCCCCTGCATCTACGGCGAGAAGATCGTGCTTCGTATTCTCGATAAATCGAATCTCCAGTTCGACCTCGAGGGCTTCGGGATGGAAGGCAATGCCATCAAGAACGTCCTCAAGGCGGTGTCTTCGCCCTACGGTATGGTTCTGGTGACGGGGCCGACCGGATCGGGTAAGACGACCACTCTTTACTCGTGTCTGAGCCGCCTGAATACTCCCGAAGTGAACATCATGACGGCCGAGGATCCCGTCGAATACAACCTCGACGGCATCAACCAGGTCGCGGTGCGAGACGAGGTCGGCCTGACCTTCGCCGCGGCGCTGAAGGCATTTCTCCGCCAGGACCCCAACATCGTGATGGTGGGGGAGATCCGTGACCTGGAGACCGGCTCCATCGCGGTGAAAGCGGCCCTCACCGGCCACCTGGTGTTGAGTACTTTGCACACCAACGATGCACCGGCCACGATCAACCGTATGATCGACATGGGCATCGAACCCTTCCTCGTGGCCTCATCCACGAACCTCATCATGGCGCAACGTCTGGTGCGCCGGATCTGCAAACACTGCAAGGAGCGCGCGGACATCAGTTCCGAGGTGCGCGACGATTTGGGAATCGATTCATCGGCCGAGGTCTGCGTGGGCGCCGGTTGCCAGGAGTGTGGGGACACCGGCTACCGGGGGCGCCAGGGACTCTACGAAGTCATGCCGATCACGCCGCGACTCAGGGAGATCGTCCTGGATCGTGGAACGACGACGGAAATCCGTCAGGCGGCCATCGAGGAGGGCATGTTGACCCTCCGCCGTGATGGACTGCGTCAGGTTGAAAAGGGAGTGACCACGATCGAAGAGGTCCTCCGTGAAACCGCGGAAATGTAACGGAGGATGTCATGATCAGCCTGCGTGAATTGCTCGAAGAGATGGTTGCCAAGAACGCCAGTGACTTGCACCTGACGGCCGGACTGCCGCCTCAGTTCCGAATCGACGGCGAAATCGAGAGTTCCAACTTCGATGTGCTCACGGCCGACGATACCAGGTCCCTGGCCTATTCGGTCCTGAACGACGAGCAGAAGAAGATCTTCGAAAACGAGAAGGAGCTGGATCTGAGCTTCGGCGTCCAGGGACTGAGTCGTTTTCGCGCCAACGTCTTCCTGCAGCGCGGGGTAACGACCACCGCGATTCGTCAGATTCCCTACGAGATCATGGGCTTCGAGAAGTTGGGACTGCCCAAAGCGGTCAGGCGCTTCGCGGAACTGCCCCGCGGTCTCGTGCTGGTCACCGGACCCACCGGCTCCGGTAAGTCCACCACTCTTGCCAGCATCATCGATTACATCAACGAACATCGCGCCAATCACATCCTCACCATCGAGGATCCCATCGAGTACGTCCATGCGCACAAGAAGAGCATGGTCAACCAGCGCGAACTCCACACCGATACCGACTCGTTCCCGAACGCGCTTAAATACGTGCTTCGTCAAGATCCCGACGTGATTCTGATCGGGGAGATGCGCGACCGGGAAACGATTGCGGCGGCTCTGACCATCGCCGAAACGGGTCACTTGGCGCTCGCGACTCTGCACACCAATTCGACCTACGAATCGATCAACCGTATCGTGGACGTTTTTCCCGAGAACCAGCAGGGTCAAATTCGCGCCCAACTGGCATTCGTTCTCGAGGGCGTCATCACCCAACAGCTGATTCCGCGTCACCGGACGAACGGGCGCGCTCTCTGTGCGGAAGTCATGGTCTGTACGCCGGCGATCAAGGCGCTCATTCGCGATTCCAAGATCCATCAGATCTACGGAATCATGCAGGCGGGACAGAAGTACGGCATGCAGACCATGAACCAGTCTCTCTACCAAGCTTACACGAATCGACTGATCAGTTACGACGATGCGCTGAACCGCTCGGCGGACCAGGATGAGCTGCTCAAGATGATTGGCGATACCGTCCAGGTATAAGCCAAGCCAGGAGGAACGAACGTGGCCACAATTACCTTTCTTTGGAAGGGCATGAGCCCGCAGGGGGAGATGCTCAGTGGTGAGCTGGAAGCCGCCACGAAGCAGGACGCAGTCGCTAATTTGCGCAAGAAGCGGATCGTCATCAAATCGATCCGCGCGAAGTCCAAAGATCTGAAACTACCGGGCTTCAAGAAGGGCGTCAGCGTGAAGGACCTGTCCGTCTTCACGCGCCAGTTCTCCACCATGGTAAACGCGGGTTTGCCTCTGGTGCAGTGCCTGGACATTCTCGGAAAGCAGACCCAGCACATCCTCTTCAAGCGGGCGATTCAGACCGTGATGAGCGATGTCGAGGGTGGAACCACCCTGGCCGAGGGGCTGGGGAAGCACAAGGGCATCTGGAGCGACCTCTACGTGAACATGGTCGATGCCGGAGAGCAAGGCGGTATTCTGGACGTGATCCTGTCGCGTCTCGCCGTATACCTGGAGAAGGCCGATGCGTTGCAGCGCAAGATCAAGAGCGCGATGACCTACCCGACCATCGTCATGGTCGTGGCGGGCGGCGCGACCATCTTCATGCTCTTGTTCGTCATCCCCGTCTTCGCCAAGATGTTCTCGGACTTCGGCGGCGTACTGCCGGCTCCGACGCGCTTCGTGATGGGGATCTCCTCCTTCCTGCGCTCCTGGTGGTGGCTCCTCGCCGGAATGGGGATCGCCGCGGTCGTCAGTTACAAGTTGGCTCGCAAGAATTACAAGGCCAGCCGGGCCATCGATGCCTTCATGCTGAAGATCCCCATCGTGGGCAACGTCCTGCGCAAGGGCTCCGTCGCGCGCTTCACGCGCACGCTGGGAACCCTGGTCAGCTCGGGTGTTCCCATCCTCCAGGGTCTGGAGATTACCGCGCGCACCGCGGGTAACCTCGTGATCACCGAAGCCATTCAGGAGACGCGCGAGAGCATCTCTCAGGGTGAAACCATCGCCGAACCGCTGAAGAAGTGTGACGTGTTTCCGCCCATGGTGGTGCAGATGATCGCGGTGGGGGAACAGACCGGTGCCCTGGACGAAATGCTGGGCAAGATCTCGGACTTCTACGATGACGAAGTGGACACCGCGGTGGAGCAACTGACTGCCGCGATCGAGCCGATCATGATCGTGGTCATGGGTGTGATCGTGGGTGGAATGCTCATCGCCATGTACTTGCCGATGTTCAAGATGGCCAGCGTCATTAGCGGTGGCTCCTGATCGACTTCCGCAGAGCTCTTAGCGGCGATCCTATGGGGGGAATCGGACGTGATTGAGAAGAGAGATTCGTCTCTCCAGCAGTGGTTCTTTCTGCGCTTGACGGTGGCAACGCTCGTCGTCTCCGCGGGGGTCATTCTGCTGTCTTTGGCCGCCGAGCACGTGGCACGCAGCGCGCTCTTCGGATGCCTCGCGGCCCAATATCTGGGGATCACGGCCGGTTACATCGCCTGGCGCAAAGGGGCCTCGAGGCTGTGGGTCCAGGTCTCCGGACTGATTCTCGACATCATCCTGATCACGGCCTGCATGCATCTCACCGGGGGGGTGGGGAGTGTCTTCACCCTCCTGTACTTCTTCCCCATCCTTTTGGCATCCTCGACTCAGCGCAGGCGAGGAGCGGTGACCACCGCCATTCTCTGTTCGCTGACGATTCTCGGCTACGAGGTGCTGGTGTCCACCGGCGTTCTCACTCCCAACGCGCTTTTCTTCAGCTCGACACCTCTACACCGGCGTGAACTGTTGCAGGTTCAATTCGCCGTCGGCCTCTTCCTCACCATCGGCTATCTCGCGGGGGAGCTGGCCCAGCGAGTCGATTCGAAGGCTCGGCTCTTGGCGGCCAAGCGGGAAGAGTTGGCGCGGCATCGCCTGGAGATCCAGGGGATCCTGGACAACATGAGCAGCGGTGTCTTGACGATCGACGAGAGGGGACGCGCCCTACGTCTCAACCCGGCGGCGGGTGAGATCCTGGGAGTGGACGTGGACAAGATCCGGGGACTCTCCATCGAGAATACCCTGGGTCCGATCATGCCCGCCTTCGTCTCGCATTTGCGGGAGGCGCTCCGTGATGGAACGGCCGCGCGCCGGGTGGAACTCAACATCATGCGCCAGGACACCACGGTGGTGCCCATCGGGGTGAGCATCAGTCAGCAATATGACGAGGCGGGACAACGCACCGGCATCATCGCGGTCTTCCAGGATCTGACCGAGGTGCTCAGGATGCGCGAGAGAATGCGCGCGAACGACCGTCTGGCCGCGGTCGGCGAGCTCTCGGCCGGAATCGCGCACGAGATCCGCAATCCCCTGGCGAGCATCCGTGGTTGCGTGGAAATGCTCTCCAGCGAGCTCGCGGTCGAGGGGGAGAACCGCCGCCTCATGAGCCTCGTTCTCAAGGAGAGCGAACGCCTCAACCGGATCATCGAGGACTTCCTCGAGTTCGCCCGGCTCAGGCCGCAGGCGCCGCGCAAAGTCCATCTTTTCGTCCTCCTGGAGGACCTCTGTACCATGCTGAGGAGGCGCGACGACCTGGGAGAGGGCGCGACGGTGCAACTGGAGTCGCCCGAGGCCGACTACGTGGTCGACGTCGACGAGGAGCAGATGTCGCAGGTCTTCTTGAACCTGGCTCTCAACGCGTTTCAGGCCATGCAGGACGGGGGAAAGTTGAGAATCTGCACCGAAGTGCTCCGCAACGAGTCAACCGGTGGAAATCGTGATTCGCTTCCTGGACGAGGGGGAGGGGGTCGACGAGGAGCTGTTGACGCACCTCTTCGATCCCTTCTTTACCACCAAGAGCGAGGGGACGGGACTGGGACTCTCCATGGCGAACCGTATCGTGCACAACCACGAAGGTCGCATCGATTTTTCCAACCGCCCCGAAGGTGGTGCTGAATTCGCCGTGCATCTTCCCTTGGTCGGTGTCTGGCGCGACGGAAACTTGATCGAGACCAAGCAGGCTTTTGACGAGATCGCAAGCGAACCCACTCCGCTTGGAGTGTGACTCGAAAATGCCGACGGACCCGGGCGCGAAAGGCTCGCCGCTCGCGGGCAGGGGTTGACAGGAAAGGACCGAAGTGATGAGTGACGGAAGAATTCTGATCGTGGATGACGAGGAGAGTATGTGCCAATTCCTGGCGATCATGCTGCGCAAGGAAGGGTTCACCGTGGAGGCGGTGACCAGTGGAGTGGACGCACTCAAGGAGATGAAGAAGAACCCCTACGACATCGTCATGACCGACATCCAAATGCCACGCATGGACGGCATCCAGGTGTTGAGCGGCGTGAAGGCCATCGACCCCTCGGTCCCCGTCATCATCATGACCGCCTACGCGAGTCAGAAGACCGCGATCGAGGCCGTCAACAAGGGTGCGTTCCACTACCTGAACAAGCATGCCAAGAACGACGAAATCAAGATGGTGGTTCGCAACGCTCTCGAGGTGAAAAAGGTCAAGAGCGAAAATGTGCAACTCAAGCGGGCACTCAGCACGAATTCCCGCAAGAACACCCGGCTCATCGGAAAGAGCGACGAGATCCAGAAGGTGCTGCGCCTGGTGGAAAAGATCGCCGTGGCCGAGAGCAACGTCTTGATCTACGGCGAGAGCGGAACCGGTAAGGAACTCATCGCCTGCTCGATTCACGAAAAGAGCCACCGCGCGAACGGACCTTTCATCACCATCAACTGCGGCGCGTTGCCCGAAAGCCTCTTGGAGAGCGAGCTCTTTGGTCACGTCAAGGGCTCGTTCACCAACGCGATTCGCGACAAGGAAGGCCTCTTCAAAGTGGCGTGCGGAGGCACCTTCTTCCTGGACGAAATCGGCGAGACCTCTCCCGCCATCCAGGTGAAACTGTTGCGGGCCATCCAGGAGAGAGAGATCATCCCGGTGGGCGGAACCAAGCCCATCAAGGTCGACACCCGCATCATCGCCGCTACCAATCGCGATCTGGAGCGAGAGGTGCGGCTGGGGAACTTCCGCGCCGACCTCTACTATCGCCTCAACGTGATCCAGGTGACGCTGCCTCCCTTGCGCGAGCGCGCCGACGACATTCCTCTGCTCATCGATCATTTTCTCAAGCAGTACAAGTCCAACTACGAGGGCACCGTGAAGAGCGCGATGAGCACGGAGACTTTGGAAATTCTGCAGACTCACAGCTGGCCGGGCAACGTGCGCGAGCTGGAGAACGTCATCGAACGCGCGGTGATTCTGCAGGAGCAGGAGGATCTGATGACTCCGGCCGACTTACCGGAGAAGCTCTACGAGGGAGGGCAGGGGAGCGAGGGACTCAACCTGCGCGAGTCGGGGATCACCCTGGAGGAACTCGAGAAGAAATACATGATCAAGGTCTTGGCAGAAACAGGATGGCACAAGAAGAAAGCGGCCGAAATCCTGGGGATCAATCCCTCGACCCTGTACCGGAAGATCAAGGCCTACGGTCTGGTGCCCCCGGGCGGTACCACTGCGGACGGCGGCGAGTTCGCGGACGAGGAAGAAGAGGAAATCCTCGGCGTCTGAAGCTGGCAATCCGCGAGTCGCAGCCTGCAAAGCCCGAAGCTCGGGCAGAGATCAAGAGCCCGGAGTCGTCTGACTTCGGGCTCTATGCTTCCTCATCGTAACGAGTTAGTGGTTTTCTTCGCTAGCGGACAGTTGGCACGCCGTCTGCATTCACCCCCAACAGCCGTAACTCACCCGCAAGCCCCGGCGATTCTCGCGCGGGGATGGGAAACTCTTGAGGAGGCCATGAAAGTGAAGAACAACTCCGGTTTTACCTTGATCGAGCTGATGATCGTTGTGGTCATCATCGGTATCTTGGCTGCCATCGCCATCCCGAATTTCATTTCGATGCAGGATCGCGCGAAGGAAGCTTCCACCAAGTCCAGCTGCCATACCCTGCAGCTCGCGGCGGAGGATTTCGCCGTGCGTAACAACGGTGTGTACGCCGCGGTTCTGGCCGATGTCGATCCCAGCGGTGCCACCTTCCAGAGCCTGCTGCCGAACAACGGCGCTCTCATGAACAACGCGTTCACGCGTCAGCCCACCGAGCCCAGCGTCTTTGCCGCTGCCGCTCCTGGTGCTGCCCAGCCCGCCAACGGTGCGGCTGCTGGTGAGGTCGCCTACACCGTGCTTCAGGACGCTGCCGGTACCAACGTCGGTTACTGGGTTCAGGGCGCAGGTAAGGACCTGAACTACGTGCTCACGCTCTCCAGCGGGCAGTAATCCCGGGTCCCATTAGGGTCCACGACACGGGCCGTACGGGAGGATCCCGTGCGGCCCCTTGTGTCTCTGGAGGTGGCGCCATGAAGCATGACGATGGATTTACCCTGATCGAGCTGATGATCGTGGTGGTGATCATCGGGCTTCTGGCCGCGATCGCCACCAGCAACTGGCTCTCGATGCAGGCCAGTGCCAAGGAAGCTTCCACCAAGTCCAGTTGCCATAGTTTGCAGCTGGCGGCGGAGGACTTCGCGGTGCGCAACGACGGGATCTACGCCGGTGTTTTGGCCGATGCGGATCCCTCTGGCAGGACCTTCCAAAGTCTGCTGCCCGACAACGGTCAGCTGATGTTCAACCCGTTCAGCCAGGCCCGCTCCGAGCCGAGCGTTTTCGCCGTGGCGGCGCCGGGGGGAGTTCCTCCGCTGAATGGGGGTGCGCCCGGAGAGGTGACCTATACCTCGCTGCAGAGGGGCAATGCGAATGTCGGCTACTGGATCACCGGTGCCGGGCGTTCGCCCCAACTGGCGACAGTCATCACTCTGAGCAGTGGGCAATAGCCCTTGCCAAGAGCCCGGTGGCTCAGGCCCGCCGGGCGCTGGCATCCTTCGTGCAGAACGCCCCCCTGGGGGCGTTTTGCCGTTGGATATGGCCAATTCTGGGCCGCAATGGACGTTCCTCGCACGAAAGGGAGAAACGGTGAGTCCGAAGGAACATCCTAGAACCAGCAGTCCGGGCATCTGTCGTCTGCAGGGGCTGCGCAAGAGCTTCCGCTCCGATTTTCTGCGGCGGCGCCGTCCGGTGCTGCGCGGAATCGATCTCGAGCTCGAGCCGGGGGAGACCCTGGCCTACCTCGGCCACAACGGCGCCGGCAAGACCACGACCGTCAAGGCGATGCTCGGACTGATCAAGCCGGATGAGGGCGAAGTGAGCGTGTTCGGGTATCCGGCCGGTGATCCACGCGGACTGGCCAAGGTGGGGTACCTTCCCGAGAATCCTTACTTCTACGACCACCTTTCAGGCAGAGAATTCCTGGCTCTCATCGCCGATCTGCACGGGCTCTCCGCGCGCGTGGCCCGCCGGCGCATCGATGAGGTGTTGAGCCTGGTGGGAATGCAGGACAGGGCTTCGCGTCGCCTGCGCAATTGTTCGCGCGGAATGTTGCAGCGGCTGGGCTTGGCCCAAGCCCTGATCAACCAGCCCGAGCTTCTCATCCTGGATGAACCTCTAGGCGGATTGGATCCCGTGGGCCGGCACCAGGTGCGCAACATCCTGGCACAACTCAAGGATCGCGGTGCGACCATCTTCATGAGCTCGCACATCCTGAGCGACGTGGAAAGCCTGGCGGACCGGGCGGCAATTCTCAAGGACGGAGTCCTCAAGCGAGTGGTGCGTATGGAAGATCTGGTGGCAAACAACGCGGCGAAGTTGGTCTTCTGTCGCCAGCTGAGCGAGAGCACGGCACGGCGGCTCGAGGAACAGGGTCATGTTCTGCACGGACAGCACG
>CAWDWO010000016.1:0-159115 GCA_963806035.1 Candidatus Krumholzibacteriota bacterium | reverse complement strand
TTCATCGTTGAGAACAAGGCCTGGTGGATGGTGCCGATCGTCACCGTCCTGGGACTGGTGGGGCTGCTCGTGCTGTTGGCGTCGACTGGGGCAGCACCGTTTATCTACACGCTGTTTTAATCGCGGTACGGGTTATTCGGTTCGGTAGGGTCCGCCTTGCGGAACGTAGTACAACGTTCTTTGCGCATTAATGGTCCGCATAGCGGACCCTACGGGCGGCCAGCACAACCGGCCCTGCGGGTACCGCTTCTTGTTTCGCTATGGTCGACGATTGCCAGTAGCGAGTGAAGGTTTACGACAACTCATGCAAGGGAAAGTAGGTTTGGGACGATGAATACGAATGAACATACGTCCGGCATGGAGCATGCCAATGTCGAAGCAACGGACCCGAACGCTTCATTGTCAAAGCAGTTGCGTTTGAAGACGATAGGTGTATGTTTGTTGTTTATAGTTTTTATAGTTTTCGGTGACGAAGATGTGATGAGCCCAATTTGGCCGTGGGTGCTGGCATTTGTGGGGGTGGTGGAAATAAACTCAGTTAAGACGAGTGCGAGAACTATACGCTTCATTGATCGCAGGTTTTCCCAGTTGCATGCCAACCAGGGCGGCGAAGCCGTGAGAGGAAGGAGTGAAGTGGCACCGGTGTTGCCGGACGAAATTGGTGCCCGGAAGTGCGAATGGTCCCATCCTTAAGAAGGCCGATAGAACCAGCCTAGCTGGAAGATGCGTGATAACGAGCTTTATGTCATACCTCTGCGCCGTCGCTTAATGCACAACGCACCAAATCTCATACATTGCGTGCCGCTTATCTGGCGGAATACAATGATTTTTCACCAGATTTTCCCCAGTTTTCGATGGGGAAAACGTAATGCGGCTTGACGCGTCTCCATTTCCACTCGGTTTCCGGCCGCCGAGACCGCAATCCGAATTCGGTGCACGGTGAGCCGAAAAATTGCCGGACCGCACCTCCCGCCGGGTTCCCTTGATGTCTGCCTCACGCAAATCCGACTCTTCACCACAGAAATCCCGGCAGCAGCCCCAGACCGGGCGTTCGGGCGGGCGACTCCTAGTTTTCTTAACCGTTTGCTGCCTGCTGGCCGGTGCCGTCGTGTACTCGGTGGCGTCCGCAGCGAACCGGCGGCAAAGCCGGTTGAGAGGACCGGCGATTCGCCGAAACTCGCCGAGCCGGCTGCCGATTCCCAGCAGGTCGCTTGGACCAAGCCGGATCATAACTGGCGGGTTGACGAATAGTCGGCAGCGAAGCTTGTGCCGATTGTCACTTCGAAATCGCCGAAATGTACGCCGATCACCCAATGGCCAACACGATGGCATTGGTCGCGGAGACGCCTCTGAACGAAATCGAGGATGGCGGTACGGTCGAATTCGAGGCGCAGGGGTGCGTTACCGCGTCGAACGCCGGGGGGACCGCTTGATTCATACTGAGTTTATGACCGATGACGACGGCGAGACGGTTTACGAGCAAGCGGTTGACGTGCAATTGCCTCCGGATCGGGTACGAATGCCAAAACGTATCTGATCGACCGCGGGGGTTCCCTGTTTGAGTCGCCCATCACCTGGTACGTCGAAAAACAGAAATGGGACCTTTCGCCGGGTTATCACAACAATCCTCGCCAGCGATTCAATCGCCGTGTGAGCGACGGCTGCGTTCAGTGTCACGCCGGCCGTGTGGCTCCAGTTGGAGAAGGAACGTCGGACCGGTTTGTGGAGCCGCCGTTTCTGGAAATGCAAATCGGCTGCGAACGCTGCCACGGACCGGGCAAGCAGCATGTCGAAAAAATGGACGCCGGTGACTTCGACGAAGACAGTGAGACCGCCGAGGACCTGCTCATCGTCAATCCTGCTCATCTCGACAGGCACCTCGCGGATGATGTGTGCTACCAGTGCCACATGGACGGCAAACGCCGCATTCTGCCGCAAAGGGCGGTCGTATCATGATTTTCAACCGGGCATGGCGACCGAAGACGTCTGGACGGTGTTTGAATCAAGCTCGCCGCTCTAAGCCGGGGAATCGCAGCCGTTTACCAGCCAGGTGGAGCAGATGCGTTCCAGCGCCTGCTTCCGCGGTACCAACGGGCAAATGCGGTGTACCACCTGCCACGATCCGCACTTTGTTCCCCAACCGGACGAGAAGGCCGAATTTTACCGGGAACGCTGCAACCGTTGTCATGCGGAACATGGCTGCTCGCTGCCGCTCGAAGAACGCGAGCAGCCCCCCGCGCTCAATTCCTGCATCCACTGCCATATGCCGGTCGTTGGGTCGAGCGACATCCCGCATACATCGCAGTCGGATCATCGCGTACTACGGGATCCGCACAACCATCTGGATGTGGCAGCTCGTTCGGACCGCGGCGAGCTTTGGTCAATTTTCGACGAGAAGTGAACAGCCAGGTGCCGGAGTCGTGAGTTGCAGCGGGCCAGGGCGTTGGCGTTGTGCGATCAAGCGGTCGAAGAATCCAATCAACAACTCATGGTCCAAGCCATTGCGGCGGCTGAAGACGTGTTGGCCCGTGACGCCAATGATCTGGACGTGTGGCGTAAGCTAGGATTCTTGTACGAATTCACACAGAATCATGCGAAAGCCAAGAGTTCGTTTGAAGCAGCTCTGCACATCGATCCGCAGGATGAAATGAGTCTCAAGAATCTGGGCTTGGTGGCATTTCGCACCCGTTTCGTCGACCTGGGGCTACGCAGCTACGAAGACTACTTGAAGGTCAACAAATGGGACGCCACGATGTTTGCTCCCTATGTGCCGTTTTCTGCTAGCTGCGTCGGGCAACCTGCAGGCCGCCAAAAAGTCGCCGAACGCGGACTACAGCTCGACCCGACACAACGGGAGCTACGCGACCTTGCCGCGAAATTGTATAAGAAACTCGACGATCAGCCGAAGAGCCGGCAACACCTGGAAGCACTGCGAGAAATCAGCAAACGACTCGAATTCGTGGGATCAGAAACGCCGAGGGCGCTCCGAGAAAAAATTCAAACGAATTCTCAGCCCTGATCCATAGTAGCTGTACCGGAAATTGCTTTGCAACAGACGCACAACGTCCACGCATGCATGGGGCGTAATCGCCGTCACCGTATTGCGTGATTCGTGTGTCAAGTCGTCCCGCGCAGGTATACTCAATCCCGTTATTCCGTCTCTATGAGGCTTGCTACAGCAGGTGGCCGTTAACTCAAAGGGCGTTTTCAATTTGAAAACACCCTCCGCATCAGGCTTGGCATCTTCACGTCGTGAACAGGCCCCGCAAGGGTCAGAGGACTCCCTTGACTGGTTATTCACCGTTCTCGATAATATTGCATGCTGATCAAATCAATAACCTGTAATCTCAGTACTCGTTTTCAAATCGGGAGGGCGGAGAGCTCCTGCCGAGCTGCCCTGGAACATAACGCTTATTACGACGAGCGGATCACCGCAGATTTCCGCGCATGAGGGGACAAGACGGCTCAGCAGGAGCTTCGCCCTCGCACAACGCCGAAAAGTCATCGCAGAAAACAACTTTCGAAAACACGCGATTAGACACTTTAGGAAGATTCATAGCAGCACCACTAAGGGAAGATTCATGGCAGCTCCGCTAAACGATCAGGCTCCGTCAAACGTCGAGAAGCCGAAGCAATCGAACCGACGTCGCCGCCTTCCCCTGCTGAAGAAGATTCTGTTTTCGATCATGGCCACCGCGGCGTTCTTTGCGGCGATGGAACTGTTGCTGGCCGCCTTTGGAGTGAACCCCGTTACCTACAATGAAGACCCGTTCGTGGGTTTTACGTCCCGGTCGCCATTGTTTGAGGAAGTTCAGTCGCCGGATGGCCAAGCGATATACCGCACGGTGCCCAAAAAACTATCAGTGGTTCAATTCACAAGAGTTCCCTGCAAAGAAGGGAAGGACGCATTACCGCATTTTCTGTGTGGGAGGCTCCACAACATATGGCCGCCCTTACGACGACACGACTTCCTTTGCCGGTTGGCTGCGTGAGTACCTAAAGGCGGCCGATCCCAAACAGAACTGGGACGTGATCAATGCCGGAGGCATCAGTTATGCCAGTTATCGTGTTGCCTCACTGATGGAGGAACTGATTGAATATCAACCGGACCTGTTCATCATCTATTGCGGCCACAACGAGTTCCTGGAACGCCGGACCTACGGTCGGTTGATGGACACGCCCAGTGCTGTTCGCGAAACCGGTGCCATCCTGGCGCAGTCGCGAATTTATTCGTCAGTCCGCGCACTGCTGGGCAATTCCGGCAGCGGTGGATCGCTAGGCTCATCCGCGACAAACAAACTGCCCGAAGAAGTCGATGCAATTCTCGACGGTTCGGTCGGACCGGACGACTACATTCGCGACAGATGAACAACGGAGTCAGACCATCGCTCATTTTCGTTTTAACCTCGAAGGATGATCGAAATCGCGAGATCCGCTGGCGCACGTGTTGTCATCGTTAATCCGGCAGCCAACGAACGCAACATGTCTCCGTTCAAAAGTCAGCACAAAGGCGATTTGTCTTCCGGCGACTTAGCCCGCTGGAAGGAGTTGGTCGCCCAGGCAACCACCCAACAAAAGTCGGGGGAACTGGAACAGGCTTTGAATGCATTGGATCAGGCCATCGAGATCGATCCGCTCTTTGCGGAAACCATTTCCAACGGGGTGAGGTTCCTCTTCGCACTCAGGCCGGTATCCGGAAGCGAAACAGGCCTTTCAGCGTGCTATTGACGAAGATGTCTGCCCTTTGCGGATATTGCCTGAGATGCGGTCGGTCGTCACGGAAGTCGCCGCACAACTTGACGTCCCGATTGTGGATTTCCAGGAACTGGTCGAAACGAAGACCGAAACCGGCATCACGGGCGAGGAATGGTTTCTTGATCATGTCCATCCCACGATTGAAGGCAATCGAGAATTGGCACTTGGCCTGTTCGGTGAACTTGAGTCGCAGGGCATCGTCGACCCTGGGGACCAGTGGACCGAAGAAGCTCGACAGCAAGTGACAAGCACAGGTGATGGGGCGCGTCGACGAACGAGCCCACGCAGTCGCACTTCGCAACTTGGCGAAAGTGTTGTCATGGGCACGCAAGTACGAAGAGGCAGGTCGGCTCTCTCAGCTCGCGGCAGAGAAGCTGCCGGATGACGCGGAAACCCGCTGTATGGCTGGGTACGAATTCGAAAGAAAAGGCCAACTCGATCAGGCAAAAAAAGCTACCAAATGGCTATCCAGTTGCAGCCTGACTACGCCCACGCACACTATAACCTGGGCCACGTTCATCGCCAATTGGAGGAATGGGACCTTGCCGCTGACAGTCGTTTCAACAGAGCCATTGATAGCGACCCGCGTTATCCCGGCGCCCACTACAATCTGGGAATTCTTTATCAAAAAGCCAACCAGCTGGATCGCGCAGCCGAATGCTTCGAGACGTCGATTTCAATCAATGACAAGCATCCGGGATCGTGGGAAGAACTTGGAACACGTGCGACTGAATCAGCGAAGAATCAACGAGGCCATTTCAGACCTTGAAAAGGCTATCGAGCTGGAACCGAAACTGTCGTCGGCACATAACTCCCTGGGAGTCGCCTTTGCCCAAAGCGGTCAATTGCAGAAAGCTGCCGCCTGTTTTGAACGCGCGGTGGCCATCAGTCCACAGTTACGACGCTGGCCAAGCAAAACCTTGAGCACGCACGCGAATTGTCAAATGACAAATGCCGCCGTCGAGCGTTGTGGTCCGCGACTTATCGGCTGTTGCAGGAACGTGATTGCTCGTTTGCGTCACAGTTCAGGTTGCAGTGTTGCCTGTTCCCGGCGAGAATTCTAACAATGCCCTCACCGGCTTCACGTCGTGTGAAAAAGCCGGAGAGGGTTTTCTCATAAGTGCGGATGTTTTAGATTCTGCTGCGCCACGTGACAGCGGTTTTTGACGGGTGTTGGACGCGCTGTGCAACCTGCCGAGTTCTATTCTCGTTTGACCTGACAATCGGGCAGGGCCGCTTGAAGTCCTGCAACTCCATCATCGGAAATCTGCGTGTTGGAAACATTCAACCGCACCAGCTTCTTGATTTTTTTAATGTGCTCCAGCCCTGCATCGGTGATCTGTGTCCCGGAAAGGTCAATGATGTTCAGGCGGGTCAGGCCCGTGAGTTCTTCCAGCCCCGCATCGGTAATCTGCGTTCCGGAAAGGTCAATGATCGATAGGACCGGCAGGCCCTTGAGTACTTCCATTCCCGTATCGGTAATCTGCGTCCCGGAAAGTTTAATTACGCTCAGATGGGACAGGCCACTGAGTTTTTTCAGCCCTGCATCAGTGATCTTTGTCCCGGAAAGGTCAATTGCCTCCAGTTGGGACATGGCCTCGAGTTCTTTTACGCCGGCGTCAGTGATCTGTGGTTGGGCGAGGTAGAGATGCGTCAGGCTGTTCATCGGCGTCAGGAGTTTCAATCCGGCATCCGAGACTCCCGTCCCAGAGAGATTCAGTCTGTTCAGCGAGTGCAGTTCTTGGATTTGCACCAGTCCGGAATCCGTGATTTGAGTGTTCCGGAGAACAAGCCGTTCCAGGCCGGGGAAACATTTGAGCCAATCCAGGTCTGCATCCGTAATCGGCTGGCCATCGAAACGAATCCGACCATGGTGGCTGTCATATCGACCGCCTGCCGCCTCGACCATCGCGATGCCCTCGCGTTTTCGGGCGAGAGTTCGTTGCGCCTCTTCAACACTTCGTCGCCCCGGTTCCGTCGAATCCTCCCCTCCACCACAGCCGGCCAGCAGTAGCACAGCAACTATCCAGACACATCGATCATTCATCAGTCATGTCTCCTCAGGAACCGGCTCCTGCACTGGAAAATCTGAATTCTTCCGCGGCCAATTCGCGGCTGTGACCTGCTGTCCGGCGACCTCCCGTGCCACGAGATGACCCTGCATGGTCCTGAATCGTCGCTGATTGACAATACAGCCGGCTTCGATAGGCGTCAACCGCCGATTGAACGCCTGATGTCTTTTGACAATCCGCACCGGGCAATGCTAGGCTCTTCGAGTTCCACGTTGTTTCCCGTGATCCTCACCACACATCCCCCCCCTCCGGAACTGGCCATGTCCCATACGTCGCCTGATGCACCCACTCGTTTGCTGTCGATCGACCAACTCCGCGGTTATGCAATCTTTGGCATGATACTGGTCAATGCCAAAGGCATGTTCGGAGTAGAAGTCGACCAGTTGAGTCACCACCAGGACTATTTCACCTATGCGGACACCATTGTGCCGTTATTCATGTTCGTGGTGGGAATCAGTATGCGGTTGTCGTGGCTGCGGCGCACGGAGGTCGCAAGCATCTCCGCCACCCGCCAGGCCATGACCAAGCGGTTTTTTACCTTGGTCCTCATCTCCTTCATGATTTATATGGGCTGGCTGTGGGACGCTCTGATGGACATCGGCTTGGCCGGGCTGTTAGCCATCATGTTTATTGACAAGTCCCCCAAAGTGAGAGCCGCCGCTGCTTGCTGTATGGCATTACTCTACCAGGCACTTGTCAGCTTTACGATTTAAGCAATACGTAACTGGTTAGCCAGCAAAAGATTACCATTGCTTATCCCGATGGGGTGGACACCGACCAGAACAACGTGGACTTCAGTCCGCGCTGCATCACGCCGGGCGAAGCTAATGACTCGTTGGACAGCAACTGTCTGCAGCCGGTTCCCACCAGCATCAACAGCTGGGGCGCCATGAAGGCTCGCTACTAGTCGCGAGGAGTACGTTCGAAGGAACGAAACGAGGCCCCGCGCCGTACGGCGCGGGGCCTTTTTTTGCGTAACCATCAATGTGGAGAGGCAAACTTGGTCGGGGCGCCGAGATTTGAACTCGGGACCCCCTGCTCCCAAAGCAGGTGCGCTACCAGACTGCGCTACGCCCCGACCGTTTGAAGGGGACGGAGAATCTCGCCACAAAGCGGCCTTCCGTCAAGCTGAGCCTCGCCCGCGGCAGCTCTCTCACGCCGAGCCTCGCGCGCCGCGCTGCGAGTTCTTCGCCAGATACTCCCTTAAATACTCGTGCATCGCAGCCGCCGCCTGGGCCCGGTGGCTGATGCGATTCTTCTCTTCCAACGACATTTCCGCAAGGGTGCGGCCCTCCGCCGGCACAAGGAACACCGGATCGTAGCCGAAACCGCCGTCTCCGCGCATCTCGCGGATGATCTCTCCCTCGAGCACGCCTTCCACCACATGCTCACGCGCGCCGCTTTCGCCCCGAGGATCGACAAGGGCCATCGCGGTCATGAAGCGCGCCCGCCTTGGCGCGGGAGTCGAAGCCAGCTCGCGCACGAGCTTCTCGCGATTGTCGGCGTAGGTGCAGCCCTCGCCCGCGTAGCGCGCCGCGTAGATTCCCGGCGCGCCATCGAGCGCATCCACGAAGAGTCCGGTGTCATCGGCCACACTCATCAGGCCAGTGGCCTCGGCCACCGCCCGCGCTTTCAAGAGAGCGTTCTCCGCCAGGGTCGTTCCCGTCTCCTCGACCTCCCCCAACTGCGGAAAGTCGAGCGCGCAGCGCAGATCACCCAGGGGAAGGTCGGCGAAGAGCTTCCGCATCTCGCTCACCTTGTCGCGATTGCGCGTGGCGAGCACGAGCGCGCGAGCCTCCGCCATCAGCTCTCCTCCATCGTCTTCACCGCGATCTCACAGGCCTGGGATTGGATCTTTCCCAGAAGCTGAATGCCACCGCGCGCCAGATTCAACATGGCCTGCAGCTGTGCGTCGTCGAAGGCGGCGTTCTCGCCCTCTGCCGTGCCCTGGATCTCCACGAACTTCCCCTTGCCCGTCATCACCACGTTCATGTCCACCTCGGCCATGGAATCCTCGACGTACTCCAGATCCAGCACGATCTCGTTTTGGACGATGCCCACGCTGACCGCACCCACGTGAAAGGCCATGGGATGCTGGCTCAGCCGCAGCTTGCGCCGCATGCGCTCCAGCGCGATCCACAACGCGACGCTGCCCCCGGTGATGCTCGCGGTCCGGGTGCCCCCGTCCGCCTCGATCACGTCGCAGTCGACGGTCAGGGTGAACTCGCCGAAGATCCCCATGTCGGTCACCGAGCGCAGGCTGCGGCCGATGAGCCGCTGGATTTCGCTGGTGCGTCCGCCCACGTGTCCGCGCTCGCGCATGGTGCGCTCGTTGGTGGCGCGCGGAAGCATCCCGTACTCGGAAGTTACCCAACCCAGACCGCTGTCTCTGCGCCAGCGTGGCACCCCCGGCGCGATAGAGGCGGCGCACACCACTTTGGTCTCACCCATCTCGATGAGCGCGGAGCCTTCGGCGTGGCGCAAGTAGTGGGGCGTGATCTTCACGGGTCGCAACGCGTGAGGCTTGCGGTCCTTGGGTCGACTCATGAGGGATCCTTTCCCGCGGGTTGTTTTTTGCCCTTACTCGGGCTCTCGGAGCTGCGCTCGTTTTTCCCTGACTCACTCTTCGCAGAAGCTCCGGCCTTACCCTTCGACGCCCCGGATGAAGCCGGCTCCAACTCGAGATCGACTACTTCCACTTCGGGCACGTCCGTCAGCAAAAAGCGCCGGCTGATCTCCGCGAAGCGCTGCGGAAGGTCGCTGACCACCAGATGTACGCTGCCAGGTCCGTCAGACAGAGCGTCATCCTTGCGCAGGTCCTGTTCCACCGCCTCCGCCAACACCAGGGCCGAATCGACCAAGGTCACCTTCTCCCCCATCACCTGGGCGATGGCGTGCTTGAGCAGCGGATAGTGGGTGCAGCCCAGAATGAGGGTGTCGATACCGGCGCGTCGCAGACCGGCCAGATAGCGTTCGGCCACGCTCAGGGCGATGGCGTCGTCCGTCCAACCCTCCTCGGCCAAAGGCACGAAGAGCGGACAGTGCTGGCTCTCTACGCGTATCTCGGGCTTGGCTGCCCGCAATAGTTCGCCGTAGCGATCGCTGGCGATGGTGGCGGGAGTTCCGATCACCCCGACGTGTCCCCGGCTCACCCGCAGCGCTGCCTCCACGCCCGGCTCCACCACGCCTTCCACCGGTACCGAGCACTCCTCGCGCAGAACCTCGATGGCATAGGAGCTGGCGGTGTTGCACGCCACCACCAACCGCTTCACCCCGCGCGACTCCAGATAGCGCGCGGCTTGTAGGGCGAAGCGGCGAATGGTGGCGACGCCCTTGGTGCCGTAGGGCACGCGCGCGGTATCGCCCAGGTACACGAAGCTCTCTTTCGGCAGACGCTCGCGCAGCGCCCTCAATACGGTGAGGCCGCCGACGCCGCTGTCGAATACCCCGATGGGTCTTGAGTCCATGGATGTGCTTTGCGCGGATCATCCCCGCGCTGGATTAGAGACTAGAGCCACTCACGCGGGCGGAATGGCTTGGTGCAATCGATGTGTCCGGCGAGGGTCTCGACTTCGAGCCCGTTCACCAGAATCTGAACCCCGTCCACTTCGGGGAAGTCGACGGCGATGGTGCGCAGCAATGCGCCGAGGGTCATAGTCTCCATGGCACTGCCGCCGGTATCTCCTGAAACCAGGGCGGTATTGAAATCGAGATACAACAAATGGAGATCGTCGTCGTAGAACACGTCGCGCAACGCGGTGCCCTCCGGCCAAGTGCGCACGGCACTCGCACTCTTGGGACCCTGCAGTAGCTCCTCCACTACCGCCTGTACTTCTTCATCGCGATGTAAAGAAGCCGTGATGATGCGACGCTCGCTCACGAAGCCTTCAGCATTACGCCCCCCGAAGTAGAGGGTGACGCTGCGCATTCCCTGCTCATTGAGAGGCTCGGTGACTTCGAGTTCCTCGGGGGAACCTCTGTGGTGGAAGAACTCCTCCCAGACGAAGGCGACCGCGCCGACAATGAGCACCACCATAATCGTCGTGACTATCCGGCGCGGGATCTTCACGGTTTCTCCTCCCGCACCGCTTCCATCCGATCACGGAATTTCAAAATCGCCCGTGCGAGGGAATGCGCGACACGCCGATGGAAATCCCGGGATGCCAGGAGTTTGGCCTCTTGCGGATTGGAGAGAAATGCCACTTCCACCAGAATCGCCGGCATGTAGGCCCCGACCAGCACGCGGAAGCCGGCCTGCTTCACGCCGCGGTTGTCCAGTTTCAGATCGCTGGAAAGACCCTCCTGAACCTCCTCGGCCAGGGTCGCGCTCTCCTGGATGAACTGGTTCTGCACCAAATCCCAGACGATGAAGTCGACGTCTTCGGCGACGCCCGTGGTGAGGTTCTCTTCGCGCGCGACGGTGGAGTCCCACTGCGTCTTCGCGGGAGACAAGAAATAGGTTTCCACGCCTTTGGCGTCGGGCGCGTACCAACCGTTGCAGTGGATCGAGAGGAAGAGATCGCCGCGCTGTTGGTTGGCGAATTCCGTGCGCTCGATGAGACCTACCGTCGAATCATCGTCGCGGGTGAGAAAGACCTCGATCCCGTCCTTGCCCTGCAACTCGCGCTTCAACTCGAGCGCGATGGCCAGGGTGACGTCCTTTTCCAGGAGTCCACCGACTCCCTTCTTTCCATCGTCCGCGCCCCCGTGGCCCGCGTCGATGATCACGCGCCGCACCGTGATCTTCCTTCCCACTTCCGTGGACGGCAGGGTTTGCACGATCTTCGGTCCGCGCGGCACCGGCTCGGGAATGGTGGTGATGGGTTCCTGCATCACTTTCAGGACGATTTCGCGTCCGTCGGCGCGGCTGAGCGATTGGTAGCGACTCACCAGCTCGCTGAGGTGCACCGTGAGCAGGGCATAGTCGCTGTACTGCCGAGCTTCCACGCTGTCGACCAGGCCGCGCGGTTGGGTCACGGTGAGCGCTCCGGGGGAGATGCGCGCCCCGTAGAGCTTGACGATGAGCTGCCGCGGCTGACTGTCGTCCACCCGAAATGCCAGGGGAGTATTCAGTTTCACCACGAGTTGGGTGTAGAGATCGCCCTGCTCGAAGCTGAGACCCTCCACGTTGGTCATGCGCACACCCAGATTCAGCGTGAAGTCGTCGGCATTCCAACGAACCGACTTGTCGCTGAGCTGCGGCAGAACGGAGGTGAAGAACTCCATGGGGATCCAGGGTTCGCCCTGGTGAAAGACCGCCGGGGTGCGCAGCAGGATCGTGCTCTTCTCGCTGACCACCGAGCGCGCGCCGGCGGTGAAGGTGACCCGCAGGTCATCCAAGCGCAGCACCAGCTTGCGGACGTCCGCCCGCCAAAAGCGTCCCACCTGAAGTGCATCGGCGAGGTCACTGCCCGCGATGTACCACTCTTCGCTGGGGGGCGAGAGCTGTTTGAGGGTGACAGTCATCGAGGGGCGGCCCTCTCCCGGATTGATCCGGGCGGAGCGCGCCGTGAATTCTTTCTGAGCTGAGTCTTGGGCGGCGAGACGGGAACTCGAGATGGCCAGCAAGCCCACGACCAGAGGCAAAATCAAGCCCACGCTCCACGCGGCTCTCAGGGTAGATCGCCCTCTATTCGTCACTCGCCCTACTCCTGACCGCGGCGGCGCATCCCGCCTCGCATGGCATTGCGGACCTTGCGTTCCATGTCCTTGTCAGCCGCACTGGCCCTCTTGTCGTGAACTTTCTTGCCTCGCGCCAGCGCGAGTTCGCACTTGGCCTTGCCCTTCTTGAAGTACAGGCTCACCGCGACCAGGGTGAGCCCTCTCTCGGCGACCTTGCCCTCCAGGCGCCTGATCTCCCTGCGGTGCATCAGGAGCTTCCTCGCCCGCAGGGGTTCGTGATTCTCGCGACTGGCTTGTTCGTACGGAGAGATGTGCAGGTTCTTGAGCCAGAGCTCTCCCTTGCGGATCTCCGCGTAGGCATCCCCCAGATTGCACTGGCCGGCGCGCAGGCTCTTGACCTCCGTGCCCTGAAGGACCAGACCAGCTTCAAAGCGCTCGAGGAATTCGAAGTTGAAGCGCGCCTTGCGGTTGCGAGCAATGAATTTGACATCGCTCTCGGCCTTGGCCGAGCGCTTCTTGGCTGCCATTTCCGTCCTCTCCCCCGGCGGAGAATCAAGCTAACAGACCGCGCCGCTTGGGGCAACGGCGGGATCGGGCCCTTTCTTGACACCCGCTTGGGCCCTGACTATTCTCCGTTCCCCGCCGAGGAGCCGAGCTCCTCGTGCTGAAAGGGCGCCCGGATGGCGGAATTGGCAGACGCGCTACGTTCAGGTCGTAGTGGGGGCAACCTCGTGGGAGTTCGAGTCTCCCTCCGGGCACCATCGAAAGCACAGAACTCGGCCTCAGCACAGGAGCCTCGAACCGGGGCTGCTGGTTTCCGAAAGGCTCGGCCATGACTTCGACGACCCGGCACTGGATCGATGAGGAGATCACTCCCCTCCCTGCCGGCCGGGTCCGCCGCTTCCTGGGAAAACCCCGTAGCCAGTGGACCATCCACGACATGGTGCGCGTGGTGCAGGACAACGGCGTGCGCACCATCGCGCTCATGCACGTGGGCAGCGACGGCTGCCTGAAGACCCTCGACTTCGCCCCCCGCAGCCAGGAACACCTCCGAGAGATCCTGGCCGCCGGCGAACGCGCCGACGGCTCCTCGCTCTTCGCGGACACGGGCATCAAGGCTGGCGCGAGTGACATCGTGCTGCGCCCGAGGATCGACAGCGCATTTTTCGATCCCTTCAGCCCCTATCCCACTCTGGCCTTCTTCTGTAGTCATATGGGCCGCGACGGCAGTCCCCTGCCCCAATCGCCCGACACCATCGTGCGGCGCGCCTTTGAGCGCGTGAAAGACCTCACCGGGGTGGAGCTGATGGCATTGGGCGAAGTGGAGTATTTCCTGGGCAAGCGCGCCGAGGAGAGCGACGTCTACGGCAGCCACGATCGCGGCTACCACGCGACCGCCCCCTTCGTGTTCGGAGAGAGGTTGCGCCGGGAAGCGCTGGCCATCCTCACCGAGATCGGCGTGTGCGTGAAGTACGGCCACAGCGAGGTCGGCTACATCGAGGCCAGCGAGACCGACGGTCACATCTGGGAGCAACACGAGATCGAGCTGGCCTTGAGGCCTCTGCCCGACGCCGCCGAGGGCGTCGTGCTCACCCAGTGGGTGCTGCGTCACCTCGCGCACCTGCACGGCATGCCGTGCTCCTTCGAGCCCATCCTGCGCGCGGGGCACGCCGGCAGCGGCATGCACTTCCACTTCTCCCCCTTCAAGGACAAGCAGCATTTGGGAGGGATGGACGATTCGGGAAAGCTGTCGGACGAGGCTCGCTGGCTCATCGGCGGGCTCGTGACCATGGGTGGCGCGCTGATGGCCTTCGGCAACCGCAGCGAGGATTCCTTTTTGCGTCTGAGCCAGGGCAAGGAAGCTCCCTCTTCCATCACCTGGGGCCGTTTCAACCGTCATGCCCTGGTGCGCCTTCCCATCCAGGCCGTGAGCGAGGACGGCAGCGCGGTCACTCCGCCCACTATCGAATTCCGGCTGGCGGACGGCTCGGTGCAACCCTACTTGCTGCTCGCCGCCGCGGCGCAGGCCATGATCCACGGCAAGAAGGTGCCCGAATTGGACGCGATTCTCGCCGGAAGTGCCGCCGGCGAGGATGACGGCGAAGGCGCCTCCGTGCCGCGGGATTTTGTCCAGGTCGCCCAGGCGCTCGAGGACTTCTCCGCCGAGCTACGGGAAGGCGAAGTTTTCCCGGCGAGTCTCATCGAATCGTTGCTGGCCCAACTGCGCAGCCACGCGGACTGATCCGCGACTCTCTGCCTCTCTCTTGTTCTGCGAGGGGAAACGAAACGGCGCACCGCCCCTGAGGACGGCGCGCCGTTTTTCTGCGCCTACTGAGCGCTCGTCGCTGCGTTCGTCGCTGCGTTCGCCGCTACTTCTTCTCGGGCAGCTTGGCGACTTCCTGTTCGAGCAGAGTGACCAGGTGATCCATCTGGTCGATGACGGCCTGGAAGGTTTGACGCTGGGTGAGATCGACCCCCGCCGTCTTTAGCTCGTTCATGGGATAGTCGCTGCCTCCGGCGGAGAGCAGCGCCAGGTGACGCTTCACCGCCGCCTTGCTCACCTTCGCATCCTTGCTGCGAATGTCCTTCAGCAGCTGGGCCGAAGAGGCGAAGCAGGTGGCGTACTGGTAGACGTAATACGGACTGCGGAAGAAGTGAGGAATCCGCGCCCAGGTGGCTCCGTACAACTCGTCGATGTCGGTGTCGGGTCCGTAGTACTGCCGCAGCAGATCGAGGTAGAGCTGGCTCAGGTTGTCGCTGGTGACCGGCTTGCCCTCTTCGACCATGCGGTGCGCCTGTAGCTCCCAGTCGGCGAAGCAAGTCTGCCGGTAGAAGGTCAGGGCGATCTGGTCGATGGCATGCTGCAGCAGGTTGATGCGCTCGTAGGGATCCTTGGTGTGCGCCATCCAGTAGTCCAGCAGGAGTCCCTCGTTCAGAGTGGAGGCGACCTCGGCCACGAAGATGGTGTAGTCGCTGTACACGAAGGGCTGATGCTCGGTCGCCAGCACCGAGTGCATGGTGTGCCCGAACTCGTGGGCCAGAGTAAAGACGTCGCTGAGTCCGTCGGTGTAGTTCAGCAGCATGTAGGGATGCACGCCGTACACGCCCGAGCTGTAGGCGCCGCTGCGCTTGCCCGCGTTCTCGTACACGTCGATCCAGCGGTTCTCGAAGCCATCCTTCATGGTGTTGTAGTACTCGTCGCCCAGAACCTTCACCGAGGCCAGCACCATCTTCTTCGCTTCCTCGTAAGGATACTTCTTCTCGTTGGGAACCAGCGAGACGTAGCCGTCGTAGATGGCGACCTTGTCCTCGTGCAGAAGCTTGCGGCGCACGGCGTAGTAGCGCTGCAAGGGGCCCGCGCCCTTCTTGGCCACGTCGATGAGGTTCTCCACCACCGAGGTGGGGATGTTGTTGTTGTCCAGGGCGGCATCCAGCGTGGACTGGTAGCCGCGCGCCTGCGCCAGTCCCCAGTCACGCTGGCAGAGCGCGCTGTAGATGGCGGTGTAGGTGTTGATGTCCTGCTTGAAAGTCTCCAGGAAGGCGCGCCAGATCATTTCGCGGTCGGAGCGCTTCCGCTCGCTCTCCATGCGCGCGTAGTACTGGCCGGAGGTCACGCTGAGTTCCTCTCCGTCGCTCAAGGTGACGGTGGGCCACTGCACATCGGCGGTGCTGAGCATGGCGTAGATGTTGGACGGACTGCCATTGAACTGCGAGCTGTAGGCGAGCAGCTTCTCGCCCTGCTCGTCGAGCACGTGCTCCTGCTGGCGGTACAGGTCCTCGATCGCGAAACGGTAGAGAGCCAGGTCCTCGTTCGAGTCCAGCCACTTCTCCATGGTCTCATGGGGAATCTGCAGCAGTTCGGGTTCGAACCACGAAGTGGCCTGCGACCACTGGGCGAAGAGGGTCTGCGCGCGCTGGCGATAGCTGTCGATATCGGTGTCGCGCAGATCCTGATCGTGCTGGAGGCTGGCGAAGGACCACACCTTGTAGGCGATCTGCCCCATCTGGTCCTGTTGCTGGTAGCACTTGAGCAGAGATTCCGGGCCCTCGGCCAGGGTGCCCTTGAAGCTCTTGAAGTCGTTGATCATCCCTTCCAGATCCGAGTAGCCCTTCTCCCAGGCGTCCCAGTCGGGATAGATGTCGCTGACTCTCCACTTGTACTGCTCGGGGATCTTGTCGCGCTGATCGGTGTCGGGAATGGCCCAGGCCATGCCGGCCGCGAGCACGAGTGCGAGCAAGATCGTCAAGCTCAGCACACTTCTCAGACGGGTGGATTTCTGCATTGCGATGACTCCTGATGAAACGATCACTTGATCGAAAAGGTGGGGTGCGTTGAACACACGCCGCAGAACTCTAGAGCAAAAACGCGGCGGGGCGAAGCGAAAAGTCACGTCCACGGCTGTGCCTCCGTCTGGTGGAGACCACGCGGACGCGCGCCCAGGCTCCGCCCTACTTGTACGCCACGAGGTAGCCCAACCAGCTCTCGCAGTTCAGGCCTTCGTCGGAGGGCTCGAACACTCCCGTTCCGTCGCCGTCCTCGTCCATCACCTCGAACCAGGAGTCGATACGCGCAAAGCCCGCATCCTGCAAAATGTCCTTCAACTCGGGCATGGTCCAGTAACGCCACTCGTAGAAGAACGCCCTGCGCAGTTCGCTGCCGTCCTTGAAGCGAAAGTGAATCGCGCAGTCCTGCCGTCCGGTGACCGGCGAGTAACTCACCTGATCCCACACGTAGAACGCCTTGGTTCCTTCGATGGGGCGCTCCTCCTCGAGCACCTCGGTGGACTCCCACCCTCCGTACATATCGAGGACGAATACGCCGCCCGCTGCCAGGGTATCGAGCACGAATTTGAAGTACTGCAGCATGAGGGCCCGCGTGTGAAACACCTGATAGGAAAAGTTGTGCGCGCAGGTGATGTCCGGCTTGGCCAGTCCCGGTTCGCGCACGTCCTTGCAGTGTAGCGTCACGCGTCGCGCGGCGGATCCCAAAGGCGCGAGATGTCGCTCACGTCCCCACTGCAGAGTGTCCTCGTCGAGGTCGAAACCCTCGGCGGCGAACTTCTCACCCTGTGCCACCCAGGTGGCGCAGACGGCGGCGGTGCCACAGAAGTCCTCGCGCAAAAGCCGTGGGGCGCGACCCCGCACGCACTCGTAGGCTTGTCGCAAAAAGGCGACGTCCTGCTCGGGATCCTGCACCGCCAGCTCGTAGAGCTCGTGCCTGTCCGCCTTCGCCGCCAGACTGGGGCCGCTTGCGACGCGCTTGGCCTTGACGCGGTTTGCCTTGCGGCGCGCGCTCTTGGAGCCGCTCTTCTTCTGCGCGCGGCCCTTGCCGCCTTTTCTCTTGAGCTGAGTCTTACTCGCCACCTGCACTCCTCCGTTGAAACCGAGGCGGCATCCTAGAGCATCACGCGGAAAATGACCAGAGCGGGGAGCCGCGGGCGCGCCCTCAGAAACCGGGGTGAAGTTGTGGCGAAACCAAGATGAGATTCACACGGAGAAGATCGTTCGAGGCAGCCATGAGGATGAGTCGCGCCTGCATCTCCGCGCCCTGATAGACGCGAATCGCCTGCTTGTAACCGGTGGTGATTTCGGAGAGAGCCGCATCCCGGCGAAAGACCGGGGAGCCGTAGCGCTCTGCCAGCAACTTGTCGAGCAACTCGAAGAGCCGGGTCGCGTGCGTGCTCACGCCGCTCATCGAGTCCCACTTGAAGAGAATGCGGCTCAGCTCTCCTCGCTGGGGTCCCAGCTTGGGCGTGGTGAATTCCAGAACGATCTCGCCCTCGCGACCCGCGAGCTTGCCCGCATAGCGCAGGGTTTCCGAGCGCGCGGTGAGGGCATGCAGCTTCTTGCTGGAGGCCACTTTGCGCACCGTAGATGGGTCCATCCCAAAGCGAAAGCCCATGATGCCGTCGGCCCAGGGCCCGACCCAGCCGACCCAGGGAGCCTGCGGGCTCTGAATTTCCTGCGAGTGCGCCGGCAGGGAGAGGACCGGCAGCGCCAGAAGCAACAGAAGCAGGACGCCGCCCATCCAGTCCCAGGCGCGGATAGCCCGCCCGTGAGTTCCTGTGCTAGGGTCTAAAAGCATGGGCGCCGTCCCAGAGTGCCGTGCGGGGATCCGCTGCGCGACGGCGATCCGCCGCGCGATTTCGTGCGCCCTCAGAAAGTAGGGGCGAACCCGTCTCGCGAGCAAGCAGGCAGAAAGGAAGCCGGCGCGAAGTGAACGCAAATCCGCCCATCGGCCTCTGCCGCCGTTGCGGCCAGGCGCTGGCCGCCTCGAGCCTGCGTTGCCCCTCCTGCGGCGAGGAGACCCTGGATGCCGCCCTGCGCGAGCGGATCGAAAAGCTCATGAGCGAGTTGGGAAGGGAACTGGGCGCGTCCCCATACCTGCGCGGAAGTGGCGGTCTCTCTTACACCTTGCGCGGACACACCTGGGGCTTCTTGGAGGACGCGGATCATCCCGTGGGAGGCGCGATTCAGCAGGCCCTGCGGCAGCTGGAGCAGATGAGCGAGCCGGGATCGCGACGCTTCGTCCTCTACCACGCCATTCACCGCGCCCTGCGCCCCCGCTATCCCGAACTCGCAGCGGCGGTGCTGCATTTGAGCCGCCGCCTCGAGAAGCTCAGTCCCGAGAGTTGAGCCAGGGACGGAGAATCTGCACCAGCTCCTCGTGTAGACGGCCGTTGGAGGCGATGATCTCCCGGCAGTCCTCACCCAGGGCCGAGCCGTGGCCGTCGCTGATGCGACCTCCGGCTTCTTCCACCAAAATGGAGCCGGCCGCGATGTCATAGAAGTTGATGGGCGAGCGCTTGCCGGCCAGCAGCAGATCGATCCTTCCCGCGGCCAGCCAGGCCAGTTCGATGGCGATGCTGCCCAGCCGCCGCGTCTTGAGCGGGTGGCGCAACATCTGTTGCAGAAGCTCGGGGTGGTCCACGAAGATCGAGCGCCGGCCGAATTGCGTGCTCACCACCGCCTCGGCGAAGCGCTCGCGCTCGCTCACATGGAGGCGCTCCTCCGCCCCCACCGCGCCCGTCCCGTCCTTGAGGCTGACGAAGGCCCCTTCCCCGCGCGCGGCCGTGAAGAGCTCGCGCCGTAGCGGATCGAGCACTCCGCCCGCCTGCAGCACGCCGCGGTGCAGGACCGCGACCGAGCTGGAAAACACCGGGATTCCCACCGAATAGTTCAGGGTTCCGTCGATGGGATCGACCTGCCAACTCCATTCGGCCTCCTCGGCGCCGCGTTCGCCGGCCTCCTCCCCCACGAAACGGTGCTCCGGAAAGGCCGCCAGAACGGCCTTGGCGATCTTGTCCTCAACCTGACGGTCCACCTTGGTGATGGCCTCCCGACCGTACTTGAAGGTCAGAGGGCCGGTGTGTCCGAATTGGCTGGCGATGCTTTCGGAGACTTCCCACAGTACATTAGCAATGAAGAGGCGGAGAGATCGCGGCGTGAGAGCGCTGTCCATGGAATTGGTCCTCTCGGGTTACACTCGGGCTGGCGGAATTCGCCGATTCTAGGCGAGCTGAGTGCGAGCGGCAACCTGAGGTGCCCCTCGTGCGTCCAATTATCAAGGTGAGCGAAACGCGGCCGCAGAGTAGAATACAGGCCGATGGCCACCTCAGGTCGGCGTTCCCTAGACTCAACGCACGTCAATCATGCCCAATTCGACGGCCCAACATCCGCCCTTGGCCTACCTCTTGGTGGGCGTTCTGGCCCTCTTGGTCGCGGGCTTCTGTGCATTCGACGCGCTCCAACGCAAACCCACCGATGGCGCCGAATGGAAACTCGGGCAGGACGAGATCCGCATCGTGGGCGTGGTGCCGGCCGGGCCGGCTCAAATGGCAATGCGCGATGGCCAGGTGTATCCCATCGAAGTGGGTGACCTGATCGAGGGGATCGATCGCAAGCCCATCCTCTCGCCGCGGCAGGCCGCGGTCCTGCTGCGCGATCGCCGCGTGGGCGAAGTGATTCCCTACATGGTGAACCGCAACGGAGACATCTTCGAGGTTCAGGTTCGTCTGGGGAGTACGCGCACCACCGACGTGTCGACCTATCTCATCTACTGCGGACTGGGGCTCGTCTTCTTTTTGGTGGGCCTCTACGTGTTCTGGAAGAACCCCTGGCAAAACCCGGCGCGCGTGTTCTTTCTGCTGGGCGTGGTCTTCCTGCTCTACTTCTTCTCCTCCAGCGGGCGCACGGTGGAGTACTACTGGAGTCAGGTCTTCTCGCGAAACATGGGCGCGCTCTCCTCCCTCTTGGTGCCGCCGCTCTTTCTGCACTTTTTCCTCATCTTCCCCCAACATCGCGAAGTGCTGCACCGGCGACGCTGGATCGTGCCCCTGATCTACCTGCTCCCTTTGCTCTACTACGGCAGTTTCACCTACAACCAGTTCTACGGTTCGCGGCCGGCCCAGATCACCGGTTCGCAGCAGATGGTGCTGGGGCTCTATTTCACGATCGGTCTGGGCAGTCTCATCACGACCTACCTGCGCAGCACCGACATCAAGATGAGGCAGAAAGTGAAGATCCTCACCCTGGGCACGGTCCTGGGAGTTCTGCCCTATCTGGTCTTCACCATGATCTTCGAGGTGTGGACCGGCCGCAGCGACTTCGCCCTCTTCGGGGCGGTGCCGCTGGTGCTCATTCCGGTCTCCTTCGGCTATTCCATCGCGCGCTATCGTCTGATGGACGTCGAAGTCATCATCCGGCGTTCACTGATCTACGCCATCCTCACCGGTCTGTTGGTCGGAGCGTACTTTCTCATCATCATCGTGGTGGGAAACGTCTTGCTCAAGGCCTCGGGCCAGACCAACCAGATCGTGGCCATCATCGCCACTCTGATCGTGGCCGCCGCCTTTGCGCCGGCGCGCGATCGCATCCAGACTTTTCTGGAGCGACGCTTCTTCCGCGAGAAGCACGACATGCAGGCTGCGCTGCAGGAGCTGGCGCTGGCCCTGCCTCGGACCATCGAACGCCGCGCGCTGATCGAACTGGTGAGAAATCGCATCACCACTCTCTTCCATCCCGAGTCCTTCGTCATCCTGCTCGCCAGTGACGAAGTGCTCCAGCTGATCAATCCTCTGGGCACGGGCGAACTCCGTGAATTCTCCACTTACCTCACCGGCCGTCGTTCCGCTCTGACCCTGGATGTTCTCCAGTCTCAGTTGGAAGTGCCGCTGAGGCCCGAAGCCAGTGTGACCGCGAGCGAACAGCGAACGGAGCTGGAGAGCGAGCTGCGTGTCCTCACCGAAAACGGATATGAAGTCGTGGTCCCGGCTCTGGCCGGCGATCGCCTGGTGGCGGCGATGTGTCTGGGACGGAAACGCAGCGAGGAAGAGTACAACAACGCGGAGCTCGACCTTTTGACCATCGTGGCGGGACAGATGGGCGTCCAGCTGGAAAACACGCGTCTGTACGACGACGCGCTCTCGCGCCGTCAGCTGGAGGAAGAACTCGCCCTGGCCCGTTCGATTCAGCAGAGACTCCTCCCCTCGAAGGTGCCGGCGATTCCCGGCTATGACATCGCGGCCATCAATCTGCCCTCGCGCCAGATCAGCGGCGACTACTACGATTTCGTCTCCCTGCACGATGGACGTCTCAGCCTGGTCATCAGCGACGTGTCGGGAAAGGGAATGGGGGCTTCGCTTCTGGCGAGCAACCTGCAGGCTTCTTTGCGCGCCCTCTCGTCCATGCACACCAGCCCGGCCGCCATCCTCAAAGCGGTGAACACTTCGCTCTTCGAGAGCACCGACAGCGACCGTTTCGCCACCCTCTTCTTCGCGGCTCTGGAACCGGAGGAGGGCCGCATCGTGTACTCGAGCGCCGGCCACAACCCGCCACTCTTGCGCCGTGCCGACGGCAGCTGCGTGTGGCTGGAGGACGGCGCCACGCCCCTGGGAGCCTTCCCCGGCATGGAGTACCCCGAGAGCACGGTGGAGCTGCACGAGGGCGACACCCTGGTGCTCTACACCGACGGCGTCACCGAGGCCGAGGACGAGCGGGAAAATCAATTCGGTTCGAACGGGCTGGTGGACGTGGTTTGCCGCAATGCCACCTGTGGGGCCGCGGCCCTGGCCCAGGAGATCCGCAGCTCGGTTTTCGCCCATATTGGGGGCAAACAGGGGGCGGCCGAGCAAAACGCCGGCGATGACCTCACGGTCATCGTGCTGCGCGCGGCCGAACAGGCGCGAGATTCGCGCAACCCGGAAACCCTTCAGACCGTAGGGAACAAGCTCAGGGGGTAGGCTTTGGTTTCACTTTTTATTCTCGCCACGCGGCGGACAGCCGAGAGTCACACCGTATGAACCGTCGTCGCCTGATCGTTCTCTTCATCCTTCTCGTCGTGCTGCCGGCGGGGTCGTGGCTCTATCTCGATCGCCAAAAGCCTCAGCGCGACGTCACCACCAAGAGCGACCTGGCCTACGACTGGTACGAAAAGGGGATCGACAGCCGCGAGAAGTTCTTCTGGAAGGAAGCCGCCGACGCCTTCGAAAACGCGGTGAAGGCGGACAGCACTTTCGCGACCGCCTGGGTCGAGTTGGCGATGGCCCGCCGCAACATCGACGACAGCGAGGGTGCCGACAAGGCCATCGCGAGGGCCTACGCGCTGCGCGATAACGTGAGCGAGATGGAGCGCCTCTACATCACCTACCACTACGCCATCATGACCAAGGACTACGAGAAATCGGATCTCGTCCTGAAGGAGATGGCCGAAAAGTACCCTGACGACATCCGCTCCGTCCTCGTCCGCGCCCGTCAGGCCTGGGCCGTCGGCGATTCCGACAACGCAATTCAGCTCTACGAAAATGCGCTCAAGATCGATCCCACGCGCGTGATGTGTCACAACCAGCTGGGCTATCTCTATCTGCAGAAGGGCGACTATGCCGCCGCGATCGCCAATCTGCGCCGCTACGCCTACTACGCGGAAAACCAGCCCAACCCGCACGACTCCCTGGGTGAAGCCTACGAAGCGGCCGGACATTACGACGAAGCCATCGGGGAGTATTTGAAGGCTCTGGAGATTCGCCCCTCCTTCTACCACTCCGCGGTGCACCTCTCCTCCGCCTTGGCGATCACCGGGCAAATCGAGCGGGCTCGCTATACCCTCGGGCAAGCCGAGGATGCGATGGAGAAGCAGGGGATCAACACGCGTTACCTGGTGGTGCACAAGCTGCGGGTCGAGGAGGTGGGATACAACTTCGAGAAAGTGGTGAAGATGTCGAACGAGATTCTCGCCAATCTCGACAAGAGCAGCCCCTCCTACTACAGCATGCTGCTGAACGTGGACGTCTTCCGCTCCTTCGCTCTAGTCAATCTGAAGCGCCTGGACGAGGCAGAGGCCGCGATGAAGGACACCGAAGCGGCCTGGAAGGCTCTGATGGACAGCTCTCCGGGCGACATCAAGGGCCGCCAGGAAGAGGTGGGAGAGATCATCGGAGGGCTTCTCCACACTGCCCTGGAGCAGGCGCGCGGTCGCGCTTTCGAGGACGAGGCGAGCTCTTTGGCCAAGAGACTCGACGCATCGAAGCTCCCGCCGCACGAGTTGGCCTCCTGGCGCTTTGGCTTAGCGCGGATCTACTACAAGGCGGGCGACTACGACAAGTGCCTGGCGCAAGTGGCCGCATTGGAAGCCGATATCCCCGACTACCCCTTCATGAATCTGGTGGGAGCGCAGGCTTCGGACAAACTGGGACACAGTGAAAAGGCGCTGAGCTACCTCTCCCGCTACATGCAGGTGATGCGCCATGCCGACGCCGACCATCCGGGAATGAAGCGCGCGAAGGAACTCTACGCGAAGCTGACCGCCGGTTGATCCGCAGAACCAGTTCTGAGCCCGTCGAATTCGAACCGCATCAGACCTCGTTGAAGAAATAGGGCGACAGGGCCTGAATGCGCTTCTCGTAGTTCTCCGGGTCCAGTCCCCAGGCGCTGGCGGCAATCGACGAAAGAATCGAGTTGCCGTCCTGCGGCGTGAAACAGAACCCCACCAGTTCATGTCCTCCCGAACTCAGTGCCAGCGTATCCAGAGGGATGACGGTCTGGTTCAGGATGCGTCCGAAGAAACCGTGATCGCGTCCGAATGAGAAAATGGAGTTGGCGGTGTGCTTGTAGGTGGTCGCCACGCGGTCGTTGGCCTCGATGTGCTGATGAATCCTCTCCAGGGTCGTGGCTCGCTTCAGACGCAGATTGAAGTGAATGACGTGCATGAACTGCGTGTTCAACTTCATCGCCGACGAATAGAGGTTCAGATCGTGGCCCAGGGTTTGGAAGAGATGGAAGGCGTCGCGGGCGTGATGCGTGCCGAAACGCTCGTCCTTGTGGCGCCCCACTTCGGGCGAGGGGATGAACTTGTCGTCCTGGCTCAGATCGTTCGCGCGCCGGATACAGACGAAGCGCCCGTGCTCCAGATTGTCCGCGCCTTCGTTGAGCGCCAGCACCTGGACCAGGACCGAGAGATTGTGGGTGTTGCACGAGACGACCTGAACGAAGCGGTCCTCTCCGGGAACGAGAGCGCTGTCGTTGATGCCGCGGGCGTACATCTTGCCGAAGCCGAATTCGCTGCCCTGCGCGATGAAAAGATCGGTATTCCCCGCGTGATCGTTGTAATACTTCTCCTTCATCTTGTTGCCCGCCGGCGTGCAATCGACGACGACCGAGGCGTCTTCCAGGGCGTCCCGGGTGCGGTGCTGCGGTTCCAGGCCGATTTCGCGGAAGTCATCGTGGCGATCGGCGTCCGCCACGAGGGATGCCCCGCGACGAATGAGGTCCTTCACCTTGGACCGGTCGGTGAGCAAGGGGGTCCGCTTGTGAAACCGGATTTCGTCGATTCCGAGTTCTTTGCGGAGCGTGGTGAGGAGACCGATCAGCGGCTCTCCGATGGTTCCCGTTCCGACCACCAAGATGTTCTTGATTCGGGCCATTGCGACCAACCTCTTTGAATGCGGCTGCGAGCGAAAGAGCTCTCCACCATGGAGAAACGCATCAGCTCAATTCTAGCACATGAGGGCCAGCGTGCTCCGACCTGGGAAAAACTAAGGTCGCTCGAGCCAGGCGTCCAGTTCACCCGCCAGATCGGCCGGCTTTTGCAACCAACGGACGCACTCGCGCTTGTCCGCGGTAACTTCCGGAAGCTCCAGGACACAATCGTGAATCCTGCGCCACGGGTCGCTGAAGGCCCACAGCGGGCCACCGAGTTGGTCGATGCTGGCCAGGCACCAGGCCAGGAGCCACTCCGAGAGAGTGCCCAGGGCGCCGGGAAGCGCGACGAAGGCGTCTCCCAGCCGCATCATGTGCGAAAGGCGCGCCGGATAATCGGGTTCTTCAATTTGCTCATCGAGCCAGGTATTGGCCTCTCGGTCCTCGAAAATGGCCGTCGTGATTCCCAGGACCTTCCCCCCCGCCTCCTTGGCTCCACGGGAAGCCGCTCCCATGCTGCCACCGTACCCACCGCTCACGAGGACGAGCCCTCGCGATGCCACCACCGTTCCCACTTCATGGGCCTGCTGCTGGTCCACGCTGCCCTCCGGGCAACGCGAACTACCGAAGACCACCAATTTCAGGCTCGAATCCATCTTTCATGCGCTCTCTTTCCACCTCGATGGAGGGCATCGGGGCCAGTCTGTGTTAGCTTTGCCAGGGATGCTAGCCGCAATAGACCGCCAATGCACGCCCGAGAACTCGCGATGAGAGCCCACGGATAGAGGGATCATGCAGACCAACCCCTTCTCGAGATTCACCGGACGCTCCTCCTTCCGCTTCGGACCGGGAGCGTCCGTTCCCCCCATGGTCCGTCTCCTGCTCGGGGTCAACATCGGAGTCTTCATTCTCGAGTGGCTCGCGGGCTGGCACCCCATCGCCCACTTCGCTCTGATTCCCGGCGAGCTCTGGCCCTACAAGCTCTATACCCTCGTGAGCTACATGTTCTTGCACGGGGGCATTCTGCACATCGGCTTCAACATGTTCATGTTGTGGATGTTCGGCACCGCGATCGAGTACGCGTGGGGTAGCCAGCTCTTTTTGCGCTACTACTTCATCTGCGGCATCGGCGGCGGAATCTGTCAGGCTCTGGTGGGACTCGCCTTTGGGGGCGCCAACATCCCCATCATCGGCGCGAGTGCGGCCATCATGGGGCTGCTCTTGGCCTACGGCATGATGTATCCCGATCAGGTCGTCTACCTCTACGGGCTCATCGGCATTCGCATGAAGTATCTCGTGGTGGGATTGGTATTGCTCGATCTCATCGGCGCCCTCGGCCGCGGCGGCTCGACCGTGGCCCACTTCGCGCATCTGGGCGGAATGCTCTTCGGCTGGCTCTATCTGAACCTCGACAGCCAACTCAATGGGGTGGTACGCCGGATGCGCGCGACCTTCGCCCGTCGCAAGATGGAAGAGTACCGGCAGAGCGGGTGGTCGAGTCCACGTCGTCCGGGAGAGGCGAGTGTCGATGAGATTCTCGAGAAGATCTCCGAACAGGGAATCGAGAGTCTGACCGAACGGGAGCGGGAGATTCTGCGCGATGCCAGCCGTCACTGAATTCTTGCCAGCTAGTATCGAGCTGATTCGATCGCGGCGCCGCTCCGTCGAACTCCGCCTGGAAGAAGGACGACTCAAAGCGCGCGTTCCCCTGCGGATCACCAAGGGCGAGTTGGAGAGAATTCTCCCCGAGCTGCGCCAACGTCTTTGCCAGGATCTGGCGCGCAAGCGCGTTTTCGATGAGCTGCGGCTCTCGGAACTTGCCCGGAAGCTCGCGCGCAGCAAATTGCGTGAACTCGAACTCCCGCCGTATTCCGTCACCTTTTCCAAGCGTCAACGGCGCCGCTGGGGCTCGTGTACTTTCGATCCGCGCCAGGGAAGCGGGAGCATTCGGATCAGCGAAGCGCTGCGAGGCCACCCGGTTTGGGTGGTCGAGCACATCCTCTTGCACGAGCTGATTCACTTGAGAGTGCCCAATCACGGAGCGCGCTTCGCGGCCCTGATGCAGCGCTCGGCTCAGCATGAACGCGCTGAGGGCTACCTGGAAGCGCTGGAAACCCTGAACGTGCTAGGGAAGGCTCCGCGCGATGCGCGCCAGCTCTTGGGCCAACTCGATGCGGCAGTGCGCATGCCCATCCCAGAGAGGACGCCCGGACTCCGCACGGCCGCTCCCCCCGAAGTGGAAACACTTCCCCTCTTCGCGCCGCCGGCAGAGACCGCCGGCTCACCCGGGCGCGCAAATAGCTCAATCGATCCCGACTAGCGTCCTCTCCCGGAGCGACGCACCCGGCGATGACGGCGCTTTTTGGACTGCTCGTCTTCCTTCGATTCCTTCTTCGACTCCTGGGGCCTGGACTGGGCCTGTGCTGAAGCAGAAGAACCCGAGCCCGGCTGTGGCGGCCGGCTCTGCGAGGCTTGCTCCCGCGAGGACTGGCCCTGTGGTGGCCGGCTCTCCCGCGAAGACTGGTCCCGCGAGGACTGGCCCTGTGGCGGCCGGCCCTCCCGCGAGGACTGGTCCCGCGAGGACTGGCCCTGTGGTGGCCGGCTTTCCCGCGAGGACTGGCTCTCGGCCTGTCGGCTCTGGGCCTGCGGAGACTCGGTCGATGGGTTCTCGGCTTGCCGGTCCGAAGAACTCTGCTGCGGTCCCCTTGACCTGCGACCACGTCCGCGCCGGGAACCGGAGCCGCGCGAAGAGCGGGATCTCTCCTGGCTCTTTTCCCTGGAATCGCCTTGCTGCGCGTCCTTGGTGACAGGGGAACTCGGTTTCGCTGGCGAAGAGCTGGATTGCGGCTGGGATCTGTTGGAGGCGACTCTCTCTGCGTCCCTGGTGCTGGCGTGCGCAGCTTTGGCGTTATCGGCGCCACTCGTCGCGCTTCCCTCGCCACCCTTCGCCGCGCTCCCGTTGCTGCTGGCGTTTGCCTCGGCGCCCTTGGCGGCGCCTCTGCCCCTGCCGCGACCGCGCCGCCCTCTCCTGCGCCGGCGGGGACGCTTGCTCGTCTCGCTCTCGGAATTCGCGCCGCGAGGGTGATCCTCGGTGTGCGAGCGGGTCTCGCCACTTCCGGACTGACTGGTGCGGGTCCCTCGCTCGTCCGCCGCGGCCATTTCCTTGCGCTCTGCATCGCGTTCGGGGTTGGCGGAGCTGGACCTCCGGCTGTCACGGCGCGAGCTGGAGCGGCGGGAATCACGGCTGTCGGAGCGTTGCGAATCCTGGCGGTTCGAGGAACCCCTCGAACTGGTTTCTTGCCTCTGCCCGGAACTCTCGTCCGTCTGCGACCCTCCACGCGAGGAAGAGGAGCGAGTGCGACGCGAGCGCCCTCCCCGTCCGCTCTCTCCGCTGCCACTCTCACTGCGCCGGTCGCGGTTGGAGCCGCCACGACGCGACCTGGAGGTGCGGGAACTCTCGCCCGCATCACGGCCGCCGCTTTCCTGGTGATCAATGGACTGGCCCTCAGCCGCGACCGCAGCGGTGGAGCGCCGGCGCGTGACCGTTCCCTTCCATACCGCCGTTTCGAGCTGGCTGGTGAGATCCTTACGGTTTCTCAGGGAGACGATCTTGAACTCCTCACGGTGAATCCGGGCGTCGTCCAGAATGTCGATTTTCATGTTGAAGCCGCGCGCGATCTTCTCGACCGCCTCCCCGCGATGGGTGAGTAGATGAATGGCGAGGCTGGGACTGGCCTGTACCTGTACCGCATTCTCCTGCGTGACCAGACCGCACTTGGAGAGCAGTCGCTCCACCTTGTTGGAAAGCGTGTCGAGGGACAGAATGTGCCCCGTGGCGTGGCAGAAAGGGCAGTCGTCGCTCAAGCGCGCCTGTAAACTCTCCCGCACGCGCTGACGGCTCATCTCCACCAGACCCAAATCACTCACGTTGAAAGTCTTGGTGCGCGCTCGATCACGCTTCAGATACGTGCGGAGCTCGTTGAGGACTTTGCGCTTGTTGGCTTCGCTCTCCATGTCGATGAAGTCGATGATGATGATCCCGCCGATGTCGCGCAGACGCAGCTGCCGCGGAATCTCGCGCGCGGCGATCATGTTGGTCTTGAAGATGGTCTCTTCCTGATTTCTCTTGCCGGTGAAACGCCCCGTGTTCACGTCGATGGCGACGAGAGCCTCGGTGGGATCGACGACGATGTAGCCGCCTTTTTTCATCCATACTTTGCGCTCGAGGCTCTTCTTCAGTTCGCTCTCGATGTCGTACTTGTCGAAGAGCGCCATGTCACCGCGGTAGAGCTTGATGCGATCCTGCAGACGGGGCGCGAAGTTCCTCACGTAATTGGCGAGCCGGTTGTAGTCCTGCTCGTTGTCGATGTGAACCGCGTCGACGTCTTCGGTAAGCACGTCGCGGATGAGCCCCACGATGAGCCCGACGTCCTCGTGCACCACGGCGGGGGCCTTGACCTGGGTCATCTTCTGTTTGATGCCCGTCCAGGCGTTGGAGAGATACTCGACGTCCTTGCGCAGCATCTTTTCGTCGATGCCCTCACCTGCGGTTCGAATGATGTAGGCGCCTTCGCCGGGACGAACCGAGGAGAGCATCTCCTTCAGGCGCGAGCGCTCCTTGCGGTCGGCGATCTTGCGGCTGACCCCCACGTGGGAGCCTTTGGGCATGAGCACGAGAAAACGGCCCGGCAAGCTGACGTCGGCGGTGAGGCGCGGACCCTTGGTTCCGATCGGCTCCTTCACCACCTGAACCAGAATCTCGTCCCCTTCGCGGAGCATGCGCTCGATGGGACGCATTCCCTCTCGTCCACGGCTGCGGCGCCGACCCCCGCGATGATCATCATCGTCATCGGGTTCCTCGTGTATGAGGTCACTGACGTGCAGAAAGCCGGCCTTGTCGAAGCCGATGTCCACGAACGCGGCCTGCAAGCCGGGCCGCACCGCGGTCACCTTTCCTTTGTAGAGATTTCCGACCATGCGCGTCGCGTCGGCGCTTTCACTGAGCAGCTCGACGAGCTCGCGATCTTCCACGATCCCGATACGGATCTCGTTTGGAGTCGAATTGACTACGATTTCTTTGAGCATGACTTTGGATACCTATGTGTTGCGTTTGATTGCCTGCCGTGAGCGCCGCACCGCGAGATCGACCAGTTCCAGGGGCGTTTTCCACGAACCCAGAATCTGACCACCGCGACTGAGAAGGCACTCGCGACTGAGAGTGATCGTGCGAACGTCGTCGCAATCGACACCCAAGACGGAGGCGAGGAATTCGCGCGCACGCGGCCTCGCCCCTTCGGCGTCGAGCGCGAGATCGAAGCGAAGCTCGGCAGCTTTCGAATCGATGACTCGCAGGTCGATGTTCGTAACCTGAGCCTTCAGCTCGATCCGTGTGACCTTCTCTCCTTTGACACGCTCGATCTCCCAGCTCGATTCCGCAGAGAAGCGCCGTAGTCCTTCACGAACGGCATCCACCTGCGAAGGAGGTATGAGGGCCCGGTAACGGGCCCGCTCGACGGGGAGAAGAGCCTTGCGAGCTCCCGGCGGGAGGTAGCGCGCCGCGCGCACCAATATCCCCTCGGGGAGATGCTCGTTGATCGAGGAGAGAATCTCCGTGGGTTTGCGGGTCAGGCTCAGGTCGACGAATTCGTGAAGACCCACCACCCCCACGGGCAGAGAAGGACCAAAAGAGAGTTTCGGACGGGGAGAGACGACGCCGGCGACGGCCAGGGGCAGTCCACCCCGTCGAAAGGCCTCCACCAGGAGATCGCTCGTCTCCCGATGCGAGAGATGCCGTGCGCGACCGCTTTTTTCGAAGATCAGACGAAGCGGATATTCCCGCGGAACCAGGGCGTTCCAGCGCTGCCAGCGGTCGGGCTTCTGCTGGGTGTGCGAACTCGGATCGCTGTCCAGCGGGTGGCCGTTCGCGTCCAGCGAGGGCGGAAGCGGTGCAACCCCTTCCAGCCCGGTGGGCTCGGGCGCGGCCGCCACGGGAGCGGGCTCGGCGGCAGCGGAAACCAAGGACGATTCCTCGGGGATACCGTGCTCGCGAACGAAGCGAAGCAGGGCGCCGTCCTCGTCACCGTGGCGCAGGCCGGCCGCATGGAAGCTCTCCACCTGGGTCGCGGCCTCGGCGCCGCAAGCCATGATCCACGAGCTCAGTCGCAGCGCGGCCTCGCTGGGAAACTCGCCCTTGAGTCGCAGAGCTCGCGCGCGCTCCTCGACCGCGGCGGACCAGCGCGCGAGCTGCGCGGGCGAGTGGGACTCCTCCGAGGAGTCGCCCAGGTAGGGTCTCAGAACCAGCTGGATTTGCCGCGCTCCACGGGGCGCGATGCGCACCACCTGGCCCAAAAGTTCGCCGATGGCGGCGCGGTCCTCCGCGCTTTCCCGGGGAAGTCCGAGCGCGAGATGTAGCGTGAGCTGCCGCGACTCGTGAGCCAGGGCTTCGCGCAGGGCCGCGCGCACTTCGTCCTCCCCGCTCAGGCCCAGCGAGGCGCGCAGGCGGCTGCTGGCTGCGAAGAGGTACATCCGGGTGGAGCGCGCGCCGGCGAATCCGGGATCCACCTCACAGAGAGGGCGGCTCAGCTGAGCGCGAAGGAGCGGACGCGCCCTCGTCTTCCCCACTCCCACATCCCCGCACTCGAAACGGCGCGGGTCCTTGGGATCCGGGGCCAGACTCAAATCGGCGGAAGGAGTGGAATCGGAGGCCCGCAGCCCCTCGGGCTTCGCCTGCGCCAGGGCCTCGGCATAGGCTTCGGGATCCGCGGTGGGAATCTGTCTGTCCACCCAGCTTTCGAGCAGAGGCGCGAGGGAGGCCACCGCGGGGCCCCCGGCCCAGACCGGGGGAGTTCCGCCGCGCTCCTGGCTGCGCAAGGGGAGTCCCGCCGCCTCGAGAATGCTCAAGAGTCCGAACACCTGGAGGGGATCCTCCAGCCAAAGCGCGAGCTGTGAAAAACGCGCAAGCGGAAGCCAGCCGGGACGGCTGAAATAGGGCAAGTGGGAGGCGGAAAGGCGCGCGGCACACTCCGGCGCCGGTGCGCAGGCGAATTCGAGAGGAGTTCGCAGACGCCTCTCCAGCGCCTGGCGGATGGGCGCCAGCTCTCGCGGGATGTAATGGCTCTCCGGCACCGAAGGCCAGAGCAGGGACAGGCGCTCGGCTTCAGCGCCTTCGGTGGCGAACCCACGAACCTCGAAAGGTCCGATGTGGCGACCGGGGCGCTCTAAACAGGGAAGAATCTCTCTGTCGAGCAGCTCGTGGTACCGGTTCAGCCCAGGTTCGCTCGCCGCCCTCGAGGCCACCTTTGGGTGGTCGTTGCTCACGGACGGGTCCTGGTTGTGATTTTCCTGGCGGCGGGATCGAGATGGTTCTCGGATCCTTGCGCCGCACTTCATGACCGACGGAACGCGCGAGCGGCTGCGGGCAAACGACGCGGGGACGCAGGGCGTGCCTGGTTCGCGATTGCCAATCCGTCAGGGCCCCTATCGGCCCCGTCGATCCACTTGAGGATTCTCAGACCGTGGGCGCGCGCCTCGGCGGCGCCATGCACGGCTCCCGCCTCTCCGTCCTCCGGCAGAGAGGCTTCGCTTCCTTCGAACGCCCTGTCACTCTGGTGCGAGCGTTCCCTTGCTCATTTCCACGACGGACCGGGAGCAATTGGTCTTCCCGGCATCCGATGCCGGTACTCTGTACCCGGGACCCTCGTGCGGTCAACCTGTCATCTTACTGGAGCTGGTCCATTTAATCTGGCTTGTAGCAAGATTCTCCGCGCACCGGACCCAGCGTCGCGATGCTCTCGCGGAAAGGGCCTGACTGTGGCGGAGTGGAACTCGGCTCGCGAGGGCGGATCGCCTGACTGGCCATCGGGCCCTCGGTGCCAGAAAGATAGGCAGAATGCGGGGGCGGGACCAGATTCTCAGGCGGTTTCGGGGCTGCCGGCGCTGAGAGAGCCCTCAAAGACCTCTTTGGAGGCCGATTCGGGCGGAGCGACGGGATATTCGCCGGTGAAACAGGCCCGGCAGAAGCCCTCCGAGCTGTGCACCGCCGACATGAGCCCCTCCACGCTCAGGTAGGCCAGACTGTCCACCTGCAGGTACTTGGCGATCTCCTCGACGGTGTGCGAAGAGGCGATGAGATGCTTGGACACCGGGGTGTCGATCCCGTAGTAGCAGGAGTGGGTGATCGGCGGCGAGGAAATGCGCAGATGGACTTCCCGCGCGCCCGCGCCGCGGATCAGAGTGACCAGTTTGCGCATGGTGGTTCCGCGCACGATGGAATCGTCCACCACGACCACCCGCTGGCCCTGCAGCACGTGGCTGACCGGGTTGTACTTCTTGCGCACCGAGAAGTCGCGAACTTCCTGGCTGGGACGGATGAAGGTGCGCCCGACGTAGTGGTTGCGGATGAGCCCCAGCTCCCAGGGGATCTTGGTGACCTGGCTGTAGCCCAGGGAAGCGGTGTTGGAGGAATCGGGCACGCCGATCACCACGTCGGCCTCCGCCGGGGCCTCGCGTCCCAGGGCTTCCCCCATGCGGCGCCTCACCGCATTGACGCTGCGCCCGTAGATCTGGCTATCCGGGCGCGCGAAATAGACATATTCGAAAATGCACATGCTGGCCGGACGTTCCTCCGTGAAACGCAGGCTCTGAATTCCGCCGCGGGAATCGAGGATCACCATCTCGCCCGGCTCGACCTCTCGTTCGTAACTGGCCGAGATCATGTCCAGAGCGCAGGTCTCGCTGGCGGCGACCCATGCCCCGTCCAATCGTCCCAGGCAGAGGGGTCGGAACCCGCGCGGATCGCGCGCCACGACCACCGACTCCGGATCGATGATGAGCAGCGAGTAGGCGCCCTCCACCTTGTCCAGAGCCTCGCGGCAGGCTTGTTGGAGCGTGTCCGCTTGGGAGCGGGCGATGAGATGGAGAATCACCTCGCTATCGTTGGTGGTGTTGAAAATCGAGCCCTGTTCTTCCATCGCCCGCCGCAAGCCGGTCGCATTCACCAGATTGCCATTATGCGCGATGGCCAAACTGCCGCGCTTGTAGGTGACGTGAATGGGCTGAGCGTTCATCAAGTTGGAGGACCCGGTCGTCGAGTACCGCACGTGACCGATGGCCAGATGGCCTTTCAATTTCGCGACGTCCTCGTCCCGCAGCGCCTCGTTGACGTACCCCATGGCCTTGTGCGAGACGACGACGTGGCCATCGGCCGCGGCAATTCCCGCCGACTCCTGTCCGCGGTGCTGCAGGGCGGCCAGACCGAGCGCGCAGAGCCGCGGGGCGTCGGGATGACCCACCACCGCCATGACGCCGCATTCCTCGCGCAGTCGATCCTCGTGAGCTGAGCTCTGCAAGTTCATTCCTCCAAAGAGGCCGCGACCGGGGCTGCCAGAGCCCAGCGCTCGCGCTGAGGGTGGATGAGCAGTCCGCGATCGCGCGAGCGAGCCAAAGAGACCTCGAGTGCCAGTTCCAAGGCCGCATCCGCGGTGGGAGCGGCGAGCAGGAGGGTCCACAGCTGAAAGGCGAGCACCTGTCCCTGCGCATCGGGCCAGTGGCCTCGGGGAAGGGTGCGGACGGGTTCCTCGCCGTCGAAGGCCAGCAAGCTCACGGAGTAACTGTCCCGCTCGCGGGGAAGGGAGAGCCAGGCTTCAAGATGGTCGCAGCTTGGCGGTTCGGCCAGCTCGGGGCGATCGCTGCCCAAAAGAGAGCCCAGCCAGGGCTCTGGCCAGGAGCCTTCTTGCCGCGCGGCGGCATGCGCACCCGGGGCGGCCGCAAAGAGCGCGTGCCTGTGGGTATTGGGGTTGAACCACGAGGGGCGGTGCACGCAGGCCCGCAACCACTCCTCTTGGCTGCCCTCCTGCAGATTCTCCAGGCAGTAGCCGTCGTCGCGGCGCAGCGCACGCAGACGCTCGCCCAGGCCCAGCGCATCGCGGAGCGTGGCCGCGGCCGAGACCGCGACCAAATCCACCGCCCTGCGGCGCAGCAGAAACACCAGGGGCTGCATCAGGCGCCGCCCCCTTCCAGTCGGCGAAAGGCCGCCAGGAGTGCACGCCCCGGCCCCTCCGCCTGCAGCTCTTCCTTGTTGCCGGCTGCGGCTCGACGCCGTTCTCCCCAAACCCCGGGCAGGTCCTCGGGAAGCTGCCACAGAACAGAGGCCCGCTCCGGATGGGGCATGAAGGCCAGGACCTGTCCGTCCAATCCGGACATCCCCGCCACGTCGTCGGCCACTCCGTTGGGGTTCTCGGGAAAGCCGCGCGCGCTCTCGCCCTGGGCGCCGCAGTAGCGCAGCACGAAACGGCCGCGCTCGCGCAGCGAGTTCCACATCCCCTGATCTTCCGTATAGAAGCGTCCCTCGCCGTGAGCCACCACGATGGGAAAGGGCCCGTGCAGAGTTTCGGTGAAGAAGCAGGAAGGGGAATCGGGTTTCACGAAGACCCAGCGCGCGTGGTAGCCGCTCCAGGCTTTGACTTTGTTGGGAGCGAGACACAGGTCGATCCTGCCCGCCTCCTCCCCCGGCACCAAACCCGCCTCGACCAAAATCTGTGCGCCGTTGCAGATACCAAGAATGGGTTTGCCCTTCTCCACCTCGCGCACGACCTCCTCCAAAAGAGGCGATTTTGCGGCGATGGCTCCGGCGCGAATGCGGTCCTGGTAAGAAAAGCCTCCGGGAATGACGAAGCCGGCGTAGCGCGCGAGATGCGCGGAGCGCTCATTCCAGCGCACCAGGGTGGCCTGGACTCCGGCGCGCGTGAGTTCGCGCAGAGTCTCGGTCTCGCAGTTGAGGCCGGGGAACTGCAGAACCGCGACCACCACGCGACTCATAGCTCCTCCCGCGAGAGCAGGCGCGGCATCGTTTCCTCACGCGCGCGCCGCAGCTCGTCCAGTGAGAGTCGCAGCGGGCGCGACAGACCTTCCACCACGAACTCCCGCTCGCGGGTCAGCGTGCCGATTTCGTAGCAGGGAAGCCCATGGGCCTGCGCCCGTCCCTCGAGCAAGCTCGCGTCCTGGGGCCGGATCTCCAGCAAAAATCCTCCCGATTCCCCGAAGGCGGCCGCGATCTCGTCCACCTCGCGGCAGGCACAGGAGAGATTCGCCCTCAGACCCAGCCTTCCCTCACCCTCCGGTCCCAAGGCCATCTCGGCCAGAGCGACCAGAGTTCCCCCCTCGGAGAGGTCGTGCACCGCGAGCAGCTTCTTCTCGCGAATCAGGGTGACGACGAGTTCGATCTCCCGGCGCACCGTCGGGAAGTCGATCGGGGGCAGGGCTCCCCTCCATGTGGAATCGAGATCTTCGGCGTAGACGCTGCCCCCCATCTCGCTGCGGAAGCTGCCGATGCGATACACCAGATTGCCCGCCTCCTTGAAGGAGAGGCTCCGGCACACGCTCGCATCGGGAACGATCCCCACGCAGCAGATGATGGGCGAAGGCGCCACCGCTCTCCCGCTGGCGCTCTGGTTGTAGAAACTCACGTTGCCGCTGATTACCGGTAGAGGATCGCCCGGCGCCTCGAGACGCCCGAGCCCGCGGCAGGCATCGCCGATGCCGCGTACGCTTTCCACGAAGCTGTGGAACACCTCGGGCGACTCGGGGCTGCCGAAATTGAGGCAGTCGGTGATCGCGGCCGGGCTGGCTCCCACGCAGGCGACGTTGCGCGCCGCTTCCACCACGGCGTGAGCGGCGCCGAGGTAGGGATCGATCCGACAGTAGCGGTGATTCCCGTCCACCGAGCTGGCCATGCCGACCGTGCTTTGCGCGATGGGCGCCACTACCCCCGCGTCGGCCTCCCCCGGGCGCAGCACGGTGGACGCCCTGACTTCGCTGTCGAAGTGCTGAAAGAGCGCGCGGCGGCTGCACAGAGCCGGCGAGGCCAAGAGCTTCAGGAGTTCGGCTCCACGCTCGCGATCTTCTTCGGGCAGCGCGCGCACGCTCAACTCGCGCGCGGATTCGCGCGCTTCGCGTTCGTAACGAATTCCCGCGGTGATGGTGGAGATGGGAGCGTCCACCAGGACTTCACTGCCCCGGCGCAAAAGGTAGCGCGCCGCCTCGCCCTCTTCGGGCACCTTGATTCTCCCCACCCGCCGCGCGCCCGCCCCCTCGTACATCGCGGGCAGATCGAAATCCTCGTTGTAGATGCGCAGGATGCTCTCGCTGAGCCGAGCCGGGCAGGCGATTCCAAAGCGCTCCTGGGTTTCGCTGCAGGCCGCCACCGGAGAGGGAAGATCGGCGGGTTCGATGCTCGCGTGCTGGAGATCGAGTTCGACGCCCATGCCGGCCGCGTCCGCGAGCTCGGAGGAGACACAGGCGATGCCGCCGGCGCCGAGATCCTTGAAGCCGATCTGGGCGCCTTCGCGCGTGCGACCAGATCCAACATGGCCCGATTGGCCAGAACCAGCATGCGCTTGAGGAAGGGATCGGGCACCTGCACGCTGCCCAGATTTTCTCCAGAGCCCCTCGGCGTCGAGATCGGCCGAGGCGAAGGCGGCGCCGCCCATGCCGCTCCAGTCGGTGGGCTTGCCGACCAGGAGAAAATCGTAGGGCTCCTCGCGCGCCGCCTGCGGGACTCGGCTGCGGGTGATGCGCTGCTCCTCCACCAGCCCGACCGCCACCACGTTCACCAGACAGTTGTCGTCATAGCACGAGTCGAAGGCCACGTCCCCGCCCAGATTGGGCACACCGAGCGCGTTGCCGTAGAGCGCGATGCCCTCGATCACTTCGCGCGCGATCTCCAGGCACCGCTCGCCGTTTTCTCCGCGCGGATCGCCGAATCGCAGTGGATCGAGGGTGGCGATCACCTCGGCTCCCATGCAGTACACGTCGCGCACCACTCCACCGATTCCGGTCGCCGCGCCATCCACCGGCATGACCTGGGAGGGGTGGTTGTGGCTCTCGTGCGCGATGGCCAGACCGTAACGAACTCCGTCCACCTCGGCGAAGTGGATGATCCCCGCGTCCTCCGAGGGACCCAGGATCACGTTGGAGGCTTCCGTCGGCAGGAAGCTCCTTGCAGCACCGGCTTGCTGCTCTTGTAGGAGCAGTGCTCGCTCCACATGGTGTCGAAGAGGGTGAGTTCGGTCTCGGTGGGATCGTGCCCGAGCAGCTCGGCCACGCGCCGCGCCTCTTGCAGGCTGAGCGACAATCCGAGTTCCGACAGGGCCTCGCGAAGAGGCCGGTCGTCCAGGGAACTCACGGGGACGGCCACGTTCTACTCCTGCGCGAGCACTCGGGAAAAGAGAAGATCCACCTGCGCCAGATGGCGCTCCAGGTCGAATACGCCGTCCAGGGCCTTCGCATCCAAATGCTTCACGATGCGCTCGTCCGCGCGCACCAATTCCTCGAATTCAGCTTCGCCCTCCCAGGCCTTGAGGGCGCATTCCTGCACCAGAGAATAGGCCTCTTCGCGGCTCATCCCCACGCGCGCGAGCTCCAGAAGCAGCGCGCCGCTGTGGTAGATCCCCGGCACCTGCTCCAGGTTCTGGCGCATGCGCTCGGGAAAGACCCTGAGGCCCTCCATGACATAGCTCATCTTCAGCAGCATGTAGTGCACGAGAGTGGTCGAGTCGGGAAGGATCACGCGCTCCACCGAGGAGTGGGAGATGTCGCGCTCGTGCCACAGGGCCACGTCCTCCAGCGCGGCCAAGAGGTTGCCCCGGACCAGACGCGCCATTCCCACGATTCGCTCGCAGAGGATGGGGTTCTTCTTGTGCGGCATGGCCGAGGAGCCTTTCTGACCGCTTCCGAAGGGCTCTTCGACCTCGTGCACCTCGGTGCGCTGAAGATGACGGATCTCCAGCGCGAATTTCTCCAGCGAAGCGGCGAGAAGCGCCAGTGCGGCCATGAACTCCCCGTGGCGGTCTCTCTGCACGATCTGGGTGGAGATGGGGGCCACCGCGAGAGAAAGACGCGCGCAGACCGCCGCTTCCACTTCGGGCCGGATGTGCGCGAAGGTTCCCACCGGACCGGAGATCTGCCCCACCGACACCGTCTCGAGGGCCGCCACCAGCCGGCGGCGCGCCCGGCGCAGCTCGTCCACCCAAACCAGTAGCTTGAGCCCCAAAGTGGTGGGTTCGGCGTGGATGCCGTGACTGCGCCCCATCATGACCGTGCGGCGGTGCTCCTGGGCGCGTTCGATGAGGATCTGGCGTAGGCGATCGAGTTCTGCAAGAAGCAGCTCGCCGGCCTCTTTGCACTGGACGGCCAGGGTGGTGTCCAGAAGGTCGCTGCTGGTCATGCCCAGATGGACGAAGCGGGAATCGGGACCGATGTGCTCCGCCATGTTGGTCAAGAACGCGATTACATCGTGATGGACAGTGGCTTCGATCTCGTGCACGCGCTCGAGCTCGAAGCCCGCCTTGCTCGCGATCGTGGCCGCGGCCTCCTCGGGAATCACCCCCAATTCGGCCTGCGCCTGGCATACGGCGACTTCCACCTCGCGCCAGATTTCCAGCCGGCGCTGGTCGGACCAAATGGCATTCATCTGGGGAGTCTGATAGCGCTCGATCATGACGCGCGGCAGGCTATCACAGGGTGGGCCGTGCCGCCAGAGCCGAGCGTCAGATTCTCACTTCTCGCCCGAGGGAGTGGCCGGAGGATGGGAAGAGATGGTGAGCACGGTGTCCCACATCTCATCCCCGTGCTGCACCTTGAGATGAAGCTTCGTCCCGACCTGCGCCTCGTAGATGAGGCGCGTGAAGTCCTGCTTGCGCAGAATGACTTGCCCATTGATGGCGCGGATGATGTCACCCACCTTAAGGCCCGCCTCGGAAGCGGGAGAATCCGGATAGACCCGGCCCACGTAGATCCCCGTCATGTCGTCGTCGAGTTTGAGCAGGTAGCGCCAGCGTTTGTCGAGCACCGCGCCCAAGAACCCGGTGACGCGCGGCCGGAGTCCTCCGTACTGCACGATCTCGTCCATCACCCACTTGACACGCTTGATGGGCAGGGCGAAACCGGCCCCGAAATTCCCGCCGTCCGAACCGGAGATGATGAAGGTGTTGATCCCGATGACCTCTCCCTTGGCATTGACGAGCGCGCCGCCGCTGTTGCCCTGGTTGATCGCGGCATCGGTTTGGATCATGTCCAGGTAGGCAGGGCCTTCGTCCTGCGCCTGTTTCAAATCGCGATGCAGCGCGCTGATCACACCGACGGTCACCGTCAGCGCGGGATCGTCGAGCAGGTAGCGGTAGGGAGAGCCGATGGCGATGGCCCACTCGCCCGGCACCAGGTCGTCGCTGTCGCCGAGAGTGGCCACCGGCATGTCGGGCACCTTCTCCGAGAAACGCAAAAGAGCCACGTCGTAGTGAGTGGAACGTCCCACCAGTTCCGCTTGAAATTGCCGCCCGTCGGACAGAGTGATGAAGATGTGCGAGTCCTTCGATTCACCCAGGACGTGGTTGTTCGTGATGATGTAGCCGCGCTTGTCGATGATCACGCCGCTGCCGAGGATTTCGTAAGGTTGCTTCTTGACCGTGGTGCGTCCGTAGCCCTGCGAGAAAAACGACTCCAGAGGATCGGCCGCGACGCGCACGAACTGATGGTAGATGACGGTGATGCTGACCACGGCCGGACTCGCTCTGCGCGTGGCTTCCACGATGGCATCGCGACGCCCCTCGTCGATGCTGCGCACGCTGTCCACGCTGGCGCCCTGCATTCCCTCGGGCTGCGCTGCGGTGACCCCCAAGGAACTCGGGGGAGCTTGGGAGGCCCCGAGCTTCCCGGTGGCATGATGGACGAAGGGAATCCCACCGCTGACGAGCACCGCGATGAGCACGGCCAGTCCCAGACTGGCCCCGGCCAATCCGCCGACGAGGTAGGGAACGAATCGCTTTTGGCTCATGACACTCCCGGGAAACTCCCACCAATGCCAGATTCTACGGTGCCCCTTCGCGCGGGTTCCGCCAAAGGCCGCCGGGGGCTAGTTCTGCCCCTTGCGCCAGCTCTCGGTGAACTCCCGCTGCACTCTGCTGCTCAGAGGATGCGCGGCCAGGATCCGCAAGAGACTCAAGGGTAGGGTTGCCGCATCGGCGCCCATGCGAGCGGCCTCCGCCACGTGAGTCGCGGTGCGGCAGCCTCCCGCGATGACGCGGGTCTTGAATTGATACTGATCGTAGACGGTCAGAATGTTCCCCACGAGGGTGAGACCGTCCTGTCCCGCCTCGTCGAGCCGCCCCACCATGGGAGAGACGAAGTGCACTCCGGTCTTCGCGGCGAGAAGCGCCTGGCTCAAGCTGAAACAGAGAGTGGCCTCCACCGGAACTCGCCGCTCCGCCAGCTCCGCCATGGCCGGCAGGGCCGCCGGGAGACAGGGGAGCTTCACCACCATGCGCTCGTGCACCTCGGCGAGGGCCAGAGCCTCGTCGATCATGGCCTCGCTCTCCAGCGAAGTGGTCGAGGCCAGGACGGGTCCCTTCACCATCTCGCAGAGTTCCTTGAGCCGTAGATGGGGGTCGCCCCCCATTCGCGCCAGGAGCGCGGGGTTGGTGGTGACGCCGTCCACCACGCGATAACTCAGGGCTTCGCCCAGCTCGCGGGGATCAGCCGATTCCAGGTAGATCTGCATGCGAATCCTTCTCCAAGCTCGCAAGGCCTCGACGCCCCTCGTGGCCGTACTTCACTTCCTCCAGGCACAGTCCGTGCGCGGGAGCGAGATGTCCCGCCTGCTCGCGGCTGCGAGCATGCAGGATCTGAGGAATCGCGTCCACAGGACGAATTCCGCGACCGATTTCCACCAGAGTGCCGACGATGGTGCGCACCATGGAATGCAGGAAGCGATCGGCCTCGATGGTGAAGACGATGACCGGCCCTTCAGAGACGAGTTCCGCTCTGCGCACCTTGCAGCGCGTCTTCCCTTGGACCACCGAGGAGGCCTTGCAAAAGCTCGTGTAATCATCGTCCCGGAGCAAGTCCTGGGCGGCGCGCTTCATCTTCTCGATCTGAAGCGCGCTCGGGACGAAGTAGTGCGTCCGCCGCCGCAGAGGATCGTGCTCGAGCATGATGCGATAGGTGTAGATCCGGCCGCGGGCACTGTGTCGGGCATGAAAATCCGGATCGGCCAGAAGGACGCGCCTCACCGCCATGTCTTGGGGAACCATGCGCGGCAGAGCGCGGTGGATTCGCTCGAAGGTGGAGGGATCGGGCAGGGGAAAGCTCGCCACCTGGCCGCGGGCGTGCACTCCGGCGTCGGTACGACCCGCTCCGGGAGGAATACCCTCCAGCGGCAGCAGTTTCTTCAGACAACGCATCAGCTCGCCCTGGACGGTTCGCAGTCCGGGTTGCACTTGCCATCCGTGGAATCCGCCGCCGTCGTAGGACAGATCGAGGCGGACCACCGCGGGGGCAGGAGGGCTCGCATTGGCCGGAGATTGGCTCGAATTGGATTCCATGACTCAAGAGGCTAGCACCGCGAAGATCACGCTCCAAGCTGCTCTTGCCCTATTTCCCTCACCCGTCTAATCTCCGTGCGTCACCTTGCACGGCGCACCCCCTTCGGAGCTTCGGCATGACGTGTCCGCGTTCTCTTTGTGTTCTGGTTCTCTCTGCGCTGCTCTCTCAACTCTCTGCCTGCGCGCGAACTGACATCCCGGCCAGCATGATGAAAATTCAGGGCTGGGAGGACGCCCGCGTCATCCCGGGCGACAGTCTCTATTCCTACCTCCACGAATCCTCCTATTTGGTGCGCGCCGCGGCCGCCCTGGCGTTGGGGCGCATCGGCCGGCCCGAGGCGGTTCCGCATCTCGCGGAAACCCTGCGCGACGATCGGAGACCCGAGGTGCGCGAGCAGGCCGCTTTCGCTCTGGGACTCATTCCCACCTCGGACTCGGCGGTGGCCCTTCTCGCCGGAGCAGAAAAGGAACTCTCGCTCATGGCTGGCTCGGGACGGCGGGGGTCCCCGGAAGTTCTCGGGCAGATTCTCCTCGCCCTGGGCCGGGTCGATCAACCGGGCACCGCCACCGAGGTCATGCGCGGACTCTTGCACCCTCATCCCCTGGTTCGAGAGCAGGCTCTGGAGAGCTTGGCCCTTCTGGCCGATTCCAGCTCGGTGGACGCGATCGTGCGAGCCAGTCACGACCCGGTGGAATCGGTGGCCTGGCGCGCCGCATATGCCCTGGGGAAGTTCCAGGATCAACGCGCGGTGCAGCGCGAGATCGAATTGCTGGGGCACTCCAGCGCTCTGGTGCGTGCCTTCGCCGCAAAGGGTCTGGGACAGATCGGTCCTCCCCTCGCCCTCGACGCGGAAAACGCGCTCGTCTCGCGCTTGCACGAGAGCGAGTGGGCGGTGCGCGTGAACGCGGCGCGCACGCTGGGACAGCTGGGTGCGAAGGAAGCCGCGCCACAGCTCTTGACCATGCTCGGTGACGAGGTCTTTCACGCGCGGGCGGCCGCCCTCGGCGCGCTGCAGGCCTTGGCGCCCATCTCCGATCCCTCTGCCCTTCTCGCGGCGTGTCAGGATACTTGCACCGTGGTGAGGCTGGCCGCCTACGCGGCGCTGGCGGCCAACCTGCCCGAGGACGCCGCGACCAAGTTGCGCGAAGGACTCCAGGACTCCTCCGGAGTGGTGCGAGGGGAATGCTACGAGCTGCTCGGCGAGCATCCCGACGCGGATGCGCGAGCGACCCTGAACGCGGCCTTCACACAGCACACCGACATGGAGATTCGCCCGCACGCGCTGGAGGGCCTGGCCTCGCTCGGCGGTGAGAACTCCCTTTCCACTCTGAAGTCCGCATTGAAGGACGACGACTGGACGGTGGCCACCACCGCCGCGACCGATCTGGGAAAGCTGGGGGATGAGAGCGCCATCGACCCCCTGCTGGAATGCTATCAGCTGTGGGATCAACGACGCGAACTCGGCGTGTGCGAGGCCGCGCTCACGTCTTTGGGTCAACTCAAAGCGGCAAAGGCCACCGCGATCCTCAAACAGGTTCTGAGCGAGAGTAACGATCGCCGTCTGCGCGTCGCGGCCCGCAACTCCCTGGCGCAAATTCTACCCGAGAAGGAAGCGGCGGGATTGCCGAAGGTGGAGGACATCGTGATGGACGTCCGCCCCATTCAGCGTTCACCCGAGCAGCCGCCTCTTGTCGGCGAGAGCGACGCGCGCGAACTCATCCTGCACACCTCGCGCGGCGAGATCGTCATCGATCTCTCTTTCGACGTGTCGCCTCAGTCCTGCGAGAGTTTCGCGCGGCTCGCCGATTCGGGATTTTTCGATGGGCTCGATTTCCATCGAGTCGTACCCAACTTCGTGATCCAGGGCGGAGATCCCCTCGGCACGGGTTGGGGCGACGCTGGTTATCTTCTCAGAAGCGAGTGGAGCTCGCTGCGCTTCGAGCGGGGAACCGTGGGGATCGCAACCAACGGCAAGGATACCGGAAGCTGCCAGCTCTTCATCACCCACTCGCCCCAGCCGCATCTCGACGCTCGTTACACGATCATCGGCAAAGTGGCGCAGGGAATGGACGTCGTCGACGCAATCCAGGTGGAGGACACGTTCACGGCCGAGACTGTGTGGAAGGCACCGCGCTGAGCTGCAAGCGCGCGCGCGGGTATCGTGACGAGATGGCTGCCGCATACTGCTTGGGAATCGCGAGTTTGTGCTTTCCCCGGGGGATTTCCGGGCGCCGATACGCGGGGTTGAAATCCTTGAATTCCCAGTAGTCCATTCCCGAGTCACCCAGAAAATCGAGAATCGGCGTGCTGCGATCGAGGGAGACGAGCAGAGTGTCGCAGGCCACGACCTGAGCTGCTTCCTTGGGAAAATCGAAGTCGTAGTCGGCCGCGTGCTCGAAGAGGAGTTTGACCGCGGCGGCCTTGTACCAGTAGCCCTCGGTCTCGCGCGGAAGCACGAGGCGGTGATAGTCGCTCTGCCCCTGATCCTCGATGGCGCCGCGGATACGATTCTCGCCAGCATTGTAGCCCGCCAGGGAGAGCGCCCAGGATCCGAACTCCTCGTGCAGTTCGGATAGATAGCGCAGGGCGGCGTCTGTGGCCTCGGCGAGATCCCTTCGTTGGTCCAGACTCCGGTTGTGGATCAAGCCGAAGCGGCGTCCCGTCGATCCCGTGAATTGCCAATAGCCGACGGCTCCAGCGGAACTCACGGCACGCGGGTCGAGAGAGCTTTCGATGACGGCAACGTATTTCAAATCGTCAGGCATGCCCGCGTGAGCGATGCGGGTTTCGATGAGCGGAAACACCTCGCGGCTGCGGCGCATCCATCGCACCAGCCAGTGGCGGTTGACGAGCAAGCGGTAGAATTCGGCTTCGAAGCGTTCGCGGGCTGGCGAATCGGCCAGGGACACCACTTCGCCACAGAAACCGATCGAATCGGGAATCGCGTAATCCTGCAGAGGTCGCAGGTGGGGTCTGGACTCCACCGATTCGAGTCGCTTCAACAGCGCGGTCTGAAGCGAGTCGAGTTGCTGCACACGGCTCGCGAGCTCTTCGTTCTCTCGCTCGAGCAGGAATAGACGATCGTTCAGGCCCTGCGACTTCAAGAATGGCGCGCCCTTATCGGGCGTGGCGGATGCGTTGGCTTGCTCCGCTCCCGAGGGGGCCATCCAGGGCAGAAGCGGGTCGCGCAGCCCGAAGGAAAGGAGCAGCACGCCGAGCCCGAAGATCCCGATGAGAATTTTGCTTCCGTGATTGCGCATGGAGCAAGTATATCATGGGAAAGAAGCGTATTGTGCGCGGGGAAAGCGCGTCGTGCGGCGGTGACGAGTTAGGCTTATCCCTTATGAGGGACTAAAGGCAATCCCGTGAACTCACGCCCCCATCTTTTCCGGAGAAGTTCATCATGAAAAAAACCTTCCCTCTCGTTCTTTTGCTCATCGTGGTGCTGATCGGGTTCTCTTCCTGCTCGTCCTACAACAGCATGGTCAGCCTGGAAGAGAGCGTGGAAAGCTCATGGTCGCAGGTCGAGAACGTCTACCAGAGACGCGCGGATCTCATCCCCAACCTGGTGGAAACGGTCAAAGGAGCGGCCAACTTCGAGAAAGAGACGCTCACCGACGTGATCGAAGCCAGAGCGAAGGCGACACAGATTCAGGCGAGCTTGAGCAGTGACGTGGTGAACGATCCTCAGACCTTTCAGAAATTCCAAGAGGCACAGGGGGCGTTGAGTGGCGCGCTGTCGCGGCTCTTGGTCACGGTCGAGCGCTATCCCGATCTGAAGGCCAATCAAAATTATCTCACCCTGCAGAGCCAGCTCGAGGGCACGGAGAACCGGATCGCCGTCGAGCGCAAGCACTACAACGACGCGGCACGAGCCTTCAACACCAAGATCCGGCGCTTTCCCGCCAGCATCATCGCGAACCTGACGGGGCTCCAAAAGAAGCAGTACTTCCAGGCGGAGGCGGGCGCCGAGGAAGTTCCGAAGGTCAAGTTCTGAGATGAGACTGTCCAAATCGCAGAGACTCTCCTCCACGACGCGGGTTTTCGTCGTGGGCACGATTCTATTTCTCTTTTGGGGACTGGCGCGCGCCGATTCCACTGAGATCCCTCCTCCCCCGGCGCACTACGTCTATGACGAGGCGGATTGGCTGAGCCCCGCGCAGGAACACTCGCTGGCGGATTCACTCCAGGCCTTCGAACGCAGCACGAGCAACCAGCTGGTGGTGGCAATCTTCCGCTCTCTGCACGGGCAGGAGATCCAGGACTATACCCACCGGGTGGCCGAGGCCTGGGGCATGGGACGCAAGGGCCGCGACAACGGGATTCTCCTGGCGATCTATTCCGAGGACCACAAGATCCGCATCGAGGTCGGGTACGGTCTGGAGGGGGCGGTCACCGACGCCATGTCCTTCTCGATCATCCAGAACGAAATGCGACCGCGCCTGCAGGCCGGGCATGCCGTTGACGCGGTCTGGGCCGGCGTGTCCGCCATCATGGCGGCCAGCCGCGGGGAATACCAAGGCTCGGGAAGGAGCCTGGGCGATCAGAAGCGCGACAAGAGCAGCCGGGGACTACCCCTGCCCATCCTCTTCCTCCTCATCTTCATCTTCTTCCGCGTGATCGGAAGGGCGGGTCGCGGCCGGCACGGACGCGGGGGCCCCTTCATCTTCTTCGGCGGCGGCGGTCGCGGGGGTGGATTTGGCGGGGGCGGCGGCTTTGGCGGCGGAGGATTCATCGGCGGCGGCGGCGGTTTCGGCGGCGGCGGCGCAAGCGGAGGTTGGTAGCGATGCGCGTATCACGAGGCAAGAATCCCTCGGACTTCCTGCTTCCGGACGAGAACGCCCGCATCGTCGAGGCGATCGAGGCGGCCGAAAAGCTCACGAGCGGAGAGATTCGGGTTCACATCGAAAAAAAATGCCCCGGCGGCGATCCCTACTACCGTGGGCGGGACATCTTCGAGGATCTCGGGATGACCGAGACCGCTCTGAGGAACGGCGTTCTCATCTACCTGTCGATCTCGGACCGCCGCGTCGCGGTCCTGGGGGACCGAGGAATCCATGAAAAGGTCGAAGATGGCTTCTGGGATGGCATCGTGGCCGATCTCGTCCTTAAGTTTCGTCAAGGGGAGTTCGCCCAAGCCTTGAGCGATGCGATTCTGGAAATTGGCAACCGTCTCGCCACCCATTTCCCGTATGCTGGTGAAGGCAAGGACCTAAACGAACTGCCCAACGAAATCTCTCTGGGGGACGATGCCGAGGATTAGTCATGGCAGCGATCGCGCGCGAAGAAGCGCCAAAGCTTTCGACGATACTCATCCTGTGCGTCATCGTCGGCGTGACGATGCCTCGAAGCGCTTTGGGGAATGAAAACTGGCCGGCGCATACACAACATCTTTTCAACATCGAACGGTCACAAAACGCCAACATCGTGCAATACGACGTGGTCTTGAGAGAAGACGGCAGCTTGAACCGGGACGACCCGGTCATCAGCTATTGGATTCGTAAGGCCGAGGACGGTAGACGGCAGCAGTTGAGCCTGCTGGAGCGCAAGCTGGCCTACGGATTCAGCACGAGAGTGCTGGACGACGGCACCGTTCTCATGGACATGGCGGCGGACATTCGTCGCATGGTTCGAGTGGAGCGAAAGGCGGACCGGTGGGTTGCGATCACTCGTATCAACGGCCACTCCGCGGCCATCGAGCGAATCTACGTTACCCTGGAGGAAGCCAGGCCTCTGCCCAAAGTCGAATTTATCGATCTCTACGGCAACGACGTCGTGACCGGAGAGTGCGTTCACGAACGTTACTTCAAGCGTTAGCCCATCTCCCTGGGGGAACCCATTCATGTTGAAACGAGACGACCCGGTCCTGCTTCTGGGCATGCACCGTTCCGGCACCACTTTGCTCGCGAAGATGCTGGCCGAGCTGGGGATGCATCTGGGCCGCAATCTCGAAATGCACCATGAGTCGATCTTCATCCTCGATGCGAACGATTGGCTCCTGCAGCGGGCGCACGGAGCTTGGGACGATCCCAGGCCGCTGCGCTACGTCCTGGAGCGGGAGGAAACCGCCTCCGCCCTCGCGCAGGAGCTGAAGCGCAGGGTCGAAGGTCTCGCCTTCTTGCGCCGCTACGTGGGTCCGGCGCGCCTGCGCGCATTCATGTCCAGCGAGCCCCTGCTGTGGGGCTGGAAAGATCCGCGCACCACCGCGACCTGGCCCCTGTGGCTTTCGGTCTTCCCGCGGGCGAGAGCCATCACCGTGCACCGCAATGGAATCGACGTGGCCGCGAGCCTCTGGCGACGCGCCCGCAAGGAACTCACCCAGGATGAGAACGCGCGCTACCTGCTCGATCTTCACCTGAATCGCTTTGCCTCGCCGCGCTGTCTCGAACTCTCCCGCGCTTTTGAGCTCTGGGAGGACTACCTCGACTTGCACCACGACAATCGCGAGCGATTCGAGCTACCCGAACTCGTGTTGTGCTACGAGGATCTTCTGGAAAATCCGGTGGTGGCTCTGCAGAAAGTCGTCGAGTTTCTCGGCCTCGAATCGGGGCCCGAACGCATCGCCAAAGCGGCGGCGCTGGCCGAGCGCGGTCCCCGCTTCCGATTCTTGGAGGATGCGACGCTGCGCGAGTTCTATCAGAGCAGATGCGGCAGCGGATGGTTGCAGAGACTGGGTTACGGTGATCTCAGCCGCGATGGGCACAGCTGAGATCCTCCCCGTTCAGCGGCTCAAATAGCCTTCCGCTTTCAGGTGCTCCAGGATGCGCTCCGCCGCCTCGTCCGGTTCGATCGAGGTGGTGTCGATCTCGAGTTCCGCGTCTTCGGGGATCTCGTAGGGGTCGTCGATCCCGGTGAAACCCTTCACGATTCCAGCCCGAGCCTTCGCGTACAGACCCTTCGGATCGCGCCGCTCGCACTCCTCGAGCGGAGTGCTCACGTGCACCAGAGCGAAGCCGCCGCGAGCCTCGACCAGCTCGCGCACGTTCTTGCGCGCGCGGTCGTAAGGAGCGATCGGAGCGCAGAGGGCGATTCCCCCGTGACGCGTGATCTCCGAGGCGACGTAACCGATGCGGGTGATGTTGAGATCGCGGTGCTCTTTGGAAAATCCCAGCTCGGAGGAGAGATTGGTGCGCACGACGTCGCCGTCCAATAGCGTGACGTCCCGGCCGGTGTCGATCTGAAGGCGCGCCATGAGCGCCTGGGCCAGGGTCGATTTGCCCGAGGCGGACAGTCCGGTGAAGAACACGGTAAAGCCCTGCTCCTCACGCGGGGGATAGGCGCGCCGCAGAATTTTCGCCACTTCAGGAAACGTGAACCAGTCGGGAATCTCCTCGCCCTCAGCCAGGCGGCGCCGCAACTCGGTACCGGAAAGCTGATAGGACTTCGAGGATTCGCTCGCCTTGTCCTGCGTGACGTAGGCTTCTTTTTCGGGATCGTAGACCACCATCCGCAGTGGGACGACGGTGAGGCCGATTTCGTCGGAGTACTTTTCCACCAGTTCTTGGGCGTCGTAGGGACCGTGAAATGGTTTTCCCTGCGAGTTCATGCCGGGTCCGGCGTGGTCGCGGCCGATGATGAAATGCGTCGCGCCGTAGTTGCGCCGAATGAGAGAATGCCACAGGGCTTCGCGCGGTCCCGCCATGCGCATCGCCAGGGAAAGGAGCGAGAGCGCGGCTCCATCCTCTCCGTAGTGCGGCAAGAGTTCTTCATAGCAGCGCACACGCACCACGGCCGGAACGTCGCCCGGGCGGGTCACTCCCACCACCGGATGCAGCAGAACCTTCGCACCGACGGATTCGGCCGCCAGCTTCGTGATCTCGAAATGTGCGCGGTGCATCGGATTGCGGGTCTGGAAGGCGACGACCTTCTTCCAACCCTTCTGCTCGAAAAGCGCGCGTAGCTCGGCCGGACTGTGGTGCAACTGCGGATAGAGATACTGCCTGGGCATCTGCAGACCGTGCAGCTTCCCCCCCGCCAGGTGCGTGGCTTCGCTGGCCAGAAGCCGGGCGACGGTGGGATGTGCTTCATCGCAGTGACCGAAGAGCCCCTCCGCCATGGCGCGGCTGTCCAGGGGCCACACGTCTTGCACTTCGAGTACCGCGAGGACGGTTCCTTCCACGTCGCGCAGTGCCAGGTATCCCGCTTTCTCCGCCGCCAGGGCTGTCTTCTCATCAAGTTCCAGGTTGATCGGCATGGGCCACAGTTGCCCGTTCTTCAGGCGCATCTCCGCGAGCACCGACTCCGTGTCCTCTTTGTTCAAGAAGCCGGTCAGAGGGGAAAACCCGCCGTTGAGCAGCAGGCCCAGATCGCACAGTTCGATTTCGCTCAGGCGGTGGGAGGGCCAGTTGCGGCTTTTCGTCAGCCAGGAGGAGGCTTCCTCGGCGGAAAGCAAGAGGGAACCGGCACCAAGAGAGTTGCTGGAAGTCATGGTTGAAACCTGTTATTGGAGCTCGTGGACGCGCCATCTCAGCCGTGACGGCAGCTTGTCCACCGGCCCACGGAGATTGGCAAAGAGCAATAATAGTAGGCAAAGCCGGCGTGCCCGCAAAGAACCGAGCGAATGAAGCTCATTCGGGCGAACGCAGCATCCTCACGACCTGCTTCCAGCTCGGGGACTTGCCGAAGCTGAGAATGGACAGCCTGAAGAGCTTCCCCGTCACCTTTGCCATGAAGCCGACCGTGGCCGCCAGGAGTACGAGACTCAGGATGATCTGCCAGAGCGGAGGATTCCCCAACGCGATGCGTACGAACATCATGATGGGAGTGAAGACCGGGATGAGCGAAAAGACCACGGCAATGCTGCCGTTGGGATTCTGCATCACGACCTGGAGCAAGAGCATGGGGATGACGACCAGAATCGTCACCGGCATCTGGAATTGCTGAGCGTCCTGCGTGCTGTTGCAGAGCGCCCCGATGGCCGCATAGAGACAGGCGAAGAGCAGGTACCCCAAGAGAAAGAAGGCAGCGAAGGCGAGCCAGATGGCCGGAGTGAGAAAGGACAGATCGAGATTCGCGGGCAGGGAAAAGAGCCCCTGTCCGATGAGACCGGTGGCGATGATTCCCCAGATCGCGAATTGCGTGAGACCGACCAGCGCGCTAGCCACGATCTTCCCCGCCATGAGGACGGTGGGAGTCACGCTGGCGAGCATCACCTCGACCACGCGCGAGGTCTTGTCTTCGATGACGGAATTCATCGATTGGATTCCGTAGGCGAGGATCATCATGTACAGCAGGAAGACCAGCACGAAGCCCACCGCGAGCCTCATTTCCATCGATCCCTTCTTGCCCGTCTTGTCGCGCGCGATGTCTTCGGCGTGGAGATTCGCGCCCATCATCACTCGATCGAGCTCACTCTTGTCGATTCCGTAGCTCTTCAAGTGCTCTTGAATGAGAACTCGTCCCAGCGCGTCTTCCACGGGGTCCGCCCAAACCACGCCCGAGGGATTCGAGCCGTAGAGAGTGGCATCGCCCTTTTGCAGAAAAGAGGGCGGTATGTAGAGCACACCGTCGTAGTTGCCGTTGCCCACTTCGGGGGCCAGCTGCGTGAGCGCCGAGTCGAGCGAATTTCCCTCGCCCCACAATTGGAGCCTGATGTTCCTTTCTCCGCCCACCTGGGGGTCGCCGATCTCGCCCTGCAGACTGGTGAAGAGCCCGCTGTCCCCGCTGTCGTCGATCACCATGACCGTGCGCGCGCCTTCGGAAGTGCGCGATGCGAGTAGAGCGGGACCCAGCGAGATTGCCAGCAGGAGGATGGGGCCCAGCAGAGTCGAAATGATGAAGGCCCGCGACCGCACGCGCACCAGATACTCGCTGATCATGACCAGGGGTAGCTTATTCACGGCTTCTCTCCACTTCCCGAATGAAGATTTCGCTCAGGGGAGGACGGGCGGCGGCGAATCGGTCGACTCTTCCCCTCTTCACCAACTCGAGCAAAAGGTCCTGCGCCACGAAGCCATCTTTCAAACGCACCAGCATTTCGTTTCCATTGCGTTTGGTCGAATCCACCGCGGCGATGTTCTCGAAAGTCTGCGCCTCGAACTCGCCGGAAACACGAACATTGTCCACCGGATAGTTTTCGACGATGTCTTCCAACTTCCCGTCGAGGACCTTGCGGCCGTCGTTGATCAAAAAGATGTGGTCACAGATCTGCTCCGCCTGCTCCATGACGTGAGTGGAGAAGAGGACGGTGCGGCCCGCGGCGCGAATTTCCTCGATGATCTCACGCAGCAGTTTCACGTTGATCGGATCGAGCCCGCTGAACGGTTCGTCCAGGACCACCATCTGTGGTTCGGAGATCACCGTGCCGATGAATTGGACTTTCTGCTGCATTCCCTTGGAGAGTTCATCCGTCTTGGCGCTCGCGCGATCGTCCAGACCAAAGCGCTCCAGCCAGAGTCGGGCGCGGCGCTTGGCCTCGGCCGTCGGCACACCCTTCAGGCGCGCCAGGTAGACCACGTGTTCCTCCACTCGCATGCGCTTGTAGAGTCCGCGTTCCTCCGGCAAGTATCCGATGTGGTTGATCGCGTGGCGGTCCAGGCGTCCCCCGTCGAAGAGAATTTTCCCCTCGTCGGGAATGTAGATGTTCAGGATCATGCGGATGGTGGTGGTCTTGCCCGCCCCGTTGGGACCGAGGATGCCGTAGATCGCTCCTCGCGGCACGTTCAGGTCGACTCCGTCCACGGCGCGGATGGAGCCGAAGCTCCGCTTGACGCCCAGAAGTTGCAGAATTGGATCCATGGATTCTCCCGCAATGGCGTCGGCATCCTGAAGTGCCGACCGAAAATTTGAGGGCAGGCTCAGTTGGAACTGACCAGTTCTTTCACGATTTCGGGGACCGCCGCAATCGCCGCGGGAATCTTGGCCGGATCCTTCCCCCCCGCCTGCGCGAGGTGCGGACGACCACCGCCACTGCCACCGGCAATCTTCGCCACGCGCTGGATCAAATCTCCCGCCTTCAAGCCCAGAGAGGAAATGACATCATCGGTGACGACCGCGAGAAATGCCACCTTTCCATCGAGCTCGGCCGCGAGCACCGCCGCGCCACCCTTCAGCTTTTCGCGCAGGGTATCGCCCATCTGCATCAGGTTCTCGCGGCTTTCGATTTCCACTTTCGCCGCGATGAGCTTCACGCCCGCGACTTCGGTCGCGCTGGCCAAAAGTTCTTCCGCCGCATCCTTGGCCTTTGCCCCCTGGGCGCGCGAGAGTTCGTCGCGAAGATGCTTGAGCTCGTCCTGGATCGCGGCCACGCGTCCCAGCAGGTCATCGGGACGGCTCGACAGAGTTTCCCCCAGGTTCCTTACGATCTCCCGATCGCTCTCGAAAGCCTGTAACGCCGCCGGCCCGGTGACCGCCTCGATCCGGCGCACTCCCGCCGCCACCGCGCTCTCTCCCGTGATGCGGATCAAGCCGATTTCTCCGGTGTGGTCACAGTGCGTTCCTCCGCAGAACTCGATGCTGTAATCGTCGACCTGGACCACCCTGACCTTCTCTCCGTACTTCTCGCCAAACATCGCAACCGCGCCCATCTCTCGCGCCTCTTCCAGGGGAACGTCGACGTGCTTGGTCACCGAACGATCGGCCAGGATTTGTGAATTCACCGCGCTCTCGATCGCGTCGAGAGCCTCCTTGCCCAGGGCGCCATCGTGATGGAAGTCGAAGCGAAGCCGATCAGGTGCCACCAGCGATCCGGCCTGAGTCGCGTGGGCGCCCAGGCGGTCGCGCAGCGCGCGATGAAGCAAGTGAGTGGCGGTATGGTTGCGCATGATCGCGCGCCGCCGGGGTGCATCCACGCTGGCCGAGAATTCCGTGCTCGAGGAGACCGCACTTTCGAGTTCCTGCGAGGAGGACTCGACCAAGCACACCGGCCCTGCATTCGAAGCGCGAGTATCCAGGACCTTCAGCTTCAGCTGATCATTCTCTATGAATCCGCGGTCACCGATCTGTCCGCCGCTTTCCGCGTAGAAGGGACAGGGGTCGATCACCACTTCGAATCGCTTCTGGTCGACGGGCCGGAAGCCCAGGAGCTTGCACTTGGTGTCGAGTTTCTCGTACCCCACGAAGCGAGCCACGGGACGGTCGACGCCGGGCTCGCCATCGAGCCAATTCCAGGCCTCGTTCTGCTGCGCCGCGCTGAAGTTGCTGGCGGCGCGAGCGCGCGCTCTTTGGGCTTCCATGGCCTCTTCAAAGCCCTCGGTGTCCACGCGCATTCCCTTCTCCGACGCCATCAATTCGGTGAGGTCAAGGGGAAAGCCGAAGGTGTCGTGCAGCTTGAAGGCATCTTCACCGGAGATGACCGGTGTTTCTTCAAGGGATGACTTGCTGCCCTTCTTCTTTCGCTGCGCGAACTCCTCGGACGCGCGCTCGGAGGCTTCATCGAAAAGAACCAGGCCGCGATCGAGCGTTTCGTTGAAGCGCTCCTCCTCGGTTCGAATCACTCGCATGATGTGGTCGCGGGCGTCGACCAGTTCGCGGTAGTGCCCACCCATCATCTCGATGACCAGGTCGGCAACCTCGTAGAGGAACGGTTCGGTGAAACCGAGCCGTCGCCCGTGGCGCGCGGCGCGCCGCAAGATGCGGCGCAGGACGTATCCGCGTCCGTCGTTCCCGGGGCGACCACCGTCCGCCACGGTGAAGGTGAGTGCTCGCGCGTGATCAGCGATCACCTGCATGCTCACTTTGTCCTCGGGATCCTCGGGGCTTCTCCCACTCGTCTTCGCCACCCAACGAACCAGAGGTTGGAAGAGGTCGGTGCCGTAATTGCTGCTCACATTGGCCTTCAGCGCGGCGAGACGTTCCAGCCCCATTCCCGTGTCCACGCTCTGCAGCGGCAGCGGCGAGAGTTTACCTTCCGAGTCACGATCGTACTGAATGAAGACGAGGTTCCAGATTTCGAGGTAGCGGTCGCTGTCGTTCTCGCCCAGCGGTCGCTCATCGCCGCCGGCCACTTCGCTCCCCTGGTCGAAGTGAATCTCGGTGCAGGGACCACAGGGGCCCGTGTCCCCCATACTCCAGAAATTTTCTTCGTCGCCTTTGGAGATGTCTCCCAGCCGGTAGATGCGGTCCTCGGGAACGCCAATGCGATCGCGCCAAATCTGGTAGCTCTCGTCATCGTCCTTGTACACGCTCACCAGCAGCTTCTCGCGCTCCAGACCCATCTTCTCGGTGAGGAATTCCCAAGCCCACTGGATCGCCTCGAGCTTGTAGTAGTCGCCGAAAGACCAATTCCCCAACATCTCGAAGAAGGTGTGGTGCCGCCCGTCCCGCCCTACCGCTTCCAGATCGTTGTGCTTCCCACTCACCCGCATGCACTTCTGGCTGTTTGCGGCGCGAAGGTAGGAGCGTTTCTCCTCACCCAGGAGCACGCTCTTGAATTGATTCATCCCCGCATTGGTGAACAGAAGAGTGGGGTCGTCGTCCGGGATCAAGCTGCTGCTCGGGACGAAAGTATGTCCGCGTTCCTGGAAGTAATCGAGGAAGGCCTGACGGATGTCTTGACTGTTCATGCTCTCCCTATTTCTCGCTCACGGTGCCGTTCACCCGTCCGACCGCATAGGGGCCGCGCAGAATCTTGCCGCTGAGCGACTGCACCGAGTCCAGACTCACCGCGCTGAAATCGGCGGCATGATCGGACAAGCTCTCTGGTTTCAATCCCAAGATCTCGCGTTGAGCCAGGAAAGCGTCACGCTCGGCCAAGCCTTGCTTCTTCAGAAGGAAGGAAGTTGCCAGATACGATTTGGTGCGCGCCAGCTGCTTCTCGCTCAGGCGGGCCTCAGCCGCGCTGCGTGCTGCCTCGACGAGATCTTTCTGCGCGGAGTCGAGTTCCGTCGAGGGACTGACCGTATAGAGGCAGAACAAACTCCCGAGAGCGCCTCCCTGGTCGTGCAGATAAAGGGGGCCCGCGTAATCCCGTGCTCTCAGCGCGCCGCGAAGCGGACTCTCCGGTCCCTTCATCCAGGCCACGAAGAGGCGGTAGCTCGTGGAGAGAGGGTCGCGCTGGCCCGGAGCGGAAAAGCCGATTTGTACCGCGGCCAGAGGATCCGGACGGTGAACTTCCACCGTGGAATCCGCTGCGACCGCGGACAGTGGCTCGATGAGATCCGAACTGAAATAGGCCTCGGCGCCCGAGGGATAGAGATCGCTGGCATCGCTCCAATCGGACATGTAGAGCTCCAGGAACTTCCGCACCATCTCGGGGTCTACTTTTCCCGTGACCACGATGACCGCGTTGCCCGGGTTGCAGCTCTCGGTATAGAACTCTTGCAAGCGAGGTGGGCTCACCACGCGCATGGACTCCAGGGTTCCCAAATCCGGGATTCCATAGCCATTGTCTCCCCAGGCCGCCTCGCGCACCAGCTCGCTGGTGGAATCAAAGAGCTGATTGCTCGGCTGACGCAGCTTGTGTCCCCGATCATTCACCGCCTTCAGGAATCGACGATTGTCCAGCACGGTGTTGCTTGCCATGTCGCAGAGAATGTCGAGGGCATAGGGCAAATCCGGTCCCTGGACTTCCATGCGAAAGCCGAAGGAGTCCGAGCCGCGCGTCGGCACGACCGAGCTTCCCAGACCACCAAGTTCGACCGCGAGGGAAACCGGGTCGCGCGTGGTGGTTTGCTCGATCATGAGGACCTGGAGCAGGCTGGTCAGGCCCGCAGTGTTCCTCACCTCCGCTACGCGTCCACCCCGGAAGCGCAAGCTCGCCGAGCACATGGGAGAATCTTCCTCAGTGTCCACGATGAGCACCGCGCCATTGTCGAATTGGTAGCGGTAAATTCCCCCGGCAGGCTGGACATGCGCGAAGGCGCTGGACCATCCCCCCAGAGCGAGACGCGAGTGAAGGGACGGGGGCGGAGCCGGAGCGATGGGTGCTTGTGCGTGTTGCGCGGCCGCGAGAACGGCGCCTTGAAGATGTCCCTGCATGCCAGCAGCATCCAAGCGCAGGTAGAACGGCCTGGCTCTACTGGTGACTTCGTTGAGCAACTCGACGACGCTGGCGCGGGGGATCTGAAGCCAGCGCGTGATCGCCTGCTGAATCTCTTTCGATCCAACAGAATCCCAGGCATCGGGCGAAGTCTGCCGGCCATGGGGCCCGATCTCCGCCGCCTGGATTCGCGCGCGAGCGAGGACGTCTTCTCTCTCCAACCACCAGCGATTCTTCAAGCGCATGCGCGCGGCCGCGAGCTCCTCGTCGAGTACTCCGAGGCGGCGAATGCGATCGAGTTCGGTGAAGAGGGTCCGCAGTGCCTGGTCATCCGCCTTGCTCGGCGCCTGAATGAGCACTTCGAAGAGACCCGTGCCACCATTCAAGACGATCCGAGAGGAGCAGCTCTCGATGAGATCCTGTTCGGTCTTCAACAGCATATTCATGCGAGAGGAGCTGCCGTCCACGAGAAGCTGTGCCAGGACTTGCAGTGCAGGCAGATCGCCCGCGGCGGCCACCGAGAGCGGGAAACCCACCATGACCAGATTGGGGTCATAGGATCCAAGCTCTCTCGTGAAACGCAGCGAGCTCGGCGCAGGCTCATCGGGGGCACTGTGACGCCGCAATTCACCGCGTGGCATGCTGCCCAAGAGTTCCTCTACCCGCGCATGAACGGCGTCCGCATCGACGTCACCCACCACGCTCAAGACGGTGTTGGACGGCCGATACTGCTCGTCGTGGAAAGCCAGGAGAGAATCTCGATCCAGCGAATCCAGGGCACTCAGGCTCTGGCCCTGTCCTCGTCCCAGGGCATTTCGCGAAAACATGAGTTGCAAAAGCTCGTCACGGGCGTGCGCGATGGGGTGTTCGAGCTTTTGTTCGATTTCCATTTTCACGGCCCGTCTCTCGCGCTCGAGTACTTTCGCGTCGAGCAGGGGTTCGCGATAGATCTCCGCCATCAAGCCGAGGCCCGGATTCAATTGCTCTGTGGGCACGACCAAAAAGGTTTCGGTGTGATCGTAGGTGGTGGCGCCGTTGAGCACGCCGCCCATGCGCGCCACGAGCGAATCGATTTGGTGGGCGCCGGGATGGGTCTTGGTACCCCGCAGGATCATGTGCTCCAGCAGATGGCTCCAGCCGCTCTGCGACTCGGTCTCCTGCAGATAACCCGAGCCCACGCGGGTCACGATTGCGACCAGGGGGCTGTCGTGATCCTCGCGTACGGCCAGGGTCAATCCGTTGGACAGAGTGAACTCGTGAAAGTTGCTGTCGGGGAGAGCCTTCGCCTCGGCAGTCTCGGAAGCGGGGGCGGTGCTCATCTGCGGAGCCGAGCCCCGGGTGCACGCGCCGATGAACAGCGCCAAGAGGAGGCTGGGCAAGACTTTGCGGTTGAGAGCGAGAGCGCGCACGTTGTCCTCCGAAGTTCCCGAACATTCCTATACCGGCGCCGGTCCGGCGGAAATCCGTTCCCGGGCAGATTCTTCCAAATTCAAGATCCGTTAGAGGTTAGAAGGGTGACCCGCAACCGTCAAGCAGACGGGATCCCAGCGGCCCTCTTGGCCCCAGGGTTGCAGAAGTTCAGGGGTGGCCGAAGTTTGTGGGGCGTTTCCGCAGCGAGAGGCCGGCCGCAGTCGCGCGGTCGCTCTTCTCGCGGGGAATACCTCTCCCCCATGGGGAAGAACCGGAAAGCGAAGCACCCTCTGGGTGCAAAGCTCGGAGACCACGGGGAGACGGACACCAAGGACGGCCACCGAGAGGAAGTGCGCGATGAAGCGCAGAGTCTTGAGTCAAAGTGCGCTCGCATTGATCGCGTGGGTGCTCTTTGCCTACTACTGGTGGCTGGTGAGCCGGCGCCGTCTCAACCCTGCCACCCTGTCGGCGCTGATCATCCTCTTCGCCTTGGTAGGCTTTGTTTGTGCGGTCACTCTCATCTGGATTCGCCACAACCTGCAGGTGGCCCGTCGAGCCAAGGGCAGGCGCAAAAATCGACGCAGCGCTCCCTCCGAATCCGAGAGTGACACTCTCGGCCGGAAAATCGAGATGATCGGCTCGGAGCCTCTCAGCGCGGCACACTACGTCGAACTCGAAGTGCTGCAGGATGAAGGAGTGAAACGCTACCACGCGACCACTCCTCCGGCCGAGGAGGTGAGACCGTGACCCTTCTGCCGATTCTCGAGGCCATTCAACGGCACTGGATCTACCTGGCGGCACTCGTCTTCTTTGCCTGGTATCCGATCCTGACCAGCCTGATGTGGGTCTTCACCAGCGCCGTCTACTTTCTGCGGCGCGAACGTGAAGTCGATGAAGAGTTCTACAAGCTCGAGTCCTTCCCCTATGTCAGCTTCCTCGTTCCTGCCTTCAACGAAGAGGAACACATCCTCCACAGCCTAGAAGGAATGCTCGCCGTCGATTACCCCGAGTTCGAGGTGATCGTCATCGACGACTGCAGCACCGACGGCACCGTAGAGAAGATCCTGCCCCTGGTGAGGCAGGGGCGCATTCGGCTTCTTCGCAAGAAGTTCAACGAGGGAAAGGCCATGGCGCTGAACGATGCGGTGCGGATGGCGCGCGGCGAGATCCTGGTGGTCATGGACGCCGACGCCATGCCCGAACCTCAACTTCTGCGCATGATCGTGCCTCACTTCAAATCCCCCCGCGTGGGAGGAGTGACCGGGAACCCCAGAGTCGAGAATCGCGGCACCTTCCTGGCCAAGCTCCAGGCGATCGAGTTCACCTCCATCATCTCTCTCCAGAGACGAGCGCAGCGCATCTGGGGCAGAATTCTCACCATGAGCGGGGTCGTGGGAGCCTTTCACCGCGCGGCGATCCTGGATGCGGGGCTCTACAGCCCCGACATGGCCACCGAGGACATCGATCTCACTTGGAAGCTTCAGCTGCACCACTGGGACGTCCGTTACGAGCCGCGGGCGATCGTCTGGATGAAAGTGCCACGCAACCTGAAAGGACTCTGGAAACAACGTTCGCGCTGGGCCCTGGGACTGGCGCAGGTTCTGAGGCGACACGGCGGCACCGTCCTGCAATGGAAGCATCGCCGCCTCTGGCCGGTGCTGGCCGAGAGTACCCTCTCCATCACCTGGGCCTACACCTACACCTGGATGGTCGTGCTCTGGACCCTGTCCTACATGGTGGGCTATCCCCCGGTGGGGGCCTCCCCCGTGCCGAATTGGTGGGGTATGCTGATCGGAACGGTATGCCTCTTGCAGCTCTTGACCGGCGTGGTCCTCGACCGCCGCTACGACCCTCGTATCGGTCGATACTTCGTGGTAGCAGTGCTTTACCCGATCATCTACTGGATGATCCTGGCGGTGGTCACGACCTGGACGACCCCCCGGGCCTTCTTCGGGAGAGGGGGTGGGGACGGCGTCACCCGTTGGACGCCGGTGCGAGATGTTTAGAAGGCAACGCGGGCTCGCTTGGTCCCCGCGGCTCGTGCTTTTGGCCGGGCTGCTCGTAGGCACGCTTGCTCCGGGGGGCGTCGCCGGTGCGACGCTCAATGCGCCAGTGCCAGTTGCGGCGCCTCCCGAGCAGGCTCACAGCTCCGCCAAGGAGTCGCTGGCGCAGGCCCGCGAGTACGCGGCGGCCGACCGTCACTCTGAGGCAATCCAGGCGTATTTGAAGGCCTTCGAATCGGACCCCTCGCTGGTTCCGCTCTACGCCGACGAGCTGGGACATCAGTACAACTGGAACGACCAGCCACAAAAGGCCATTCCCTGGTTCGAGAGGCGGCTCGAGGCGGCGCCGGGCGAGGTGGACGCCCGGATCGGCTATGCCCGGGCCCTCAACTGGACGGACCAAAACTATCGGGCCTGGCAGGAGTATCGGCGCATTCTGGTGGGGCATCCCGACATCCTGGAGGCGCGCCTGGGACAGGCCAGGAGTCTGAGCTGGATGGGTCGCAACCGGCAGGCCGCGCGGCAGTACCAGCAGATTCTCGACGACCACCCGCAAAATCGAGAGGCTCGTTTGGGACTCGCCCAGAGCTGGGCTTGGGCCGACGAGTTGCATCTGGCGCTCGCCGCTCTGGCTCCCCTGGCGGGCGATCCCGAGGCCGAGGCTCTTCGCCAGCGCATCCTCTCGTCCGAACATCCCGAACTCGTGCTTCGTAGCCGCTACACCAAGGACAGCGACGAACTGAAGATCCTGGGCAACGAGCTGGCCTACGAGTCGTCCACTCCGCGCTGGCAGGACCTGAGGATCGCAGTGCAACAGGGCCGCTTCTGGCAGGACGGACAACCCGACATCGACAAGCTGGGGCTGGTGCTCGGCGGCGCCACGCGTCCCTCTCCCGCCACGCAGATTCACGCCTATCTCTCGGTCCTGAATTTCAGCAGCGATGCCACGGTGGTGAATGGTCCACCCGGCAAGGTCGACTATAGCCTCCTGGGCTGGGATGCCTGGTTCACCTGGTGGGCTGAGGCCAGCTGGCGTCTGGATTTTTCGACGGGGCGGAGCTTCATCGACACCCCGCGCGCGCTGAGCGAGGAGCTTGCGGTCACCAGTTTCGCGGCCAGCGCCGATTGGAATCTACGGCCGAATCTCGTGTGGAGTGCACTGGCGCAGTACTCCGATTACAGCGATGGCAATGGACGCAGCTACCTCTCTTCGGGTGTGGCGTTCAGCCGGGGACAACGCTGGCGTTTGACCCTCAACCCCACTCTGACCGCCTTCCGTTTCTCCCACATCAGCGACCGCGGCTACTGGAATCCCAGCGATTTCTTCAATGCGCGGGCTTCAGCGCGGCTGGAGGGTGAGATCGATCCGCGCCTGAGCGTGGGCTTGGAGATGGGACTGGGCCACGAGTGGGCCGACGGTGACGACTACGGAGTGTTCAGCGGAAGCGGGGATCTCAGCTGGCGCTTCGCGCCGCGCTGGCGCCTGGAACTCTCGGCCGGAAGTAGTGACAGCAAGCTGTCCTCGGCGGGCGGCTACACGCGGAAATTCGCCGGCATCGCCCTACACACCAAGTTCTGAGCACCCATGCGCCGGCTTCTCCTCATCGCCCTCTTCCTGTTGACCATCCCCTCGCTGGTGGTATGGCGGCAGTATTACGCGACCTACCAGGATTACGGCTCCCGCGCCAATTACCTGGAGATCGAGGAGCCCGGCAAGATCGACCTCGACCCGGCAAAATTCCGCGCCGGGGGCGTGCCCATCCTCTGCTACCACTATCTGCGTGGGCGCACGGGGCCCGTCTATCTCTTGCGCGTTCTGGGCGCGGTGCTCTTCAACCTCCCCACCCTCAAAGAGCGAGAGTACTGGACCACGCCGGCTGAGCTGTTCGCGCGCCACATGGAGTGGCTCGCGGACAACGGCTACACGACCATCGACCTGGACGAACTCGAGAAGATTCTCGCGGGCGAGGAAATGGGGCCGCCGAAACCCATCGTCATCACCTTCGACGACGGAGATCAGAGCGTACTCCGCTACGCCTATCCCGTTCTGCTGCGTTACGGAATGAAGGCCACCATCATGGTGGTGACTTCAAGGGTCGGGAAAGAATGGAAGGAAGTGCGTTCTCTGAATTGGAGTCAGCTGCGCAGCTTGGAGAGAACCGGAGTATTCAGGGTGGAGAGTCACTCCGATGACATGCATTACAAGGTCAAAGGACCACACGGCAAGATGCAGCCGATCTTCCTGCACGAAGTTCCCTACGAGGGTCCACCCTTGCCCGAAGGCAAACTCTTCGTGAGTCTGGACCTGCGCAGGTCCACCCACAGCTTGCAGAAGCATCTGGGACATCCCGCGAAGTGGCTGGCCTGGCCCTACGGCTGGGCCTCCTCGCCACTCGATTCACTGGCGGCGCACGAGGGCTACCACGGAAGTCTGAGCCTGGCGGCGGGTACAAACGAGCCGGGCCGCGACAGCACCTGGCATCTCGCCAGAATTACCGTCACGGCCCGTACAACCTTGCGGTCGTTCCAAGATCTCATGAAAGCGGCCGAGCGTGAGGCTCCCGCTATTGCCCAGAGCCCCCAAACTGCGCCTTGATCGTTCCGATCGAAACGCGAGCGCTGGGCACGGTGGTGTCGTGCGAGAAGGCACTGAAGCACTCACCGCCGTCTTTCATGCCGTTGTAGTTCTCGTCATCATAGGCCCAGAACTGCATCTGGGCGCACTCGGCCCAGGTGACGTCGAGCACCATGGTGTCTGAGTAATTGTGGCCCTCGGCGGTGGGCGTGCTCACCACGAGGCTGCCGAGAGGATAGGTACCCCCCGTCACCAAGTTGCCATCGATCGTGACCATGGGAGGACACGAAGCCGGCAGAGGATTGATGACGAGGATGATGTTGTCATAGCTCGTGGGCGTATTGCTGAATCCATCGATGACGAGCTGGAAGCTGTAGCCTTCGAAGAAGTAGCCATCCATGCCATCGGTGCTCGGCGTGAAGCCCACGAGATTCGGGGCCTGGTAGATACTCATGTCGAAATCCATGCTGTTGGAATCGATGAGACAGTATCCACCACGGTCGTACATCGGGTCGTACAGAGGATCACCCGGTCCCACGACATAATATTCGCTCATGTCGTAGTGATAAACGGTGGGACCGGTGGGATAGACGGTGAGACAGGGATCGGCAAACGCGGCTGTGCTAAAGGCCGCAATCGCCAACACCATCAGGGACAGAAACAGGATGCGATAGCGTTGGGACATTCTTTTTTCTCCTAACAGGATTGTCCGGCGTACAGGTTGTGCAAAGTGTGCAATGCAGATGAGGGAGCCTGTGACTAGGGACCATCCCATTCTATCAGAAACGGACACAAGAGGGCAAGAGACTCGATTTTGCGTCGTTTTGGCGCCTTCAGGCCTTACAAGCTTCCGTGAAGTGGAGATTCAGATGCAGTTTCTCTTTTTGCAACGATCGAAGCGAGCCACAGGCGATGCCATGAGCTAACTCCATTCAATTCAGGATGAAAGGTGAGTGCGAGATGCCGCGGAGCCGTGATTCGCGAGCGTACGGCGACTGGCTCCTGCCGGTAAACGGCGATCACCTCCACCCCCTCCCCCACACGCAGGATCCGCGGCGCGCGGATGAAAATGCCCCCCCGGGGCGCCGGCCCTTCGAAATCGACGGTGGTGGTGATCTCGTCCTCGAAGGAATCGATCTGTCGCCCGAAGCCGTTACGGCGCACCGTCATGTCCAGAAGACCCAGCGGTTCGACGCCGCCGGCGTCCTCCAGCTCTTTGGCCATGAGAATGGCGCCGGCACAGGTGCCCATGACACCGCGCTCTTTCGCGAATTCGCGGATGGCCGAGATGAGATCGTTCGCGCGCAGCAGCTTGATGAGGGTGGTGCTCTCGCCACCGGGAATGATCAGTCCGGAGAGTCCCGCCAGCTCCTTTGGACGACGCACCGTGGTCGCCTCGACACCCATCTCCTTCAGGACTTGCAGATGGGCGGCGAAATCTCCTTGTAGAGCGAGAACGCCGATTCGCGCCGGCCGTGTCACTACCAACCCCGGCCGGCGAGCAGCTCTTCCTTGGAGAGTTTCTCCACCGACTGACCGCGCATGGCATCGCCCAGCTCGCGGCTGACCTCGGCCAGTTTCTTCGGGTCGTCGAAGAAGGTGACGGCTTGCACGACCGCCTTGGCTCGCGCCGCGGGATCGTCGCTCTTGAAGATGCCGCTTCCGACGAAAACAGACTCCGCGCCGAGTTGCATCATCAGGGACGCATCGGCCGGCGTTGCAATTCCTCCGGCGGCAAAGTTCGGGACCGGCAGCTTACCCTTTTCACGCACCTCCAGAAGCACGTGGTAGGGCGCGCCGAGATTTTTCGCTTCGGCCATGAGTTCTTCGTCACGGAGCATCTGCAGTCTTCGGATTCCGCCCTGCACGGCGCGCATGTGACGGACTGCTTCGACGATGTCGCCGGTGCCCGCCTCGCCCTTCGTGCGCATCATCGCCGCCCCCTCGCCGATGCGTCGTAGAGCCTCTCCCAGGTTCCTGCAACCGCAAACGAAAGGAACGTCGAAGGCGAATTTGTCGACGTGGTGCTCCTCGTCGGCCGGAGTCAGGACTTCACTCTCGTCGACGAAATCCACTCCGATCGCCTGGAGGATCTGAGCCTCCGCGAAGTGACCGATGCGGCACTTCGCCATGACGGGAATGCTCACCGCATCCATGATGTCCTGGATCATGCGCGGATTGGACATGCGGGCCACGCCGCCGTCCGCGCGAATGTCCGCGGGGATTCTCTCGAGAGCCATGACCGCGCTCGCTCCAGCGTCTTCGGCGATCTTGGCCTGCTCGACGTTGGTGACGTCCATGATGACGCCGCCCTTGAGCATTTCGGCCAAGCCAACCTTGAGGCGAAGCCGGTCCTCACCGCTTTGCTTACTCATTTCGCCAACTCCCGCGTGGGTACCGCAAGTTTTCGATCCCATAGACCCTGAAGCGTTGCGCTATTCGCTCATAGTATAGGTGTCCGCCGAGGGCGGGGCAATTCGAACACACGCTCCTCGAAGCTCCCTCGCGATCGCTCGAACGCCCTCAGTAGGCGCGCGCGAAAAGCACTCTGCGGCGGCTGGGCTTTCCGCTGTACACGCAGCTTCCCTCTTCGAGCGCATCATCCAGAGGTATGCAGCGGATGGTGGCCTTGGTCTGCTCCTGGATGGCCGCCTCGGTTTCTCCCGAGCCGTCCCAGTGCGCGGAAAGAAATCCGCCCTGGTCGTCCAGCCTTTCCTTGAACTCTTCCCAGCTGTCGACCTCGTGAGTGTTCTCCTCGCGGAAGCTCAGGGCCCGCGCGAAGAGCTTCTCGTGGATCTCGTCCAAGAAGGCGCCCGAATTCTGGGCCAGCTCGCTCAGAGGAACATCCCTCTTCTCCCCATCGACCCTGAAGGCCAGCCGCGCGCTTTTCTTGGCCACGTCCTTCGGCCCGATCTCGACGCGGATTGGTACTCCCTTGAGCTCCCACTCGGCATACTTCCACCCCGGCCGAAGCTGGTCGCGGTCGTCGACGTGCACGCGAATATTCTGTGCGACCAACGATTTCCGCAGCTCTTCCGCTGCCTCACAGCTTGCGGAGCGTTCCTCGTCGGAGCGGTAGATCGGCACGATCACCATTTGAATGGGAGCGAGGCGCGGCGGGAGAATGAGTCCGCTGTCATCGCCGTGCCCCATGACGATGGCGCCGATCAAGCGCGTCGACACTCCCCAGCTCGTGGCCCACACGAACTCACGCTCACCCTTGTCGTTGAGAAAGGTGACGTCAAAAGCCTTCGCGAAGTTCTGGCCCAGCTCGTGGCTCGTGCCAGCTTGCAGCGCCTTGCGATCTCCCATGAGAGATTCGATGCAATAGGTTCGCACCGCGCCCGCGAATTTCTCCCTTTCGGTCTTCAGTCCGCAAATGACCGGCACTGCCATGAATTCTTCGGCGAAACGCCGATAGATCTCCAGCATGCGTAGAGTCTCTTCGTGAGCCTCCTGGGCCGTCGCGTGGGCAGTGTGACCCTCCTGCCACAAGAATTCCGTCGTACGCAGAAAGAGGCGAGTACGCATCTCCCAGCGCATCACGTTGGCCCACTGGTTGATGAGCAAGGGCAAATCGCGGTAACTCTGAATCCACTTGCGGTAGGTATCCCAGATGATGGTCTCGCTCGTGGGTCGCACCACGTAGGGCTCTTCCAGCTTCTTCCCCCCGGCATGCGTGACCACCGCCAGCTCGGGAGAGAATCCCTCCACGTGCTCCGCTTCCTTCCGCATGAAGGACTCGGGGATCAGCAGTGGGAAGTAGGCATTGACGTGGCCGGTCTCCTTGAACATGCGATCCAGTTCCTTCTGCATGTTCTCCCACAGGGCAAAACCGTAGGGCTTGATGATCATGCAGCCCTTCACCGGAGCGTAGTCGGCAAGACCCGCTTGGAGTACGACTTCTTGATACCAGCGTGGGTAGTCCACGGATTGTTTGGTGAGCTTCTCAGCCATGACAATGCCTCTCTCAGATCGCACACGGGGCGACGACCAACTTCAGGAGGCGGCAGAGTAGCAGAAGCATCGCCTCGCGGCAATGCGCGGCCCCGCTCAGCGGGTGAGGAGGGGGCTCATTTCAGAAGGAGGAGCTTCTTGCGCGCTTCGTAATTGGTCGCGCTCATCTGGTAGAAATACAGGCCGCTCGCGACCATTCTGCCGTGCTCGTCCGTCCCGTTCCAGCGCACCGAATACCAGCCGGCATCGCGCGACCCATCGACCAGGGTCTTCACGATCCGGCCCTTCACGTCCAAGACCACCAGCCGCACCGGACCGCTTCGGTCGAGCTGGTATCGAATCGTGGTGGTGGGATTGAAGGGGTTGGGATAGTTCTGCGCCAATGCCATCCGCGCCGGTCCCGCGCTCAGCACCGGCGCCGCGGTGACCGCGATCACCTCGAAACCCTGAGCGAGAACCACGTTCTGACCATCGGGGTTCTGGAGCACCACGTCGTACTGCCCGGGCTCCGCGCCATCGAGATTCAGGTCCACGTCGACGCTATCGTAATCGGTCCAATTCAAAGTGGCCGGGATGTCGGGCGAACCAGTCTTGGAAAGGACGAGAGTGGCCCCGTGCCGCACGTTCTCCTCCCCGAGCAGATCGAGATGGACGGACTGCCCATTCCCCTCGCTCGACGGATCGATTCCGCTGAGGCTGGGTGCAGGATCTCCTGCAAGCAGAGTCGCGCTCATGTCGTTTCCATTCTGGGCAATGGAAGAGACTTCGATCAGGGTGGGATAACCCGAATTGTCGATCGAAGAGGGAATCGAAGCCGGACCAAAGGTGGTCTGCAAGCTGATCCCCGGCCAAATGTCTCCGTTGTCGCCGCGATTCAAGCCCGCTTCGAGATCCCCGTCGCCGTCGGCCTGCTCCATGGCCACGCCCCGCACCGCAGTGTTGGAGATGCCCCCATCGTTGCCCAGGTAGCTATGGGCCACTTCCTGATCGACGTGGTAGATCGCCAAGCCGGATCCGTGGAGATAGGACTCGCTGCCCAGGGCCTGGCGGTTCTCCACCAGCCACTTTTCGGAAATTGGATTGTCCAGCGCGTCGTCGGGCTGATACCAGCCCGAGCGATTGGTTTCGAAATCGGTGGAGTAGCTCTCTCCTCCCCCGCTGACCTGGATGTCATCCACCACGAAGGGAGCGCAGGTCGTGAGGTAGTTCCCGTCCTCGTCGGAGTAGCCGGTGTCGGAAACGAAGCGGAACTTGATCCGGTAGTCGGTCTCCGTGCTTCCCAGATAGGGAGTGAGATCGAACGCAGCGGTTCCGCTACCCACGTTGTCGTAGGCCGCCAACAGCGTCTCGACGGAGTCCACTTCGAGCACGCAATAGGTGTAGTCGTAGCCCCCCTCGCTGTCCTTGCGATAGGCGAAGTCCAGAGATACCGGGCCCGTGCCGTCGAAATGGAAGTCGTGGGCCACCGTCTCGCGCCAGAAATTCCCGTAACCCCTGCCCGCGGCCCAACCGCGAGCGGAGGCCTCGGTATTGTCCAGTCCCACGGTCAAGCTCTTGCTCCCGTTCAGCGCGCAGTCACCGCGCACTCTCCAGCGGTCCTCGTTGAAGGAGAGCTCGTACGCCACCGGGTTGGTCTCCACCGGGGGGATGTTCACCGTCGCTCCCTGCCAGTCCACCTCGATCGGAGTCAGCCAGCCCAGCTCAGCTTTGGACCAGGCGGACATGTGCGCGGGCGAGTCCGGTTTGTTCCAGTTGCCGGCCGCCATCAAGCCCCAGTGCCCCAGTCCCTGTGAGCTGCCGCCGTCGGTGTCGTAGAGATCGGGCAATCCGAAAGCGTGGCCGAATTCGTGACAGAACACGCCGATCTCCACCATTGGCGCGCCCATCGCGCATGAGAGCGCGGGCTGGATGGTATAGTCATCGATGAGAATCACGCCGCCGCTGGCGGAGGGATCGTTGGTCTGGTAGGGCATGTTCCCGCTGATGTTCCAGGCTTGATAGACCCACCGGTGCGACCAGATGTTGTCGTTTCCTCCGCATTCCCCCCCCTGCTCCGGCTGCACGAACGCCACGAAATCCACATAGCCGTCGTCATCCCCGCTGTTGGGAATCCCATCCGGGCCATCGTTGTCGTAGAGCCCGAAATCGACGCTGGGGTCGTAGGCGTCGAGGCAAGTCTTGATGATCTCGCCAACCTTGGCATGCGTCGGATCGAGACCGTTGACTCCACCCTCGTAGTAGGTGTCGTCCTGGGGAAGCGCGACCCAGTCGTAGACCGTGCCGCTGGCCTGGATGTTGCCGTAGGACATCTCGTCGTAAAACTCGGTGAGATCATAGCCCGAAGGTGAGGGCCCGAAGAGTTCGCTCTGCAAATCGCTCACCGGATAGGGCTGGGCGGAAGTGTTGGCGAAGGTGACGGGAAAGATCGGGATGTGGTAAGTGCCGCTCACCTTGTACGAGGCGGCCGCTTTGCTGGAGCCCTCCTCCATCGCCTGAGCCCGCTCGCCGCGCAGCTTCTTGGCCTTCTCGATCCAGGCGTGCCTCATGGTGAAGGCGTGCGGATCCCGGGCGATCAGCTCGCGATAGGCCGCGGGCAAGTCGCCACCGTCGCGTGGTGAGACGATTTGGGCCATAACCCGTAGGGGAAGTGCGGAAATCGACGCAGCAAGAACCAACGCCAGAGGGAGCAGAGGGCGTCGCATGGAACCTCCAGATGGGACAAACCGTCAGCGGAAATCAGATCGAGACCGCTCGAAAAGTATAGTGCAGATGGTGCGCCAGAATCGCACCTACTTTTTGCGCGCCACCAGCACCAGATTTTCACTGCTAACGGAGTCGTAAGGAGTACCGAGGAAGTCTCCGCTTCTCTCCTCCACTTCAAAGCCCTCTTCGTTCAGAATTTCGGACAGTTCCTCGCACTCGTAGAGTTGACTGGTCTGCGTCAATTCGGTGAAGCGTGAGCTTCCGTCGAGGAAGATCGAATAGGTTCGGCGCACGAAAACTCGCTCCTTCGTGTAGTAGGCCTGATCGTCGAGGACCAGTTGGGCGCCTCGGCCCGGCACGAAATCCTCGCTCGTCCACCACTCCTGCCGACCGTCCAGTTCCTCGGCGAATCCGACCGAGAGCCCCGTGTCCAGGTGCACGATCCCCCCTGGCTTCATGCGCCGGCTGAGAGCCGAGAGAAGCTCGATGCCCTCGGGCCTCGGCACCGCCCCCAGGGTACCGAAGGAAAGAAGCGCCAGGTCGAATCCCTCGCGCGGACCCAGCGAAAGCTCCCCTTTGGAGAAGCTGCGCAGATCCGCGGTGATCGCTTCGACGGCGAGCGAGTGGCGCCCCGCGAGCTCCTTTAGGGTATTCACGGGCGAGGGGCCCAAATCGAAGCCGAAGCCACGATGACCCATCCGCGCCAGAGGGAGGAGCAGACGGCCGTCCCCGCACCCCAAATCGAGCACGTCCTTCAGCTCTTGGGACGTTGGATGAATCGAGAGTTCCGCCGCCGCCACGATGTGCTCGAGCTCTTGCGAAGTAGTGACCGCATCTCGCACCGCGGCGCGCGCGTAGTTACGGGAAAATTCCGTTTCGCTCCAGCGAGCTTCCGCGTCTCCGCTCCAGGGTACGGGACGCTCCGTCCGTTGATGCAGCGTTTGGAACGCGCGCTCCAGAGATCGCTCGATCATCTCCACTCCCACTTTGTCGAGGCTTTAGAAACTGGCTCTGAGCGAAAGACTATACAGTGTGAGCCGGCTGTCGTCCTCTTCCCTGAGGTGATTGTCGGGTTGGTCGCTGACGAAAGCGTTGAGACTGAGTTTCTCCGACACACTGAGTGTGGCCATGAGCGTGGTCCTGAAGAAGGTGTAGTCCGTGTAGAGCGGGATCGAAGCTTCCGGAGGATCCGCATACAATCTGCGCCCGATCTCCTCGCTGATCGTGAACCAGAGCCGGCCGTTGCCGTAGAGGTCAGCTTTCACCAGCACCGAGGGCTGGCGATACTCGTCATCGGCGAAACGGGGGGAAGAGTCCCAAGACCAACGCGGTTGCACACCCAGCTCGAGCTCGCCGAAACGGCGCGTCAGGCCAATCCCCAGCTCTCCGATCCAGGTGTCCTGATAGACCTGGCCGTCGGTATCGTAGAACAGAAGCTCCTGGGAGAGATCCAGGCTCAGGCGCCACAGGCGCGTCAGCATGATGCGCAGTTGCGGCTCGAGCACGAGGTCCCAGTAGGGGGAACGAGTCTTCGGATCCTGAAACGCGCGCCGCTCGAATGTGCTGAAGCACGAAAGCGAATGGCCCGCACCAAACAGCCATAGCAGGTCGGCGTTGAGAAATCCGCGCTGGTAACTGATCTGCGTGCTGTCGGGAACCGTACGTACCCCTCCTCCGGCCTCCAGATCCAGGGTGAGGCCGAGCCCCCGATCCAGACTCAAGAGCCCGCTCCCCGTCCACCGATTCTGGTCGTATTCGAACTCGCTCCTGCCGTCGTACCGCAGATCCTCATCCTTCAACTTGAGCCCGAACTCCAGCGAATGCGACGCGCGCCGGCGCCAGCGCACGCTGGTGAGGGCACGCAGATTGTCGTGGCTCAGGCTGAAGGAAGAGTCCTTCACGAATTGACGCCCCTCCAGCTTGGCTTCGAGGTCCCAACGCGTGGCACTCTCCCGCGGACGGTATCGGTACACGGCATCCAAAGTGCCGCGGTTCAACGAAGTGCCCAAGGAGCCCAAAAGAAGTAGATCGTAGCGATGCGCACCCTTTGGATTCCGCAGGCGCAGTTCTCCCTGGGTCCTGAATTCCGTGAAGACGTCAGTCGTATCCTTCGAACTGCTTCGGAAGGTGGCGCTGGGACCGAGCGAATCCAGCAGGATCGAATCGGTGATCTTGAAAACTTGAGCGAAACGATCGTAGCCCAGCTCGAACGCGCTGCTGAGCTGGGGAGGAGCCGCACGCGCGACGGCGGCGGCGCATGAGAGCGCCGCCGCCAGTACCAAGATGCTGAAGTTCCGCGATATTCCCCCCGCCACGTCGGTTTATCCGGAGTTGGCCCCGAGCAGCCGCCCCGCCCGGTTGAGGAGATCGAGCCCGACACGGATCCGCGCGAGGGCGGTCGAGTAGTCCTGCGAATCGGCGGCTTGCATCGCTCTCGCCCGCGATTGCAGCGCCTGATTCACCAGTTGGTCGGCTGGTCCGACGAACTTCCCCTCGTTCTCCTCTCGTAAGCGTTCCAGACGGGCATCGAAGCGTTGAAGCGCCTGCTGGAAATCTTCCTGACTCACCGAATCCGAGAACTCGCCGAGAATTTCTCTCAGCAGCTTGCGTGACTGACGCGTGAGCTTCATCGCCTGCATCAAGTGCTGGGCGGAAGCTGCCTCACGCGCCCTGGTTTGCAACAGGCTCGCTTGCTTCAAGAGCTCTTGCGTTTGTGTGTCGCCCTCGTCGGAGCGCTCCTTGGCTCTGAGCAGGAACCCGTCGGTCCGGTCGAGCTCGCGTTCGACTCGCGCAACGCTCAGCTTGTCGCGCACCGCTTCGATGAGATTTCTGAGCTGCACGTTCGCGGAGTCGGCGAGGCGCAGAGCCGCTTCGAAGTTTCCGTCCGCGTACTGCTGCTCCGCCGTGGACAACTGCCGTCGCGCTTTGTCGAGCACGGCCTGCACTCGGGGATCACGGATCCGGTCGCTGTTTTCGTCGATACGCTCCAGAAGTGCGCGGGACCTTTCGAGGAGGCGGCGAGCCTGCTCTTGGTAGGTTACGTCCTTGCGCACTTCGCGCTGAATGCGCAGTGCCATGTCACGCGCGCGTCGTGTCAGTCCCAGAACCCGTAGCTTGCTTGCGGCATCGATCGTGGGCGAACTGCTCTCGAAAAGCCTCTTGGCCAGCTCCTGTACGGATACTGCCTGCTTGAAGAGTTCGTGGAGACGGGGGTTGTTGGCCTCGCGCAGATTCTCCTGTACGTGCTCCAGCACGGTATCCGTTCGCTCCAGCTCGAAGCTGAGCAAGTCTCGATCGTCCGCGGCGCGGCCCGTGGCCGCCCCCAGGCTCAAGCTCCACAGTCCGAGCAGGACCACGGCCGCCCAAAAGGGGCGGCAGAGCAGGGCCCGGGGAAATGCGCGTTCGGTTCTCATCGTCGATACTCCTGGCTCATCCAGAATGGATCGCTACCCCCACGCGCTGCAATGCTCATTCCCACTTGCGCCGGTTTCCCCCTCGGGCCCCAGTATGGCGCGGAAGTGTTTATTTCCCAAGCAGTTCCGTATTCGACTCCGGCTCGACCGGGACCGCTACCGCGAATCGAGTTCCCTCGGGGGCGTACCCCTGGGGACACTCTGTCCCGGCCGGAACGATGTCCCGGGACGCGCCACGACCCCTGAATCGCTCTCATCTAGCCGGACTCCGGTTCGAAGCCGTCGATGGGCAGCTGGAGGCGTTCCATCCGGCTGTACAGGGCACGGCGCGTGAGCCCGAGGAGTTCGGCTGCTTTGGTCTTGTTGCCCCCGGCCCGTTTCAGGGCCAGGCGGATCAGTCTGCGCTCGTGATCTTCGATGCGCAGATTGAGCGGCCTCGGTCCCGCGAGCTCCTGCTCTCCGTCACCGAAAGACTCCGGCAGGAGCAAGTGAGTCGCCCCGATGCGCTCGCCCTGCGCCAGAATGTGGGCGCGCTCCAGGATGTTACGCAACTCGCGCACGTTCCCCGGCCACGGGTAGGTGCGCAGCAGGGAGAGAGCATCCGAGTCGATCTCATCAGGGTCGCGGCCAAAGCCATTCAGAAAATGTCCCACGAGCTCCGGCAGATCTTCGATGCGGTTTCGGAGTGGCGGAAGCTGCAAGGGAAAGACGTTGAAGCGGTAGAAGAGATCCTTACGGAATCGATCCTGTGCGATGTAGCTCTCGAGATCCTTGTTGGTAGCCGCGACGATCCTGACATCGACCTGGATCTCGCGGTGTCCGCCCACCGGCAGAAATCTCCTCTCCTCCAGGGCGCGCAGGAGCTTGGCCTGCACCGATGCATTGGCCTCGGCGATTTCATCCAGGAATAGAGTTCCTCGATCGGCCAGCTCGAACAATCCTGCCTTGTTCTGATCGGCGCCGGTGAATGCCCCCTTCACGTAGCCGAAAAGTTCGCTCTCGAGCAGAGTGTCCGCGATCGCGGCGCAATTGACGGCCAGGAAGGGACGCTTCGCTCTGTGGCTGTGCTCGTGAATCGACCGTGCGGTGAGCTCCTTGCCAGTTCCGCTCTCACCGCGGATGAGGACCGTGGCATCGGTGGGCGCCACCTTCAGGACGAGCTCCCTTACGCGTGCCATCGCCGCGCTTTCCCCCACCATTTCCCGAGTTGGATTCTGGCGGTCCACGACCCTGCGCAGGCGAGCATTCTCCAGAGCCAGCTCGCGTTCCCGAGCCGCGCGTTCCGCGATGATGGCAACTTCATCCAAATCCAGCGGCTTCGTGAGATAGTCGTAAGCGCCCGATTTCATGGCCTCCACCGCAGTGCGCACCTCGTCACCATGACCGGTCATGATGACCAATCGCGTATTCGGCCAGCGTTCGCGCACCTTGGCGAGGAGTTCGATTCCATCCAAGCCGGGCATGCGCAGATCCGAGAATACGACTTCGGCCTCGGACTCCTCCAACTGCGCGACCGCCGCCACGCCGTCGCCCGCCGTGCGTACCTCGTGGCCCTTGCGCGCGAGGAATTTCGCCAACAGCTCCTGCATCTTGGACTCGTCGTCCACCACCAGAATCCGGGCCACGCTATTCTCCTCTTTGCGAGTTGGTTCCAATCCTCTGCCGCCGGGGAAGAATCACCGTGGCGACCGCGCCTTTTTGCGGGCGGTTCTCCAACTTCACCTTCCCGCCGTGATCCTCCACCACGATGCGCCGGACCATGCTCAATCCCAAACCGCTGCCCTTGTCTTTGGTCGTGACGAAGGGTTCAAAGATGCGGCCGGATTCCTCCTTGGGAAGTCCTACTCCCGTGTCGAGAACCTTCGTCGTGACCGACTCCCTTCCTTCATCGATTTGGATTTCGAGAGTGCCTCCATCCGGCATGGCCTGCAAGGCGTTCAGGAACAGATTCAAGAAGACCTGTTGCACCCGGCGCATGTCCGCCTCGATGGTCACCTCCCCGCACTGGCTCAAAGTGTCGGAAACCGTGACCTTCGCGTCTTGAAAATCCTGCTCGAGCAGGCGAAGAGTCCGCTGAAGAAGTCTCGCGAGCTCCACTTCCGTGAAGTGTGGAGGGGCCTGGCGGGCAAATTCGAGATATCCGCTGAGGATTTCGTTGAGACGATCGACTTCCTCGGGAATGTAATCGACCATGGCCGCGTCCACCCCCTGCTCCCTCAGGTCCTCCTTGAGCAGTTGCGCGGTGTTCTTGATGATACCCAAGGGATTGCGAATCTCGTGCGCGATACCCGCCGTCATGCGGCCCATCGCCGACAGCGTTTCGTTGCGCAAGAGAAGAGCGCGCGTCCGGGCCAGTCGTTGCGCATAGACCACCCACAGGATCATCAGCAGCGCGACCAGCGCCACAACGGTAGCTCCGACGAGCAGGAGATTGCGGCGCAAGCCCGACAGGGCATCGAAGTACCCCACGCTCGCGTCCACACCCACGAAACCCGACACCTCGCCCAGAACGTCAAACACCGGGGCGTAACCTGTCATGTAGTAGCGATCGTCCAGGGCATGGTAGAGCCTGGAATGACTCGCGATGCCCGAGCGCGCGGCTTCGATTTCCGCCGGGTCCAGCGAAAGAAAGGGGTTTTTGAGTCCCGGGAGCAGACTCTGATTCACATCGAGAACGACTTCCCCTTCGGGAAGGCAAATGAAGATGTCGGCGAGCTCGTTGTCCTGGCGGATGCGCCCCAGGGATTTCAAGAGCGGCGCTTGCCAACGAGGATCGCCCTGGCGCAGGGCCCAGAAGGCCAGGGAGTCGCCAGGAATGGTCGACGCCACCCCCACCGCCTGATCCTGGAGCTGATTGCCCAAAGCCTCGCGCAGATAATCCCGCGCGTGCCGGTCGAACTGCCAGAGCCCTCCGCCCACCGCGATCAGCACGCCAATGGCCAAGGTTGCCACCACGACCCACTGCCGCGTGGGCAGGGTGACGGGGGATCTAGCTGAGGGCTCCGTGTTGCTCTGCGGCATGATAGGACGATCGCACGAGGGGACCCGATTCGACCCAGGGCAGACCGAGGACCCGTCCCCGTTCAGCAAGCTCTCGAAATTCCGAGGGAGTGTAAAAACGTTCGACTCGGTGGTGACGCGGACTCGGCTGGAGGTATTGTCCCACGGTCAGAATCTGCACCCCGGCCGATTTGGCATCGCGCATGAGTTCCTCGATCTCTTCGATCGTCTCCCCCAGGCCCACCATGATGCCCGTCTTCACCACGGGCTTTGCAGGATGCCGGGCCGCCACGCCAAGGACCTGCAGTGAACCCCTATAGGACGAGCGCGGCCGGACTCCGGGATAGAGACGCTCGACCGTTTCCAAATTGTGCGCGAAGACGTCCGGGCCGGCCGCGAGCACTCGCTCCAAGGCGCCTTCCTTCTGTGCGAAGTCCGGCGTGAGGACTTCCACCCTGAGCTCCTTCCGCAGGCCACGAAGACGCTGGATGCTCTCCACGAAGATCGCGGCTCCGCCGTCCTCGAGATCGTCGCGGTCGACGGAGGTGAGAACCACGTGCTCGAGGTCCAGCGCATCCACGCCCTCGGCGAGTCGTCGCGGCTCGTCACGGTCGATCTCTCCGCTCCAGCCGTATCCCACGTTACAGAAAGTACACCGGCGCGTGCACCTCTCCCCGAGAATCAAGAAGCTCGCGGTTCGTTGGCTCCAGCACTCCGCCGTGTTCGGACACTTGGCTTCGCTGCAAATCGTGTGCAGCCCTTTGTCCTGGAAAAGACGGCGCAGTTCGAAATACTCCTGCCCGGAGCGAGGTTTCACGCGCAGCCAGCTCGGTTTGCCGAGGCGTGGTTGCCCCATCACGTGCCGAGTGCGCTTCTCGTTTTTCACCTCAGAGCTCCACCTTTTCACGCACCGCGTAACCGCGATCAGTGGACTCGATCCGCGCGGCCGGAATTTCTCTGTCGTGCTCAAAGACGAGGGTCCAGTCCTCTGCCGCGGCGCGGGCCAAGATGTCCTTCTTCTCGCTGAGAGTGAGCAGGGGATTCAGATCGTAGGCCATGATCCAAGGCACTCTGAGTTGGCTGGCAAAGGGAATGAGGTCGCCGGCAAAGAGGACCGGCCCGCTCTCGCCGTTCACCACCACCAGCTGTTGCCCGGGGGTGTGACCGCTCACCGGCAGAGTGCGGATTCCGGGCATGATCTCCTTGGCGCCGTCCACCAGAGAAAGTCGTCCTTCCCCGGCCAACAGCGGTTCCCAGCGTGGGCGCAGATAGCTCGCGCGGTCGCGCTCGGTGGGGTGCTCTGCCCACCGCAAGTTCGATTCCTGGAGCCAGTGCACTGCGTTGGGGAAGGTCAGCCGGACTTCACCACCATCGTGGGTGATGGTGCCGCCGGCATGATCGAAATGCAGATGGGTGAGGATGACGTCGGTCACCTGTTCCGGCTTCAACCCGTGACGGCCCAGGTCCTCCACCAGATTGCCGTTGGGCCGCTGAAGGCCGTAGATCGCGAGCTCCTTCTCGCTCCAACCGTCTCCCATGCCGTTGTCGACCAGGACGATCCGTTCCTGGTTGCGCAAGAGCAGACAGTTCAGAGCCAGGACCACGCGGTTCTTCTCGTCGGGCTCATGTTTCTTTTCCCAGAGCACGCGCGGTACGACTCCGAACATGGAGCCGCCGTCGAGTAAGTAGTAGCCGTCGCTGAGTACCGCGACACTCCAGCGTTCGTCCTGCATCAAAGACGCCCCTTCAGGGGAGTACAAGCGTTCGTGAGCCGCCCCACCTTAAACCACAAGCCCGTACCGGGCAAGACAACCGAAATGCGCAAAAGGGGCACTCCAAACCCTTCAGCTGGAGAGTCACCGCTTGCAGGCAAAGCTCGACACGAACTGCCGGTGGCTCTAGCCTGCTCGCATGCTCGAAGGATTTCAGCCCCTGCGCCTCATCCTCCTCCTGCTCGCGGGCGGAGTGGCCGGCTTCATCAACGTGAATGCCGGAGGCGGTTCTCTCATCACCCTTCCCGCCCTCATCTTTCTCGGCCTCCCCACCACCGTGGCCAACGCGACGAACCGGGTGGGTTTGGTCCTGCAGAATTCGGTGTCCTCGGCGACCTTCGCGCGGCGTGGACGTCTACCCTTGCGCCTGGGACTCCTGCTTCTGCTCCCTTCCTTGCCGGGGGCATGGTTGGGAACCCGCATCGCCCTCGATCTGAACGAAGTCTGGTTTCGTCGGATTCTCGCGGTGATCCTTCTGCTCGTCCTCTACATCATCTTACGCAAACGCGGTGGCAGCTCGGGCGAGGCGCTAACCCGCCACCCCGTACTCTTGGCGCTGAGCTACTTCTTCCTGGGGATCTACGCCGGGGTCATCCAGGCCGGGGCCGGCTTTCTGATCATCGCTGCCCTGGCGCGTCTGGGAGGGCTGGATCTGGTGCGCGCCAATGCGACCAAAGTCTTCACCGTGCTCTTTCTCCAGGTCTTCGCGCTCATCATATTCTGGCATGCCGGCCAGGTGCGTTGGCTGCCGGGAATCGTCCTGGGCGGCGGCACCATGCTCGGCGGCTACCTGGGTACGCACCTGCAGGTGCAGCGGGGAGAAAAGTGGGTGAGGCGGCTCTTGGTGGTGTGCGTGGTCGCGTTCGCCATCAAGCTCGTGGCCGAGAGCTTCCATCTGAGCTAAATCCAAAAGAGACCTGCCACCCACGAACTCAGCGGAGGACGGGATCATTCGCGCGAAATTTGAGATCGTGAACTCCCTGGCCGCGCTCGCCCTGCTGGTTGCCCTGAGCTCGCCGTGGCCTTCCTTTGCGCTCGCCGCAGCGGGTGCCGCGCGAGTCGATGTGGCTGACTCGAACCGAGCCTCCGCCAGCGGGCTCGACTTGCAAGAGGTACTCGACCGGCACGCACTGGCGATGGGGTACTCACGGGAAGTTGGCTTCGACTCCGCCCTCCACATCAAGGCGAAGGTGAGCGGGCTTGGATTGCACGGCACGGTGGAGAGCTGGAACGAGGCCCCCCTGCGTGGTTGGAGCCGTCTCAGCCTGGGACCTCTGAGTCTCGAAAGCGGATACGACGGGGCCCAGGCCTGGATCATGGATCGCAACGGAGTGGTGCGCGATGCCCCGGGCAACGAGGAGACCGGAGCCATTCTGGAATCGATCGTGAACCTGGGGGCCTACGTGCTGAAGCGTCCTCCCGTGCCCCTCTTCGTGAAGCTCGCTCCCCCCGATGAGAGCGGCCGTCCGCGACTCTCCCTGCAGCTCTTGGGGAAGGAGCCCGAGTATCTGATTCTGGATCCCTCGACCTTCCGGCTGGCGGAAACGAATTGGAACAACGGTCAGATGGAGTTGAAGACGGTCTTCGAACATTACCGGGAGATCGACGGGACCTGGATTCCCGACCAGATCCGCATGGAGACCGGCGACATGATCCTCAGCGCGAGTTTGGAGTTGGCGGAGTTCGCGCCGCCCCGCGGCAAGGACGCCTATCGCCCGCCGCCGAGCCGGCGAGATGGTCCCATCTTCCACGGCGGAAGCGCGAGCGGCCGCTTGGCGATGGTGGGCGCCGGCGGTCACATTCTCTTGCGCGGAACTCTGAACCGGGATCACGTGGGACTGTTTCTGCTGGATACCGGCGCCGGCAGCAGCATCCTCGATAGCACTCAGTTGCCGCAACTGGGACTCTCCACGCAGGGTGAGCTCGAGGCCACCGGCGCGGCAGGCAACGCGCCGGCCGCACTGGTACAGATCGAGAGTCTCGCGCTGGGCCGCATGGAGTTTCCCGCGCAAAGTTGGGTGAGTCTGGATCTGTCTTCGGTAACTTCGCTCCTGAGCGACGAAACGGTGACAGGAGTGCTGGGCTACGACACCCTCAATCAGAGCATCATCGAGATCGCCTACGACGAACGCTGGGTGCAATTTCATTCGCGGCGCGATTTCACGCCCCCCAGCCAAGCCGAGGAAATCCCCCTACGCATGGACGCGAACGTTCCCACCGCCAAAGTTTCGATCGAGGGAATCACGGCCTGGGTTCACCTCGATACCGGAAGCGACAACGAGCTCGACCTCAGCGCGCCTTTCGTTCAGCAACACGAGCTGTTGAAGTCCGAGAATCGTGGCGAGATGTCTCCCGCGGGTGTGCGCGGCATCGGCGGGAGCAGCCGCGCCCTGCGTGGCTCGCTGCGTCGCTTCGAGCTGGGCAGTTTCGTTTTCGAGGACCTTCCCACGAACTTCAGCACCAGCAACGAGGGAGTCATGGGCAGCACCGACGTGGCTGGAGTTTTGGGCGCGGGAATTCTCTCGCGCTTTCATCTCTTTCTCGATTATGCCTCCTCACGGCTCTGGATCGAAAAGGCCGGCGAGAGAGCCCGGGGCTGAATTGGGACGCATTCCCCGGATTGCGCGCTCCATCGAGTTCCCGCTTGCGCCACTTCTCCACTTGGGCCTAGAGTGTCTTTAGTCCCGTTCGCGCGGGACTCACATCGACGCCCGGCGGGACAAACGTGGAAGTCTGGTGCAAGACCAGCGCGGCCCCGCCACTGTGACCGGCGACGAATGCTGCACGACGCCACTGGCTAACCCCGGGAAGGCGCGGCATTCGGCAGGAGCCGGAAGCCAGGAGACCGACCCCGGGCGTTCCACCGATTACCTTCGAGGGGGAGGAATGGTGGCGCTTTCGCGTCCGGCTGAGGACGCCACCCGCATGCGGCGGGTCCGGGTTCTCGCGGTGTTCTTCATCCTGCTCTCGCTTTCGCCTTTCCTCTTCAGGACGACGCCTGCGTGCGCTTCAGATCCACTCCCCGGCGAATCCGCGCGCGACTCCAGCCTCACCCTCACGCCTCTACGGATGGATGATTCGACCGCGGTGTATCTCGCGCCCACCATGGAAGTGAGCGCCCGCAGAAGACACCGGCAGGAGATCCTGGACCGCGAGGGCGGCTTCGCTTCGGTCATCCTCCGTTCCAGTTGGTCGGGAGGGTTGGAGAGCGCCGCCACGGTGCTCTCCGACGCGGTCGGGGTGACGGTGAAGGAAACGGGCGGCCTCGGTTCCTACAGCAGCGCCAGCATCCGAGGTTCCACCGCGGCGCAGGCGCCGATATTTCTGGATGGCGTACCTCTCACCGAACCCGGCAACGGCAGCGTCGATCTCTCCGGCGTTCCCCTGGAGTCCCTGCAACGCATCGAAGTCTATCGTGGGGCGGCGCCCCTGGTTCTGGGTGGCGCCGGTCTCGGGGGAGCCATTCATCTGGTGAGCGCGAAGGGACCGGAAAAGACCTGGACCCGCACCACCGCCGGTTCGTACGACACCTACCAGCTCCAGGCCGGATCCTCCAAGCGGATCGGAGCCTGGACCCTGCTGGGCCGAGGGCGTTATCTCAGCAGCAGCGGCGACTTTTCCTACCACTTCGACAACCGAACCCCTTACAACCCGCGTGACGATTTCGAAGCGGTGCGTCGCAACAATGACCTGAAGGGCGGTGGGGGCATGCTGAGCGCCTACCGCGCCGGGGATCGCTGGGATCTGCAAATCAGCGAGCTACTGGATGGACGCGAGTACGGTTTGCCCGGAAGGGACCTCCAGGCCAAGGACGCGCGCAGCTCGAGCTTCACACATCATTTTCGTGCCGCGCTCATCTCTTCCCGCGCGCGAAGTGGCCGCCTCAGGAAACTCGAGCTGTACCATCGCATCGACCAACAGGGATTCGACGACAAGAACGGGGAGCTGAGTCTGGTGCGTGAAGAGCGCCGGGACCTCACGCAGAGCGTGGGGGTCAATGCTCTGGGTTCGTTGACGGAGCACGGCCGCGACAGCTGGCGCCTGGAGTCACGCTGGGCGCGACTGCAGAGCAAACGACTGTGGCCGACTGAGGAAAAGGGCGCGCCCCAAACCCGACTCACTCTCGCGGCCGCTTTGCAGCCGGAATTTCGTGCCTTCGACGAGCGGCTTTCGCTCAGCCCCGGCGTCCGCATCGAGTATCACCACGACCGCTTTCACGGAGTGCCGCCACTCAGAAACTATGACCTGCCCAACGGTCCGCGCGAGTTCGCCGACACTTGGGCCCATACCTACCAGTTCGATCTCCGCTACTTGCTCGGCCAGCATCTCATCCTGAAGGGCAACCTCGGCGAATATGAGCGTGTGCCCACCCTCATCGAACGCTTCGGAAACCGCGGAGGCGTCATCGGGAATCCCGACTTGGTGCCGGAGGTGGGAACCAACCGCGACCTGGGGCTGGTCTTCACTCAACACGCGGGGAGCCGTCGCCTGATGCTGAGCGTCTTCCACAACGACAGCTCCGAGCTCATCACTTTCGTTCGCAACAGTCAACGCACTGCAACTGCGCAAAACATCGGCGCGGCCGAGGTCAAGGGCGTGGAAGCCGATTTGCAGCTTTCACGACTCGGGCCGCTCAGCCTGGGGTTCAACGGAAGCTGGCTGCGCACGCGCGACCGCAGCGACAATGCCACCTTCCAGGGCCAACCCCTGCCGGGCCGGCCGGGCTATCAGCTGCGCGCGCGTGCGGGACTAAAGCACGCTTTCTGGAGCATGGGCTACGAGTTCACCGCGATGGGCGACAACACTCTGGACCGCAACGGGCGGGAGAAGATCCCCTCGCGCGCGCTCCATGAGGTCTGGCTTCGCCTTCACGTCTCTCGAGTGAACATCGACGCGAGAGTGGAGAACCTGGGTAACAACCGGGAACTCTTCGATCTCTACGGTTGGCCGCTGCCTGGACGCCGCTTTCTCCTCTCTCTCGGAATCGGAGGCAGAGATGACCAAATTTGAGTTCGGTTTCGCCGTCTTGGTGCTCACCCTCGGCATCTCCACGAAAGCTCCCGCACAGGACCTCTTCTGCACCACCACGACTTTCGAGTCCACCGGCTCCAGTTCGGTCATGCTCCTGGACGCTCCCTATACCACCACGAACGATCTCTACACCATCCACGGCGACGCGGTCGCCCGCCGCAGCCAAAACACGATCTTCGTGATCAACCGCTATCTCGCGGACAACGTGCTGGTCTTGGACGCCAGCTCCGGCTACGCAGTGGTCGATCAATACAGCACCGGGCTCGACTCCAATCCGCAGGACCTGGAAGTGGTGCGCCCCGGGCGCGCCTACCTGACACGCCTGGAGGAAACTCAGCTATGGGTGGTGGAGCCGCTGCATGGAACCCTGCTCGCCACGATCGACCTCTCCCCTTTCGCAGATGCCGACGGGATTCCCGAGATGGCTCAGGTGGCCGCGGTAGGTGACTTTGCCTTCGTCGCGCTGCAACGCCTCGATCGGCTGCAGAGCAACCTCCCCCCCGCCGGAGGTTCCTCTTTGGTCGTCATCGACACCCGTAACGACCAACCGGTGGACGCCGTGCCCGAAACGGCCGGCATCGACCCCATCTTGTTGCCGGCGGAAAATCCCAGCGGAGATCTATGGTATGACCGCAATCTGAATCGTCTGCTCGTGATCTGCAGCGGCGAATTTCCGCAGCTGGACGGCGGGCTCGCCGTGGTGAACCCCTTCACGCGGGAGAGTGAGGGTTTCGTGACCACCGAAGCGCAACTCGGCGGAAATCTGCAGGCGGCGCGGCTCGCATCGAGCGAGCTGGGTTGGGCCATCGTCAGCAATTCTTCCTTTCAAACTCTACTGTTGCGCTTCGACGCGAGCAGCGGCGCGCCGCTCGACACGGTCCTCACGTCCAGCGGTTTCGATCTGAGCGATCTGGAGATTTCGCAGCAGGGCAAAGTGTACGTATCCGACCGCAATGCGCAGAATCCGGGGATCCGTGTTTACGACGCCTTCACCAAGGCCGCCCTGGCCGGGCCCATCGGGGTGGGACTGCCCCCCTTCGATCTGGTGCTGCGCGACGGCGCTCCCGAAGGTCCGATCACCGGTGCTCCTCCGGCGCTCAGCCCCGCGCGGCTCACGGCCTGGCCCAATCCCTTCAATCCAAGCGTGAAACTGGCGCTCAGCGAAGCGAGCGGCCGGCCCGAGCTTCTGATCCTGGATGCGCGGGGCAGAGTCGTGACGCGACTTCGACCCAGCGGAGGCGACTCCGATCGACTGCTCTATCGCTGGGACGGGCGCGATGCCGCGGGCCAGGCGGTAGCGAGCGGCGTGTACTGGGCGCGCCCTGCCGGTACGGAGATCTCCGCGGTGAAGTTGAGTTTGGTGCGCTGAATTTGCCCCGGAAGGGAAAGGCGCGCGCTTCGCTCAGAAAAGGGCCGAGCTGAAGGCCGAGTTGAGCTCACGTGTGAGAGGATGGTCCTTTCCCAAGTAGTGGAAGAGCGCGATGCAGGCCTTGCGAGCTCCGTCGTCGTCGAGCTCGCGGTCGAAGGTGATCACCTCGATCCAAGCCTCCAGCGCGGCCGCGAAATCCTGCTTCGCGAGGGCGCGGTTCCCCTCGAGGTAGAGCTCCACCCACTTCGCCTTGGGTTGATGTTCCTCGACCACGGCGAGGTCCTTCGCATCCAGCAGCGTGGCCTGACGCGCGAGCCGCAGAAGATCGGCCACCCTCTCCTCGATCTCTGCGTCGCCCGAGACCGGCTCCAGATAGGCGCGCGCCGCGTCCGGGTCCGAAAAGAGGCTGATCTCGGCCAGGCGGCAGCGTGCCCCGACGTGCTCGGGCTCGGCCTGCAGGACGATTTCCAGACTTTCGCGCGCGCGCTCGGTTTCGCCGGCGGCAAGAATGGCCTCCGCGGCGCGGAAGAGTCGGTCGGTATCGGAGGGGATTTCCTGATCGAGCCAGGCGCGAATCTTCGGCTCAGGCAGAGCCCCCACGAACTCGGCGGCAACCCGACCGTCGATGAAGAGTTTGACGGCCGGGATACTCTGGATCCGGAAGTGTTGCGCGATCTCCGGGTGCGCCTCGGTGTCCACCTTGACCAGCTTGAAACGACCCTGGGCTTCACCGGCGAGCTTCTCCAGCGTCGGTCCCAGAACGCGACAGGGTCCGCACCAAGCGGCCCAGAAGTCCACTAACACCGGTTGCCGGGTGCTCTCTTGCAGGACCTCGCTCTCGAAATCGCTCTTCAGTTCGAATTCACTCATCTCAGCTTCCCCTCGGTGTGCCGGTATGGGACTTCGCGCAGCTCAGCTCAAGAACATCGGCTGGTCCTCCACGCGCAGAGTGCGGGGGAGGTACTGCTTTGCATCGTAATAACTCTCAACGTCGACCTTGCGCGCCCCGGCGTTGACCGCGGCCAGCGGGGTGGCCACGTAGCGTCCGCCCATGAGAGCCGTCATGTTGCCGTGACGCCCCTTGCGCAGCAGCTCGTAGGCCAGATTGCCGAAGTTCATGGCGACGATTCGATCGAGTGAATCGGGACTGCCCGCCCGCATGAGATAGCCCAGACGTTGGGCCAGCGTTTCGCGCCCCGTCTTGTGACGAATTTGCTCGCTGAGCCAGATGCCGACCCCGCCGAGCTTGCGGTGGCCGTAGGCGTCGGGCTCGCCCGTCTCCAAAATCTCTCCGCCCAGCGGATATGCTCCTTCACTGATGACGATGATGGAATAGTGACTGGGATTGTTGTCCTGATCTTCCATCGCGAACTGGCAGACCTTGTCCACGTCGAAGGGCACCTCACAGATGAGAGTGCGGTCCGCTCCCGAGAGGTAGCCGATTCGCAGTGCCGTCTGCCCCGAGTTGCGGCCGAACAATTCGATGACTGCGATCCGCTCGTGGCTGCCCGCCGGGGTCCGCAGTTGCGTGATCATGTCCACGCTCCGCGTCACTGCGGTGGAAAAACCGATACAGTACTCGGTTCCGCTCACGTCGTTGTCCATGGTCTTGGGGATCCCGACCGTCGGCCAGCCCAGGGAATCGAGATGCGCCGCGTAGCTGAGCGTATCGTCGCCGCCGATGACCACCACCGCGTCCAGACCGATGCGCTCCAGTGTCTTCAGCACCCGATCGCTAAGATCCCACTTCCCGTTGGCCTTGGGGCTGTGTGTGGAACGATCGAAACTCGGCGGCAGAACTTTCTCCTTCATGGCCCCGGGGTTGGTGCGAGAGCTGTGGAGAATGGTGCCTCCGCTGCGATCGATGGTGCGCACGACGGCGGGACCGAGTTCGACGAGCAATTCCGCATCGCGATCGGAGTTGTCCGGCTCGAGTTCGACCATGCCCTGCCAACCCCGGCGAATCCCCACCAGCTCGACCCCGTCCTCATGACAGCGTTTCGCCACCGACTTGATCGCGGCATTGAGACCCGGCACGTCGCCACCGCCAGTCAGGATGGCGATCTTGTGCAGCTTTCCCATGGACTTCGTTCTCCCGCTCTGAAGAATAGGATGTTCCCGCCGTAAGACAGAGTTACGATAGATAATCCAACCTGGCTTGCAAACCAGCGGGATTTTGCCGAATTTCTCGCCCCGCTCGCCCAATCAGTGTAAGTTGGGCTCTCGCTCCAAGACCGGGAATGTAGACATTGGACCATGAAATCGAAATTCTCACCGAACTGCGCCAACTCAAATCCTTCTGCCGACGGGCGCGCGCCAAGAAGAGCATCGCTCTGGACACCGAATTCGAGCGCGAGCGGACCTACAAGCCCATTCTTCAGCTGGTCCAGGTTGCCACGCGTGACGAAGCCGTGCTGATCGATCCATTGGTCCTGGAAGATCTGAGCCCCCTGTGGAAACTGGTTGCCGATCCCGAGGTCGAGACCATCCTGCACGCTGCGAGTCAGGATCTGGAGATCTTCTACGACAAGACTCGCACCCTTCCCCACGGAATTTTCGATACCCAGGTGGCCGCCGCCCTTTTGGGTATGGGAGAACAACCGGGTTACGCCGATCTTCTGCGACGCATCCTGGACGTGAGGGTGAAGAAACAGGAGCGAGTGACCGACTGGAGCCAAAGACCGCTGCGCGAAGCCCAGATGCAATACGCGCTCAACGACGTCGTCTATCTGCATGAATTGCGTGACGAACTCTCGGCTCGACTGAAGAAGAAAGGGCGCTTGCGCTGGCTCGCTCAGGAACTCGCGCACTTCGAGGAACTCGACGAATACGAAGTCGACTACCGCCGCCTTTGGCGTCGTGTTTCGCGCCATCGCTCCTTGGATGGAAAGGGGCTCGCCGTCCTGCGAGAACTCGCCGACTGGCGTGAACACAGTGCGGCGCAACGCAACATACCGCGCAACCGAGTGATCACGGACGACGTCCTCATCGATCTATCGCGCCGCAAGCCCAAGGCGGTGGATGAACTGCACGTTCTTCGCCGCTTGCACAGTCGCGAGATTCACCGCAGTGGAGAGGAAATCCTCGAGGCGGTGCAACGCGGCCTTGAAGTACCCCAGTCGGAGTGGCCGCAGCTGCCCTCCATTCGCGAAGACGATCCTGAGATCCTTCTCACCGCGGATCTACTCTCGGTATTCCTGCGCAGGATCACTCGCAAGGCGAGCATTGCCACCAGTTACGTGGCCACCAAGAAGGACCTCGTGCGGTTCATCGAAAGGGTGAAGGATGGCGATGACTCCGCGAACCACTTGCCCTTGATGAAGGGATGGCGCTACGAGCTCGCCGGTCAACACCTCCTGAGGATGCTGGAGGGAAAGGTCTCCCTCTCGGTGAAAGCGAAGAACCGTCACATCCAGGTGGTGGAGACGGAGCCGGATCCATCCTGAAAGTCCGGCCGTGACGGCTTCGAACTTGCCAGTCAGGCCCAAATGGGATGAAATCGTCCCCATCGGCCGCGAGTGGATCATCTGAAGGAGATTCTGAGATGCAGCGATCCCGGATCATTGGCGTTGGCTCGTACGCTCCCCCGCGGGTCGTCAGCAACGACGATCTGTGTGAGTTGATGAACACCAGCGATGAGTGGATCCGGCAGCGCACCGGGATCGAACAGAGGTTCTGGGCCGATGAATCCTCCTCGACTTCCGATCTCGCGCTCGAAGCGGCGAATCGCGCGATCGAGAATGCGGGTATCGACAAGTCCACCGTCGAACTCATCGTCTTCGCCACTCTGAGCCCCGATCACAGTTTCCCGGGGAACGCCTGCTTTCTACAGGCCAAGATGGAACTTCCCGGCGTCGCGGCTCTGGACATCCGGCAACAATGCACGGGATTCATCTATGGGATGTCGGTCGCGGACCAGTTCATCCGTTCGGGAATGTACCGCCGGGTCCTGGTGGTGGGAGCCGAACTGCATTCCAAGGGATTGGACAAGAGCCCCGAGGGACGCGATCTCGGCGTGCTCTTCGGCGACGGCGCCGGCGCGGTGGTCATGGAACGTTGCGAGGTAGACGACCCCGCGAAAGACTCGCACATCCTCAGCTCTCATCTCCATGCTGACGGACGCTACGCGCAGATGTTGTGGGCCAAGTCTCCGGGGATGGCCAATGGCGCGGAGTGGATCAATGAGGAAATGCTCGAGCGCGGAGAACACTTCCCCAAAATGGATGGACGCCGGGTGTACATCAGCGCGGTGAAGCTCATGCCGGAGGCCATCCAGGAATCTCTCGATGCGAATGGTCTGAAGGTGAAAGACGTCGATCTCTTCCTCTTTCATCAGGCCAATCTGCGCATCAACGAGGCGATCGCCGAATCCCTGCAGGTGGAGCCGCATCGCGTGTTCAACACCATCCAGAAATACGCCAACACCACGGCGGCCACGCTCCCGATCGGAATGGACGAGGCGGTCAAAGCCGGCGTTCTGAAGAAGGGTATGCTGGTGGCCTGTTCGGCCTTCGGCAGTGGTTTCACTTGGGGCTCCGTACTCATGCGCTGGTAACGCGCCTAAGAAGCTACGATGTTGGATGCCTTTCCCCTTCTGACCCTGGCCGTCATCCTGGTGGCCGGCGTGCTCTCGGGACAACTCGCCCGGCGCGTGAAGCTGCCCGCGGTCACCGGACAAATCCTGGCTGGCGTGGTCATCGGTCCCAGCATTCTGGACCTGGCCAGCATCGAGGCGATCCACTCGCTGCACCCCATCACGAATTTTGCATTGGGGCTGATCGCGGTCGCGGTGGGCAATCACCTCAACCTCAAGCGCCTGCGCAACGCGCGCCGAAGGCTGTTCTGGCTCTTGGTTCTGGAGTCGACCCTCACCCCGCTGCTCGTGTTCGGAGCGGTCTACCTGGCGGCCGACGTCTCCTGGAGCTTCGCCTTCTTACTGGCGGCCATGGCCGTCTCCACCGCTCCCGCCACCATCGTGGCCATCGTGAAGGAGGCGCGCGCTCGGGGGGTCTTCGTGAAGACCCTCATGGCGGCGGTGGCTCTGAACAACATCGCGTGCATCGCAATCTTCGAGATGGCTCACACCGCGGCGCACGTGAGTCTGGGCGCGAAAGCGGCGCCCCGGCTGCAAGACATCCTGATGGCGCCCCTCGTGGAATTGGCCGCGAGTGCCGCCATCGGATTCGGTCTGGGTGGAGTACTCGTTCTCGCCACCCGCAAACTGGTGCGCAGTGACCAGCTGGCCACCGCCTCCATGGCCGCGATCCTGCTCACCGCCGGCCTCGCCGACTTCTTGGATTTCTCCTCCCTCCTCGCCTGCCTCTTTTTGGGCATGGCCCTCGCCAACTTCACGCCGGACAAGGATGAGATCGGTCACAACGTCTTCGTGAATTTCGAAAACGCGATCTTCGCGATCTTCTTCACCGTGGCGGGAATGGAGTTGGACTTCGACTACCTCAAAGCCAGCGCCCTTTTGGTGTTGATCGTGGTGGTCGCGAGGATCGCGGGGAAGCTCCTGGCCGGACGCTTGGCGATGCGCCTGGGTGGAGCGCCACGGAAGGTGCGTTCCAATCTGGGCTTCGCCCTGGTGCCGCAGGCCGGGGTGGCGGTCGGTCTGGTTCTGCTGGTGCAAGAGGACCCCAATTTCCGCGAGATCAGTCAGCTCTTTCTCGCGGTGGGATTGACTTCCGTCACGCTCAACGAAATCATCGGTCCCATCATGACTCGTATCGCTCTGGTGCGCTCCGGAGATGTCGGGAAGGATCGCGCTCGTCTCATCGACTTCCTGCACGAGGAGCACATCCTGGTGAACCTGAGCGCCTCCACCTACGAGGAGGCGATCGAGAGATTGGTGGATCACCTGGCCTCCACCACCCACGTGGGTCTGGATCGCAAACGCTTCCTTCAGAGCGTCATGACCCGCGAGCAGGAGATTTCGACCTGCGTCGGCCACGGCCTGGCCATTCCCCACGGGGTTCTGGAGCAGGGGACGGAGATCATGGGGGTGATGGGGATCAGCCGCGATGGACTCGCCTTCGAAACCCCTGACGGAGACTCCATCCACTGTGTCCTACTGTTGGCAACGCCCCCGAACCGTCGAGAGCGTCACCTGGAAGTCATCGCCGCCATGGCCCGCGCGATCGGCTCCGACTTAAACGTGCAGCGCCAGCTCTACAGTGCCAAGAGCGCGGCCCACGCCTACGAAATCCTGCACGCGGAGGACGCGGAGGACTTCAACTATTTCCTCGAGGAACCGAGCCCGGCTTGATCGAGGCGACCCTCCGGTCGACAGCAGCGTAGCCAGGAGTCGAAAATGCACCGACTACGATTGGTCACGATCCTGCTCATTCTCTGGGTGTTGTTCATCATCTACGGCACCACGATTCCCTTCGATTTTCGTTTCAACGCAGCGACCGCCGCGCACGGCTGGGCTCACGCCCAGCTGCGCGTCTTCGGCTTCACCGGCCCGCACCACCTGAGCCGCACCGATCTTTTCAGCAACGTCCTGCTTTTCGTTCCTCTGGGGTTCTTGATCTTCTTGAGCGCGCGCAGACGCGCGCTCTCCCGCCCGGCTTCGCTCATCTCTGCCCTGATCTGCGGTCTGGCTCTGAGCGCGGGGGTGGAAACTCTGCAGCTTTTTTCGCCGCTGCGCACCACTTCCGCCAGCGATCTGTTCACGAACACCGTGGGTGCGGGCTGTGGCGCCGTGGCCGGGTGGTTCTGGGACCTCTGGGGAAAACGCCACGCCCTTCCCTTTTACGAACGCGAGGCGGAGCATCACCCTTACCGGCTCTTGGCGATGACGGCGATTCTGGCCTGGCTCCTGGCGGGTGCGCTTCCCTTCAACTTCAGCCTCGACGTCGACGACCTCAAACGCGCGGTGAAGGGGGCTCGCCTGATTCCCTTTGCAGGCACCTTCGTGGGCGCTGCCGTCGCGCCGCGCCCCCTCGCGTGGCTGGCGGATCTGGCGCGTTTCTCTCTTTTGGGAGGCTTCTTGGCCTGGGCGAGCGAACACGAGAGATTTCCGCGCACCTCCACGGCACGGGTCGCGCTGGCGGTGGCGGCGAGTTCTCTCACCGCCCTCGCGGTCGAGCTCGGACAACTGGCGGTGGTGGGCAGAGGAACCGATCTCACGGTGGTCGTGCTGGCCTGCGCGGGCTCCCTCCTCGGCGCGGCATGGATGCAGCGCCGCCCCAGTGAACGAGGCGCCGCCCTGGCCGGCCTGACCGTCTGGCTGCTCGTCCTTCTGGCCGAGGGCTTGGCTCCCTTTTCCTGGTCTCTCCCGCGCAGCGAAGACTGGGAGTGGCACCGCTGGCTGCCCTTTTTTCCCCTCTTTCAGCGTCTGGGCTTCGCCGCCCTCGCCGATTTCCTGCGCGAGACGGGCATGGGGGTGCCGCTGGGGCTCTTGAGTTTCGGGTTGTGGCCGCGGCTCTCGCCACGGCGAGCCGCCCTGAGCTTCTTCCTGGTAGGCCTGTGCGTGGAGGCAGCCCAACTCTTCTTGCCCGCGCGCACCGCGGACCTGACCGATGCCATTTCCCTGGGTCTGGGGGCCGCGATGGGCGTGTTCCTGGCGCGTTTGCTCGCCTCGCGGGCCAAGGCCCCAGGCACCGCTTCCCAGACCTCGGCCTCCTCTGCTAAGATCTGAGGGTCGTTCTATCTTCTACTTTCGAAACCCCCTCGGGGAGGACTCCATGAGCAAACGGATCTTGCTGGGCGCCCTGGCCACTGTGGTCATCGCCCTGTTTTTCGCCACGACCTCCGCTTTCGCGTACGAGACCTACGCTAATAACGGAAGTGGCGGCTGCGTGACTTGCCATCTCAGCTTCCAGAGCCGGGGCGCGTTGCACGACTTGCACGTGGGCGGTAGTCAGATGACTTCCACTTGCGGTCTCTGCCACTATACCGGCTTCGGCAGTCCACACACCGACGCCAGCAGCACCGACCCCAACCACGGCTGCAACGGCTGCCACATGGGTGAGGGCCTGAGGAAAGCGCACGCGGTGGACCATGGCATCACCAGCTGCACGACGAGCTGTCATACCAGCGATGGCCCCCCTCCGCCGGAGACCACTCTTCCGGCCTACTACAGCCGCACCGACGTGAACCTCACTCAGCCCTGCGCAATCGGCAAGAACAACGGCGGCGAGGACTACAGTGGCGACGGCAAGGGCTTGGACAACGATGGCGACGGTGTGTACGACTACAATGACACCGACTGTGCCGGAGTCGAAACGAGCGAACACAGCTGGGGTGTGATCAAGTCGGGATACTCACGTCCCTGATCCTGCTTCGTCGATGAGCTTGGATTGGGTTCAGATGCTCTTCGTGGCGGCACGGCGCACGCGCAGAACGCGTCGCAGTGCCGCTTCGAAGGCCGTGCGCAGATCGTCGAAGAAGGTATAAAAGACCGGCACCACGAGTAGAGTGAGCAGAGTCGCGGTGGTCATCCCTCCGATCAGAGTCAGCGAAAAGCTGGTATAGGAAATCCCCGATTCCATGCGACCACTGAAGGCGAGAGGAACCATCCCGCCGACGGTGGTGATTGCGGTCATCATGATGGGACGGAAGCGCCGGTCCGCCGCCAAGAGAATGGCCTCGCGGCGCGGATGTCCCTGCGCGCGCAATCGATTGACGTAGTCGATGAGCACGATGCCGTTGTTCACGACGACACCGACCAACAGTACCACCCCCACCGCTCCCAAGAAGTCGATGTCCATTCTGGCCAAAAGATGGATCCAGATGACCCCGAGGCTGGCCAAAGGAATGGTGAAGATGATCGAGAGCGGCAGAATGAAACTCTCGAAGAGCAGGCCCATGAGCAGATAGATGAACACCACCGAGATCATGAGGGCGAAGATGAGTCCCTTCAGATCTTCGTCGAGTTTCTTCTGCGGCGTCACATCGGAGAAGGAAACTCCTTCGGGCAAGTCCAGGCCCTTCATGATGGTGCCCAGGTCCTCGCGAGCCTGTTTCGCCTCTTCCTCCTTCAAATCCAGTGTGATCGTGCGCGAAATTCTCTTGTCACGCCGCCAAATGGTAGACGGGCTCTTGAGCGGCTTCACCTCGGTCACGGCGGACAAAGGCAGCCCTCCGCCGCTGGCGGTAGGTACCATGAAGCTCTCCAGCGCCGCCAGATTGTCGCGGTCCTTCTCCTGGTAGCGCACTCGCACCGGGACCTCTCGCCCCTCATCCCTATACTTGGGTAGGGATTGTCCGCGCAGCGCGTAGCCCACCACTCCCGCCACCACGGCCGGATTCACGCCGAAACGCTGCACGCGCTCGCGGTCGATGATCAACCCCAATTCGTTGGGTGGGCGGTCGTCTGATTTCCGCATGGCCAGGACGCCGGGCACGCGCAGGAATACCTCGGAGAGCTGATCCGCCACGCGATCCAGAATGTCGACGCTCTCTCCGTTGAGGGTCACCCGAAAGGTGTTCTGGCCCTTCGCGTCCTCCACGGGAGAGTCCTCGCCCGAGTGCAGTTCCATTCCGGGCCGGCGGGGCAGCAGTTCCATGACCCGCGCCGTCACTTCGTTGGGAGAGAGCTTGGAACTTCGAGGAGTGGTGAACCAGCCCTGCAGTTCGCCGCGGGTCTTGCTGTGAAAGAGAAACCAACCCTCCAGCCCCAGTTCTTCTCGGTGATCCTGGACGATTTTCTCGGCGCGCAGGAACCACTGTGCCGTTTCATCCAGGGTGTAGGTTTCCGGCATTTCCACTTCGATGTCGAATCCACTGCGCTCGTTGTCCTGCACGTCGACGAAGCGCAGGTTCCTTGCCTTCATGATTCCCACCGTGGCGGCGAAAACCACCACGAGCACGAGTACCAGATCCAGACGCATCCCGAGCGCACGGGCGAGCATCCGATTGTACCAGCGATTCATCGGCCCGAAGCTGCGCTCGTAGGCGCGATGCAGGTGGCGGCGTACCGCTCCGTCGCCTCCGTTCGGATTGGAGTCCCCCTTGGGCAGCGTGAGATATACGCCCAGAGGAATGCAGACCAGTGCCACCACGAGCGAGGCCAAGAGGGCCACCGAAATGGGAATCGCCATTCGCAACAGGAAGAACTGGCCGGGCCCCTGCACCAGAGCCACGGGCAAGAAGACGATGACGGTGGTCAGAGTGGACATGGTGATGGCGATGCCGATCTCACCCGCGCCCCAGATCGCGGCATCGTGACGGCTGAGACCGGTCTTGTGCATGCGGTCGATGTTCTCCGCCACCACCACGGAATTGTCCACCAGAAGTCCAACGCTCACCATGAGAGCGAGCATCGAGATGATGTTGATCGACTGACCGGCGAAGAACATCACGGTGAGAGCCACCAGCAGACTGAGGGGAATGGCCAGGTTCACCACCATGGTCACCCGGAATCTCCGCAAGAAGAAGAAGAGCACCAGACCGGCGATCAGTCCACCGATGGCGCCGCTCTGGAGCAGCGTGGTCAGACTCTCCTGGATCACGTCGCCCTGATCGAAGATTTCCAGAAATTCGACGCTCGAAAGACGCGGATCCGCAGCGAGTTCCTCGTAGACCTTGTCGAGACGGCGGCAGACCGCGCGCGCGTTGGCTTCGCCTTCCTTGAACACGACCAGGGCATAGGCGGGGCGGCTCATGGCGCGTACGCGGTAGCGTTTCTCGGGCTCCTCATACTTGACGGTGGCGATGTCTCGCAGACGTATGCCCGGAGCGACCGGACGATTGCGCAATGCTTCGATGTCCTTGTAGCGCGCCACCGAGCGCAACAGCAGCTTCTTTCCTCCCTCGTAAACTTTTCCGCTGGCCATGGTGAAGGAGTCGCTGCCGAGTTCTTGGGCCATCTGGTAGATGTTGAGCCCGCTGGCTTCGGTGCGGTCGCGATCCAGCTCGATGAGAATTTCTTTCTCCTCGAGTCCCTGCACTTCGACTTTGGCCACGCCGTCGGTGCGTTCCAAGGGCAGTACGATCTGTTTCTGGATGAGATTGTAGGTGTCGCTCACATCGGGATCGACGGCGACTCCCACCACGTAAACCGGGATTCCCGAAGTGTCGTGCTTGAAGATGTAGACTTCGTCCACGTCATCGGGGAACGAGCGGCGCGCTCTCTCGACCCGATCGCGCACCTCGCGATAGGCCAGGTCCATGTCGGTGCTCTGCTTGAAACGCAAGAAGACGCGCGCGCGTCCCACCGAGGACGCCGAGGACACGCTGTCCAGACCGCGCACCGTCCCCATCTCGTCTTCCAGAGGCTGCACGATCTTCTCGAGCACTTCGCGCGGCGGCGAGTCGCGCCAGGGTACGAAGATGGTCAGCGAGGGGTTGGTGAAGCCCTTGGGGATGAGTTCCACCGGAATCCCGATCGCGGCCACCACACCCACCACCACGACCGCCACCAGAAGAACCAAAACGGTGATGGGCCGCCGCAGAGAAAAGCGCGGCAGCGCGGGTTCCCTGTCGGAGGGTCTCGGAGTCATGACTCGCTCCGCCCGCTTTCCACTCCTGCGATTTCGGCCTTCGTGGTGACGCGCTCTCGGATACGCGAAACCAGCCTATCGAGCATGAGATAGAGGCTGGGAATGACGAGCAGCGTGAGGACGGTCGAGGAGAGAAGCCCGCTGATGACGGATACGGCCATGGGCGTGCGGATCTCCGAGCCATCTCCCAGGCCCAGCGCCATCGGCGCAAGTCCCAGCACGGTGGTGGCCGTCGTCATGAGAATGGGCCGCAGACGCACGCTCCCCGCTTCGACGATGGCTTCCTCGATCTTCAGGCCGCGGCGGCGCAGCTGGTTGACGTAATCCACCAGAACGATGGCGTTGTTCACCACGATCCCGGCCAACATGATCATTCCCAGAAACACGACGACCGAGAGCGCGAAGCCGAGGATCTTGAGCACGATGACCGTACCCAGAAAGGCCAGTGGAATGCTGAACATGACCACCAGGGGATGAAGCAAGGACTCGAACTGAATGGCCATGATCACGTAGACCAGGAAAATCGACAGCGCCAGCGCGAGGTAGAGGCTTCCCTTGCTGTGTTCCCACTCCTCGTTCTGCCCGCTGATGAAAAAGCCCATTCCCGTGGGCCAATCCACCTGCCGATGCAGTTCGCTCTTGATCGATTCCACCGCCTCGCTCAGGGAGCCCTGACTCAGGTTGGCTCGAATGAGCGCCACTCTCCGGCCATCCACGCGCCGCACCTCGCTGGGGCCCTCCCCCACTTCCACTTTCGCCACCGAACCCAGCGTGATGGGCCGTTCGCCCTCGGGATTGACGACCAGTCCCTCCACGTCGCCCACCGTTTCCCGTTCCTTTTCGTCCAGACGAACCAAAATAGGCACACGCCGGTCGAGCAGGTTGAAACGCGTGGCCTCGTTTCCCTGGACTTTGTCGCGCACCATCTGCGCGATCTTTCGGATGTTCAGGCCGAAGCGTGAGAGGCGATCGCGATCGTAAACGACCTGGATTTCCGGCGCGCCGCTCTGCAGGGTGGCTTCGACGTCGGCGAGAGCGGGCATCGCCCCCATGAGCTTGCGTACTCGTTCGGACATGCGTCGCAGTTCGACGAGATCGTCACCGTAGATCTCGACTTCGACAGGGGTCTTCGAGGAAAACAGCACCGGGCGTGTGATCTGTGCACTGACGTCGGGCAGGTCCGCCAGCCGCGTCCTGAGGCTCTTGATGATCCGTTCCTCGGCCTTGGCGCCCCGCGAGCCCTTGGCCAACAACACCTTGAACTTCGCGGTATGTTCCCCCTCGTCCGAGTCCTCCGATTGCGCGGGGTCGTAGCCATAGGTGACGAGGAGGGATTCGATCCCCTTCTTGTTGGTGAGGATGGCATTCTCGACCGGTTCCAACCGCGCCATGGTTTCTTTCAGCGGGGTGCCCACCGGCAAGGTGACCTCCACCGTGAATTCTCCCTGATGAACCTGGGGCAACAACTCGCTGTCGAGTGAGGCGCCCACGAGAACCGTGGTTCCCAGAGCCGCCAAAACGAAGACGATGGTGATGCCCGGGTTGGCCAGAATCCAGCGCAGAGCGCGCGGGTACACTCTCTGTAGCCATCCCAAGGCGGCGTTCGTGGCCTTCAAGAACAGAAAGAGGACCACCTGGAGCACGCGCGCGCCGATGGGCCAGAGGATGCGCCGCATGGCGCCCACCACCAGCATGAACAAAACTAAGATCAGCTTGCCGACGAGCTCGAGAAGAACTCCCACCACGAGCCGCAGCACGAAGTACAGCGCGGGCAGCAGGGTCGCGATCAAGACAATGCGCGCGCGAGGCGAGCGATCGCCGAAGGCGCTCTTGAATCTGCCGAAGCTGCCAAAGTGGGCCAGTCGCAGCTCGCTGGTGCTCAGCTCTTCCACCTTGATCCCGCTGCGGCTGGCCAGCATCGGAATGAGATAGAGCGCCACCGCCGCGGAGGCCAGGAGGGACGCCACCACCGCCAGCCCGAGATCGCCGAAGGCCTGCCCCGCGACTCCCTGCACGAAGACCATGGGGAAAAAGACGGCGATCGAGGTGAGAGTCGATGCCCATACCGCGGAACGCACTTCCTGGGTTCCTCGCACCGCGGCGGGAACGAAGTCGTCACCTTCCTGCCGGCAGCGGTGGATCGACTCCAGCACGACGATGGACGAGTCCACCAACATTCCTATCCCCAGGGCGAGCCCGCCCAGGGACATGATGTTGAGCGAGACCCCGAAGAGGTGCATGGGAGCGAAAGTGACCAAGAGCGAAATCGGAATGCTGACCGCGATGATCGCGGTGCTCCTGAACTCTCGCAGAAAGAGGTAGAGCACGAAAATGGCCAAGAGCCCGCCGAGTAGCGCGGTGTTGCGCAGCTCTTTGATCGAGCTCTCGATGAACACGGAGCGGTCGGCCACGACTTTGAGCTGCGCACCTTCATCCTTGTAGATCTGTTGGGCCAATCCCCGACCCGAATCCGATTCGGGATCGGCCTTCCCCACGAGGAATTTCACGTTCTTCGCGAGCGAGACGATGTTGGCATCGGCTTCCTTGTAGATTTCGATCTGAACGCTCTCGCTGCCGTCCGTGTGCGTGACGATCTGCCGCTCTTTGTGCGAGAACTCGACCTTCCCCAGGTCCTTCACCCTCACGTCGCGACCGCCGATGCTGGCGACGATGGTATCTTCGATCTGGTCCAGGTTTTCGTATTCGTTCAGAGTCCGCACCAGGTACTCGGTGCGGCCCTCCTGGATCGTGCCTCCGGCGACGTTGATGTTCTCCTGAGCCAGGCGATCGATGACCTGCTGGATGGGGATGCCGGTGCGCCGCAGTTCACCTTCGTCGAGCAGGACGTTGATCTCCTCCTCCAGGCCACCTTTGACCCGGACCGCGGCGACCCCCTTGATGGGTTCCAGTTGGCGTTTGACGTAGAGATCCGCCAGACGCCGCAAGCGGCGCAGACCCTCCTCGCCTTCGAAGCGCTTTCCCTGGCCCGAGAGGCTCAGCTCCATCACCGGATCCAGCGAAGGATCGAAGTGCAGAATGAGCGGCCGCTTCGCTTCGTCGGGAAGAAAGACCAGATCCAGACGCTCGAGCACCGACTGGGTGGCGTCGTTGATGTTGGTATCCCACGAGAACTCCAGCACCACGTCGCTCACTTCGGAGCGACTCACGCTGCTGATCTTGCGCAGACCTCCGATCACTCCCAGGGCTTCTTCCACCGGGCGGGAGATGTCGTTCTCCACTTCCTCCGGAGCGGCGCCGGGATATTCGGTTCTCACCGTGAGCGTGGGATAACTCAGCTCTGGCATCAGCGTGAGCGCGAGTCTCCCGTAGGAGAAGCCACCGAAAACGACCGCGGCGATGAAGAGCATCAGCACCGCTACCGGCCGGTCGGTCACGAAGGAACGAACCGTCTTGGGGCTCACTGCTGAGTGGCCTCCGCAGTGAGAGCATCGGAGTTGACGACGCGCACTTTGGCGCCATCCTTCAACGCGGCTTGTCCGGTAACCACGACCGTGTCTCCCTCGGCGAAGTTGCTGAGAGGCTGCAGGTAGTCCTGACCGGTGAGGCCCGGCACCACCGGCAGTTTCTCGACCTTTCGATCGGCCACCAGGCGGTAGGCGAAGATCTGGTCGTTGTCATACACCAGGGCGCGCTTGGGCATTCTCAGGGCGTTTTGATCCACGGCGGTGATCAGCTCGAGATCCACGAAGAGCCCCGGCCTCAGTCCCGGTTGCTCTCCCAAGGAGACCGTCACTTTCACGGTGCCACTCTTGGCGTCCACCACCGGAGAGATCCTGGAAACGACGCCGTGGTAGGCCTTCTCGCGCGCGGCCGTCGCGTACACGCGTGCGGTTTGACCGAGCGCCAGTTGAGGCAGATCGTTTTCGGGAATGTAGACGCGCGCCACCATCGATTCGAAGTCGATGATCTCGAAGAGGGGCTGTCCGACGGTGACGTTATCGCCCAGGCTGACCAGACGCTTCGTGATGGTTCCCGCGATCGGCGCGCGTACCTCGGTGTGACTCAATTCGCGCATTGCGTCGTCGTAGGCCAGCTTGTTCTGCTCGAAGGTATAGCGCGCGTCCTTGAGGGCCTGATCGGTCGTCAGTCCTTTCTTCTGCAGCTCCTCCTGCCGCGTGAGTTCGTCCCGCGAGTGTTCGAGTTGTGACTTTGCCTTTTCGACATCGCTGCGTTGATCTTCGTCCTGCAGGCGCAGCAACACCTCACCCTTCTGCACGCGATCGCCCTCTTCGGCAAGGAGCTGGCGCACGCGCCGGGCCGCCTCCGACACCACTTGAATGTGACTCTCCGCTTCGATGTTCGTCGAAGACTTGATCACCGCCTCCATGGGCCCCTCCCGAAGCACCCCGATCTCGACCGGAATGGCCTCGTCCTTCTTCGTCACCGAATCACCCTTCGCGGACTGCAGGGTCGAATCCGCGGACGCTTCGGATTTGGCCGCGCTGCCGTCCTTTTTGGGGCCATGGTGGCTGCAGGCGCTGAAAAGAGAGAGACAAGATGACAGGACGAGTGCGGTGAGAGCGCACCGGGCAAGACGCTTGGACACTAGATCCTCCACTGGATCCGCGGACCGCTGCGGGCGGACGCGGAAAATCGGTGATCACGGAATGAGTACACGTTACTATGGCAAGACGCACGAATCCAACCAATGGTTGCATCGCGCTGGGCTCGAAAGGGAACTCCATGCGTTACACGCCCATCGTCGGCACTCTGGGTTACATTCTCTCGCCCGATCGCACCAAAACTCTTCTGGTGCATCGCTCGTTTCGGGCCGACGACGACCAGCTCGGCAAGTACAACGGGGTCGGGGGGAAAATGCTCCCCACCGAGGACGTGGTGAGCTGCATGCGACGAGAAATTGCGGAAGAAACCAGCTTGCGAGTGCTAGAGATGCGCCTGAGGGGCACCGTCAACTGGACCGGATTCGGACCCAACGGCGAGGACTGGCTCGGCTTCATCTTCCTGATCGAGAAGTTCGAGGGCACTCCTTTCGAAGAGAATGCCGAAGGCACGCTGGACTGGTATGAGCTCGGAGAGCTGGATCGCCTCCCCATGTGGAAAGGCGATCGCTATTTCTTGCCGCTCGTCTTCGACGACGATCCACGCTGCTTCCACGGCTACATGCCGTATGAAAACGACGAACCGCTCTCCTGGAGCTATCAGCGCATTTAGAGCTTTCTGGATCTAATGATGCTCTCCGTGCCCGTGGTGTTCACACACCGCCGGTCCCGGTTTCACTCCCTGCATCCACGAGTGCAGGCATTCCTCCACTCCACCGCTGAACCCGGACACGGCCTCGATTCCAAGGCTCAAGAGATGGCCGTGCGCGTTGCGCCCGAGCCCTCCGGCCAACACCACCTTGGCGCCCTGCTCGGACAAAAACGCCGCCACCGTCGAGCAGCTGTGCTCGTGCTCGAAAGGGTTCGCGAGTGTCCGCACCTCGAGAATCTCCTCTCCCTCGAGGTCCACGAACACCCAACTGCGGCAGTGACCAAAATGCTGGCTGACGCTGCCCTTCAGTCCGAGCGTGCCGTTACTGGCGATCGCCACCGTTCGCCGACCTGTCTCCATGACTCTTGCCTCCTGCTTTTGACTCTTCGCAACGGCAACCACGTCCTCGCCGTCGCCTTTGTCCGTGGACGGGACAGGGCCACGACTTGTCCGCGCCCCGCTCGACCATCCCCCCCTGCACCGCCAGGGCCTTGCCTTCCAGCAGAGCTCTGGCCACGGTCTGCCTCGCCTCGGCCACGATGCGGGCGAAGGTGGGCCGGGAAATCCCCATGCGCCGCGCCGCTTCCTCCTGATACAGGCCCTCCAGATCGGCCAGGCGCAAAGCCTCGAGTCCATCGAGCGTGAGCTCGAGGGTCTCCATCTGCCACGCCGGCACGCCACGCGGTTTGAAGACCAAGGCGGCGAGATCTTCAGAAATGCGGCGGGGTGACTGCGGTCGGGGCATGGATCCTCCTCGAGATCACAGTTATGAACATATGATCATAAAGGAAGAAAATCAAGCACGCCATGAACCCGCGGGGAACTCAGCTCTTGGCCAACTCTTTCAGCACTTCGCTCAAGAGCCGATAGAACTTCTGGACTGAGGCAATGCTCACCCGCTCGTCCGGCGAGTGGGCTCCCCGAATCGAGGGACCGAAGGACACCATGTCGATGCCGGGCAAGTGCTCGCCGATCAGGCCACACTCCAGGCCCGCGTGGATGGCAGTGACCTGGGGGGCCTCTCCGAAGAGCCTCTCATAGCTCTCCTTCACCGTCTTGAGAGCACGCGAATCCATGTTGGGTTTCCAGCCCGGATAACCCCCGACCTCCTCGATCTCCACGCCAGCCAGCCGCGCGATGGCGGCCAATTGCCCGAGCACCGCCTTCAGCGCGGGTCCCAGCGAAGAGCGCGAGCACGAGACGACCTCCAGCGCATCCGGGCCGGTCTTGAGCACCCCGAGGTTGGTCGAGGTCTCGACCAGTCCCTCGATGTCCTGGCTCATCGCCACCACTCCGCTGGGGATCGCCATGAGGAAGGCCAGCAAGCGCTCTTTCAATTCGCGCGGGAAGACTCCCTGCTGCATGAGCTTCCCATCCGCCGACTCCAGCTGCACACCAAAGCCGGGCTCGAGTTTTTCGTACTGCGCGCGAAGTTGGGTGGCCACTGCCTCCACCGCCTTGCGCAGGGCCTCCTCCTGCTTGGAATCCAGTGCGAGGAGGGCATGCGCTTCGCGCGGGATGGCGTTACGCATCTTTCCGCCCTCGATGTGGAGCAGCTCGAAATCAGCGCTCTTGCCGCTTTCATTCAGGATTAGGGCCAGAGCCTTGATCGCATTCAGGCGATTGCGGTTGATGTCCAGTCCGGAGTGTCCGCCGCTCAACCCGCCGATGCTCAGCTTTCTCACCACATGTCCCGCGGGCACTTTTTCGCGGGTGATGGGCATGCGGTACTGTGTATCCTTCCCGCCGGAACAGCCGACGAAGATCAGGTCGTCGTCCTCTGAATCCAGATTGAGCATCAACTTGCCGCTCAACATCTCGGTCGAGAGTCCGCGCGCGCCCGTCATCCCGGTCTCTTCGTCGATCGTGTAGAGGAGTTCGAGAGGTCCGTGCTGGACTGCGGGATCCTCCGCCGCCGCCATTCCCGCGCACACTCCGATACCGTTGTCGGCCCCGAGCGTGGTGCCGTCGGCCTTGATCCAGTCGTCCTCGCGCAGGAGGTGGAGCTTGCCCGCGAAGGAATCGTAGGGGCTGTCCGAATTTCGCTCGCAGACCATGTCGAGATGACCCTGGATGATCACCACCGGGGCCTTCTCCTTGCCCGGGCTCGCCGGCACCCTCACCACCAGATTGCCGGTGGCATCTTCCTGCAGCGCGAAGTCATGTTCCCGGGCCCAATTCCGTACATATTCCTGCGCTTGCTCCTCTTCGCCGGAGGGGCGCCGAATGCTCGTCAGAGCTTCGAAGTGTTTCCAAATGAGGGCGGGTTCCAGTTTCTCGAAGACCGAGACACTCATCACATTCCTCCTGGCGAATCTTCCAATACGATGCTCAAGGGGCGCACTCGCGCGCGCTCCAAAGTAGGCAGCGGAAAGGCCGGGCGACAGTTTCGAGTTCTCGTGCTGGGATCTCAGCCCGCGTAGCGCTCGCGCATCGCGGGAACGAGATATTCGGTGAACGCTCGATCGAGATCGTAGCGGGGCGAGAAACCCCAGTCCTCGCGCGCCGCGTCGTCGTTGACGTCCATGGGCCAGGTATCCACGATCCCCTGTCGCTTCAAGTCGGGGGCGAAGCTGATGTCCGCGCCCGCGTAGTGCTTGCGCACCGTCGCGGCCAGTTCGCCGGCCGTGAGCGCGAAGGAGCCGATGTTGTACACCGAATGCCGCAGACTCTCCCGCGGAGCCTCCGTCAGGCTCAGGATGGCGTCGACTGCGTCCGGCATGGCCATGAAGGGAATTTGCGTGTCTTCACGCACGAAGCACGCGTAGGGTTCGCCCTTCGCGGCGGCGTGGAGCATCTCCGGTGCAAAATCGCTGGTTCCTCCGCTGGGCAGAGTGACTGCGGAAATGAGTCCGGGGAAACGAATGCTCCGAAAGTCCACGGTGCGTTGGTCGGGCTCGGAAGCGAGCTGGCGGTAGTAGCGCGAAAAATAGCGGCCCAGGGCCTCGCAATAGAGTTTGTTACAACCATACATGGTGGTCGGCGCGATCCACTCGTGCTCCTTCACGCGTCCCGCACGTTTCTTGGTCTTTGAGTCCGGAAGTCCATAGACGGCGATGGAGCTGGGAAAGAGAAACTTCACCGCTTCCCCGCGCCAACTCGACTGTTCCAGGGCGAGCTGGAGAAGCCCGAGGGTGCCCTCGACGTTCACTTGATGCGCAGTCTCGGGCGTGAACTCTGCTCGCGTCGAGAGGAGAGCTGCAAGATGGTAGATCTCCACGACCTCGTACTGACTGACGATGCGCTCGCTCAAATGAGAATCGAGGATGCTGCCCACGAACGCGTCGTGGCAATAGGAGCGTAGGTTGTCGTCGAGGGGCAAAAGATCGATCGCCAGAACGTCTTTCTTTCCGTCGACGGCCATCCTCTCGATCAGTCCGTGGCCGATCTCCCCGTTGGCTCCCGTCACCAGAACAACCGGCTTGCGCACCATGATCACTCCCTGCTAGAGGCTCAGGTGAATATGATGCGCATTGGCCAGTGAGAAAAGTCCCGATTGCAGGACGCTTCCCAGGCTCCCCCTGGCAGAGCCTCAGGGTGCCCGCCGCCCCCTCCCCACTCCCTTCCGGGAAATCTGGAATTCTTCGGGGCTCAGCGGACAAAAGGCGAGGGCCCATGGTCCGGATAAATCCCTCAGCTCGAGTTCGACATCCCCCGACAGAACGTCCAATACCATCCACTGCTCGCTGCGCCGGAGGATTTGCTGCTCCAGGGCGGAGGAGGCTCGAAGCAGGGGCTCCACTTCGCTCTCCAGCCAACTCACCGCGATCCGCGTTGGCGAGCCTGGAGTCGCGGGCAGCAAGAGCCGCCCGTTCTTGCTGCCGCGGCGATAGGCGCCACCGGCGATGATGCGAGTGAGGCGTCCCGAATCGGGGAAACCCGGGCTCAGCGCTCCGGGGATCGAGGGCTTGGCCGAGGCGAGGAGCAGGGCGAGTACGGTTTCGCAATCACGCGCCTCGCGCGGAAGCTCATCGTAGGCCTGCACCGCCAAAGCGCTGATGCGCGGCGCCGAGTAGGAAGATCCGCGACGTCCTCCATAGGGATCGCTGCTGGATGCAAGGAGCAGCTTGGCCGCTTGCTGCCTGGGAGCGGTGGCCTTCGCCCTAAGCTCATCCGCCGCGGCCAGCACGTGGGGGGCCGAAGCCGGGAGATAGAGGGATTCGCCCGAGCTGAGGCCCTCGTTGATCCGTCCCGCGGCCGCGACTACCGTGCCACCGCTCCCCTGGCACAAGAGCTCGGTCCCCCATTCCAAACCGCCCCAACCCGATTCGCGTTCGAGGGCCAAACGGCCGTAGCTCAAGTTGACGACGCTCGCCCCGCGGCAGAAGAGCCGGTCGATCGCGGCCAGCCAGGCGAAGGGACCCGCACTGCGATCCAGACTCTCGAAGATGCATCGGGGGGTGCGTCCTGGCCCCAGGGTTTCCAGGAATGCAGCCAGGACCGAGTCGGAATGATTCGGAACCAGATTCTCGCTTTGACGGGCAGGGCGGAGAGCGCCCCCGAATCGCTTTCCGCGGTCCTCGAGCATGGCGCTGGCGATGAGCGGTGCGCCGAGATCCACGAAGCCGGCAGTGCAGGGATCCGTTGCTTCGATGATGGGAGTGCGGTGGGGCTCGAGACGCTCCATTGCCTCCTCGGGGAGCGTCGCCTCCGCCCGCGCGACTTGCGGCCACTTGGCGAGTTCTTCCAGGATGCGCGCGCTTTGTTCTTGTTCGCAGCGCAACAAGAGCAGAGGGGCCAGTGCGCAGGCGCCGATGATCTCCACCGAGGGAAGTTCGCGCAGGATGCGGGCAGAAAGTTTCGCGCTGTGAACGGAGAGAACGCGCGTCAGCTCGGCGCGGCCGATAGGCAGCGGCGCTGCCGTCGCGGGCCAGACCCCCTGCACCAGCAGCGCCGCCTTGCTGTCAGACCTTTGCGCTGACATCTGCGGATCCTAGCCCGGAGGATAGGGTAGAGCTCCTCCCTCGCCCTGTGGCCCGCCGCTCTTGGCCTGCATGGCGCGGGTCACCGTTTCACCAGCGGGAAGCAATCGTACGGGCTTCTCCGCCTTGTTCTCCCACAACCAGGCCACGATCTCCCCCGACTCGAGCGAGAAGCGGTAGTCGTCGGTGCACTTGTCCGGACCGGTGTGGTAGTGGTAGGCGTAGTTTCCCGAAGGATCCAGGTAGACCAGAGCGGCGTCCCACTCGAGTGGCCCCTGATCGGACATGAACGACTCGCGCGGCCACTCGCGCCTGCCTTCTCCCCGGACATTCTCCTCGTGATGCTTGAAGAGATACTGCGGAGAGAGTTCCTTCGGTGGAGTTCCCTGATCCTTCGGCCACAGAATGCAGACATGATCTTGCATCCTCTGTGAGCTGAGGGTCTGCGTGTCACTCTCGCTCTCGATTTCGTAGTGCACGTTTTTGTGATTGTTGAGAACGAGAAGGACAACCCTATTGCTGTCGAATTTTCCCTTCACCCCGAGACCGGGATCCTGCTTGAAGCCGTACTGAATGAAGGACATCTTGCCGGTTCGCACCGAGAGACAGGCATCTTTGTCTTTGTCGGCATCGGGAATGAGAGGGTTATCGCGTTTTGGATCGCTGAGCTTGAAATGACTCATCGCGCGCCTCCTGAAACGAGGAATCAAGGGCCGAAGAAGCAGAACGCACCCCACTCACGTTCAAGAGTCCCGTTGGAACGTGCCAATTCCAGTTGAGCGTGCCGGAGTGCTTGCACTGGAGGACGGCGCGACTCGAAAAGCTCACGATAGAACGATGCCATCAGTTTCATGGTCGAGTCGTCCCCCACACTCCATAAAGACGCAATTAGGTCCCGGCTTCCCCCCGCAAAGATGGAAGCTCCCAGCGAGGAGAGATCGCCCTGCACTTGAGAAGAGCCGAGCTGCGCGGTTTCACAGCCGGCCAGGGTGACCAGAGAAACGTCCTGCAACGGCCAGGCTGAAAGCTGCTCCCCGCGCATCAAGCCGTCCCCCTGCCCCTGCGGCGCGAGCAAAATGAAGGGCTCACCGAACTCGTCGAGACCGGCGTGAGCGGCCAGATGGAGAACTCCGACCCCGGGAAGCAGGTCCGCGACGCGATTCGCCGTGGCGTCCGCTCCCAAGAGAATTCGTCCGCTGGGGGCAGCCGCCTCCACCATCCTCGCCTCGGTTTCCGCGAAGGGAAGTTCCCGCAGTCGCAGACTTCGCGCCGCGTTTCCCCCATCGTATCCCACCGCGAGTAGCCCCTCCCTACCTTCTTGAAGCGCTTTTCTCTTCAACAATGCGCAGCGAATACTGCCACTGAGTTCGAAGGAAACTGCGTGGCGCTGCAGGAGGTACTCCCCGTCGAGCTGCAAGAGGGCAAAGGGCGCGCGGCTCAAAGGGGTATTCGCGACCACGATCACCTGCTGGCAGGACGCCAGCTCGCCGGCAGCCGGTCCAAGGAGCAGAGAACCGAGCTCTGCCCCCAATGGACTGCGAAATCCCCGCTCGATGCTCTCGCGCCACTGCGAAACTCCCTGCTCGAGTTCGTTCAAAGGCTGTGAGATCTCCACGAAGCGGAGCCCCGTCGAGGAGAGAATCCACAGGTCGATGCCCTCCCCGTGCACACGGTACTGCAGGAGGATCTGGTCCTGGCTCAGGCTGGATTGCACCTCGGCGGCGCTGCGCAACTGCGAACCACTGACGCGTCCACTGACCTTTTGCAGGAGCGCTCGTGCCCGCGCGCGTTCATCGACGGCGTAGGCGGCGCCGGGATCACGCAGTGGACCTCGCAAGAGGCTGATCGTTTCCTCGAACACTCGCGACGCCGGCAAGAGGAAGCTCGCGCGATGTTCGGCGTCGTTGATGTGCGCGCTGATTCCCTCCAGACCTGACAGGGCGGCCTCGTAGCTGCGCGCGGCCGCCGGGTAATCCCCCTGCAGGCTCTCGCAACGCGCCTGGAGCGCATCGATTCGCCAGAGGCCGTATTGGTACTCGTGGTCCCGCGCGAGAGTGCGGGCGGAGCGGAGCGACTTCCGCGCGGCATCAAGATTTTTCTCGGCCAAAAATTCTTCTGCCCGGGCCAGACGGATGTGCAAAAGCTGAGCAAACTGTTCCTGGCCTCGAGCCGATTTCTCGGCCTTCTCGTACCACTTCAACCGCTCGGGATCGTGCGAAGGCAGAGCCCGGCCGAGATCCAACATGGCCCAGGTCCGCATAGCGGACATGGTCTCCCGGTACGATGGAAGGTTCTTCGGAAGATTCTCGGGTTCCGTTCTCGCGAGAATCTCATGTGCGTAGCGCTGCACCTTCTGATTCTCGCTCCGGCGGAAGGCCAACCACGCCAGATTGGAGAGTGCGCTGATCGAAGTGTACGGCGCGCCATGACGCCGGCTCTCTCGGTAGGCTTGGGTCGTGAGCCGCCAGGCACGCTTCAGATCACCGAGGTCCTCGTAGGCTCGGCCTTCAGCAATGAGGACCTCCGCGACCGAAACCCCCGTCCGATCGGCGAGTTCGACCAGGAGGGGAAGCAGCTCCAATCGCTGCGCCTGCTTCGCGGTTTCGTCGCACACCATGAAGAGGTTGAAGGCGGTCTTGGAGAGATAGGCGGCATCATCCAGCTTCTTGGCCGCCGCCAGCGCGTCTTCGTATTCGCTCAATTGTTGCAGAGGATGCCCCAGCTGCGCCTGCGCGTAGCCGCGACCCCAGTGCCAGCGCCCCGCGAGGTACCAGAGGCCCAGGGCCTCGCAGGTGTCGGCCTTGGCCGTGGAGAGCTGGACCGCCTTCTGGCAGCGCTTCTCCCAGGGGAGATCCAGATTGCCGAAGGTGCTGTCGAAGCGATGCAGCTCCTGCACCAGTCGCAGCGCCAGGCTTCCCTCCCGCGCATCCAGCTTCCGGATACTCTTCATGCGGTTGCGCACTCCCGCATAGGCTCCGGGAAAGGGCTCGTCGATCTGCTTCAGCAGGGAGTCGACCGCGGAAAAGTCCACCGCCTTGCCTCCCCTGCCCAGGGCCAGCCCCTCCTCGATCGGCTCGTCCAGTGCCTGCTGCAAGTACAGGAGCAAGGGGCCGGGCGCCAGACGCGCGGCGGCGGAGAGTCGCATACGGTCGTGCCGAGCGAGCGCTCGTTCGAAATGGGGAAGCCAGCTGTCCATGGTGGACCCACTGGCGCGGACCATTGCTTCCCAGAGCCGTTGCTCGGCCCGTGGTGGAAGATCATGCCTCGAGTTGAGAAGCTCCTGCGCCGCGGAGGGGTGCCCCATCTCGCATGCGATCCAGGCCAGCCCGAAGCTGGCGGGCAGCTCGGTATCGGGATGACTTTTGAGCTCCTGAAGGATTTCACGGGCCCGCGCCAGGTGATCCTCTCCCACCAGGGCATCGTTCTCCAGCGGCTCCACCGCGAGCTGCGCCGCGGCTTCCAGGAAGTCCAGCTGCAGCTTCTCCGCCGAAGACCAGGAAAATTCTCCGGCGCGTTCCAGAGTTCTCAGGGCCGCGAAGGGACGATCGAGGGTCAGCTGAAGAATGGTCGCGTGGGTCCAGTTTTGAAGCCGGTGAGGCTGGGTCGCGGTGCGGGCGGTGAGCTCATCCAGCGCCCCCTCCGCCTGCTCCAAACTGGCCACGCCTTGGGGACCCTGGGCCAGCGATTCGGGCGGCAACAGCGGGGTGAAACGCGCGAAGGGAGGGGCCTCTTCGCCCTGCGCGGCAACCGCCGCCGACAGGGCCAGCAGGGCGCAGATCAACGCCAAAAGGAGCTGCCCCGCAGATGAGGGCGCAGGCCGACTGCTCAGCTTCTCGGGCTTGCTCAATTTCGGTTCCCACCGGTGTTTGAGAAATCGCAATTCCCACTAGGAAGTATCCACGCTTTTTCGTCTTGAGTGTAGAGGCAATGACGGGGGCACGGCTTGACGCCCCCGGGGCCAGCCAGCACACTGGTTTCGTCCGGAATCGAAGAAATTCGTCTTTCTGGTGGGAGCCAGCGTGAATTGCGGAAAGGACACTCCGTTTTCGGTTGTTTACGCACTCTGTGCGACGAGCGACGACGATCGAGCCTGGTCGGAATTGATCCGACGCTTCGATCCAGTGGTTCGGCAAGCCGTGGTGAGGATCTTTCAAGTGCAGTTGCCTGGCCGTTTCAACCACGATGACGTGGAAGATGCCTGTCAGGACAGTTGGGCCAAGCTCTGTGGGAGCGGCCGAAAGCACCTCCGCAGTTACCCTGATCGCAGCGAAGGCGAGTTTCACATGTACTTACGGAAGACCGCTTCGAACGTGGTTCGGGACAAGCTGAAACGGGACGGAGCGCAACGGCGCCCCAAGTATGCGGCTTTGGATGAGGAGACGCATGACCAGGTCATCGCTCAAGCGCAGGATGGCGGCATGCCCGTCGATGTAGAAGTCGAGATCCGGCAAATCCAAGAGCGCATCACGCCACTACTGCAAAAGCACTGGGCGAGTCGTCCCACCTGCGAGCGCGACATCATCATCTGTAACATGGCGCTCATGGATGGCTTGTCCGCCGCGCGCATTGCCTCGATCGAGAGCTTCGGCTTGAGCCGGGGCGGTGTGGAGAAGGTGATCGAGCGGGGTCGCAAGATCCTCCGGCAGAATCTCGGAGGACCCGGCGCTCGTTCTCGTTCGGTCGATGACGGCCATCCCGAACCCGAAGGTCCCACAGGGGAGGGATGGCGTAATTCCGAGGAGATTCTGGATTTCGTTTTAGGAGAGCTGGACGAGACGACGACTGCACGTCGCATGGAGTTGCTGAGCCGCGACGATGATGCCCGCCGAGAACTGGCGAGAGTCGTCTCCATCCTGGATGCCCCTCTGGATCCACAGCAGTGGAAGCACCTCCGCCAAGAGGACATTCCGGAGTACTACGCAGCCATCCTCGAGCGAACCAGAAGGCGAGACTCCGCGCGAATCGTCTCCTTCCCACGCTGGCCCCGGCGCCAAGCCGTCCAGACTCTGGTGGCCTGTGCGGCGGCCCTTCTGGTCGTGCTCTCTCCCCTCGTACGCTCGCGACTACCATTGGGAGCCCTCCTCGGGGCAGGAGGCCAAACTCAGGCCGTCCAGGACCTTCATCTGCGCTATCCCAGCGGAATCGCCGCGCCCCTGCGCTTGGCGCAGGAGTTCTCCGCGGAGAACTCCGGGATCCTGCGAGGCAGCAATCACGTCTCCAGCGAGTCGCAGATGGTCGCGGCCGAGGAGACCCTCATCCTGCAACGGAGCAAGGGCATCGATCCGGTCGGCACCAGCAACGCACTCGCTCATCTCAAGTTGGCTCGGGGAAAACTGGAGCTGGCCGAAGAGAGCTACCAGACGGCGCTGAGGCACGACCCTCTGAATTCCGAAGCGCTCATCGGACTGGCGATCGTGGAATACCAACGCTCTTTGAATGCACCAACAGACGACGAACGTCGTAGCCTACTCGAGCAGGCCGACGCTCTTCTGACGCGTGTCGAGAGTTCGACCCCGAACTATCTACGCGCACTCTACGATCAGATTCAGGTGAGTTTGGCGCTGGGAAAAGTCAAAGACGCGGAGCAGCTCCTGCAGCGCTACGAGGAATTCGCACCTGATGACAGCTGGGCGCAGCTGCTGCGCGAGGCAGTCCACAAGGCCCAGCAAGACTGAGAATTCCCGCAGCCCAGCGGAATTCCCCTCCTCTACCCGGGTAGACAACTCCGATCAGGCGCCCACCCTCTCGCGGCTTTCGGCTCAGCGCAGAAGCGCCATGCGGCCGCTGAGTACCTTCCGCGCATACTGCAATCGGAGATAGTACACCCCACTGGAGACCGCATTGCCGTGGGCGTCGTGGCCGTCCCAGGGAACCGAGTGCGGCCCGGCTTCCATTTGCGGCAGGCTCCAGCTACGCACCAGCCGTCCCGCGACGTCGAAGATCTCCAGTTGCACCTCGCCCGCGTATTCCAACTCGAAGCGAATCTGGGTGCGCGGATTGAAGGGATTGGGTGCGGCGCCCAACAGGCGAGTTTGCAGCTTCGCCGGTTCACCGCCGGTCTGAGTGCCGCCGTCGTCCGGAATCTCCAGCGCCCGATCGCACTGCGCGGGGAATGCTCCCATGAGTCCGCAGCTGGCATTGGCGGCCGGGGACTGCAAGCTGAGGGTGTAGTCCCCCGTATTCCGCCCACAGAAGATGGGTGCCTCGGAGATGTTGCCGTCGATCCCGGTCAGGTCGCCCACATCTCCCACCCAGTACTGACCCAGGCCATCCCAGGCGTCGTTGCACGAAACCTGGATCGTGGCCGGCGCCTGCAGCGCGGGGCCAGTGAGGCCGATGAAGAGGTTTTGGTTGATCGCTCCCGTAGTGCTTGGTTCCAGAATGACCAGGGCAAGGCGATCGTCCGGCTCGGGAAATGACTCCGAGCACCACTGATAGTAGGGAGGAAACAGAACCGGGTTGTCGACGAAGGTATTGCTCTGGAGCTGAACCGATCCGCCCAGGTGGATGCTCGGTGTCTTCTCGCAGCTTCCTTCCTTGAATGTCCCGTCTTTGAGATAGCCCGGTGTTTCCCAATAGCGCGGACCACAGTTGACGATCAGATTCCCCAGCATCGACAGCGGTCCATTCACCCACAGAAACTCATCGTGACATTCGCGAAAACTGCTTTTTGTAAGAATGACGGACCCGCTGGAGGAGTAGAGGGCGTGGTCCTGGTGTTCGAAAGTACAGTTGAAGATCTCCAGAATGGATGTCACGGAAGCGATGCAGGCAGAGGTTCCGGAGTAATCGTTCTTGTTCGAGGTGTTCTCACTGAACGAGCACGAATCCAAAAACACATTCGAATCATTCCGAAAGTCCAGAGGCCAGCGATAGGATGCGGCTCCGGGATAATCGATTCCGTTCGCTTCGCCAATTTCCGAATCCAAGCCCTCAAAATGACACTCTGAAAACCACACCTCGGAATTGTCCACGATGACCCCAAGCCAAATCGGCGCCGCGGGGTTCCAATAGGGATACGCGGTGAATCGAAACCCACGTACTTCGGATTTCCCGCTCAAATCCCACGCCAGCAGCCGCGAAATACTATTCGTCCAGGGCTCGCGCGAAAGAAGGACGATACCGGGAGGTAGGTGGACGGAACCGTACTCCAGTGTCCCTCCGGCTACCGATACGGTGTCGCCGGATGTCGCTGCACTGAGCGCCGAATCCAAATTGTAATCTTCTGGAACGAACAGAGTGTCGGCGAGGGCGGGCAGTGAGACGAACAGCAGCGCAAGGAGCGTCAGGACCAGAGTAGGCAGCCCTTCGCAGCGTCGGGGGAACACGACCTGCCTCCAATCATGGGAGTTCGAGGAGCCACTCTGAAGTTTACGGAAGCAAGAGTTCGCATTGCAAGCTCGTGTAGGCGGGCTTTGTTTCAAACGGAGTGCTGTCGCAATCGTGGGATCTTTGGGGGTTTGAGTGGGGAGGGGCGTTCCCGGCGAGGAGGCTCCCTTTCCTCGCGCAGTCGGCCCCAACCCCAGGAGCCCAACTCCATCGGCGGGTTTTGGGACCAGCGTCGATGAGAAGAGGACTCTCCATCTAGGACGAGAACCAGCAGGGATTCCCCCCTCCTTTCTCCTCTGCAGCCCGCTCTTTTCTAAACGGGTGATTCTGATATGATCCACCCCACCACCCGAGCGTGTTCAACAGCGTGATTGCGTGCCGTTTTCGACTCATCCCCGCGAGGAGCCCGCGATGAAGAAGCACTCCAAGAAGCGTAAGAATCCCGCCAAGCGGCGCGCTCCCGTCGGAGCATCTCCCGGCACGATTTTTTCAGATCCTGATGCCGCGCCCAGCAAGGTGCATCTCACCTCCTACAACGAGCAGGAACTCGTCGAGGAGGACATCACCGATCTGTCGTCATTACGCTCGCGAGTCCGCGAACGCGCGGTGACCTGGGTCAACGTGGACGGCCTGGGCAATGAAAATGTCATTCAAGAGGTGGCCAAGGCCTTCGGCCTGCACCTTTTGGCGGTCGAAGACATCGTGCACGTCAACCAGAGGCCCAAGGTGGATGAGTACGGGGATCTTCGCTTCGTGGTGCTTCGTATGCCGAGGTCGAGCGACACGCTCGAGACCGAGCAGTTCAGTCTGCTTTTGGGTCCGGGAATCGTGCTCACTTTCCAGGAGCAGATCGGCGACTGCCTCGAACCGGTCCGCGCGCGTCTTCGCGAAGGCCGCCCCAGGATTCGCGAAGGATCGGCAGGCTATCTGGCCTACGCCATTCTCGACGCCATCGTCGACGCGTACTTTCCCTTGTTGGAGTACTACGGAGATCAGTTGGAAGATCTGGAGGCGGATGTTCTGGATCACCAGAACCAAGAAACGATCAGAAGTCTCCACCAGCTCAAGCGTGACCTCGCCACTCTCAGGCGCTACATCTGGCCCCTACGCGAATTGATGAGCTCACTGGCACGGGACGAGAGCGGTCTCATCGATGAGACGACGCAGGTCTATCTGAGGGACTGTCACGACCACGCCCTGCGACTGATGGACATCGTCGAATCGTATCGCGACGTCAGCTCCGGATTGATGGACCTCTACCTCAGCATCGTGAGCAATCGCATGAACGAGATCATGAAGGTGCTGACCATCATTGCGACCCTGTTCATCCCGCTCTCCTTCATCGCGGGGCTCTATGGGATGAACTTCAATCCTCAGAAATCGCCCTGGAACATGCCGGAGCTGAACTGGTACTTCGGGTACCCGTTTGCGTGGGGCCTGATGATCGCGGTCGCGGCCACCCTTCTCGTGTATTTCAAGAAGAAGGGCTGGCTGGGCTGAGCGTTAGGTGCGCGAAGGCCTCCGCCGCGCGCTACTTCAGTACCGCGTTTGCCACCACCAGGCGCTGGATCTGGTTGGTGCCCTCGTAGATCTGGGTGATCTTGGCGTCGCGCATGAACTTCTCCATGGGATAGTCGCGCATGTAGCCGTAACCCCCGACAACCTGCACCGCATCGGTCGTCACGCGCATCGCCATGTCGCTGGCGAACATCTTGGCCATGGCGGATTCGCGCGCGGTGTTCTTGACCCCGCGGTCGATCATCCGCGCCGTGGAGTAGACCAGGGCGCGAGCCGCTTCGATCTGGGTCGCCATGTCCGCGATCATGAACTGGATGCCCTGGAAAGTGGTGATGGGCTTGCCGAACTGCTCGCGTTCCTTGGCATAGTGGATGGCTTCGTCCAGCGCGCCCTGAGCAATCCCCACCGCCTGCGCTCCCACGCCGGGGCGGGTATGGTCGAAGGTCTTCATCGCGGTCAAAAAGCCGGCACCCTTGCGACCCAAGAGGTTCTCCTTGGGAATCTCGCAGTCCTGGAAGATGAGTTCGGTGGTCTTGGAGGCGCGGATCCCCATCTTGTTCTCCTCCTTGCCGAAGGAAAATCCGGGGGTGCCCTTCTCGACGATGAAAGCGCTGAGACCGCGCGCGCCGCGGGAGGGATCGGTGCTGGCGAGTACGGTGTAGATCTCGGCGACCTCACCGTTGGTGATGAATTGCTTGGTGCCGTTGAGCACGAAACCTGTCTCGGTCTCCTTGGCCGTGGTCTGGATTGCGCCAGCGTCGCTTCCCGCTCCCGGCTCGGTGAGGGCGAAGGCCGCGAAGCTCTTTCCGCTCGCGATGCGCGAGAGGTACTTTTGCTTCTGCTCCTCGTTGCCCGCAATGACGATGGGCTGGGCCGCCAACGCGTTGGCGGAGTAGGTGGTGGCCACTCCCGCACAGACCCGGCTCAGTTCCTCGGCCACGATGCAGATTTCCATGCAGCCCCCGCCGATTCCCTCGTACTCCTCGGGGATGAATACCCGGAAGAGGTCGGCCTGTGCCATGGCGGCCATGGCCTCGTAGGGGAACTCGCTCTTTTCATCCAACTCGGCCCGGACGGGTAAGACCTTCTCCTTGGCGATCTTACGGGTCAAGTCGCGGATCATCGCTTCGCGTTCGTTGAAATCGTAGTCCATGGCTCACTCTTGAGGGGTTGAGGGACTGGACCCTTCCGCAAGCCTGCGGAGTCCAGGATCTGGTTTACGGAATTCGCCCCACGGTAGGAACTGGGCCGGGCCCGGACAAGGAAGCGTCTCGCCCCACCGAGGTCCGCATCGGGAAGTTTTTCGAAATTTTTTGGACGGAACCTTTTTTCTCACGCGTCCTAGTGGAGTAGATGGACACAAACCCCGAAGTCCAATTCCTCCAGCAAGCCCACGCTGGAGATGCCGCGGCCCTGGATCGGCTGTGGAAGGAGAACCGGCGCTGGCTCGCGGTGGTGCTCCTGGCGCACATGCCCCGCGAGGGCGAACTCGACGATCTGTTGCAGGAGGTTGCCTTGAAGGTGGTGGCGGGAATTCAGAGTCTGGAGGATCCGGCGAAGCTGCGGCCGTGGTTACGGCACGTGGCGCTCAATACTGCCCGTTCGGCGGGACGAAAAGCGGGCTTGAGACGCCGGATCCTCAGCCGCCTGCAAAGCCACCACGAGGGCGTGGCGGACAGCGCGGCGGAACGCAGTTTCGCCGCCCTCGAAGCCGGGCTGGCGGCTCAGCGGGCGCTCTCCGCGGCGCGCGAGCTGCCGCTCAAGTACCGCGAACCACTGCTTCTGCGCGCACTGGAGGGCATGAGCCAGAAGAGCATCGCCCAAAGCCTCGAATTGCCCGAGACCACGGTGGAAACGCGCCTGGTCCGGGCACGCCAGCTCTTGCGGAAGCAACTCTCCGCACCCCGTCCCGCCGCATCTGCCGCGTTGGCACGGCAAGGAGAATGACATGAGACACGAAGCTACCCTCATCCATCGCGTACTCAGCGGTTCGGCTGAGCCAGCCGCCTGGGAAGAACTCGAGCTCAAGGCTCAGCAGGATCCACAGCTCTGGCACCGCCTCGCGCTGTCGTTGAAGGACCAGAACGAGCTGAATCTGGGGGTCGCCAATACCGTACTCCGAGCCGAAGCCCTGGAGTTGGACGATCTCCGCGCGGCGGCCGCCCAGCACTCCTCGACCAGCCCCGCTCCGATCCGGCGTTTCCGTCCGGGTCCCTGGATCGGCTGGGCCGTCGCCGCCTGCATCGCTCTCTTCTGGCTGACCGGTATCCCCGGTGCCCCTTCGACTACGGCTCCGCCCGCGGAGGCCGCCACGATGCAGCAAGCCCTCGACCTTTACCGGCAGGCGGGCACCCGCGAGGGGCGCCTGGTGGAGGAACTCCCCCTCTTGGTCGTCGACCGCAAGCCGGCGCCTCAGGGAAAGGGAACCGAAGTCGTCTACCTGCGCCGGATACTCGAACGCCGGCGTGTGAAGAGTCTCTACGAAGCCGCGCCCGACGAATGGGGCAACCCCGTGGTCGTCCCGGCCAAATACGAACCCGACCGGCGCGAACATCTCTAGTAGCCGGGGACCAAGGGTCCCCACCTCGGCCAGCACGGCCCACCTGGGAGGAAACGACGTGATAGTCAACAAGGAACGAGTCATTCAAATCGTGGTTGCGGTGCTCTTCGTCATGGGCGCGCTGGCCCTCTGGGGAGCGTTGGCGAACGCAGCCGAGGCCAAGTCCAAAGACAAGTCCACCAGCAACATCACGATCATCGGCGACGACGGGCAGCCGCACTCCTACGTCGTGCAGAAGCTCGGCGCAGAGTGGAAGATCCTCGAGGACGGCGATCCCCTGCCCGAAGACCGGATCATCAAGCATGGAAACACCCGCATCGTTCTCGATGACGATGGCCGGGTGGTCTACCAGTGCCTCGTCGATGACGAGGGGAATGTGATCTATTCCTCGACGGTTCCCAGCGGTAAGCCTCACAGCTGGGCCATCGCGAAGATGAACCAGGGGCTCTATCTCGGCGTCACCATCGGCGAGGTCGACGACGCAATGGCGGCCCAACTGGGGCTGGATGAGGACGAGGGGATCCTGGTGCGTTCGGTCATCGAGGACAGTCCGGCCGAGAAAGCTGGACTGAAGGCCTACGACATCATCACCCGCATCGACGACGAGCAGGTCAACGACATCTCCGATCTCCGCAAGAAGCTGCGGGAGATCAAGGAAGGCGATACGATCACCCTGACCGTTTTGCGCAAGGGCAAGAGCACGACCATCAAGGCCAAGCCCGAGAAAAACGAGGGGCACGGCATCTACGCTTTCGACGGCAAGAATTTCAATTTCAACTTCAACAAGGACTTCAATTACGACATCGATACCCCGGATCTGCCCCGTACCTTCCGGTGGTACAGCCGTGGAGGCGACGGTGACAGTGGCAGCGTGGGCATCATCTCTCCCGAGAGCGAGAAGGCGCTGAGCTGTATCAACGAAGCTGGAGGACAAACAGGTAGAGCTGGAGGACGTGCAGAAGAGACTCGAAGTCATCGAGAAGAAGCTCCAGAAGCTGCTGGAGCAGCGCAAGACCAACTGACGGTTGCGCGGATGTCTGCTGCTGAGTGAAGCGACTCCTGCTTCGGCCAAGCCCCACGTCTGATCTGGACGTGGGGCTTCTCTCTGTGTCATGGTCATTACGGCCATGAGGACAACTTCTCTTCCACCCCACTGGTTCTACTGTGACGCCCCCTATTTTGGCGGGGCGGAAACCTATCTCCAATGGCATTTGGAAGCGGCCGGGCCCCAGCGTTTGGGCTTGATCGCGCTGGATCGTCCCACCCTGTCACCCTGGCTTTTACAACTGGAAAGGGATGGCTTCGCCGTGCGGCGTCTGCGCGAGCACTCTTGGCGGGCGAGGTGGACGGAGCTCTATCGCGAGCTCGAAGGGCTGGCTCCCGAAATGGTGCACTTCAACTTCCCCCATCCCTACGATGGAATCTTCGGCCTTGCTCCCCTGGCCGCCAAGTGGGCCAAGGTCGAACGTATCGTCGTTACCGAGCACCTCCCCGGCGTGGGAAAAGTGGGAAAGCGCTATTGGGCCAAGCGCGCGGGGGTCCGTGCGGTGGATACGAGCATCGCGGTGTGCGAGGCGCACCGCTCCATCTTGATCGACACCTTTCACTACTCGCCCGCGCGAGTCGTCACCGTCTTGAATGGAGTGCCCGACACGAACCCTGAAGGGGTCATCTGGGCCGAGCGGGAAGCGCCGATGCCCGCGGAGCTGGCGGCTCGCGAACGGGGCGGTGGCCCGCGCATCGTCCAGCTGGGAGCTCTCGATCTACGCAAGGGAGGCGACGTGTTGATCGAGGGCCTCGCTCGCTTGGCGCGTCAGGGCACGCGCTTCCAGATGTGGTTCGTGGGAGAAGGCTCGGATCGCCCCGAGTTGGAACGCCTTATCTGTGAGGCTGGGCTCAAAGAGAGAATCCATTTGGCCAGCCATCGCAACGACGTGGTCACGATTCTCAGGGCCTGTGATCTCATGGTGTTGGCAAGCCGGCGCGAGGGCATGCCCTTGTCTCTCTTGGAGGGCATCTGCCAGGGGCTTCCCCTGGTGGCAACCGACGTGGACGGAGTCAAGGAGCTCTTGAAGCACGATGAGAACGGCCTGCTCGTGTCGCCCGCGGATCCGCGCGCTCTGTTCTTCGCGCTCGGTGAACTCTTGGCGGACCGTGCCACGCGGATTCGTTTTGGCCAGGCCGGCCGGAGGCGATATGAGGCCCATCACACTCTGGAGAGAATGACCTCGTCCACCTTCGCATTGCACAGAGGCGAGCGGCCATGAGTGATCCGCGCTTCGTCTTGAGCACCACACTGCTCCCCTGGCCCGCCAACCAGGGCAGCCGACGCTTCACTCTGGAGCTGGCTCGTAGCCTTCTCGCTCTGGGACAGGTGCGTTGGATTTCGCGCGCGGGAATGGGCAGCGAGCTGGCCCGTCAACGGCTCGAGAGCGAGGGTTTTGAGATTCGTCTGGACGAGGAGTGGGCCGATCTGCGCGCGCTGTCCCGTCTGCGGAGGAGGCTCAGTTCATCGCTGCGGGCGTGGCGGGAGGATGTGCCGCGAATCCAGATCTTTGCGTGCACGCAACGCATGCAGAAGATGGTACGAGAAGAGGTGGCCGCCGATCCCAAGGCCATCGTGGTCGGACCCTTTTGGTATCAGTCCGCGGCGGTGGCCCTGGGCCAGGCCGGGCGACGCGTGCTCGTACTCTCCGATCTGGAATACCAACGTGAGGCGGCAAGACTGAACAGCGATCCCGAGGGACCACTCCCACGCGTCGCCGAGCGCCTGCGCCGCGCGGAGAAAACCGCTCTCCTTTCCTGCGACGCCCTCCTGTGTCTGACCGAGGATGACATGCGTCTCGCTGATCACGCCCTGGATACCATGCCCGGCGCGAAGCGGCCGGCTCTGGGCGTGTGGCCCGCGGTCGTGCCGGTGAGAGCGAGGCCGCTGAATCCGGCACCGAGAGAGCCCGAAGCGCCCCAGCGCTGGCTCTGCTACGGGCACTGGTCGGCCGCGTTCAATCGCGATGGTCTCGTGTGCTTTCTGCAAGAAAGCTGGCCCGCGATCCTACGCGGCATCGAGCGCCCGCCGGAGCTGCGCGTGGCCGGTGCCGGTCTCGGCCCGAAGCTCAGACGTGTCATCGAAAAGGCCGGCGCGGTCGCGGTGGGATGGGTGGACGAGCTGGAGACCGAGCTCGCGGCGTGTGATGCCGTCGTGGTGCCACTGGAATACGCGGGGGGCCTGCGCTATCGCATGCTGGAAGCGCAGGCCGCGGGCCGCCCCGTCATCTGCACGCCGGTGGCCGCGCGGGGATCGGGAGCGGAGGCCAGGATTCACTATCTACAGGCCGAGAACCCGGCCGAATGGGCACGGGCCTGGCGCTTCCTGGAGGATCCGGAGCGCTCGAGAAAATTGGCCGAGGCGGGCTATGCCTTCGTGCGGACCCACTACGGTCCCGACTCGCGCGCAGAGAGGCTACGGCGCGTTCTCGAGCAGACCTTGGGACTAGAGGTTCTCGAAGCCCGAGCCTAATGCCCTCCGCCTTCGCTTTTCTCGTCCTTGTCAGCTTTGGGAGACTTGCTCGGCCGCTGCGACTTGGGAGCCTTCGCCGCCTCCTGACGCTCGCGCATCATGCGCCGAAAGAGATAGGGTTGCTCGAAGTCCAGCTTTCCCTGCTTCTGTGCTTCCTTTGCGGCCTCCAAACACTCCGCGGCCTCTTCGGGGAAGCCGTTGTCCCCGTAGTGACTCACCGTCTCGTAGGCCAAGCGCGCGCGCAGGACCATGGGTGAGTAGTTCTTTCCGTCCAGGAAGAAGAAGCCGAGGGTGCGGCCGTAGGTATCGGTCTGGTCGGCGCGCAGGAGCTGAATCTGCTTGGCCTGAGCGAAGAGCTTCGCGGCGAATTCACGCGCCTCTTGCCCGTGCGGTTGATCCTCGGTGAGAAAATGTCCTTCGTGCGCGATCTCCGGCGTGTCGATCCCCAGGACGCGCACTCGCTCGCGATCACCCTCGGCCCAATCGATGACCATGGTGTCGCCATCGCTCACCCGTATTTTGTCGAGTGGAACATCGACTTTTTGCTTGGCAGTACGCGGCTGCGGATGGTCCCTCTTGGCCGCCAGTGCGGTCGCCGAAAAAAGTGACCCGAAAACGAGAGCGAGAACGAAGACCCGCGCGAGAGTGATGCGTCTCATCGAATGCCTCCAGCTGTGGTTTCAGACTCCTGGCTCGAAGGTTAAACGCAGAGGAATGGTTCTGTCTCCGAGATTGTTCCTGGCCGGCGCGTAGTTCGTGCGGGAGGCCGAGTTGGCTCAGATCACTCCCCGGCAGGCTCCTTCTCCCTCAAAACGCGTACTTCAGCCGATGCGCCTGGTTGCGCGGGTACTCCCGCGTGGACACCGCCCGCCGATAGTAGAGCTGCCAGCGTGCAGGGAGTTTGATCCGCCCTGGAAACAGCCGTCTGCGAAAGATCTCCCCGAACGAGAGAGGGCGATCGATCAGCCCCTTCAGCATCGCCGGAGTCTCTGGCGGTCCGTTCACCCGTCGCCTCTGGATGTAGTTCTTCCATACTTGCAACAGCGTGAGTTTCTCCGCGCTGGCCTGGCGGCGCTTGGAGGCCGCGATGGTCTCGCGCTTGTGGTTGCTCTGCGCATGACGAATCCACAGATCGAGGAGGTTGATTTCGTAGAGTGGATTGTGCTGGCTGCGCCGCTTCTTCGAGTTCGTCACGCGGTGAGTGACGCTCGGCTCTAGCTTGCGGATTGCCTGCACGTAAGCACGATGTTCATCGCTGTGGACGATGGCTCGCTCCAGTCCCTCGAGGGATACCGCCAGCAGCTCCTGGACGTCCTTGCGGGTGGCCTGGGGATCCGGCCGGCCGATGCGTTCCTCGATCCTCTGCCGCTTCTTACGCTGATAAGCGGTCATCCGCCCGCTCCGGCGTAGCTCACTCTCGGTGTGATAGAGCACGAAGCTCGTGTCCTTTTCGACCGCCACGTGATGCTCGATGGGATGGTACTGGCTGTACTCGAAGCTGCGCAGTCCGTCGATCACCACCGGACCGCGTGCCTTTACTCCCTGCAACCGATGTGTCTGCCACAACATGGCGTGACGGGCGAGTCGGGCGATGTGTTCGGAGATGGTCTGCGGACTGGCCTTCAGGGTGCGGGCGATCTGGCGAGTGGCCATGCAGCCCAGGCTCAGCAGAAAAATCTTATTGGTGAGCTCGGGACGCTTCTGCCAGTAGCTCAGAGAAAACGTCTGGCTGGAGAAGTTGACACCACATGTCCGGCACTGGAAACGTTGGACACGTCTTTGGTCCGAGGGGCGCGTATAGAAACCCTTGCGGACATAGCGCCAGCGGGGCGCGGTGTCGAGCAAGTCCTTGTGGTACTTGCAGCTGGAATTGGGACAGTGGGGAGGCCCCCAACCCGGCCTGCGTGTCGGGTCCGTGGCCATGCCACCCCGTCACGCAGCATCCGGGCCAGGAACAATCTCGGAGACAGAACCGGCGAATTGGACTTGCCCGCAGCCACGGCTGGAAATAGCTTGCCCAGGACCCAATTTCTCGAGGAATCGCTGTGAGTTCTGCTCATCTGGAATGTGTTGAGATCGAACCCCGCCAAAAGGCGACCAGCTCGGTGATCTGGTTGCACGGATTGGGCGCGGATGGGCACGATTTCGAGCCGATCGTCCCCTCCCTGGGGCTTCCCGAGGACCACGCGATCCGCTTCGTCTTCCCGCATGCACCCAGAATCCCGGTGACTTTGAACCAGGGAATGGTCATGCGCGCCTGGTACGACATCGTCGAACTCGATTTGAAGCGCGGGCACGACGAGGAAGGCATCCGGGGGTCCGCTCGAAGACTCGAGGAACTCATCGTCCGCGAAAACCAGCGCGGCGTCCCCTGCGAACGCATCTTGCTGGCCGGCTTTTCCCAGGGCGGCGCGATTTCGCTGTTCACCGGGTTGCGCTATCCCGAGCGCCTGGCCGGGATCTTGGCTCTGAGCACTTACATGCTCCTGGAGTCGAAGTTCGAGCAGGAGCGCAGCTCGATCAACGCCGACATCCCCATCTTTCAGGCGCACGGGATCTTCGACCCCATGGTGCCCTTCGACAAGGGAACCGCTGCGCGCGATCGTCTGCAACAACTCGGCTACTCGGTAGAGTGGCACGAGTACCCCATGCAACATCAGGTGGTGCTGGAAGAGATCCAGGCCATCGGCGCCTGGTTGCAAAGCGTATTGCACTGAAGCACGCCGGCTGGGGATTCTCCTAGCCCGCTCGCCTGCGGAAATAGCTACGCGTCTGGTCGACGATGACTCCGCTCAAGAGCAAGAGTCCGATCAGATTTGGCAACGCCATCAAACCATTCATTACGTCCGAGACGGTCCACACGAAACTGAGGCTGCGAATGGCGCCGAAGAGCACGGCGGTCACAAAGAGAACTCGGTAAACCAGAATGAAGCGTTCTCCGAGCAGATACTCGATGCTCTTCTCTCCGTAATAACTCCAGCCCAGAATCGTCGAGAAGGCGAACATCGAGAGACTGATCGCAACCAGCCATCCCCCCCACTGACCGGGAAGTCCGCGACTGAAGGCCAGCTGCGTGAGAGGTGCACCATTCGCACCGCTCTCCCAGGCGCCCGTGGTGAGAATGACCAAAGCGGTGAGCGAGCACACGACGATGGTATCGATGAAGGTCTGGGTCATCGAGACCATGGCCTGCCGCACGGGTTCCTCGGTTTGCGCCGCAGCAGCGGCGATGGCGGCGGAGCCCAGGCCCGATTCGTTCGAGAAAATCCCCCGGGCAACCCCGAAGCGTATCGCGGAAGCCACTGCCGCACCGACGAATCCTCCAGTGAGAGCGGTCCCGTTGAAAGCATCGTGGACGATGAGGACGAGGGCGTGGGGAATCGCCCCGGCGAAGCGGAACAAGATGACGAGAGTTCCCGCCATGTACACGGCGATCATCACCGGCACGAATGCCGCCGTGAACCTTCCTATACTACGAATGCCGCCCAGAATTACCGCCCCCGCTCCAAGCGCCAGTACGATTCCCGTGACGTAGACCGAGACGTTGAAGCTCTCGTGCAGGGCCTGCGCCACCGAGTTCGATTGCACCATGTTTCCGATGCCGAAGGCCGCGATGGCGGCGAAGATCGCAAAGAGCAGACCGAGGATCTTGCCCAAGGGCTGCGCGCGAACGCCTCGCGAGAGATAGTACATGGGACCGCCCGCTTGCTCGCCGCGGTGATCGGTCACGCGGTAATGGACGGCGAGCAGGGCCTCGGAGTACTTGGTGGCCATTCCCAACAGACCCGTCATCCACATCCAGAAAACGGCGCCCGGTCCGCCCAGGGCGATCGCGGTGGCCACTCCGACGATGTTTCCCGTGCCCACCGTGGCGGCCAGTGCGGTCATCAGGGCCTGGAAATGTGAAATGTCTCCGGTGGCGCCCTTGTCCTTGCGGACGATGAGCGCAAGATACAGGGCGCCGTACAGTTCTTTGAACTGCAGTCCCTTGAGGCGCAGAGTCAGGTAGAGGCCGGTAAAGAGCAGGAGAGGAATGAGCAGCCACGGACCCCAGATGAAATCCGACGCCTGACTCAAGAGGAAGGTGAGCTGCTCCATGCAAAGCCTCCTCGGCTGGAAAGTGTGCCGCCAAGGAACTTCCTACCATGCCTGCGCCCACTTGCCTAGCAAACTGTGTGGGTGGGGTCGCGATCGAGGGACACTGGCCTAAGCCCTTGGCGAATGGAGCTTTGTCTTGCGTCCGCGCCTCCCCCGCTTTAGATCTTTGAGGAGGGACATCTTTTGGTACCTTCTCGTTTTCGCGCCCGCTCGAGAGGAATTGGTATGAAGAAGATCAAGCAGCTACTGAAGAACAAGGGTCACGAAATCTATCACATCTCTCCCGACGCCACGGTCTACCAGGCTGTCGAAATGCTCTCGGAAAAGGGGGTCGGCGCCCTTCTCGTGATGACCGGCGAGAAACTCGTGGGTCTGCTCTCCGAAAGAGACTATGCCCGCAAAGTCATTCTCCAGGGAAAGTCCTCACGCGATTGCAAGGTCGAGGAGATCATGTCGACGAAGGTCCTGTGCATCCCTCCGGACGCGCCAGTGGAAGAGGCGATGGCTTTGATGACCGAGCGCCGCATCCGCCATCTTCCCGTAGTGGATAGCGGCAATGTGATCGGCGTCATCTCCATCGGCGACGTCGTGAAGGCCATCATCTCCGAGCACGAATTCCATATCGAGCAGCTCGAGAAATACATCATGACCGGCTGAACGGGCAGCGCCAGGCCCTGAGCGGGCAGCGGCGATATTGCTTGGCCCACCGCGCGCCCGATGCTAGCCTCCTCGCATGAGTCGTCCGACCTTCGTCAAGGCAAGCGTGCTCGCGATCACCATCTTGATCACCGCGCTCTTCTTCGCGATGGTCAGGCCTTTCCTCGTCACCTTCCTGTTGGCGGCCATCTTCTCCGGACTGTTCCAACCGCTCTATCGGGCCCTGGAGCGGCTGTTTCGCGGCAGGCGCAGCCTCGCCTCGCTGACCACTCTCATCATCGTTCTCTTGATCGTGATCGTGCCCCTGCTGTTCTTGGTGGTGGTGGCCGCGAATCAAGCCATCGAGGTGAGTCACACCATACGACCCTGGGTGGAACAACAACTCGCCAAGCCAGATCCCTTGGCCAGGATCTACAATCTGCTGCCGATCCTCGATGACATCGGTCTGGATCGAAAAGAGGTGCTCACCAAAGTCATGTCGATCGTGCAGAGCACGGGGCACTACTTCGTGAGCGGAGTCGCGGGGGTCACCGGGCGCACGGCGAAGTTCCTCTTCCACTTCTTTCTTTTCGGCTACTGCATGTACTTCTTGCTAAAGGATGGGCAGAAGGCCCTGGACAAGTTCCTCTACTATTTGCCGCTCTCTCACGATGACGAGATGAAGATGATGAACCGCTTCGTCTCGGTGGGTCGCGCCATGTTGCGTGGCACGCTGGCCATAGGAGTCTTGCAGGGGCTTCTCGGTGGAATCGGATTTTGGGTTGCCGGTCTCCACGGCCCGGTGTTTTGGGGAGCGCTCATGGTCGTGCTGTCTGTGGTTCCCGGGGTTGGCACAGGCCTCATCTGGGTTCCCGCCGTGATCTACCTGGCCGCGGCTGGACATCCGAGCAGCGCGATTCTGCTCACCCTGTGGTTCCTCTTGATCGTGGGAGCCGTGGACAACCTGCTGCGGCCGATGATGGCGGGCAAGGACACGCAGATGCACCAGCTCATGATTCTCTTCGGCACATTGGGGGGATTGGGACTATTTGGCATCCCGGGGCTACTCTTGGGTCCCATTCTGGCGGCAGTCTGCCTGACGCTGTGGGAGATCTACGGTCAGGTGTATCAAGCCGAACTCGAGGCTGAATGATCCAACCAGGCCAGGGCCTCGTCCTCGTCGAGAAAGACTCTCACTTCCAGTCCGGTGTTCTTGGCCACCGTTTCCAGAAAGCGAAGGCCATCCTCCGCGGGGGTCCCGCTGCTGGTCAACAGGGCGATCCGGACGCCCCGGGGCAAGTCCGAAGCGATTTCGTAGAGTTCGGTGATCGAGGGCGGTTGGTCCTGCGTTCGCGCATCGACCAGGGTCCTGTCGAGCCCTTCTTCAGCGAAGATGGCCTCCACTGCCTGGATGGACGCGCGGATATCCGCCACACTGACGGCGCCACAGGACTCGATCAGGACGATCCCCCTGTCGTGATCGATGCGCAGTTTCTCAGGCATCGCTGCACTCGACTTTCGGGCTTTGAGGGCTCCTCGTGCACTCCCTCGAGGCAGGCTCCTCGACCGGCTACGGAGTACCAAAGTCTGGCAAGGCCAGGCCTCCGTTTCCGCGGACTCCTTTTTGCAGTGGGGAGGCGCACGATCGACGCTGCGGCGGCCACTGGGCGCGGGCCGCTCAGACTCAAGACCAAGAGTAGATCCGGTATCGGGATTTGGCAATGCGACCCGCGCGGTCTACCTATCCACTGTCTGTCTTCACCCCACCCACGCGAGGACGGCCACGATGAAGATCCGCGGCGAATACCAGCACACGCGCGCCGAAGAACGAGCGCACGTCCTCACCCATGGCCTGGGCGCCCTGCTCGCGCTGGTGGGGCTCGTGGTACTGTTGCTCCATGCCGCGAAAACTGCCGATCCCTGGCGGATCGTGGCGGCCTCGGTCTACGGAGCGAGTCTCCTTCTGCTCTACCTGATCTCGACCCTCTACCACGGTCTGCCCCCTTCACGGGCGAAAAACGTATTCCGCGCCCTTGATCACAGCGCGATCTACCTGCTCATCGCCGGGACCTACACGCCCTTTACTTTGGTTCCGCTTCGGGGCGCCTGGGGCTGGAGCCTCTTCGGGGTGATCTGGGGGCTGGCCGTGCTGGGAATCGTCCAGGAGGCGCTGCTCCGACGGCGCTTTCGCGGGGTATCCTTGGGACTGTACCTTTTGATGGGATGGATCGTGGTGATCGCGGCCCGGCCCCTGGCGGCGAGTCTGCCCACGGGCTGCCTGTTGCTGCTCGCCGCTGGCGGAGCGGCCTATTCGGGGGGGATCTACTTCTACCTCTCCCGCCGCGTCCCCTACCACCACGCGATCTGGCACCTTTTCGTGCTGGCGGGAAGCGCCTGTCACTACTTCGCCGTCTTGCGCTACGTGCTGTGAATCCGGGACCTTTGGCAATTCCCTCGCTGGCTCGGATCGGATAAAATCTAGGCGAGGCTGAATTTCGGCGATGGGCACGACAGTCGTGACCAGCGCGGACGGCCCGAGGATCCCGAGCGAGTCAGGAGGTACTCGACGCAATGGCGAAACGGACCAACTATGGGGCGGAAAAACGAAAGAAGGAGCTGAAGAAGAAAAAGAAGCGAGAAGAAAAACTGGAGCGAAAACGCCTGAAGCGCCAGGGCGGCGAGCCCGAGCGTTCTCGGGATGAGTTCGATGACGATGACGAGGACTTCGACGATTTCTAGCCGGCGGATTCCCACACCCCAAACCAACAAACTCATTCGGCAGGCGGATTTTGATTCCCCATGTCGATCAGCACTCTCCACTGCCCATCGACCGTCTTCCGCCATACGTTCAAGTACTTCCCCTGACTCGTCGTCTCGCTTCCATCCTGGTTGGGTACTTTGACGGTATAGACACCCCAGGTGTAGGCCATGTCCCCCGAAGCCGCGACCGCGCCATCCTGTGGTTCCCAGCTGAGAGTGTAAGAGCCGCTGTTCTTGGACATCGCCTCGTAGATGCTGTCCCGTCCGTGAATGGGAGCCTCCCCCGCCGGCAGCTGAAGTGCGTCCTCCACCAGATACTCTTTGAATGCTTCGGCCGCGCCGTGTAGCGCGGAATAGGCGGAGAACTCCCGATCCGTTTGAAGGAGCAGCGCGCGCTGGTCGGCGATTTCTGGCTGTTTTGCACATCCGCTCATGTAGAGGAACATACCAATCATAGCGAAGAAAATTCCACGGCTAAGAGGGTTCATTCTCGTTCTCCTTTTTAGGACCGGGCTCGGGCCTAACTAACGAAAGCCGGCCTTGATCGACGACAAGCTCATGGGGTGGGAACCCACCGTGCTCTGATACTGAATTTCTAGCCTCGGCGGCGCCGTGCTTCCGTGCCCGCCCACGGAGATCCAGTCCTCGTAACCCGCCTCCGAGTAAATCCCCGCGAGAAGCAAGCCCGCCCGGTCCGCTCCGTGAGCGACCCAGTCTTGGATGACGCTCGTGACATCGAAGCTGAGGTCGCCGTTGACCGCCGAGGGATAGACGATATCCAGGGCAGTCTGCGGATCCAGATCCTCGCGCGGCACGAGAAGCTCCTCGCCGCTAGCCAAATAAGGGAATGCTCCGATATAGGCGAAGCCCTGCGAGTCATCCGAGTAGCCCGTCTTACGCACCACCAGAGTCGCGCTGTAGATCTGCTCCGTCGCTGGCACCGTATTCAGATCGAATTCGAAGAAAGCGGCCCACTCCGAATCACAACCCGCCGCTTCACCCCCCACTCTCAAGTTGGGTTGTGAGCTGGGCAGGCCCACGCTGAACGCCGCTTCCTGAAGACACCCTGCGGCGCCATCTTCGCGCTCGTCGTGTCCGCTGAGCGTTGCTTCTAGGCTCAGTTCGCTGGCCTCAGCTCCTCCCACGATCACAAGAGCCATCGAGAATGCGATGAGTGCCACCAGTCTGTGCATTCTTCTCACCTCGTTTGAAAGACTCGAGATCCACTTGCTCCTCGAACCAACGGAGCCTCAGGATTCCATCTCGGCACAATTGATGAGCGTTCCCGGATCTTGATGTTGCATCAAGATCCTCGCGATATTCTCCACCACCGGAGCAAGTTCCTGCACCTTCCCGCTCGCCTGAGCTTCCTTGAAATAGGGAGCCATCATGAATTCTTCGTCCGTTTTGGAACGCGCCGTGACTTGCATGGAGGTTTCCACCATTCCGGGATTGATGGCCACCGTCTCGAAGCCTCCCTCCTGCTGGCTCTGCTCGAGCCCGACGCAGCGCGCGAACATGGTCAAGCCGGCCTTGGCACTACAGTAGGCGCTGGCCCCGGGCATGGCTTGAACGGCGGCGCCGGAAGAGATGAAGGCGACTTTCTTGCGACAGGCGAGCGGCGCGAAGGTTTGAATGAACCTGGAAGTCAGGGCCATCGGGGCGATGAGGCCGATTTGGATGTGGGCTTCGAGTTCGAAACTCGAACACTCCTCGATCGATTTGAGAGGTTCCAGGCGCGCTGCGTTGTTGACGAGACAGAGAAACTCGCAGCTCTTTTCCTGCACCAGGGATTCTGCCTTCGTCACGATCTGGCTGGCCGCTGAAGCGTCCGCCAAATCGCATTTCAGATGATGGTAGTTTTCCGACTGCAGGCCCTCGGCGTTGGATCGGGACACGCCCAAGACCAGGTGCCCCTCGCCCAACAATCGGCTCGCCAAGGACTCGCCGATTCCCCGCGAGGTCCCGGTGATGAGATAGAAACTAGCGCTCATAGAACCACTTCCTTCGCCGCACACGATACCACACGACTGCGGAGAGTCAGATCCAAGATCTCACGGTCTCCGGATATCGTACTCTTAAGCTCTTTTCTTCGAACAATTTGCAAAGTTTCGTCCTTGACCATCCCGATCGCACAGGACTAGCCTGCCCAAGTCGATGACGAGCAGCTCGTCAAAGATCATCGTCATGATTCTTCAAGGTCGGCTCTTACCCTTTCGTCCTGTCCATGTCACCATCCACAGGACCTGCGCGTTGCGAAGTTTCGCCGTCGCAGTCCTGGGAACCCTGTCCCTGCTCGCCGCTCCTCTGAAGGCGCAGAATCTCGAAGAGCTAGGACACGCTCCCGCGCTCAAGGTTCATGGCACCATCTCAGCCGGTCTCGCCTCCTACAGTGTGGACGGACGGACGGCCTCCCGCGAGCCGAATAGCTGGGTGCTCAGAGGCAACCCGACCCTCGAGCTCTACGGGTGGACGGTTCCGCTCAACTTTACCCTCAGCGAACAGAACCGTGACTTCCGGCAGCCGCTGAATCGCTTCGGCGCGAGCCCTTACTACCGCTGGGCCACCCTGCACGTGGGTTACCGCAGTCTCTCCTGGTCACGATTCACGCTCGCCGGACACAGCATTTTGGGCGGAGGTTTCGAACTGGCTCCCGGAGGACTTCAGGTCGGATTCATCAGCGGTCGTCTGCGCCGCGCCATCGAACCCGACAGCACGGCGACTGCGGGTGTCGTGCAGCCGGTGTACAAGCGCAATGGTTATGCAATGCGAATCGGCGCGAGCAACGAGAAGGACAGCGCCTCGTTGGTCGTCCTTCATGGGAAAGACGACGAGAACTCCTTGGACATCACGCCGTCCGCGGTCAATGCCCTGCCGGAGGAGAACCTCGCGGTGAGCTTGGTCACGAAGGCTCTGCTCACTCCCCGCCTGAGCTTCAGCTTCGAGTGGGCCCAAAGTGCCTATACCGATAACACGAACAGTCCATTGGACGGCAGCTATCAGGGCCCTCTGCTCAAGGCCTTCGGTTTTCTCATGGACCACCGGGAGAGCACGACAGAATCGAATGCGATCGACGCGGCGCTTCACTGGAAGGACCAGTGGGGTGGAGCGAAACTCCGCTTCGAACGCATCGACCCCAAATACCGATCGATGGGGGCCTATTACTTCAACAACGATCTTCAGAAGATCACGATCGAGCCCACCGTCATTGCATTCAAGAGGAAGCTCCGAGGCAGCGCGAGTCTCGGTTTGCAGCGCGACAATCTCAGCGACAACAAGGACCTACAAACGAACCGAGTCATCGGTTCGACGCGACTCGACTGGACTCCGCTGCCGCAATACAGCGCCGGCGTTTCCTATTCGAACTATTCCATCGACCAGAAGGCCGGCAGAAGCCAGATCGACAGCACCTCCACCAAGATTGCACAGGCCACCAACAACATCGGGGTGACCCAGACGCTTTCGCTGGTGCGCGATCGCGCCGCTCACAATCTGTCCCTGGTGTGGTCACTGCAGGACATGCAGGACAAGACGAAGAACGGGCTCGTCGATCAGAGCTACACCTCTTCTCAACTCAATGCTGCCTACGTGTTCACCTGGATTCCCTGGAACTTGAGCTTGACCGGGGGCTTCAACCGTTCCGTGTACGATCTCTCCACCAGCAAGACGAAAGTCGCGGGGCCACTCGTGGGCGCGAATCTCGCATTGATGCAGCACAAGCTCACTCTGGGGGCTTCTTTGGCGATGAGTACGACTTCCGTCGACGGGACGGATACGGACGACACGAATACCTTTCAGCTCAACGCTTCGCTCAGGGAGGGCAAACGCCAGCGGGTGACAGCTCGGTTCTACGTGCACGACAACACCGCGAAGTCCTCGGGAGCCACTTCCTATACCGAAAGACGTGGGGAGGTTTCGTATGCGGTCTCCTTCTAAGAACATTCTGGCCGCGATCCTCGTGGGAGCCATGGCTCTACTGGGAGCCACGCGTGCCTCGGCGCAGTACGATCTTACCGTGAGCACGCAGGTGACCGGAACGGTTACGAACGACCTCTTCTCCATTTCCGATCACACGCGGGTGACGCTGATCGCCACCACCCCAGACGGCTCAGCGGAAGATTACTTATCGATGCAGCTCGTTGGAGACAACGGAATCGAACTCAGAACGCCTCCGGGATTCGATCCCGGAGCGCCGTTTCCCATCGCTGTCGGCACAGCCCCGGTCGTCCTCTCCGGAGCCGATCTCGCACCCCTCTTCGATCCTTCAAATCTGCTCTTCAGCGGAATGACCCGGGATCAGTACTACGACAAGGGCCTCCCCCCCGGCAGCTATCAGCTGTGCTTTCAATCGATCTGTCCGGCTTCCATCTGTGATCGGGAAATCGTGCATTCGCCCCCCTCGCCGGCGGGGTGTAGCAACTCGTTCCAGATCCAGGCCGCTGAACCGCCCTATCTGATCGCCCCTCCCTGCGGCGAGACGATCAGTCCCCAGGCGCTCCAGGCCGTTACTTTTTCCTGGTCCCCGGCACCGGGAGCGCCGCCCGGCACCACCACTTACGAACTCGAAATCGTCGAGATGCTCGATCCCGAGATGGCGCCCGAGGATGCGATGCGAAGCGCCACGACGCCCGAGTTCTTCGACCAGCAGGTTTCAGGGACCTCGTTCTTCTACGGCCCCTCGCAACCGCTATTCGAAGCGGGACGCCGCTATGCCTGGCGCGTCACGGTACGAAACGACGAACTCAACATCCCCTTCGCGAATGACGGGCACAGCGAAGTGTGCTCGTTCACCTGGGGAGATTCGGTCCAGGCTCTTCTGCCCCCCATTACGGTAAAGCCCAGCGGAAACAAGAATGGGCCGACCCTCAACTCTCAAGCTCCGGTGAACTTGCCCGACGCCCCCTTCAGCTCCGTACGGGGCAAGCTCGCCTACAAGTTCAAACCCTACGGCAAGGATTCCGCTTCGAACAACGGGGGAGCCCTAAGCTCCAGCGCGGGTTCAGCTACCATCGGTAACCAGCAATTCAATCCTGATCAAACCTATTATGAGTCGGGTTTCATCGATCCCGCGGGCTCTGAAGCTCTCGGCGGCGTGCGGGTGAGCCTCGTCATGACCTACCGCATTCTAAACGGGCACCTGGGTAACTACGGCGCGAAAGACCAGAACGAGATCGTTCTGTCCAGAGGAGCATTGCTCAAACAAGGGTACTCGAACAAGGACATCAACGAGCTGTTTCCCGAGATCGACAAGGTGATCGCCACCACGACGACCCAGAGCGACGGGGAATTCTCTTTCCACTTCGAGCAAGGGTTCAAGACCGGAGTATTCGAGGAGAACGTCAGCGAGTTCGTCGACAACAAATACAATCAACAAGGCAGTCTCAAGGACGAGCTCTCCGCCCAGAAGATCACGCGCACTCTGCGTCTCATCGTCGACAGTCCCTACTATTGCAGTCCCGACAGAGACATCGTGATCCAGCCCTGGGGCAGCACCGATCTGGGCACGATGGTTTCCTGGGTCAAGACCTACCTGTTTCGCTTAAAAGTGGTGCCTGACATCTTCAAGCAGAACCAACAGGCCACGGGAAAGATTCCCGGCGCGAGCGTGATGGTGCTCCGCAAACATCCACGAAATTGGGAGATTCCTGCCGATGAAGGGGATCCGAGTGCGCACCGCAAGATCACTCTCCCTCAGGGCACATTCTCGGTAGTCGATGAGACCCTGACCGACCCGGATGGTTTCGCGGAGTTTTCGCGCGTGGTGCGGCCGTGGAATGATAACGACGTCTACTACTTCTACGTTTCGACTTCCAAAACCAAGGGCAACTACAATTACGAATCTCATCTCGGCTACTGGGCCTACCCGGAACAGTACAATTCTCACCCCCTCTTCAACAGCCAGCACTCGTACAAGGACGTCTACCAAACGGCCGCCTTTCTGAGCCCTTTGAACCCGCGCATCCTCGGACGCGTCATGGATGCATCCAACCAGAACACGCCCATCCCGCAGGCACAGCTAGTACTCCAGAGCGAGTACAAAGAAATCAGCGGGGATGTCTTCTCCCAACTTTTCTCCGGCGAAAGTAGTGAGAAGCAGTGGCCCTGGCTGTCGACGCAGAGCGGCCCGCAGGGCTACTTCCAGTTCAATCATCTCGACGTACAAGAGGACAAGAGCGGAGCTTTGGTGGGACCAAATCGAACGCTCTACGCGTACAAACAGGGTTATTCTCAGTGGAAGAAGAAGCTGGGCATCCTGGCCTGGGGACGGCAGCTCGATCTCACGTCCGAAGTCAAACTCGAACCCGACGGGAAAGTCTTCGGGACCGTGTCCGACCTGGAGACCGGTGCCGGGATACCGGCGGAAGTGCATTTTTCCAGCGGGATTTCCAGCTCGACCGATTGGTTTTTGGGAGCGCAGATCTTCCACCTGCGAGCGCCTTCGGGGAAGAACCAGACACTGACCATCATCCCCAGCAACAAGGACTATCCTTCCAAGAGCTTCACGGTGGACATCCCGAAGTCCGACAAGCCGGTGAATCTCGGCAAGTTCCAGTTCGTGCGAAGACGTCATCGCGTCCGCATTACGGTATTGCGCGGAAGAGACACGAGCGACCTCACTCTCACCATGGTGCCCAAGCTCAAACCGCTGGCTGGAGCCAGCGTGGAAATATTGGGCCAAGTCAAGAAGACCGATCCGCGCGGGCTCGTTAGCTTCGTCTTCGACAATCAGGGAGTCAATTTCAAGGCGAAAGTCACTCCGCCGCAAGATACCGACTACGTGGCGCGCTACTATCGCTTCTTCAACCTTTCGAATACCGCGGCCAGCGACTACCAATGTGTTCTGGATCCTGCCGCACACATCTCAGGTGTGGTCACCGTGGGTGATTCGGTGGCCGTCGCCGACGCTCACGTCTACGCCGAGGTGGGAAATGGCTCCGATGTCATTCCCGTGGAGACCACCAGCGCCGAGGGAGGGAAGTACACGCTTCACGGCATACCTCTGAGCCCTGATCAAGTGACCATCCATGCCACTCGATCCTCGAATACCGTAACCTACGTGGGTGATTCCAAGACGATCACCGTACCCACCGACCAGCCGGTAAACTTGAGTCTGTCCATCTACAACGACATGGACATCACGCAGCTGCTCGGCTTCCCCATCGAAATCAGCTCCCTACAGGAATCCGCTGGCGTGGTGACCATCGACGGCGCTTTTGTGAAGCTGCCGGAGAACTCCTGCTTCAAACCCAAGGAATCGAAGCTCACCCTCCAGTTTCACGACGTATCCCTGCAAAAAGGCGCGAGCCTGGACGCTCAGGGAGTTCCCTTCGCCGTGCCACAGAATCCGCCAGTGCAAACCATGGCATCCAAGGTGGACCTGCGGCTCTTCGATGCCTTCGATGTCACTCTCCTTCCCGTGGATCAGGGCAAAATGGTATCGGTCGCGCCGGGCAGCGATGGAGGCGGCGAAATTCGCGGCCGAGTGCGCATCGAACCCTCGAGCTTCGCGTTTTCCTCGAACCTCATGGCCCCCGGGACTCTCGACCTTGCGCCGCGCAACGATGCCACGAAGACGACGGTGATCGCATTCGCCTCGGATCCCGCAAAGGTGAGCGCGAGCTCCTACGCGATCCGTGGAAGTGAATCGAGCGGCGCCATCTCGTACAAGCTCCATGGCTTCACCGCCACGGCCAAGGCCGGCGGTGCCTACGTACGCAAGGATACGCTCGCAATCGACACCACCCTGCACGCCGATGTCGGCAAAAGCTCTCCGAAGCCGATCGAGATACCCGCGGGTTGGGTACGAGCTCGCCCTGCCGGCGTGCTCGACATCGACAATCCCGGTGCAGTCTCGCTGAACCTCGAGCAGTGGAAGTTGAACGCCACGGGATGGAAGCTCTCCGCCTCCACCAACGGTATTCTCTTTCAGACAGCGGCCATCAACACCGGCGCGATCACCGTTCCCGCCAAGAACCTCCGCATCACGCCGACAGACCTCCAGATTGGTCAGGTCGATCTCGAGAAGATCTCCTTGGGCGGAGTCGCTCCGCTCGAGGTGCTCACCCAGAACGCGGGCTTCGGCTATGACCCCAAGGTCGGAGAGGATCGTAAGGGGCACTGGAAGCTTTCACTCTTACCGGACGGCGGAACTCCGGCGGCCAAACTCGGCGGACTTCCCGGGATGAAGAAGGACGCGGCATTCACGCTACAATCCATCGACCTGTTGAGCAATGGCGAGCAGTTGCTCGGTTTTGGCGCCAACTCTCCCGCCGTCACCTTCTACGACGTCTTTACGCTCGTGCCAGGCAACCTCGTCGCCTACGACGATTACTTTCAGATCTCCGGGACGGTGGACCTCGGAATCCCGCGCTTGGCGAGCAGCTACCAGGCCACTTTGACTTTCCGCCAGAAGGAGGGAAAGACCGCGCTGGACCTTTCGCCCATTCCCTTCGCCTTCGATGCGCCGGGCAAGGTCAAGTTCATCGCGCACCAGAGCGAAGGAGCGCAAACCCTCGGCACGGATGGCTTCCTGGCCGAAGGTAAGATCGAGTCCAGCGAAGGTGTCGTCTTGAAAACGAAGTTGCATCGAACGACCAAGAAGACCTGGATCGAAGTGGATCCGCTGGGACAGTCGCTACCCATCGGAAAGACCAAGACCAGCCTCTCTTCGGTCGAGGGCGAGATGCACGTCGCGACGAGTTCGAACGACTGGAGCAAGTTCGTCTTCAGCGGCGACATGCAAGGCGCGAAGGGGATGCAGGGCGACACGCGGAAGACCTTCACGGTGCATGGGGACATCACCGCGGATAATCAGGGGGTCGATGTAAAGAACATCCCCACGCCCTTCGGCGACATTTCCATGACCTACGATTACCCGCACGGGAGGATGACGGGCTCTCTCGACATCGACCAGACCTTCTCGGGAACGCACTTCGTGGGAACGGCCAACATGTGCGTCGACGGTGACGGGTGGTACTTCCTCACCGGGGGCGCCGTCACCATGTCCGGATTCGGCAACCTCAAAGCGGGAATGCTGATCGGCGACTACGACACCATGCCCGAAGTGGTCACCGAAACCCTGCTGCAATTCGCGTACGACAAGCACATCCCTGCCGCCTTTCAGCACGGTGTCTCGGGCTTCTTTTTCACCGGGCGCAAGAACATCCCCCAATTCAGCATTCCCGACACGGGATTCAATCTGGGTGCAGTGTCCGCGCATCTCGGCGGCGAGACCGGACTGGACGCCCGCGTCTGGATGAGCTTTGACGGACCGGGAACCGAGCTGGGGATCGGCGCCATGGGCTTCATCCACGCCTACTTCATTCTGTCGAGCATCACCTGCACCAAAGTCAGCGGAGAGGTTTCGGCGGAACTGGGGGCGAAGGGCATCCTCAACACCAATGGCCAGTTCGACCTTCAGGGGTGCGCGAGCATTTCCTTGGCGGGTGAACTCCAGCAGTGTATACCGACGCTCTCCCTCGACGGTGTCTCCTGCGAGTTATGCGCAGGTTTGTCGGTGCAGAAATCACTCAAGATGACGATGGCCATGGGCACGAGCGGATCTGATGCCTCTCTGGGAATCGGAACTTGCTCGGGTAACGAGGCCGGACTGAGTTCGGGGTGGTAAAGATGAGCCGCACACGAAACACGAGCCAATGGCGACGATCTCTTTCTGCGGTCGTGGTGCTGCTGCTGGCGTTGAGCGCTTTCGGCGCGCAGGCACAGGATGAGGCGTCCAAACAACCCCACGCGATGGCCGTGGCGTCGCCCGGAGGAATCTGGATTTTTCTGGGCAGTACGATCCCCAAGAACGAGGCTTACCGAGTTTTCGATGAGGCGAACGAGCAAAAGCAACTCGCGCGTAGCTCCGCGCCGAGTTCACGCGAAGAACTCGCGAATCGCGTTCGCCACTTTGCTCCGTATTTCCGAGGACTGGCACCGGTCGATTCGGTGGGCATCGACCGCCTCTGGGACTATCTGCAGACTCACGATGAGATCACTGAGCTTCCCGCTCAAAACATCCCTGTTTCGCATCTCGCCCTGGGAGCCGCAGTGCTCGACACGACGGCCGCATCTGCCAAGGATGGCACCAGCTTCCGCTATCGCATTCAGCTCGGAAGCGCGACGGAAGAGACCAATCGCGCGACCTGGCCCGCGCACAGCGCACTGCCCGCGCCGGAGAGACTCAGAGACGCCCATGAGGTCTTCGACGGAGCCCGCGTGCATCTGCGGTGGTTGGTTCCCGCGGACGCTGAGCCGGCCGGGGTTCTCATTCGTCGCCGCAACAAGATGCAGGGTGATTTCGAATCGATTCCGGCGATCAGCGGTTTCCACGCAGTAAGGGACTCAGTCTATGCCGTGGGACGCGACGACGAAGTGGTCCGCAACTCCGTGTACGAATACACCGCCTCGCTCGTCGACCACTTCGCCAATCCCGGTCCAGCCTCGGATCCGGTGACCGTTTCGACTTTCCCCGCCGGGAGCGTCCCCGCGGTGTCCTCCCTGCGCGCGCTTGCGCTGGGAGAGAACCACCAGATTCGACTCGAGTGGAAGCTGGTGGGGCAATCCTATTTGCGCAGCATCGAAATCGAGCGAAGCAACGCCTTCGACGGACCTTTCCAGCGAATCGCCACCCTATCGCCCGAGGCGCGCGAGTTTGTCGACGTGGTACCCACGGCCAACGAGAATGCCTATTACCGGATCATCACTTCGGGGGCCGACGAGTCCGCGATGAGCGCCGTCGTGGCGGCCATGGCGACCCAGGGTGAGATTCCACTTCCACCCCAAGGCGTACGTGCTTTGTCTTCGAACAAAGGAATCCAAATCTCGTGGCGTGGGGTGGGACCGCACATCCTGGGATACTTCGTCTACCGAGCGGCCGCGGGGGCTGACTGGCAGCAGATATCCTCTCTCGTTGCTCCCGATTCGGCGCTGGTGAGCTATGCGGACACCTCGCGGACCCTGGACAGCCGCACGAGTTACCTCTACGCGGTGCGTTCCGTAGGCGACGGCTACGCCCTGAGCAAACTTTCAGAGAGCGCGTCCGCACGGCCTCCGGCCGACTACTCGCTCTCCACCCCCCTCAATCTGCGGGCAAATGTGGGGGTGGATCGCGTGCAGCTCTTTTGGGACGTATCTCTCGATCGCGACCCTACGCTCGCCGGTTATGCGATCTTCCGCCGGGATCTTCCCGACGGGAAATTCTCGCCGATCCTCACTTCGAAATCCTATGCACCGCGCCAGAACTACGGCACCGACTCCACGGTGACGACCGGAGCCAGCTACGAGTACGCAGTGCAGGCGGTGGATGTCAACGGGATCAAGAGTGCGCTCAGCACACCTCTAAGGGTCCAGATACCCGAACTCGGTAGCTCGCTCCCCTCGCCCTCCGGGGTTCGCGCCGCGGCCACGACCAAGGGCATCCAGCTTTCCTGGTCTCGAGTCCTGGACGAAAGCGTCGTGGGCTATCGAATCTACCGGCATGCCGCAGGGGAAAAGGCCGAACTCGTCGCCGAGCCAAAGAGCGACTCGGGATCGTGGATCGATACGGAGGCGAATCGAGGAACCACCTATGTCTATTCCATCACTGCGGTAGACGGCAAAGGCTCGGAGAGTTCCTCGAGCGAGCCGGTATCGGCCTACAGACGCTGAGAAAACCCGATCGAGATCTTTGGATCCATATGGCCTACTCGATCATGTACCGGCGGAAGAATTCCACGGCACAGCGATCGCGCTCCTCTTCCTGATCTTTTAACACGTGATTCGCACCGGGAAAGACGATGACACCGAAGTCAGTCTTTCCCTTGCTCAAGACGCTCGCCAAGTGCAAGGTCTGGAGCACGGGCACTGACTCGTCCTTGCTCCCGTGCATGAGTAAAAGAGGAAGATTCAGGCGCTCGGGCCACTGCATCGCGGAGCGGCGCCGGATGATCTGTCCCCGCTCCTTGTCGAACTGAGGCCAAATGGCCACAGCCGTGGAGTGACCCTCTTCGCTATCGACCATCTTCTCGAGGTCGGTGAATGCTCCGTAGGTGGCGGCCGCTCGGGCGGGAAAGCCGTCCCGGATCGCCTGAAACACCATCATCCCTCCGCGCGACTCCCCATAGAGAAAGATATTTCGCGTGTCGATCGATCCCAATTCTTCCAGTACCGCGGGCAAGTTCATCAGGTCATCGAGATCGGCCCCACCCATTTCATCCTGTCCCCCTCCCCCGTCACTCCCGCGGTATAGGGGAGCAACTACGGTGAATCCGGCCACTGCCAGTCGGTGCAGCATCACGACGAGCTCAGGAGCGATGTCTCCCCGTAGGTAGCTTCCTCGATTGAAGACGATGGCCGGGCGTTTCTCCGGGCCTGAGATTCGCAGTGCATAGAAGTAGGCGACGACATCGAGGCCATCGCTCGAGTAGTGAATTTTCTGGAGTCGATAAGTGCTATCGGCGACGGCAGCCTCATATTCTTGCCTATTGGCATAATGCTCTACGCCGGTAGAACTCGCTGCCTCATCCCAGGATGGGAAAGTGTAGTTTACTCTCTGATTGATGTGCGTCTCTGCTTGCGCGACAGCCGTCCAACTGCACAGCAAGAACACTATAGTGAAGCTCGATCTTCTGAATAAGCGCATCGCGCTCCGAGGGCCCGGGGTCACTGCTTTGAAGCGGTCCAGCTGATTGCATCTTCCCGCTGGCGAAACGCTCGTGTCTCCAGCTCGGGATAGCCGTTGACTTCCACCATCATCTCCCAGGCGCGGACTAGACCATACTGCAGATCGTCTTTGACGACGTGGGCGCATTTCCTGCTGCCCATGATCCCCTTGAAGGAAACCGTAACACCGCTCAGGGTGCGCACTTCATCCATGGTCACCGGGCCGGCATTCAAGGAGGAGTGGTCGACGAGGATGTTGGCTGAAGGATGCTCACCGCATAACTTGGCGATCGTCCGCACCATCTCGACGAGTTCCTCGATCTCCGCCGCGCCCGTGGTCGTGACCTGGATCGTATCGGAGTTCGGGTTGAATTCGTAATTGCAGCTCATGGCTTCTCCTGGCGGCCGGCGGGTAGAGATCTCTGGAACGGCGCTTGCGCAAAACCCCCTACGGGCTGAATACCACTTCGTATACTACTCTTCAATCATTCGCGGTGTTTCATGGCTCCCTTGGGCCTGCGCCTATCCTGCGCTAGAGAGATTCCTACGCCCCTGGCGTCCTGGCAAAAGGCATTTTTGACGTTTATTCGCCAATGGGGCTTATTGCCTATAGTGACAGCGATTTCCGGGCACCCGATGGCTTCCACCCGCTTGACCGCGCGTCAGCGGATGTCGTAGAATCGTCATGGTATGGCTCCAGAAAGGTGGAGTTCCCAGAAAGCAAAGAAGGAGAAAGAGGCATAATGAAGAAGCTAATGATTCTCGCCACGGTTCTCGGCATCCTCGCCATGGCTTCCATGTCGTTTGCCCAGAATATCGGTGTTACCTTCGATGAGGGTGGGACGCAAACGGTCATCGATGGCCGCACGGACCTCGTCCCGAATCCCGCTCTTGGCAACCTGCCGTCGGCTCAGATCTTTGTCGTCGCGTATGACATTCCTGAGCTCTTCGGTTACGAGTACTACATCACTTCCAGCGACGCCACGGCGATCGTCGGAACGCCGGTCTTCTACCCCTCCACCAGTGCCAACTTCGGCTCCAATGGTGACGTTCGTGTAGGCACCGGCAAGTGTTTCACGCTCACTGACCCCGAGGCAGGACCCAACCCGACGAACATCCGTCTGGCGAAGCACATCTACAGCTGGTTCGCCACGCCTGCGGTGGACGTGACCTACTGCATCGGACCCATCCAGCAGGGTTCTTACGCGGCTCCGAACTACACCGAGTGTGTGCAGAGCCCGACTCCCCTGCCCTTCGGTATCGCGAACACCTCACAGGACAGCTGCACCCCCGACGGTTGCGCGGTTGTCGTCTTCGAGTGGGACGATGCCACTACTCCTCACAACTGCAACCGCGACGTTGTCGGTTCGCAGGAGAAGAGCTGGGGCTCGTTGAAGTCCAGCTTCTAAGCTTGGCTTGATCAGATTTTCCTCGGTGAGGAAATTGACGCGGCTCCGAGAATTCGGGGCCGCGTCTTTTGTGCCTCGTTTCGCTTTGGTGTGTGAGAAGGCTCAGTCAGGTCTCAATCCGCAGTCGTCGGATCCATGATCGTACTGACCTTCGCTACGGAATTCGCCGGAAAGCCTGAGTTCGCCCGAGCAGCTTGCCCTCGGCTGAGGACACGCCTTGCTAGGAGCGATGGACGGCGGACGCACGTCCAGAATTCGCGGCAGATTGACACTCATGAATTTCGATGGACACGTGAACGAGGCCCAAAGCATCGGGGAGGCGCGACTTGTATTCGGCTGGAGTCGCGGGTTCCTGCGCAACCACGGAAATGAGCGCTGAATAGATCTCGGGGCCGATCGACCACACGTGCAAGTCCGTGACTCGCGTATCTCCGTCGGCCTCCAGGGCCTCCTTGACCGTATTCCCCAGATTCGTCGGAGCTTGTCGATCCAGCAGTACGGCTCCTGTCGTACCCAGCAGTCCCATCGACCAGCGGGCGACGAGGAGGGAGCCCACGATACCCATCACCGGGTCCATCCAAACCAGACCGAAGTACTTGGCGCCCAGCAGCGCAAGAATGGCAGTGATGGACGTGAGTGCATCCGCCAATACGTGGAGATAGGCCGATTTCAGATTGTGATCGTGATCATGATGCTGGTGGGACTCGCCCGCCGTCCCCAAGACCAGCGCGGAAATCCCGTTGACCGCCAATCCCACGACCGCTACGAGAATCGCTTGATCGAATCCAATTTGGACGGGGTGGAGCAATCGCCCCACGCTCTCGACTGCCATGAAAATGGCGAACACCGCCAGAAGCACTGCACCGGTGAAGCCTCCCAATGCGTTAACTTTGCCCGTACCGAAGCTGAAGCGCGGATTCCCGGCATTGCGGCGCGCATAGAGGTAGGCAAACGCGGCGATTCCGAGGGCCACGGTGTGCGACGCCATGTGCAGGCCATCGGCAAGAAGAGCCATGGAGCCGTACTTGAGGCCGGCCAATATCTCGATCACCATCATGCTGGCGGTGATCAAAATCACGATTTTCGTGCGGGATTCACCCGGCCTCTGCAGGTCCTGGGCAAAGGTGTGGTCGTGGCGCCACTGTTCCAGTTCACGGTCGTGCATGGCTCGTTGGTTGAGAAAGCTGCGAATTTTCGGTCGATCGGGGGATGCCTCTGCAGGCACCGAAGGGGGGAAGCTAGCCGCGCCTGCATCTGTAGAGTTGCAAATTCCTGCGCCTCTCGCAAGCCTGGCATGTGGATCCCTTGAATTCCTGGCGCCAGTGGCATAGAATCGGACTCAGACGGCTCCAAGAGGTGTGCTTCGCCATGAAGACGCTCTCGATTCTCCCCCTCGCCCTGAGCATCCTGCTCCTGCCCTCCAGATCGTCCGCTCAGACAATCGGCTTGAGTTTCAACGAGGCCGGCTCGAGCTTCGTGATCGACGGTCGAACCGATCTTGTTCCGAACCCCGCCCTTGGAGGTGCGCCGTCGGCGCATGTCTATGTGATCACCCGCGATCTCCCTGAGCTTTTCGGGTACGAGTACAGGATCAGCTCGACAGACGCGACAGCCCTCCATGGCGAATCGACCTTCTACCCTGACACTTCCAGCAACTCTGGCACCGCCGGGGACGTCCGTGTGGCAACGGGAGTATGTTTTCACGCGGGTGACGCACAAGCCGGCTCTGATCCGACTCAGATCCGTCTGGCCGAGCACATCTACAGCTGGCTAACGCTTCCGTACGTGGACGTGCTGTACTGCATAGAGCCCTCCGTCGAATCGGGCGCCGCGTTCCCGCAATACTCGGAATGCGTGGATTCTTCACCCTCCCTGCCCTTCGGCATCTCCGACATTTACGCCGACAACTGTCTGTCCGATGCCTGCATCGCGGTGTATTTCCAGTGGGAGACAGACGCGGTGACGCCTGTGAACTGCGTGCCACTGTTGAACACGGTACCCGCGAAGTCCTCGAGCTGGGGGGCACTGAAAGCGGCATTTTGAGGGCTTATTCTTGAATCGGATACCCGATCGATAGTGAGGTCATGTCATGAGGAAGCCCGCGATACTGATGATGATTATGGCAGCTCTTGCTTTCAGCTCCGGCGTGTTTGCCCAAAACATTGGAATTAGTCTCGATGAGAGCGAGATCCGGTCATGGATCGATGGCCGCTTTGAGCTTGTTCCAAATCCTGAACTTGGAAACCTCCCATCGGTCGTGGTCTACATCATCGCCTTCGATATTTCAGAACTCTTCGGTTACGAGTATCGGATCACTTCGTCAGACGCCACGGCCATCGTGGGAACGCCCACTTTCTACCCCACAGCCACCTCCGCCAACTTCGGGACCGGCGGTGACGTGCGGGTGGGAACCGGTGCTTGCTTCCACGCTGGTGACCCTGATGCCGGTCCGGTTCCGACTCAGATTCGCCTGGCGAGGCATATCTACAGTTGGTTCGCCCCTCCGAGCGTGGACGTGGTGTACTGCATGGGACCCATCTCGCAGGGGGACTATGTGGCCCCAAACTACACCGAGTGCGTGCCGAATCCAGTTCCACTGCCTTTCGGCCTCGAGAACAAGTATCTCAAACCATGCATACCCGATGCTTGTGTTCTCGTCGTCTTTGAGTGGATCTACGGCGAACCTGCGAATTGCCCGGTAGCGGTTCACTCAGGGAGCTGGGGCGCACTGAAGGCGATGTATTAGTGCCCTGGTCGAAGGTTCAAATTTGCAGGAAGGGTAGTACCGAATGAAGAAACTGATCTTGTGCGTCATCGTGGTGAGTGAGCTCCTCGTTCCATTCATATCTTCTGCTCAAAAGATCGGCATGGCCTTTGATGAGGCCGGGACGGTCTTTTATGTTGATGGCCGCACTGAACTCGTGCTCAACCCCGACCTTGCAAACCTACCGTCGGCTCAAATCTACGTCCTCACTTTTAAAGTGTCCGAACTCTCCGGCTACGACTATAGAATCGATACGACCGATCTCTCGGCTCTCATTAGCGCTCCAACCCTCTACCCTACCACCGCTACGAATTCCGGCACGAGCGGGGATGTGCGCGTGAGCACAGGCGCATGCTTTCATGAAGGAGATTCCGAGGCGGGCTCCAGTCCTGATCACATCCGTCTGGCCAAGCACGTCTACACCTGGGTTGCCCTGCCCTATTACGATGTTCTGTACTGTATCAAGCCTTCTCATGCTTCTGGCGCCGCGCTTCCGCAATACAGCGAATGTGTCGATAATCCTGAAGCTCGTTCCTTTGGACTTGCGAACCTTTGGTCCAGCTGTGTTCCCGACGGTTGCATCACCGTGGTCTTCGAATGGGAAAGAGATGGCAGTTGGTCCAATTGTTGGCCCTCGCCACCAGAACCTCTCCCGGCTGCGGCATCCAGCTGGGGAGCACTGAAGGCGGCGTACTAAGCACTCTTCGGAGGGGAATACTGTTCTGGCGTGAGCTCGTAGACCCAGATCTCCTCGCCCTGAGAATCCGTGGTTTTCTTGCTGAATTTGCCCCCGATCTTCTCCACCGCCTTCTGGGAACGGAAGTTCTCAGGGCCAATGCGAAAGATGACGCGCTGCACGGTCCGGAACGCGTGCTGCAGCATCAGCCGCTTCATCTCGCCGTTGTAGCTACCTCCCCAGTAGTCGCGTCCCAGGAAGGTCCAGCCGATCTCCACCACGCCCTCCGCTGGATCGTAGCCATGAAAGCGCGAGGAACCGATGATCTCGGCTGTCGAGCGATCCAGCGCCACCAGCGCGCCGCCCGATTTCAAAGCGTCGGCAAAGAAACGCCGGAACACTTCCTCCTGGTAGCGATCGCTCTCGGGATGCTGTTCCCAGATGAGCGGATCGGAGGCCACCGCGAATAACGCCTCAAAGTCCTCGGCTTGTAGCGGACGCAGTTCGAGCTGCTCGCCCACCAGACGGGGCTGACGATCGAATGGCATTTTGACCTTCCTAGTCGTAGTGCTTGAGGCGCGGCCACAGCCCCTTCGGGGCGATTCTCATGTCACGGACCACCCAGAGAGTCTGATCGTTCTCGCTTGGCTGGCAATCCTGACAGTGAAACCGACCGCCCTCCTCCACGCTGTCAAAGAGACTCTCCAGGTCCGAGCGCTCCTCCCCGATGACGATGAGCACTTTTCCGTCCCAATCTCCAGGCCCCCACAACCAATAGTTGTTGTGGTCGCAGATCACCGGGGGAAGCCCGTAGCTGGACCGGAAGTAATCGATGGCGCCCGCTTCGCCGTAGTTCGAGGCATAGACGTAGGCGTGTGGCTTGTCGGCCGCCGGCAGGGCCTGATAGACCTCGCCCACCGATGCCGCTAGCTCGCGCCAGCCATGCATGTCGGCGAAGAACTGCGGGAGGCGGCCCACCTCGTGCTTTTCATCCGATCCCGGAGCCACTCCCAGGGCCGCCGCGTAGCGCACATAGCTCTCTTCTGGCAGGATGGGCTTCGCCAGCGGCGCCATCGCCATCCCGGTGAGCGCGATCAATGCGATGCTGGCCGGACGCAACCATGCCATGTGTCGCCCTCTCGCAGCCTGCCCCACCATGACGGCACCCGCCGCCAGCAAAAGCGGATAGATCGGCGTGAGGTAATAGGGTTTGGCATGCCGTAGGTCCATCACGACGAAGATCGCCAGGTAAGCAAAGCCGAGGCTTCGGTAGGGTCTGGCCGACTTTGCAAAGAGCAGATACAGAAGCCCCCCGAGCCAGAGCGGTAGAGCGATGGGATTCATGATCATCACCTGCCGCGCGAAGAACGCGAGGGGCGATAGCGCCACGTTCTTGGTCTCCGTCGCGCTCTTGATGAACTCGAGCGTCGGCCAGCCGTGCGTCACCTGCCACAGGACATGCGGCAGAAATAGAAGTACTGCGATCGCCAGGCCAAACCATAGCTGACGATCTCGGAGTTGCTTCCATTCTCGTGCCGCCACCAATCCCACCGCGATTCCAAAGCCCAGGAAGAGAACGCTCAGCTTGTTTTCCAGTCCAATTCCAGCCACGAGTCCAAATACGAGCCAGAGCTTCGGCTCGCGATTCTTCAGAATCAGCACCACGAGCAGACAGAGCGCCGTCCACGCCACCAGATCAAACGCGTTCATGGAGTAGATCGACGTCACACCCAGAAACTCGGGCGCCAGAGCCACCGCGAGGGCGGCGAGAAATTGCGCAAATCGAGCGCCCCCGAGTTGACGCGCGATGGCTCCCGTGAGAATGACCGTGATGCCGGCGGCGATCGCCGGCAAAAGCCTCAGCGCGTAGAGAGAGGTGCCCAGAGTATGGCGAATGAACCAGGCGCCTACCGCCACCAGTGGCGGTTGATCGACGTATCCGAAAGCGAGATGTTTGGAGCAGGCCAGGTAGTACATCTCGTCGCGAAAGACCCCGTAGCCTTTTGCGGTGAGGATGTGAAACAGTGTGATCAGCAGCGCGAGCAAGACCGTTTCGCGAGTGGTCCGCAGAGCCTCACGAAGCTTCATCGTTTCACCTTTTCCATTGGCTCAATGGCGACCGCTCATTCACCAATCGTTCCTTGGGGCGGCTCCCACAACTCCACGCGATTCCCGTCGGGATCCATCACCCAACCGAACTTCCCGAACTCCGACTCCTCTGTCTTCTCGTCCACCTCGCAACCCTCCGCCCTCAGGGCCTTCAAGACTGCGTGCAGGTTTTCGACCCGATAGTTGATCATGAACGAGGCCTTGCTCGGATTGAAATAGGTGGAAGATGCATCGAAGACACTCCAAACCGTCGCCCCATCGGGATTGGGATTTTCGGGCGTACTCCACTGGAACATCACCCCGCCCCAGTCCTGAATGTCCATTCCCAGGTGAGTCTTGTACCAGGCCTTGAGCGCCTCGGGATTCTTCGACTTGATGAAAACCCCGCCGATACCAACCACTCGTTTCATTGCATCCTCCGCTCGCCATTTAGGGAGCAATTGAGCTTAGAACTCCGGGACCGTCCTGGGAAGCAGCAGAACTCAGCTCAGAACGCGCTCGATTCTGCGGTCAGGAATGAGCCATATCAGGGCGACCAGGGTGTAGATGCTCATCGCCAGCCACGGACGCCACATCGCCACGGGGATGGCCACCGCATACAGTATGGGCGAGGCCTTCCCCTTCCAGTCGTTGCCAATGGCCCGCCTGAGCAAGGAGTCTTCCCCTTGTGATGCGATGATGGCCTGTTGCAGGAGGAAGTAGGAAATCGCTGCCATCAGCAAAATACCGCCGTAGAGGCTCGCCGGCACCGCCTGGAAGTGGTTCTCACCCATCCAACCCGTGCTAAAGGGCACCAGAGATAGCCAAAATAGCAGGTGAAGATTGGCCCACAAAATCGGCGCGGTGACCCTCTTGCAAGTATGGATCATGTGATGGTGATTGTTCCAGTAGATGCCGAGGTAGACGAAGCTCAATACATAGCTCAGAAACACCGGGATCATGGGACGCAATGCGTCGATGCTTGCCCCGTGAGGGACCTTCATCTCGAGCACCATGATGGTGATGATGATGGCGACCATGCCGTCACTGAGCGCTTCCAGTCTGTTCTTTCCCATTCTGCCTCGACTCCTGCCGGGTGGTTCACGCAGGCTAAAGGAAGATGGCAAAAGTCACAATGCGAGGCGCGAGAACCCCACCGGCATGGTTAGAACCGTTCGCAAAAGTAGCAGATTACCCAAGCTGATTATCGGCCACCATCCCACGAAGAGCACCGAGCATTGCGCGAATCGGGAGCTTCACCGCCCCACCCCAAGTTCAGAGAATCTTGCAGGCTTCGTCGAAATCGGGCCGTGGAGCGCGCGGATGAAGTTTGGACGGATCACCGTAGCCCAGATTCAGCAGAAAATTTGATTTGTAGCGACCATCGGGAAAGAACTCCGCATCGAGCTTGTCGTTGTCGAAGCCCGACATGGGACCGGCGTCGAGCCCCAGGGCCCGGGCGGTGAGAATGAGATAAGCCCCTTGCAGCAACGAATTGCGGAAGGCGTGTACCCGGGTAGACTCTGCGTTCTCTGGCTTGGCGAAGTGCTCCCCGATCTTGGGATTGTGGGGGGAGAGCTTGGGCATCAACTCGTAAAAGCGGCTGTCCTGCGCGACGATCACACACACTGGTGCCGTCATCGTCTGTTCCACGTTGCCCGAGGACAAGCTGGGCTTCAGACGCTCCTTCGCTTCCTTCGACTTCACGAATACCAGGCGCATGGGGCATATGTTCGAGGAGGTGGGTCCCCACTTTGCCAGTTCGTAGAGCTGCTTGAGTAGATCATCGCTCACCGGCCGGTCGATCCACTTCCGGTAGGTGCGAGCCTTGCGCAGAATGATGTCCAGGGCCTGATCGTCAAGCTGTGCTGACACGAATACTCCTCTCGCGATGAACCAGCGGATATGGGTACCTTCAACTAGGGCCTGTTCTGGTAGATTCGCAAGCCCCGCCCCTGGAGCAGGCTCTCCGTCGTTGTGTCGTCAGTTGGACTCTTCGTTCAAAAATGATACTGCGCGCGCACGCCAAAGATTGTCTTGGTTCCCGCGAAGATCTCGTTGTCGAAGGAAGTGCGGCCTAGGTTCAGCTCCAGTTCTACCGGGGTCGATTTGAAAAGACGATCGTCGAGCAGAATCCCCATGCCCCAGCTGTCCCTTCCACCACCGAAGAGAGAACTGTATCCATAGCGCAGGGCGAGTAGGTGGAAGAGGAGGGCCTCCGCACCCATGTGGTCGGAATCCGTCGAAGGGTACTTTCCCAGGCCGAAATCACGGCTGTAGGCCAGGGTGAAGGCCAGCGGTGCAAGCTCGTGACCCTCGCGGGCTACGGCGGACGTGACCGTCAGCCCGGCCCGCAGTGCTCGATCCAAGCGAACCTCATCGCCGTCGATGCGAAAGATGTTATCGAAGACGTTCTGCCAACAGAAGCTTCCCGAAAGAACTGTCCACCCGCCCGCATACTCCGTGCGCTGACTGGCCGACATCCCCAGATCGAAGGTGTTCTCCGTACCCCAATCGTAGGTCTGGGTGCTCCAGTAGTTGTGCCAGCTGCCCCCCACCGACCAACGCAGACTCCTCTCGGGCATGAGCAGAGACGCCAGGTCGTAGCTCAGGCCCACCACGGCCATCCACTCGCTTCCCTGAAAGACTCGTCCCGTGCCTCCGGGCTGGAACGCGGTCCGAGCGACCTCCGGATGATGAACCACCTCTTGCACCGCAAGGTCTGCTACCCAGTTCTTACGGGATACGGCAGCCGCGTAGGTATTGAATGAAATGTTCAGGAAGTAGTCGGCATGATCATAACTGACACTCACGCTGTCTTTCTCGATCAGGGGCGCGGGATTGACCAGTACCGTGGCGGGACCAGGATCGGCCAGATCGCCTCCCCCCATCATGTCGAGACGACTGGCCCGGAAGATGTCAAAGGCGGTGTAACTCGACCTGATCTTCTGGAAGACATCCTGGGCGGTGGCGGAAGTTGCGATACTCAGGAGGAGACAAAGCAAAGCGAGGCGGAGTCTCAGCGTCGGCATGTGCAGTCCAATCTGTCGGATTCTCAGTACTTCAATGCCAGAATGGCACCTGGCAAATGTAATCTGGCATCCAATATGGACTGCGCATTCATGGATCCCAAGGGATTATCAAGCCGGACGCTCAACGCAGGAACCAGGCCGCGAGTATCATTCCAAAGTCGGCCAGGATGTGCGAAACGACGGGTACGGTGAGACTCTCACTTTGGCGTGCCATCTCGCGCCACAGAAATGAGCTTGCCGTCAGGATCGCAAAACAGAACAACAGCCAGGGCGCCTTGAGTAGAGTTAAAAGAACCAGCATGTGATAGGCGGCGAACGCCGGATGCGCCCAAGAAGTGGCGCGGCGTAGCGGTTCCCAGTGCATCTGCTCCAGAATGGGATGCACGATCCCGTAGTAGGGGATCATGAGCAGAAATGCCGTCCCCGAGAGATGATACGCCGAGAGCCACTCGGACAGACTCGGCTTCAAGAAGAATGGCAGAATGAAATAGGTCAACGGACCGGTCAGTAAGGTTGGGAAGGCAAGCAGGATTTGTTCCTTGTGCACGGGCTTCCAGCTGAAGCCGTCTCCCCTGCGGGACCACAGCAGGATTTGGGCGTGGTAGGCCAGGATGGTGAGCCAGGCGTTGGACAGGCCGATCCAGAACACCAACACCGCGAGATAGGGCGCGAGCATTCTGGCCAGTATCGATCGCTTCACGAGACAGCTTGTAGTGAGGCCTTGATGCCTTCGGCATAGGGAGTGGCAAGCAAGCCATGAGCCGCTTCGATCTTGGAGCTGTCGAATCGGTAGTCGTACTCGAACTGGTACATCATCTCGTCGTTTTCTCGCAGCACCGCAATGAAGATACCCATCACTTTCAAGAGCCAGCGCCCCGCCACTTGCATCTTGAAGGGTCGACCGGCCTGCGTGCACGCCAGGCGAATGAAGTCCTCCCCCCTCAACTCCTCCTTGCTGGTGGTGGCATGCCAGGTCTGGCCATAGGCTTCAGGGGACTGCGCCAACACAGCGACGGCATGGCAGGCATCCGGAGTATAGCTGAAGGTATGAACCGTCTTCGGATCTCCAATCCACTGCGGGGTCTTGCCCGCCCGCAGTTTCTGAAAGACTGTCGAATGGGTCAGACTCAAGAGTGCGCCCGGGCCGTAGAAGTCGGCCGCGCGCACGATCATTGCCTCCACGTTGCCCCTCCCCATCTCCTCCAGCAGCGTGGTAGCAATTTGCGCGCGTACCTCTCCCTTCTTGCTGCAGGGATTGAAAGGAGTCTCCTCGCTCATCGCGCCGTCGACTCGGCCATAGGCGTAGACGTTGTCGAAGAATACCAAACGTGTTCCGTGCCGTTTACAGGCATCGATGACGTTGCGCATCAGCTTGGGCCACTGTTCGCGCCACACCGCTGTGCTGTAAGGCAGGCCTGCCACCAGATAGGCGACCTCGCTACCCTCCACGGCACGGGCCGTCGCCTCCGCATCGAGGAGATCGGCGGCCAGCGTTTCATCGTCTGAGTTCACCTTGGCTGGGTGCCGGCTGACCTGCCGGATCTTCATCCCCCTGTCGCCCAACTCCCGAGAGAGCCCCCGTGCGATGACACCATTGGCGCCGAGGATCGTATGCATTCTCTCTACTTCTTCCTCATGAGGTACCGAGGAATTCCCTCGCCTCTCATCGAATGGTCGATGAGCTGATTCAGCCGGCGCAGAGCGCTTCGTCAACCGACTCGGGCCAGGCGCGAAATACTAGGCTTTGGTGCTCAGCTCGCGGACTCCAAGGGAATCTGGTCCTTGTGCTGAGACAGCCAGTCCCTCAGCTTCTGCATCTCGGGGTTGAGGCTTCGCCCGGTCTCCAACTTGCGCGCTCCGCAATACTCTTCGTTGAAGTCACGCTTGAACTGGAACATGTTGCCCAACTCATCCGCCCCGGGAAATCCGAATCCTCGGTAGACATCGGCGGGCACCGCGTTGTAACGCACCTCTTGGCCCAAGACCTCGGTGAAGGCATCCGCCATCTGCTTGCCCGTCAAGTGCTCCCCCGCGATCCCGACCGTCTTTCCTGCGTACGAAGGGCCCTCTCGAAAAATGCCATAGGCGGCCTTGCCGATGTCTCCAACCGCGATGCCAGGTAACTTCGCATCCCCCATCGGCATGGTCAGAGCGAGTACGCCATCCGGGCCGGGCTGGGGACCGGAGCCGAAGCTGATGAAATTCTCCCAGAAAAATGAGGTCCGCAAGAAGGTCGTCGGTACGCCCTCGTCCTTGAAGTACTGGTTGGCTTCGCCCTTGGCGTCGAGATGGGGCACGTTGTACTTGTCCTGCAGGACAGGCATGCGGTCGTCGCTGATCGGCAGCAATTCGCGGGTGTCCTCCAAGGTGGACCAGATTACGTGCTGCAGTCCCGCAGCCTTGGCGGCTTTGGCCAGATTCTTGGCCTGTTCCTTTTCCTTGTCGGCGGAAAAGTGTTCCCAGAAATTGGTGACACAAAACGCGCCATAGCAGCCGGCGAAGGCCTTCTTCAGACTCTCGAGATCGTCGAGATCCGCTTGAACGACTTCCGCGCCCTGCTGGGCTAGTTTCTTGGCTTTATCTGAGCTGGGTTTGCGGGTGATTGCCCGCACGGAAAAGGGGCTTTCCGAGTCGCTCAGGATGGCTTGAACGAGGCCGCCGCCCTGGGCTCCGGTGGCTCCGACGACAGCGATGATCTTGGATGCGGCCATGGGATCCTCCTCGACACCTGGATTTTTGGGGATGCAGAGAATCTAAGGGAATCCGTTCCCGGCCGCATTCCCGGCAAGATCGTCACGATTTAGCGCGAGCCTTCACGATCGAAGGCGCACCGCGCCGTCTCATCTCAGTTGTCGTGCAATGTCCTGGGCTTGGGATTCGGTGAAGTCCGCCGTGATCACGGCGCGCCCCCCACGGATGGGGTCGAGGATGCGCGGGGAAGACACGAGCTTTCCGTTCAACACGATTGCGCAGCGCTTGCCCACATTCTGCTCGGTGACCTGCTCTAATTTCTGAGCCCCCTCAGGGGTGAGTAGCACTGCGATTCCGGTCTGTCCTTCCAGGGTGACAACCGCGGTGGAATCGACGTCGGCTTCGCTCACGAAAGGCTCATGCAGATAGAGCGGGGTACCCGAAGGCTCGGCGACGAACTTCGTCAGACCGGGCCCCGGATTCTCTTCGGCGATGCGAAACTGGAGAGTGGTCGAATTCTCTTTTGACACATCCCAAGCAAGCGAACACCGCGACGGCAAAGACCATGAAGCACCGCCTCATGCTCACCACCTCGACTTTCTGTCTTTGACGAGAATCAAGCCTGTGACGAGGGCGCCTTCGGCTTTCCCCTCGTCGAGATTCCCAAAGGTAGATATCCGGGACAGGAGCCCATGAAGCTGGTCACGAGAAACACCGCCGCCACGATCAAGAGAATGATCCCCAGAGTACCTTCGACCGTTCCCGTGAAATAGAGTAGAGCTGCGACGAGTGCGATGAGCAGACGAATGATACGATCGGCGGAACCCATGTTCTTGGTCATTGAATTTCCTCCTGGGAAAGGAGTTCCGACTCGAACCTGGCGCGAGTATGGCACGCAGCACTCCTGGCGGCAACGATGATGCCTTCGCCTCAGGCCGGGGGACCTTCCAGCGGGAAGACCGGCGGCCCCTCACCCACCCGCACCACGAGCAGACGATTGCGCTCGCTCCCGGGATTGAGCTCTCGATGGGGCGTCCCGGGAGGAATGATGTGCAGCGAGCCGTCCGCGGTAGCCTTCAGCCGCTGGCGGCCACCGGACCCGTGTTCGACGATCGCCTCACCCTCGAGCATGTAGGCGTAGGTCTCGTGCTTGCCGTGATGGTGCCAGGGCGATGCGCATCCTGGCTCGAGGGTAACGATTCCCATCCATACGTGCCCATTGCCGAACATTTCTTCCCGAACGAAGGGAGCATCCTCGGGACCGGGTAGAATGGTACGCTCGTTCGCTTTCACGCTGCGAATGCTCTGCTTGCCTTCGGACATGGTGGATTCTTCCCCTTATCGCTGCGAGTCGACATGCTCTACTGCTTGGTGATGGTGAGCTTCAGTTCGTACTTGGTCTTGCCTTGCTTCTGCTCGAGCGGCGTCACACTGGCAATTCCGAGCCACTGCGCTCCGTCTTCATCCGTGAACTGCCAGTAGCTCTTGCTTTCGTTGCTCTGCACCTTTCCCGCGCGTTTCCAAGTCACCGGCATCTTCTGGTAGGTGCGATTCGTCTCCAATGTATTGTCCATGATCGCCAGGACCTCGCTGGCGGACTGCGGCATTTCGACGGTCCAGCGGTTCACCCAGTGATTCTCGTTCCCCGTCCGCTCGATGGAAGTCCAGCTGTCGGAGTCGAAGCCCTGGAAATCGAATTTCATGTACTGATCCGCCAGATCGGCACGGGTCCACGTGCCTAGCGGATCCCAGTTGTACTCCAATCCCAAGGCCCGCGTCTCCGCCACGCCCCGTCCGTAGATTCGCTCGATGACGTGCAATGAGGCATCCATTCCCGCGGTCAGTCCGGCCGAGGTGATGATGTGCCCGTTGTCCACGAAACGCTCGTCGTGTCGTACTTTGGTATTGGGGAGACTCTTCTGCAGCATTGGAATCAGGGGAGCTGTCGTCGTGGCCTCCAGACCATCGAGCAAGCCGGCCTCCGCCAGTCCAAACGCGCCATTACAGACCGACATCACGATCTGACTTTCCTTTGCCGTGCGGCGAATCCAATCGGTGATGGCCGGATCCTGCGCATAGGGAAGACCGCGGGCAAAGGGACCTTTGTTGTCGGGATAGCGCTTGCCGCCACCAGGGATCACCAGGATGTCCGGCTTCGGCATGGTCTCGAAGGTATAGTCTGGGATGACCTTGGTGCCATGAATGGTGGTGATCGGGCCCGAGTTTTGTCCCACGGTATAGGTATTGAAGAGACGGCCCGTTCCAAAGACTTCCAGAGGAGCCGCGTAGTCGATCGTCTGGACGTTGTCGAAGAGAAAGATCGCCACATTGGGCGGCGGCGTGCTCTGAGCCTGAGCGGCGACAGCGCTCAGCAGAAGAATCAAAGTACCAATGAAAATGCGGATGGAATTCACCCTTCCCCCTTCCATCAAGATCAAGAAATGGCGCGGGGCATTAACTCTACACGGCCGAATGGGGGAAGCTCAGCAGGCCGCGTAGAGCGCCGTCGAAAGATACTTTAGCCCGCTATCACATGCGAGAGTTGCCACCGTGTGCCCCGAGCCGAGGACGGCGGCCAGGCTCAATGCCACTACGAGGTTAGCACCGGTTGAGGTTCCCGCGAAAACAGCCTCCTCTTTGGCGAGCCGCCGAGCCATCTCCTGGGCTTCGTTGCTGGAGACCTGTGCGATCTCGTTCGCGAGTTCCGGCTCCCACAGAGGCGGCACGAATCCCGGTCCCACTCCCTCGATCTCGTGGGGGCCGGATGACCCACCGGAGAGAACCGGCGACTCAGCCGGCTCGACCGCCACGATGATGATCTTCGGATTCTTCGCGCGCAGGACGCGAGCCGCTCCTGTAATGCACTGCGCGGTTCCAACCGATTGCACGAAAGCATCCACGTTCCGGCCCGATTGCTGCCAGATCTCCTCGGCCATCGGTGCGTAGCCAGCGGCGGCATCGGGATTGTTGAATTGGTCCGCCGCGAAAGTGTTGGGCTCCTCGGCCATCTCGCCTGCCTTGGCGATCATGCGCTGGATGAGTTCCTTCGTGGTATGTCCCCCCTCGCTGGCTATTTCGATGACCTCCGCACCCAGAGCCCGCATGTGATCGCGCTTCTCGCGGCTGAAGGCGTCTGAGCTGACCAAGGTGATCGGGTAACCCATGGCCGCGCAGACGAAGGCGAGCGAGGTTCCCGTGCTGCCCCCGGTATACTCGACGACCCTCCCTCCCCGGGGCAACTCCCCGCGAGAGACCGCTCCCTCGATGACGGCGCGCGCCATACGGTCCTTCATGCTGCCGGTGGGGTTCTGGCTCTCGAGTTTCAGCAGGACGCGGGCGGATCCCTGAGGGACGATCTTGTGCAGTTCCACCAGAGGGGTTTTGCCGATCGAGCCGAGAATGTCGAAGCTTTGGGCCATGGCGTCCGTCCTTCGAGCCAACTAATTGCCGTGTTTCTTCGGCGCGGGCTTACCGCGCGGAACGAAGGTCGGGGTGAACTTGGAGAGTTCGTGAATGCCGAATTCGCGCTCGATTTCCGCAACGCGATCGACCACTTTGAAAAATCCTCCCGAGCCGAAGAGCTCATCTTCTTTCCGTTCGAACTGTTCGCCGAGCTCGTGGAACTCCTCCTCACTGACCACGCTCCGAAACGCTGGAAACAGCACCGTATCCTCACGAGCTTCGTGTGGCCGGTACATGCGTACGAACTGGCGTAGAGTATCCGCGAGCTCGCGACGATCGTCCTGATTCTGCAGGGTCTTAGCGTTGGCCAGGCGAATGGTCACGTCCGTCAAGCCGCGTCCCGCACGATGCTGTTCCAGGAGAACGTCGACCAGACGGACGAGCTTCTTCGCCTTGCGAAAGCGCGGAAAGACGTGCTCCTCCTCCAGCCTTTCGTGATAGTCCTCCACGAATTCACGCACGAGGCGGGCTGCGGCCAATAGCGGCTCATGGGGCAGAGAATCCTTGGCCTCCAGGCGGTGCAGCGCCTCTTCGTAGATCAACAGGATTCGGTTCAGAACCCCGTGCTCGCGCATCAAATCTTCGGGTGGTGAAATCCCCTCTTCGGGGACTTCGTCCTCCTCCTGAGCCCAAGCGGGACGACTGAGCACAGAGGCTGCGAGCACCATTCCACCGCGGGCAAGAAGCATTCTCCGACTCAGATGAATCTCATCCATGTGAATTCTCCTCTCCGGTTCGCGAATCGCTCAAGCAGAGCGAAGTCAGAACGTCATTCATCGCCGTGGATGCGTAGGCGTTCGACTAGGCATCCAATCGAAGGACAAGATACTGGCAGCTGACATATCGACCTTCGTGCTGAAGGTAGCGGGGCTCTTCCCCCCACGGGCGGAAGCCCATACTTTCGTAGAGCTTGCGCGCCCCTACCGCCACCTCGGACACACCTAACTGGACTTGGATCACGTCGGGCAAGCTGCGGGCGTGTTGGACAGCCTCCAGCAGAAGTCCGCGACCGATCCCGCGTCGACGGTACTTTGGCGCGACGTACATCCCCCAAATGTGCGCTTTGTGCGCCGCCTTCAACTTCGGCTCGCGATAAATTCCAACCGATCCCACCAGCTCATCCTCGAAAGCGCCGAAGATGACCGAGAGTGGCGCTCGTCCGAGTCTCTCACGGAAGGCGTCGGCATCTACGGTGAGATCGTCCTGCGGCGAGGAAAGGAACGCGAGCGGTTCCGTTTGCAAAGCCTGGCGACGGTGTTCGATGTAGAGCGTGGTATCTGCGGGAGTTAGTTGACGGATTTTCATTCTCATCGCGATCTGGGGGGTACCAGGTAGACTTTCTGGTTGGCCCAGTATAGATAGACCGCATCGATTCCATAGACCACCAGGGCGGGGGTCAGCCCGTCTTGCCGGGAATGGGAAAAGCTCCAATCTGTTGCAGC
>CAWDWO010000015.1:0-23941 GCA_963806035.1 Candidatus Krumholzibacteriota bacterium | reverse complement strand
GTTGGTGAATGAGCGTGTGATCGGCCTTGATGCCTGGTTCGACGCCCGGCGCGAAACCTGAACCTCGCGCACGTGCGGATACATCAGCACGTTCGTCTTCGGGATCCGCTCCTGCAGCAACAGTGTCGCCGCCTGGAAATCGGGATTGCTGAGGAACCGGCGCTGCATCTGCGGCCCGAGCACGACCTGCTCCAGCGCGAGCAAACTCATCCCGTGATGGTGGGCGAAGAACGCTTTGACCACGGCTTCCTGCTCGCCCTCATCGACTCGGGTGGTCGTGAAATCAATCGCTTCATAGAGGCCATAAGGGCCCAACCAGTCGCGCCCCACCATGCGCCGCAGGTTCTCAGTTGCGTGCTGCGGATCAACCAGCAGGGCCAGGGCCGAAGCATACGGCGCGACCACCACTTCGTCGCCCAGCCCGCGCTGCAGACCAAGTCCCGGGACCCCGAAAGCCCGGTACCGGTAGGTACCCTCGACATCTTTGGCGTTGTAGCACGATTCGGAGATTCCCCAGGGCACCCTGCACTGCCGGCCGTACTCGATCTGGCGGGCGACGGCCCCGTTGCAGGTCTGGTCCAGCAGCGTTCCTGCGAAGTGGGGCATCACCAGGCGCGGCATCAGGTACTCGAACATCGAGCCGCTCCAACTCAACAGCACCGGCCTGCCATGCGTAGTTGTCAGGCGCCGGCCGAGGGCGAACCAGTGGTCGAACGGGAGTTGGCCGGAAGCGATGGCGACGTAGCTCGCCAGCCGCGCTTCCGACGCCAAGAGGTCGTAGGAGCTCCTATCCGGCCGGCGATCCATCGTCCAGTACCCGATGGCCAGGAGCTTGCGGCGCGGGTCGTAAAGGAAGGGGAACTCGGCACTGGCCAGGCCCAAGCATCGCTGGGCCAGGGCATCGACCTGGCGGATGCGCTCGGAGATGTGCTTCGCACCCTGGCGAAATGCCTCGGCGAGGCGATCCCTGGCGCCGGTAGCCCGGGCCTCAGACAGCGCTTCGGCCGCCTGATGAGCCAAGTCGCCGAGCTCAACCAGGCTGCGTGCCCGTTCGATGCCAGCCAATATGGGCACCGGCACGTCCTTTAAGCTCGCCCCATCGGCCGCAAGCCACGGTGCGATCTCGCCAAGATCGGCCAACAACGATCGCACCTGCCGGTCGAAGGCGTTCGCCCACCAAGCGGCCTCGGGATCCTGCTGCCGATCGAAAGACCTGACGAGCGCCGTGGCCGCGGCCCTGAGATCGGTCAGCCACGCAACCCGGGCGGTAAGAGAATCAGGACAGTCCTGCAGACGCCCGGTGATGGACTTTAGGACCTCGCTTTGGCCGGCCTGCTCGGCCAACTCCTGAATCGTGTCGCGTAGCCCATCCAAGGTCGCCGGTGGCAAGACCGGGGCATCGGGCAGTTCCAAAAGCCCGCTGCGCAGCACCCGGACGTGTCCGACGAGGTTGCCGCTATCGACCGTGGAAACGTAGAGGGGTGGCAGGGCCTTGCGGGTGATGGTGTCGTACCAGTTGAAGAAATGTCCGCGATAGCGTTCCAACCGCTCCATCGAATCGATCGTGTTGGCGGTGCGGTCCAGCAACTGCCCGACGCTCAGGTACCCGAAGTCATACGCGGACAGATTGGACAGCAGCGCCAGGCCCATGTCCGTCGGGCTGGTCCGGTGGGCCACGCAGTGCCTCGGCTGTTCCTGGAAGTTGTCGGGAGCCAGCCAATTCTCCTGCGGCCCGACGAATACCTCGAAGTACCGCCAGGTGCGCCGAGCAATCCGACGCAGGAACTGCGCGTCCCCGTCGGCGAGTCGCGTCGAACTGGACCGCAGCGGAAGGCTGACCCACCAGGCCACCAGCGGAGACAAGAACCACAGCAGGAGGATCGGGCTCGCGGACGAGGCGGCCCCTGGCGCGCCCTTCATGATCAACAGTGCCGCGATCACCACGGCAAAGCCCGGGACCATCCACATGCGGCGAGCGATCTGGTCTAGGCTCGCCGCCGCGTCGTTCTCGGCCGCCGCTGCCGTTCTCCACTCGAGCATGCTCTGCCGGCTATAGATGACCCGCCACAACGAGCGTGCGGCGGCATCGACGGCGATGACTGCTTCGAAGGGGAGAAACGTCAGCCACAGCGCGCTCTTTGCCAGGCGACGAGCCGTCGACTGGACGACGGTGGACAGGTGCAACGCCAGTGGCAGTTTCGGCGGACGGTGCGTGAGCTCGGCCAAGCTCGGCAGCAAATCGGGGACGAATAGCAACGCGAGCACGGCCAGTGTCCATAGCCGAAGTGCCGGCAGCACCAGCCAACCCAGCGCGAGAAGTACCGCATAAGCGGGCGCCACAAGCGACCGCCGCAGGTTGTCGAATACCTTCCACCAGCCCAGCATAGTGATCGACGGGCGGATCCGGCGGCCTTGGGCATCCCCGACCCTCAATCCCAGCCACGGGGCGATCTGCCAGTCGCCGCGCATCCACCGGTGACGGCGACTGACATCGGTCAGGTATCCGGAGGGCGCGTCCTCGAGCAGCTCGACATCGCTGCACTGGCCCGAGCGCGCATAGCACGACTCGAGCAGGTCGTGACTCAGCACCGCGTTGTCAGGGAAGCGGCCGTGGAGCAACTGGCGGAAGGCGCCCACGTCGTAGATGCCCTTGCCAATGAAGGATGTTTCCTTGAATAGATCCTGGTACAGGTCCGAGACCAGGCGGGTGTACGGATCGAAACCCACGTCTCCGGACATGAGCCGCGAATAGCGGCTCTGCGCGGCGCTGCGCCACGAGATACTGACACGCGGCTGGAGGATCGCGTAGCCACGGACCAGGCGCCGGGCACCAGCATCCATCCTCGGACGATTCAGCGGGTGCGCGGCGGCGCCCACCAGCCGCCATCCCGTACCCCAAGGCAGGTCGGTGTCGGTGTCCAACGTGATGACATAGTGGACCGTGTTGGTTTGGGACAGGTCACCCACAACCCGGCTGAAGCGCTCTTGATCGACGCCGCACAGCAGCGCGTTGAAATCCTCGAGCTTGCCCCGCTTGCGCTCGTGGCCCATCCAACAGCCTTCCTGCGCGTTGTAAATCCTGGGCCGGTGGAACAGAAAGAAGCGTCCGTGTGCACCGTTTCCATACTTCGTGTTCAACTCCTCGATGCCGACGGTGGCCAACGCGAGTAGCGTGTCATCGTCGTCGACGTGCTCCTGGTCGGCATCGCTGAAATCGCTCAGCAGCGCGAACCACAGGTTCGGGTCGCGGTTCGCCAGGTAGCGACGCTCCAGCCTTTCCAGCATCACGCGGATACGCTCGGGTTCCGTCAGGAGGGTCGGCACGACGACCATCGTGCGACAGTCGTCGGGAATCCCGTGCTCGAAGTCCATTCGGGGCAGGGCCCGCGGGCTGCGAAGGATCGAGTTGAGCCAGTTCACGACCGCGAGAGCAAACTGGGATACTGCCAGGGCCGCGCAAGACGCCAGAACGGGCCACGCTAGACCGGTAGCCCCCCGAAACTGCGTAGCCAGTAACAGAACGCCGATGACCGAGAGCACCGCGACCGGTCCGAGGTAAGCGACGAGCTTCAGCTTCCGCAGCAGAGGCTGCGGGAACAGCCGCGCCGCCTTTTGGCCGCGCAACGCCCGCTCGAGATGCCGCTTCCCGTCATCGATGAGCAGATAGCCCACGTGGGCCGCCACCCCGTCGCTTTGCGCGGCCCAGAACGTGGTGGCGAGCGCCACCGCCGTGCGAGCCACCACATTCTCGTCGAGGTGAAACCGCCGCGCCATCGCCTCCACGACGTGCCGGTACTCGTCGCGAGTTGCGAAATCCATCCGGTCATAAACGCCCGCCGGTTCGTCGCGCAGAATTTTCTCGGTGGTGCTATTCGACTCCACGAACTCAAACCACTCGGTGGCGTTGACAAGCCGCAGGCTCGATATGGTGTTGGCCATCGACGTGTGGGCTGCCGCCTGGATATGGCTATCGGCACGAATGGCCCCCTCGATCGTCTGTCCCCGGTCGGCCAGTCGCTGCTCGAGCCACGCCAGCACGAGGGTCGTAGTTGCACCGCGCCCCTCGAGGGCTTGCGCGAACTGGGCGACAAACGCCGCCGACAGAGGCGGATCTTCGCGGACCATGTCCGCCAGCGCCAGGAAGGCGCCGTCTTGCTTGTCCGGGGTGGCGTCGATCCGCTGCGCCCAGGCGAGGGCGCGGTCCCGGTGCTCCCTCTGCCAACTCATGCTCACGGCGACACGGCGAAGGTTCTCGACGAGGGACAACCGCAGCATAATGGCGACCGACCAGAGTTCCCCCAGGGTCAGGGGAGTAACCGACTGGTAAGCCGCTGTGTACCGGGCCAGGGCTTCCTCGTCAACGCGCCCGTCGACGTGCGCAATGAACTCCAGGATGATCTCGTAAATCCGTGGCAGACCCGCCGACGTGCCACTCTCCAACCGCGGCAGTTCACGGCTGTAGCCGCGAGGGAAGTGCTCCCGCGCCAGGGAGATTTGTTCCTCGATGACCCCGCGGTTGTCCAACAGCCATTCGGTGGCCGGAGCCATTCGCCGTCCGGCTGCATGCGCCTTGGACAGCAAGAGGTGGCAGCGATCGATGACACGCTCCGAGTCGCCCAGGCGCTTGAGCAGTTGATCATCGCCGCGCCGCCGGCCCAGCACTTGGCAAGCAGCCAGCGTTCGGGCGTGCAGTTCCAGTTGCTCGACCGTGAAGACCGCATCGTGCAGTGGCGAATCGGTAGCGTCGGACCGGTACAGATTCGCCGCCCAGCCGGAGAGGCTGGCGGAGGTAAGCAGACTGCGCGTCCCGCCAAACCCATGGAACATCCTGCGGAGTCGGTTCCTCAACCCATGCCGTCTTCTGTCCAGCCCTGCGAACCGGCGGGAAGATGGCACCTTCATCTGGAATCTCTCCACTTCCAGTCCCGAATTTCCGGCATGTCCTCACCGTTCATGTCGATGTACTGCTTGTGCTCGCCGAGCTTGTCATTGAGTTGCTGCTTCAGGCCGATGCCTTGCTTCCCGGTCTGCGGCAGGCGGTCGATGACGTCCATCACGAGGTGGAAGCGATCCAGATCGTTCAGCACCGTCATGTCGAAGGGGGTAGTGATCGTGCCCTCTTCCTTGTAGCCGCGGACGTGGATGTTGTCGTGGTTGGTGCGACGATAGGTCAGCCGGTGGATCAACCATGGATACCCATGGAAAGCGAAGATGACCGGCTTGTCCTTGGTAAAGAGCGCATCGAAAGCCTCATCGCTCAACCCATGCGGGTGTTCGCTCTGCGGTTCCAGCTTCATCAAATCCACGACGTTGACTACACGAATTTTCAGGTCGGGCAGATGTTTGCGCATGATGGAAACGGCGGCGAGCGTCTCCAGCGTGGGCACGTCGCCGCAACAGGCCATGACCACGTCGGGCGCCACGGTCTGGTCGCTGCTGGCCCATTGCCAGATGCCGATGCCCGCGGTGCAATGCTTGACGGCGGCATCCATCGTCAACCACTGGGGTGCTTGATACTTGCCGGCAATCACAACGTTGACGTAGTGGCGGCTGCGCAGACAGTGATCCCAGACCGAGAGCAGGCAGTTGGTATCCGGCGGCAGGTAAACACGCACGACGGAGGCTTTCTTGTTGACCACGTGGTCGATGAAACCCGGGTCTTGATGGGTGAAGCCATTGTGCATCTGCTGCCAGACGTGGGAGGCCAGCAAGTAGTTGAGCGACGCGATCTTTCGCCGCCACGGTAGCTGCGCCGTGACCTTGAGCCACTTGGCGTGCTGGTTGAACATCGAGTCGATGATGTGGATGAACGCCTCGTAGCAGTTGAACAGCCCGTGCCGGCCGGTGAGCAGATACCCTTCCAGCCAGCCTTGGCACTGATGCTCGCTCAACATCTCCATGACTTGGCCATCCCGGGCGAGGAATTCATCGTTGCCCTGCGTCCGTGCCTCCCATTGCCGGTTGGTGACCTCAAACACGGCGTTCAAGCGGTTGGAAAGCGTTTCGTCGGGACCGAAGATCCGAAAATTGCGTTGCGCGCAATTGAGCTTGGCCACATCGCGCAGGAACACGCCGAGTTCGTGCGTGTCAGCCGCGCGAACGGAGCCGGGTGAAGGCACTGTCACCGCGTACTCACGAAAGTCCGGCATGACCAGATCGCGCAGCAAAATGCCGCCATTGGCGTGCGGATTCGCGCCCATGCGCCGGTCACCGGTGGGCGCGAGTTCGGCCAGTTCCGGTTTCAGACTCCCCTGCTCGTCGAAGAGCTCCTGCGGCCGGTAGCTCTGGAGCCACTCTTCCAGCCGCTCGAGGTGTTCGGGATGCGCCTTATCCACGGCGAGTGGAATCTGATGCGCGCGAAACGTCCCTTCAATCTGCAGGCCGTTCACCCACCTCGGCCCAGTCCAGCCCTTCGGAGACTTGAGGACGATCACGGGCCAGCGCGGGCGCATGGTGTTGCCGTCGACCCGAGCTCGGTGTTGGATGCGTTTGATCTCCTCCACCGCTTCATCCAGCGTCGCCGCCATGGCCTCGTGCATCGGCGCCGGTTCATCTCCCTCGACATAATAGGGCGCCCAGCCGTTGCCCCGTAGCAACTGGTCCAGTTCCTCCGGCTCGATGCGCGCGAGGATGGTCGGGTTGGCGATCTTGTAGCCGTTGAGGTGTAGGATTGGCAGCACGGCGCCGTCGGTGACGGCATCGAGAAACTTGTTGGATTGCCACGAGGTCGCTAGCGGCCCGGTTTCCGCCTCACCATCGCCGACGACGCAGGCGACGATGAGATCGGGATTGTCGAACACGGCCCCAAACGAATGGCTGAGCGAATACCCAAGCTCGCCGCCTTCGTGGATCGAGCCCGGGCACTCCGGGGAAGCGTGGCTCGGTATGCCGCCGGGGAAAGAGAATTGCTTGAAGAGCTTGCGCAGCCCGGCCTCGTTCCGGCTGATGTCGGGATAAACCTCGCTGTACGTGCCCTCGAGGTAGGTGTTGCCCACCACGGCCGGGCCGCCGTGCCCGGGGCCCGAGACGTAAATCATGTTCAGGTCGTATTTCTTGATGACTCGGTTGAGGTGCACGTAGATGAAGTTCTGCCCAGGGGTCGTGCCCCAGTGCCCCAGCAGCATGCGCTTCACATCCGCGAACGTTAGCGACCGCTTCAGCAGCGGGTTGTCGCAGAGATAGATCTGGCCGACCGACAGGTAATTTGCGGCGCGCCAGTAGGCGTCCATCCTTTTGAGCATCTCTGGGGCGAGGGCTTCTTTCTTCATGGCTCAACTCTCCGTCTTCCCGCCAAGGCCGAGAACCCGACACACCGTCTTGGCGATTATCTGTTCTTCGTCCGTATGAATCACGCGGGCCACAACTGGGCTGGCTGGCGTGGAAATCACGCCTGCATGTGCCGCGTTTCGTTTCATGTCGAGCTCGAGCCCGAGGAATTCCAGCCCGGCGCAAATCCGAGCCCGAACCGTGGGCGCGTTCTCCCCGATGCCGCCTGCGAACACCAAGGTGTCCAACCCGCCGAGAGCCGCCGCAAATGCGCCGATCCATTTCTTCACCTGGTAGCAGAACAGTGCTACCGCTTCGGCCGCCCGCACGTCGTCAACTTCACGTTCGAGCAATTCGCGCATGTCGGAGCTGGTTTCCGATATCCCGAGCAGCCCGGACTGAAAATTGACCAGCTCATTGAATTGTTTGGGGCTCATGTTTTCGGTGCGCGCCAGATACCAAATCAATCCGGGATCGAGATCGCCGGATCGGGTACTCATCGGCAAGCCGGCTGTCGGCGTGAAGCCCATACTCGTGTCCAGGGATTTGCCGTCGCGTACCGCGGCCAGGCTCGCGCCATTGCCGAGGTGGGCGAGGACGACACGGCCCTGTGCTGCTTCGGGACCGGCCAGACGTTTCAGTTCTTCCATCAGAAACGCATACGACAATCCGTGAAATCCGTACCGCCGCACGCCCTGCGCTTCGTAACGGCGCGGAATCGGCAGCAGTCGGGCGACCTGCGGGAGGTCGCGGTGAAACGCCGTGTCCAAGCACGCCACCTGGGGCAGTTGCGGAAACCGCTGATGACATGTCGCGATCAGCAGGATTTCCGCAGGCAGGTGGTCGGGATCGAATGAACTGAGCCGGCGCAACTCCTCGACCATCTCCGCGCTGATTCGCTGCGACTTGCTGTACTTCGGTCCGCCATGCACGATCCGGTGCCCGATGGCGACCAACGGCTTACGGCCGTGGTGCTCCTCGATCCAATCCATCAGGGCGCCGACCGCCTGAGTGTGATCCGGCGCCGCGATCGATCGTGAGACATCTTCCTCTCGGCTGCCACCCTTCACACGCAAGATGGCCTCCGGCTCTCCAATCCGCTCGATCCCGCCCCGCAGAACCGGTCGCAGCGATTCACCCGCCTCGAACAGCGCAAACTTGATACTCGACGAGCCGCCGTTGATCGTCAGGATGCGTGGGTCAGCCGGCTTCACGAATTTCTCCCCGCTCATTGGGTGAAAGCCACCCGACCCCGTCGACGATGACGAGCAGCACGCGGATAAATCCGTGAGTCGTGAAGGACGTGACCAGGCCCATCAACGAGAGAATCAAGAGTGCAACTGCAAGCCCGCTCACCGGACCGCGGTGTCGATCCTCACGTCGATGCGGCGGTTCTTAGCGCGGCCCTCGGCCGTCTCGTTGCTGGCTAACGGCACGGTCGCACCGAAACCGGCGGCCTTTAGGCGCGCCTCGTCCCCGAGCATGTTGGCGACCAGGTAGCTGCGGACAGCCTCCGCGCGTTTCAAGCTCAGCGCCTGGTTGTACTGTTCGTCTCCCACCGAGTCGGAGTGTCCCTCGATGTTCACGGGTGCCCCCGGGAACGTGCGCAACGCACTCTGCAGCTTGGTCAAGAGTTGGAAGTTCTGCGGCTCGATCACCGAGGATCCACTCTCGAAGGACAGCCCGTAGAGACGGATGATCAGGTTGTCTCCCTGCAGCAGGACCGTGGCCTCGTTGCTGCCAAAGAGATTCTCCACCGACCTCAAATCGCTGCTCCGCTTCTCTTTGGCTGCCAGGGCCAGGTCCGTCGAGCGCGCCCGGTTCTCCAGCCCCGCCAGCGTGGTGTCCAGGGAGTCGATCGTGGCGCGGGTCGTCGCCAGACGGCGCTCGCGGTCCAGCAACTGGGCCTGAAGGTCGGCGCGATCAGCGAGCAGACTGCTCGCCGCACTCCCCACGGACTTTGCGACCGGCCCGAATCCCTGGCTGAAGTCGGCGCCGACCGCCAGGATCGTGGCGACCTCACCGAGCGCACTTTCATTTGCGAGGATCAATTTCTCGACCTCGCCATTTTTCTTCTCGCCGATCGCATCCACTTCCTTGGCGATCAGCCTGGCATGTTCGAAATCGAGCGCAGCCTGGCGGGCCAGATCCGCCGCTTTGTCCTGCTGGTAACGGTCGCCTTTCAGGGTCTGCTCGGCGCCCTGCAGTTCGCGATCGGCCTTGGTGAAGGTCTTCGGCGCCCGATCGTCGGCGTCGGCGTCAAGAGCGCTCGCACGCGTCTTGTTGGCCTGGCCGAGCAGGTCGGTCCGGATCGCCTGCAATTCGGCGACGCGAAACAGCCCGGCTGCCTCGCTGGCCTTACTGCGGGCCTGATTCTGGTCACCCTTCTCTATTTCGTGACCGGCGTCTCGCATGATCTTCCTGGCGTCGTCCCACTCCTTGCGAGCGAATTGCGGCGCGTTGGCGTCGACGGCGGCCGCAAGGGCGGTCAGCGCGTCCTTGAGCATGAGGTCGCCCACCTCCTCGAGCTGATCGGCCTTGTCCAGCTTCGCTCCAGCTTGAGTCAGCTTGGCGCGGATATCCTCGATCCTGCCACCCTTCTTGAACCGTTCCTTGGCATCGGCCAAGTTGCTTTGCGCCTCATCGAAGGCCTTCGGCGCGATGAGGTCCAAGTGAGCTCCCATGGCGACGGCTATGCGGGTCTCCACGGCTGCGATCTCCGACTCGATGCTCACCGGCTGGCCTGCGGCCGGCAAGGAGGCCAAGAGGATCACGCAGGCGATCGGCCACGAAGATTGCTCGAATCATTTTCTGCTCCATTGGTTCTATCTCCCGGGTATTTCGGTACGAAACGAAATCCGGCACCGATGACCGCTGGCGCCGAGCTGTCCCGGCGCCTAGTGGTAGAACGTCCAGCCGACGGTCACCTTGAGATCCGGCACGTCGTTCAAACTGACCTTGGCCTCGATGAAGAAACGGTCGCCATTATCCAGTCCCTTCTCGATCCCCCCCAGAAGGTTGACACCCAGGTCGGTGTGCGACCAGTTGTCGTGACCGTTATCGTAGCTCTTGATGTTGGCGCCGAGGCCACCGCCGAGGTAGGGCGTCCACACGTCCCACTTTTCGCTGAAGCGGTAGGCCGCCTCCGCGTTGATCGTGAAGAGCTTGAGGTGGTCCGACAGGCCGAGTTCCACATTCGGCTGGAAGCGGACGTGTCTGGCGAAGTTGCCGTAGTCGATGTGGGCGCCGAAGTGGACCTGATCCGGGTCGACCGACACGCCGACCCGCGGCCCCCAGCCACGGAAGCCGACGTCGCTCGACGAATACTCGGCGCGGGCCGAAACCTGGCCCATGCCGGCGACCAGGACGGCCACTAGAAATGCCGTGGAAATCCATCTCATCTTCTGTCCTCCTTGCGTGCGAACTAGTTCTTTGCCACCACTTGGACACTCGTCGGTGAAATCATATTGACGTACAACTGCTGACCGGCCTCGAGCACCAGCTCATCACCCTGGGTCGCGAGCATGACGATGATTCCCGCACCGGCGCCGGCCCCGGCGCCTATCGCGGCACCCTTACCCCCGCCAGCGATGCCACCGACGAGCGCGCCAAGCACGGTGCCCGCCGCGATCCGCTCCACATCAGTCCCGGTGCCCGAGTCGGCTTCCAGGGTGAGTGGCTGCGTCGAGATCGCGTGTGCCTTGCCGGCCGCATCGACGATCTCCTGGTAGACGAGGGTCATCCGGGCCCGGCCGCTGGCGCGGCCCGAAGCCTCGACGTCGCGCAAGACGCCGTTGACGCGGCTCCCCGAGGGGAAAACAGTCTGGCCGTTTACTATAATCGGTTCGTTCGTCGTCGCGGAGAAGGTGCTGCCGGTGCGAGCTGTCTCGGTGGTGATCCCCTTATCGAGGCTCGCGAGGACGCTGGTGCCCTCCGGAACGACGACCGTCGCGAGGCTGACCTCCTCTGACCGGGCATCCCCGACGACGGCTGGTTTCTGGTTACATCCGGCCGCGGCGACCGTGGCTACCGCGAACAAAAGACCGACGCCGGCGAGTTTCATGGCTGAATTTTTCATGGCCTATGGCCTCTCTTTTCTGGGTTTGCTCCCGCATTCCCGCTCACTTCGATAGAGTCGCAGGTGAAAACCCCTCATTTCGACTAACTTGTCTCATGTGTCGTCGGGGTTCCTTCTCATTCCACCCACGAGCAATCGCCGGACCCGCCCGTAAGTGCTTGATCTACAAGGGCTGGAGTGGTAAAACGGATCCAGTGATCCCGTCACTATGACGCAGTGCCGATCAAATAGATGGAGCGGCGCATGAGGATCGACGATCTGAACGTGAGCGAGTTGCTGGAGTTCGATTCCGAAGACGGGATCGTTCGTTTCGCCGGCCAGCGCGCGGTCATCGTCGACGGCATTGCCAACGGCAACCTGCGCAAGGAACTGGTCAACCAGTTCGGGATGTCCACCGCCAGGGCGATCCTGACCCGCTTCGGCTACGTCCAGGGCTGGCGGATGGCCGATGCCATGCAGGATCTCTTCCAGTGGGAAAGCGAGGAGGACTGGCACCACGCGTGCGGGCGCATCCACATGCTCGGCGGCATGTACCGCCTGGCACCGGACCCGGTCGGTTCGCTGACCCAGGAAGGGTTGACGCTGATCGAGTCCTACGAGGCTGAGCAGCACATCGCCCATCTCGGCAAGTGCGACACCGCCGTGTGCTGGACGATCTGCGGCTTGACCAGCGGCTACCTGAGCCGGGCGCTGGGCAAGGAGATCTACGTCCTGGAAGAGCGCTGCATCGGGCGCGGCGACGCCAACTGCCACCTACTCGGTCGGACTCTCGAGGAATGGGGCGACAAACGGTCCGACGAGATCCGCTTCTTCCGCGTCGAGAACCTCAAGGACTGGCTCGAACCGTCGCTCCACCGAATCACCGAAGAATTGAAGACGGCCGAGAAAGAGCTGCGCATCAAGAAGCGCATCATGGCCAATGTGGACCCCTCGATTGACAACGAACTCGGGATCATTGCCCGTAGCGGTGACATGCGCAAAGTCGTCGACCTCGCCCGGCGGATCGCGAAGGTGGACTGTACGGTTCTCATCACGGGCGAGAGCGGAGCGGGCAAGGAACTCATCGCCCACATGGTCCACCACGAATCCGCTCGCACCGCGGGCCCGTTCATCGCCGTCAACTGCGGCGCGATTACCGAGACCCTGCTCGAGAGCGAACTCTTCGGCCACACTCGCGGTGCGTTCTCCGGCGCGACGCAGGCTCGGATCGGTCTGTTCGAGTCCGCCAACGGCGGCGTGCTGTTCCTCGACGAGATCGGCGACGTTTCGCCCGGCATGCAGGTCAAACTGCTGCGGGCCCTGCAGGAGCACGAGATCCGCCGCGTGGGCGAGAGCAACAGTCGGCCCGTGAACGTGCGGGTGATCGCCGCCACGAACCACGACATCGCCAAGGAGATCGAGGCCGGCCGTTTCCGCACCGACCTGTTCTACCGGCTCAACGTGGTGCAGCTGCACGTCCCGCCGCTGCGGGATCGGCGGCAGGACATCCTGCCTTTGGCGCGTGTGCTACTGACCAGGGCGGCGCAGGGCTCTCCGCGCACGGTGACCGGGCTGTCGCCCCGGGCCGCCGACCAGCTCCTGCGTTACGACTGGCCGGGCAACGTGCGGGAACTGGAGAACGCCATGGAAAGGGCCGTGGCCATCGGCAACGCCGGCCTCGTGGATTACGACGAGTTACCGGAGGAAGTGCGGCAGGCGGTTCCGGTGCCCTCGCTGGGCGGCCCCGTGCGGAAGCTCGACGAGATCGAGAAGGATTACATCTTGGCGGTACTCCGCCTCAACGAGGGCAACCAGGCGCGCACGGCGCGGGAGCTCGGGATCGGTTCGGCCACTCTCTACCGCAAGCTCAAGATCTACGGCACCGACGAGACGACGGCCGCGGATGAAGAGGCCGGGGATTCCCGGTAAAACCAGGGTTCGCCCGGCTGGGCCGGGCCCGCTCGGCTAGCTTCACCCCCATCCATCATTTCTGATTGCTACGGCCCATCATTATGGCGGCAGTCGATGCATCCGCCAGTATCCGCGAAATACATAACGACTTGCTAATAAACGAATTATGCTTGGGGCACACGATGTGCTGTTCGGACAAGTGGCAACACCTCGCCACTCCGGCTGGTTTTGCACAACAGGAATTAGCAAGGAAGCGACGATCATGAGACATTCAAGATCTTATTTGGTGATAGCAGGGGTCGCCCTGCTGTTGCTCACCTCAGCCATCGGCTGTGGAGACTCCAATACGACGGGGCCTCCCGCCGCACCAAGCGTCATATCCACCGTCCCCAGTAACTCGGCCAGCGACGTGTCTTTGAACGGGAGCATCAGCGCCATTTTCAGCGAACCGATGGATCCCGCCACGCTCACTTCAGCCACATTCACGGTGGAGTCCGGAACGCCGGCGGTCCTGGTCACTGGCACGGTGAGCTACGCGGATTCCAGGGCAGTATTTCGTCCGACCGCCCTTCTCGCGAGCCAGACAAACTACATTGCGACAATCACCACCGGAGCCGAGAGGGTCGCCGGTGACGGCCTTGCGGCATCGCATATCTGGTCTTTCACGACCGGGAGTGCTGTTGCAGCGGGGAATCCTGTGGATCTGGGTACGGCTGGCGATTACGTGATTCTCGCCAAGAGCGGTATCTCCTCGGTCCCGGCTTCGGTCATCACGGGGCTCGTTGGATTGAGCCCCGCTGCCGCCACCTCGATAACGGGATTCTCGTTGACGATGTACGCCACGGATGTGTACTCCACTTCCTCTCAGGTAACCGGGAGAGTGTACGCGGCTAATTATGCGGTGCCCACTCCGGCCAACCTGACCACGGCTGTCAGCGATATGCAGCTTGCGTTTGCGGATGCCGCCGGCCGCGCACCCGATATTACCGAGCTGGGCGATGGCAACATCGGTGGGATGACCCTCAGCTCCGGCGTCTATAAATGGGGAACCGGACTTCTGATTCCGACAGATGTCACTCTTAGCGGCAGCCCGACCGATGTCTGGATCTTCCAAATCGCTCAGGGTCTTACCGTGAGCAGCGCCGTGAATGTCACCCTTTCCGGTGGGGCCTTGGCCAGAAACGTCTTCTGGCAGGTTGCCGGCGCGGTGGATATCGGCACGACCTCCCACCTCGAGGGCATTGTGCTCGGAATGACCGGCATCGCACTACAGACGGGGGCGTCGATCAACGGTCGGCTGTTGGCACAGACGGCTGTCACGTTGGACACGAGTACTGTGAGCGCACCCTCCAACTAAAAGGACTTCAGCAAAAGGACCCGGCCATTGACAACGGCCGGGGCTCCGCTTCGCTCGCATGAATCTGGAGTGAGGGACCGGCGGCAGCCGCATCACCAAAATCGTGAATCTGGAATCCATCATTCTGATGGGCTTGCGTTCATTACGATCAGGCAGCACCAGGTCAAACCGCGTAATCGAGCCCTAATCACTGGTTTGGAGCCCGTTTCGCGCGGCACATCGATTGCGCTATACGCCATTGATCGATCCGCAGGCGCCGGAGTCATTCCTGGGTATAACACCCGGCCGATCCGCCGCCCCTCGTTCTAAATAAGGAGCACGTCATGAGAGTTTATGCACGGTTCACCGAGGAATACCGGAGGTTCGCCCTCGCGGTACTCACCATCGCCGCCATCAGCGTTGTCTGCTTCGCATTCGTCACCGACGCCGCGGGGTCCAACCAGACGGCCCAGCCGCAGCAGACCGTGGTCAGCGACCGCGATATCCAGGCTGCGATCGATGCGAAAATCGACCAGGCCAACGCCGACCGCCAGGCCATCCAGGTGATGTTGCAGCGTGAGGATGTCCGCCAGGTGGCCGGGGCCGCCGGTCTGGACCTCAAGCGGGCCAGCGCCGCCGCCGCGGTCCTGTCGGGTTCGTCCCTGGAGATGCTGGCCGCGCAGGCCAGGACAGTCAACGAGGGTGGTATCGTCGGTGGAGATGAGAGAATCGTCTTCACGACCACCGGGATCATCATCATCCTGCTGATCCTCATCCTGCTGCTGAACTGAATCCGGTCAATGGCAGCTCGGGCGCTCGCGGTCGGGGCTCCGGTGGTGGTGCTCGCCATTGTTTTGATCACCTGCGCGGCCGCCGGCGCGCCCCCACCTGGATCAGCCGAGGTCCAGGAAACATTGCAGGTGCTGGACGTGCCGTACGTGCCCCAGAGCGGGGCGTTGTGCGGGGGAGCGGCCCTGGCGATGGTCCTGCGCTTCTGGGGGGAAAGTGGGGTCCTGGCGGAAGACTTCGCCGCGCTGGTTGAGCCGAGCCAGCGCGGAATCCGCACCGGGACCCTCATCAATGCCGTCGCGGCGCGCGGCTGGATACCTCTGACTCTGCCGGGGACGCAGACCGGAATCACGGACGAATTGGCCCGGGGTCGCCCTGTCATCGCTCTGTTGCAGGTCGGCAGCGACGCCTACCACTACGTGGTGGTCGTGGGCTGGGCCAACGGGCGGGTGCTCGTCCACGACCCGAAGGTCGGACCGTTCCGGGCTCTGTCCACCGCGGAGTTTCTGGCGGCCTGGGCCGGCGGCGGCTCCTGGAGCCTATTGGTCCTGCCGCCGGCGTCGACCGGCTTGGGAGAGACAGCGGATCTCGGACCGACGGTCCCAGGGCCCCTCAACTCCCGCGCTCCCTGCGATACACTGGTCGAGCGGGGCCTCCACTTGGCCGCCGAAGGTGAGGTCGAAGGAGCCGAGCGCGCGTTCCGCGCCGCCGAATCGCTGTGCCCGGCATCCGCGGTCCCCCTGCGGGAACGAGCGGGGCTGAGATTTGACGCCGGCGATTGGGCCGGTGCGAGCCAACTTTCGGAACGGGCCCTGAACCTCGACCCCTTCGATGCCCACGCTCGGCGCTTGCTCGCCGGCAGCCGGTTCCTGGCGGGGGACGTGGCCGGGGCGCTGCGTGCTTGGAATCATCTTTCCGCACCAAAAGCCGACCTGACCCACATCGACGGCCTTGCCCGCATTCGCTACGCGGTCGTGGCTCGGCAACTGGATCTGCCGCCGGGCCGTCTGATCACCCCTGGAGCCTTCCGTCGCGCTCGGAGACGCCTGGACGAAGTGCCGGCACTGACGGATTTCCGCCTGGATCTCAGACCCCTGCCGGCCGGAGTCGCCCAGGTGAATGTGACCGTGCTGGAGCGGCCCCTGGTGGCGGCCAGCCGCTGGGATCTCGTCAGGGCAGGTAGCCGGGCCCTGATCAAGCGGGAGGTTTCGATCGACGTGGCCAGCCCCACCGGCAACGGAGAACTGTGGACCGCGGCCTGGCGATGGCGACATAACCGCCCGCGCGTCGCGATGACACTCGCGGTGCCGGCGGCCGCGGGCCACCCCGGGCTCTGGCGGGTTGAGGGTTTCTGGGAACGCCAGACCTACGTGGCCCGGGCACCTGAGGGCGCGGCCGTGAGTGCCGACGGGGAGCTGAGCCGGGAGGAACGCCGCCGCACCGCCCTCTCGTTCGCGGACTGGTTCGGATCCGATCTGCGGCTCGAGCTCGGAGCAGCGCTCGACCGATGGGCCGACCGGGGCGACCATTTGGCCCTGTCCGGAGCGGTCGAGACGCGCTGGGCCCGCGACCGCCTGGCATTCACCGTAGCCGCGGGCCGATGGGTGCGCCTCGGCGACGGCGCCCCATTCTCCACCGTCGACGCACTGTTGAGTTGGCGCTCCGGCGGTCCGGCGGCGGGCGCCCCCTGGCTGGGCAGCGTCGGCCTCTCTCACGCGACCGCGGACGCGCCGTTGGCTCTGTGGTCCGGAGCGGGCACCGGATACGGCCGCGCGCCACTTTTGCGGGCCCATCCCCTGCTCGATGGGGGCGTCGTCCGCGGCAAGGTCTTTGGCCGCACGCTCGCCTATTCGTCCTTCGAAACGGAGATTACGCGATGGCGCCGGGGACCCTTGGAACTGGGCTGGGCCGTTTTCGTCGATGGGGCCAGGGCTTGGGGCACCGGGCGAGCCGACCAGGTCGGGTGGCAGGTGGATGGAGGCACAGGCCTCCGCGTCCGTTGCCCCGGCCTGAAGGGCCGCTTCCGGCTCGATTTTGCCCACGGGTTCAGCGACGGCAACGAGGCTGTCTCGGTCGGTTGGCTGGTCCCCTGAGGCATCCCTCACAATGATCGACGGCCCTTCGATGTGATCGGGTCGTCCGGCCCGCCTTCTAGCTAAAGCGTTGCCATGAAACGATCTTACAGCTGGCATGAATGTAGCACGGCCCGATCGTGCCTCTGGATGCCGCCGATCGGAGAATTCACCAAAGGGCTTCGTTCCCGTCTGCGCTGGGGAACTGGGTCGTGAGGGCGGTGGGACAGTCACGACTCCGGAGATGAGACAATGCTGGATGATGCGACAGTGCACAAAACCGAGGCCCAGCTCGCCGTATGGGGCGAGGAGATCAAGAGGCGAGAGGCCCGGCTCTTGACCCCCGGCCGCGAGCCCAGATTCGCGGCGGTCCTGCACGTGGACGAACTGAGAGTCATGCTGATCACGGCACAAACTGAGTTCGAGGCCCTCCAGGCCGACCCCAGAGAAGACGGGGATCTGGTGACGGGCGAATTCGACCGAGCCTGGGAGGAACTCGCGGCCGCCATCGGCCGGCCGATGCCGCGGCCCTAAAGCGCCGCAAGATCGAGGCGGCGCTGGGCTCCTGGTCGCGGGCGCGTCACGTGCTCGCAAACCTGGTTCGACTCGGCCGATGTCTCAGAATGCGGGCCTCCGCCCCACAATGGCAATTCGGACAATCCAGTTGAAACGCTCTGCGAGCGGCATCCCGATGATTCTCTGTAAAGAGGATTTCACTCAACCGCATTTCGTGGAGATTCCCCAGCTTGAAGGTCGTATAGCACAACTGGACGGTCCCATCAGGACCGATCCAAATCATGTCATATGCGACGCATGGGATCTTCATCTCCGGTCCCTTCAGTAGCCATTCCGGAATCGAACGGATCCCCTCGACAGACATGCGCAAGCGGTGGGGATCTTTGGCCTTCAGGATCTGAAGCTCGTCGACGACCTGGATGATCGAGTCACGATCCTCGGGACGAAACTGCAGAACTTTCTCTGGACCCTCGGTAAAATACGGCAACGAATAGTGTACAAGATCGATCTGCAAGATGATGTTGTAACGGACCGCGAACTCCCAGGCTTCCCGCAGAGCTTGGACATTGCAGTTGGGACGCTTCAGAAGCCAACTCGCGATGATTTCAATTTCATCACCGTAATGCTCCCGTATCGACCGAATATTCCGCTCGATTCTCTCGAACGCTCCCGGGTGGCAGGCATACCGATCGTAGCTTTCCCCTACTCCGTAGAGTCCCAGAGACACATCTCTCAATCCCGCTTCGTAGAGAGTTGCCATCTTTCGTTCATCCAGGAGAATCGCGTTGGTGGTAACGAAGGGCTTGATGCCTCGCTCCAGGCAGCCACTGACCATTCTCGGAAGGTCGGGATGCAGGAGCGGCTCTCCACCGTAAAGGCGAATGGTATAGAAACCGGCATCCTTTGCGTCATCCAGGAGCGCCTCCATGGTCGCCCAATCGAGCTGATGACCGACCATGAAATCTCTACCGTAACGGCAACCGATACAGCGGGCGTTGCATCGGCCCGTCACTGCCACCATGAGCATGTAGGGCCGTGGCTGAATGATCTCTGGATAGCGCAGTGCAATGTCATGCTTGAACAAATCCACCCAGACCCCAGTCTGAGCCAACCACTCCTTGATACCGGGGGAGTTGCGAAGCACTTTGCCCGCAGTTCTCCTGATGAGATTATAGCCGTGCCGATGGGCTGCCATTAGCTTTCTGTTCACCTCTAGCGTTCCTCCCCATGGAGCCTCTGAGAATTGACCAATAGCTTTGCTCATAGTTTTGAACCATCGTATCTTCCCGAAAATGACGACGTACCCTTTCGCGCCCGGTTCGTCCCATGGACTCGGCCAGGCGTGGATCCCTCAGAAGTCTCAGGATATGGTTCGTCAATTGCAGATCATCTCCAACCCCTGCAAGAAGACCGGTTCGACCATCCATAACTAACTCTCTTACTCCTCCCACGTCAGCGGCAACCACGGGAAGCCCCGCCTCCATCGCTTCCAGTAGAACCAGAGGCAATGCTTCAGAAAGGCTAGTATGTAGGAGCACATCTGCCGCGCTCATCCAGGCTGCAACGTCACGCCGTGCGCCCATGAACATCACCGAGTCCTCAAGATGAAGACTCTGTGCCATGGTCTCGAGCCGCCCTCTGTCTGGTCCCTCACCAATAAGGACGAGAATCGCCTGTACGTCCCCCTGAAGCCGTTTCATGACGCGCAGAGAGGTGGCGACATCCTTAAGCGGGTCAAGTCGGCCTACCTGCAACAATAGTGGTCTCCCTTTCTCCAGTCCCAGGTCTTCCCGCTGGTTCCCGAGGCCACTATCTTCATTCTCCTCAACGCCATTGGAGATCACACGAATGCGGCGTGTCGGGATGCCCTCATTCCTCGCGACCTGCTTGGCCGCCCACGAGCTGACTGCCGTGACCTGATCCGAAGGCTGGAGCATGAGGCGATTGAAGATCACGCGCCGCAGCCGGCGGCGATCCGGGTGGGGTCGGGCATGCTCCGTATAGAGGATGGGTATGCGTCCTTTGGGCCAGCGCGCGCTGGCTGCGTAAAAGAACGGGCTCCAGGTATGCGCGTGAATGAGGTCGACCTCAGCCTCTTGCAGCCACGTTCGAAGACGTCGCACGCAGCTCCAATCCACTCCTGGAGATCGACCCAGCGCAGTAACAGCGAATCCTTCTTTTCTCGCATCCTCTGCAAGGACTCCCTCGGAATCCAGGCAGCAAAAGGATGCCTTGAAGTTCGGCCGTGTCCCAAGTGCCAGTCGAAGAGCGCATCGCTCGACCCCTCCCAGAGCCAAACCATGAAGCAGATGACAGACGTGTGGCTTGGGGTTCATGCCATGTGTCCTGTGCGCACGGGAAACATCGCCCTTAGAGCACGGGTGTACAGTTCACATGCCCTCCTCCATGATGGGTCAAAGTCGAAGGTAACTAACTCAAAGTCGATCCAATAAGGACATCCCGAAGCTTCGGAAACGACTACGTTGGCCAAATGGACATCACCCAAAGCAACGCCGCGCTCTAGAAGTGATGCTGCTCCTTCGAAGATTTTGGCCTTTAGCCGATCGTCGAGTATTGGAGCGAGAAGTTCCGCTTCACGCCGCGTGCGTTGTGCATCATTCAAATTCTTTAGAACAGGGTCCTTCGCGACATCCACATCGTGGACGGGGACTCCGCGCAAAGCCGCTCGATGCCGTAGACTCATGCCAACAATGTATTCGCGAGTAATCGTCCGACGCAGGACGTTGATCTTTACCAGTCGCGGAACGACAGCAAGCCCGTCGAGACGGAGCATCGCTTCAGCTTCTGTCCAGAACGAAAGGCCAAGCAGGCCCCAGAACCACGTCTTGAAACCACCTCGCCATGGCGGCACGATTCCGAAATGCTTGCGGAGCACAAGCTGGTTACCGCACTGAATGACCTCCAGGCGGTTCCGGTTGCGCGGTAGGTATCTGGCCCGCCCTGGCATGAGATGCTTTCCCGATGCTCGTACCGGTTGGAGAAATCCATCTTGGTCGATCCACCCCATGCGCTCTTCGCGCGTGGAATGCTCGCGCGGACCGCCATCTTCATGCCTGGCGTTCCCCCCTTGGTTCTCGGGGCGTCTACGAACGCATTCAGAGACAACATGGCGAACGATCTTCCACCAGACTAGGCGGCGCAGCTGGGCTACAGGGCTTCGACTTGTCACGCGCACCTCATCTGAGGTTGTTGTTTGATCTCACCCGGCGTCATTCGCTGGATTGTGACTGCAGCTCATAGAAGTACACCCTACTGGGATGGAAGCTCTATGCTAGTGAAGGCCTACTCACCACATCGCTCGCGGGGCCTCCCGTCCGGCCGCCTTCAAGCGCTCTCGGATCCCCTCCAGCAGCTCGGCCATGTATATCCGACCCCGGTGGTGACTCGAGTGGATCTGGATCACTTTTGGTAGTTGCCACTCGGGATTCTCGACGATCTGTCGGTCGATCCACTCGAGAACCGCCGCGCCGGTCTGCGTCGTGGCGGGCCCCAGGTTGTAGTCGAGGCTCAGCTCGACGACGTCCCCCTTCTTCAGAAGGGCAATCGTCTCCTCCGCCGTCTGGGTCTGGATCCAGCCGTGGGGAGCTCGGCGGAGGTCATCGAGGTAGACTCGTTGGGGCATTGGTCATGCGTTCCTTGGAAACCGAGAGGGCGGCCCCTCTTGCCTACTTCCTCTTGAGGACGACGCGCGCGAAGGAGCGGCTCTCATCGCCCTGCACGTTGTCGATGGCCTCGTATTGTGGCGCGCCCTCCGGGGTCTTGCCTTGGGATACCTCATGGATCTGCAGGTAGTAGCCGCCGAGCACCCAAGCTGCCTCGATGTCGTGGGTGACCTCGTGCCCGGCGATGGTTCCGGTCAGAGTCCAGTCCCCCGCCAAGTGGGCGATCAGATCGTCGCCGAATCCCTTCTGGGCGAAAGCAGCGGTCGCCGTGAGGAAGAGGAGTGCGAGAGCGGTCAATACTGTCTTCATGGGCGGAGACCTCTGGGACTTTGCCGCCAGGTGGCGATGGGAGGAAGCGGTCGGTGGTCGAGGGCGGAGTATAGCATTACTAGCCAGAGAGCGGCGAGGTCCCATGAGGCAGGAGAGTAAACTGGCCCACTTCGTTGTTTTCGAGGGCGACTCCAAACGCTAGAGCAATGGCCTCGCCAGCCTTTCCAGATGCGGCCACCGATCAACGATGCGCCCCTCTAGGCGCTTGATGGGCGCTCCCAGACGAAAGTATAAGGGCCGCAGCAGTAACCAGATCAATGCCAGATAGAGTGCGTAGAGCGGGGTGGCAACCGTTGAACTGTCAAAGGAAATGCGGTGAATGAACTCCATGGGAAGATCAAATGCCCAGTAGAGTACCCACCTCGTGGCATCCGCAATCGGCGTCTGTCCCGTTATGTAGTATTCATAGCTCCAGAGTGACCGAGCTGCATACGCCACTCCGATTGCACCCAGCACCTTGGCTGCCCATGGGCGCTGAAGAACCGCGATAAGACCCAAGGCGATGCTGAGCAACAGAGTCACTCGAACGACCCATGTTTGAAACCCCGAAATCCATGGATGTTCAAGCGTTGCCCAGAAATACAGGCTATCTGCAGGCCAGTGATTGATCGTCTGAAAGAGACCTGCGAGAAGGATGGAATAGAGCGCCGCATGGCGATATCGGTCGTTTTCAGAAACATGGTTTGCGGCAATGTGCAACCACTTGCGCATGCGTATGCACCTCTTTAGGGGATTGCAAGTTATAAGTGGCAGCCGCCAGGACGCATCGGGTCCTGCAACCAGGATTCTCTGCAAGAAGGGGCCCAGGTGCGTCTACGGGAGCACCTGTTCGGAATGGCTCACTTTCTTGGCGCGCTCATTGTACTGCCCTTCCCAACCGAATAACTACTCCGATCACCATTCATTCAGAATTGTGAATTGCTTGCACGATCTCTTCAGCTCGGCTTACCCATTTCTCGGACCGACTACAGGCTTCAGGATGTGGCATGTGATACGTCGTTATCTTCTGCAGCTTTGCGGGACGTGTAGGTGTGGTGCCGAGTAGCGTGTCCGCATTTGCCTTTGACCCTGTGACTGCTCGCGCCACCTCTTCTCCCAATGTGATGACATACTTGGGTTCGCAAAGCTTGACTTCCGGTTGTATCCAGCAAATGCTCGACTTGGCTAGCTTCATGAACTTTGTTCGATTTACTGGAACATCAAACCCTGGCACTGCATCCGCACAGCTGGCTACATGTTCCTTCTTGTAGAGAAAGACCTTTACCAGGTCGGTGATCCAGCAATCCTCCAATTTCAAGCCGAGAGGATCTAGAATGAATTTCTGTAGTCCAACTCCTGACTGGAGGTAGCGCACCCTCGTTCCATCAAAGTACACCTCGGGCCCAAATGGTTGAAGATTGTCGGCCACTGGAATCAGTCGTCTCCTCCCTGATTTTTTGCTCGAAGGACGACTCTCGAATCGTGCCGAGGGGTACGCCCCCACGATCATCACCCCGCCCATCTTCGTCTGAATCGGAACCACTGGCCGAATTGGATTTCCAGTTGGATGCGGTACCAAACCCCTTCAATCCACGAACTATGGTCACCTAACACTTCCTCGAACAAGCCATGTGGAGTTGGAACTCTACGACGTGGCAGGCCGGCATGTACGGACGCTGGTGAAGGATACCGTTACGAAGGGTAGGCACCAGATACAATGGAACGGCCTGGATGACGCGGGACATCAGGTCGCCTCTGGAGTCTACCTGTATCAACTTCGGGCTGGGGATTTCGTGGATACCAAGAGGATGGTTTTGTTGAAGTAGGTATGCCATGACTCAGTGACGAAGTGCACCTAATCGAACTACCTTGATCCAACACCATGATGCCCATGGCATCAACGCTTGAGAGCGAAGGTGGGGAAAGTTCACAATCAGCTGGGAGACTTCTCATCAAGTAATGCCCGAAATATCACACCGAAGCTCGCTAATCCTCTCCAATG
>CAWDWO010000014.1:0-74904 GCA_963806035.1 Candidatus Krumholzibacteriota bacterium | reverse complement strand
TCCAGTAGACTCCTGCGATGCCACTCACTCCCGGAACCAAACTCGGACCCTATGAAATCGTCGCGCCCCTCGGCGCGGGCGGCATGGGGGAGGTGTACCGCGCGCGCGATTCGCGGCTCAATCGCGAGGTCGCGGTGAAGGTGCTGCCCAAGCACCTTTCGGAACGCCCCGAAGTCCGCGCCCGTTTCGAGCGCGAGGCGAAGACGATCTCGTCCCTCAACCATCCGCACATCTGCACGCTCTTTGACATCGGTCGCGAGGGCGAGACCGACTTTCTCGTGATGGAACTGATCGATGGCGAAACCCTCGCCGCGCGCATTGCAAGGGGACCTTTGCCGCTGGACGAGGTCTTCCGGCTCGGCATGCAGATCGCCGACGCGCTGGACCGCGCGCACCGCTCGGGTATCGTGCACCGCGACCTCAAGCCGGGCAACATCATGCTCACCAAGTCCGGCGCCAAACTGATGGACTTCGGTCTCGCGCGCGCGAGCGGAATCGGCGGCGCAGGCAGTGGCAGCGGCGCCATGGACTCGCTCGGTCAGTCTCCCACCATCGCCCAACCGCTCACGGCCGAGGGCACGATCGTCGGGACCTTCCAGTACATGGCGCCCGAGCAACTGGAAGGCAAGGAGGCCGACGCGCGCAGCGACATCTGGTCACTGGGCTGCGTGCTCTACGAGATGATGACGGGCCGGCATGCGTTCGAGGGGACGAGCCAGGCTTCGTTGATCGCGGCCATCATCAACTCGGCGCCGGTGCCGGTGTCGCAGATCGCGCCGATGAGTCCGCCCGCGGTGGACCGTCTGGTGCGGCAGTGTCTCACGCGGGATCCCGACGAGCGCTGGCAGTCCGCGGGTGACGTGCGTCGCGAGCTGGAGTGGATTGGCACGAGTTCGTCGCAGGCGGCCGCGGTGGCCGCGGCTCCCATCAGGCGCCACAAAGTGCCGCGGGGCACGTGGGGAATCCTGGGCGGCGTCGCGATCGCGCTCTTGGCGGTCGTCTGGGTCTTGCTTCGCCCTGGAGGCGTGTCTTCGCCCGCGCGCGCCACCGTCGCATTCGAGCGCAAGACCTTCGATCAGGAGGCGATCTTCAACGCGGCCTTCCTGCCGAACGGGCAAGGAATCGTCTACAGCGCGGCCCGCAGCGGCAACATCCCCGAACTCTTCCTGTTGCGTGCGGGCGCGATGACACCCCGGAAGCTCGCCGGGGCCGGTACGATGCTGCTCTCGGTGGCGTCCGACGGTGAACTCGCCGTGCTCACCGGTGCCGTGTATTCCAACCACCGGGTTTTCTCCGGGACGCTGGCTCGCATGTCCATCGACGGTGCGCCTCGACCTCTCGTCGACGGGGTCCGCGATGCGGACTGGGGACCCGACGGCACGCTGGCGATTGTCCATCAGGTCGAGGGCACGGACCGTCTCGAATACCCGCTCGGTACGGTGATCTACACGACGACCGGTTACATCAGCGAGCCACGCGTGTCGCCAGACGGTTCGCGCGTCGCATTCCTCGATCACCAGTGGTCGTTTGACGATCGCGGCTGGCTGAAGGTCTGTGACCGCGCCGGCAAAGTGACGACGCTCAGTCATGAATTCTGGGCGATCGAGGGCTTGGCTTGGCTGCCGGATGGAAAGTCTTTGGTTTTCTCTGGCAACGTGGATGGTCGAGATCTCCAGCCCTACCTGGTGAAGCCGGGAAGCGATGGGGCTCGACCGATCCTGAACGTGCCGGGTGACTTCACGGTGCTCGACGTCGATGCCGAGGGCCGGTGGCTGGCGCTCGGGGGAGAAAGCCACTCCGGCATTGTCGCCCACCCCCAGGGTGGCCCGGACATCGACCTCTCGTGGCTGGACTCCAACTGGAGTCCCCAGTTTTCGCCGGATGGCCAGACGGTGGCCTTTTGCAACGGGCACGGCGGCACGAATTATCAGGTCGCGACGAGGCGCCTGGACGGGTCTCCGATCACCGTGCTCGGCGAGGGCCAGATCGGCGGCTTTTCGCCTGACGGCAAGTGGGTCTCGGCTCGTCTGGCCGATCCGCCCGGAGTCGTCATCTATCCCGTCGGAGCTGGCGAACCCCGCCATCTGGAGAGTGGACCCCTCCAACAGTTCCACGACGTGCAGTGGTACCCCGACAGTGAGAATGTGCTGATCGCGGGCAACGAAGCGGGCAAGGCGCTGCGCGACTACCGGCAGCCGATCGCCGGCGGTCCGCCCGTGCCCGTCACTCCCGAAGGCGTCGACGGACGCCTGAGTCCGAACGGAAAGACCGTCTTGGTCCAGCGGGAGGACGGTGCGTGGCAGCTCTATCCTCTCAATGGCGGCGAGCCCCGGCAGGTAGAGGGCGTGCGACCGGGAGAAACTCTCGCGGCCTGGAGTTCCAACGGCGATGCCTTTTACGTTTGCCGAAGGGCCGACGTTCCGGCACGCGTCGATCGAATCGATCTGGCAACCGGCGATCGTACCACCGTGCTGACCATCGATCCGGACGTGCGCGCGGGTCTGACGGGCATCTCCTTCAATCAGCGGACCTGGGACCCGGGACAGGCTTACGCCTACGAGTACGAGCGAAGATTCTCGAAGCTTTTCGTGGTGACGGGGGTCGGGGATTGAGGGGGATGCGGGAATCTGGCGGTCGTTGTACTCCGCCCTGTCCCATTCATTCCATCGGGAGTGCTTCGATCACGTGGCCGTCATCGGCGTCGGCCCGTAGCGGACGATAGAATTCACGTCGCACTTCATTCGCGAAACGCTCGATCTGTTGGTCTGGCACCTGCAAGTGCAGCAGGGCCTGGCGCGTCACCTCGAGCCCGGCTTCCATCTGCGGCAGTACTACTTCGTGCACACCCAGCTCGTGTAGCTCTTCTGCCAGCTCCTCCGACTCGGCGCGGGCGACGATGTGCAGCTCTGGCCGGAGTTGCCGGGCATGGCGGGCGATGGCGAGCGTGACCACCGGCGAGGGCGTGGTGATCAACAACACACAAGCCCGGCTGAGCCCCGCCGCCTCCAGTACCAACGGATGGCTGGCGTCCCCGTAGATGACAGTCAGGCCAGCGGCACGACAGGTCTCCAGGCGGTGTTGGTCGAGTTCGATGGCCACGAAGGGAAGGCCAAGCTGTCCCAACACCCTGGCTACCGCGCGACCCATGTGACCGGCGCCGGCCATCACGACGTGGTCGTGTAGCTCGTCGTGGGCGATGTCGATCGTCAGCACGGGCTCGGCTCCGGCGGCGCTTTGACAAAGCCGTAGATGGGAGCCGTGGCCCGGGACACGAATGGCGTCAGGAACATGGTGACCAAGGTGACGGACATGATCAGCGCGTACAGCTCCGTGCCGATGCTTCCGGTGCTCACTCCCACCCGTCCGATCACGAAGGCGAATTCGCCGGCCTGGAACATTGTCAGACCCAGCGCCAGCGGTATGACATTGCGGTAGCCGAAGAGCTGACCCACCCCCGCACAGACCAGACCCTTGGTCAGGGAGACCGCGCCCGCTAACCCGAGCACGAGCAGCAGGTTTTCCTGAACGAAGCGCGGCTCCAGTAGCATGCCCACCGACGCGAAGAACAACAGGCCGAAGATATCGCGCAGGGGAATGATGTCGCTCAACGCCTGGTGGGCATGGTCCGATTCGCTGAGCACGATGCCCGCCACGAAGGCACCGAAGGCGAAGCTCAGTCCCACCTTGTAGGTGGCGTAGCCGATGCCCAGTCCCAGCCCCGTGACCGTCAGCAAGAAGAGCTCACGCGAATTCCAGCGGCTGACCAGTCGCATCAGCCAGGGAATTACTCTCGTGCCCACCACGATCATCATTGCCAAAAAGACCACTGAACGTGCCAGAGCCCAGCCGAGGTCCGGCAGTCCTGCCCGCAGATCCGTCAGCTTGGGGAGCAGGATCAGCAAGGGCACCACGGCCAGATCCTGCACCAGCAGCATTCCGACCATCACTTTACTGGAAAGGGCGCCGAGGCGACCCTGACTCTGCAGGGTCTTCAGGATGACCATGGTGCTGGACAGCGAGACGCAGCCGCCGAACCAGACCGCATCGGTCCAGGGCCAGCCGAGCGCGAGGCCGACGCCCGCGGTCACGCCTACAGTCAGCAGGATCTGGATGGAGGTGCCCAGCAGGGCCACCTTCTGCACCGGGCGCAGCTCTTTCAGGGAGAACTCGATGCCCAGGGCGAAGAACAGCAAGGCGACGCCGATCTCCGCCAGAAGTTCGATATCGTGGGGATCGGAGATGAGGGCGCCGCCGGTCACCGGTCCGAGCACGATGCCGGCAGCGATGTAGCCCAGAATCAGCGGCTGCTTGAGACGCTGAGCGATGACACCGCCCAGGAATCCCACCGTAACGATGATCGCGATATCCGCAGCGATTCCCACGGCGCACTCCCTTGTCTCTACATAGAGCAGATGATAGGGTCAGTCCGAGAACCCGGCCTCCCGCAGGATACGCTGGAAACGCAGATCGTGACGCAACGCATCGAGATTGGGATCGACCTTCATCCAGACCACCTGACCCTCGCGCCGACGCACTGAGAGCTGCAGGGCTGCCAGAGCCTCGTCGGTCGCACCGAGATCCAGAAGCGTATAGGCGCGGTAGTATGCGAGCACGTTTCGATCTCCATAGCTCTTTAGGGCGTGCGCGAGCGTACGCGTGGCGGCCTTCTGATCACCTGCCACCGCGGCCGCGTGAGCTAGCCACAATTCAGTCACCGGGCTCACCTTCGTGCTCTTCACTTCTTCGAGGATCGACCGGGCCTCTTCCGGCCGTCCGAGGCGCACGAGGGCCAGCGCTTCATAGGAGCGGAGCGGCGGGAACATCCGAATGTCAGGGTCGCTGTTCGAGGCCCGTGCAACTGCCCGCTCCGGCCGCCCGGCAATCATCTCGACCCAGACCTCATCGGCGACCATCATCGGTGCCAATGGATCGAGAAGCTGGGCCTTGCGCATCTGCGCGACGGCTTCGTCGAAGCGACCCTGGGAAGCAAGAAACTCCCCGTACCACTGATGTGTGGTCGCATTCTCGGGATCCAGCGCCAGCGCGCTCTGGAACCTTTGCTCCGCTTCGTTCCAGTCACGGTCGTAGTAGAATGCAACGTATGCAAGATCGGTGTGCGCCCCTGCGAGATCAGGTTCGATCGCGAGAGCGCGCTTCGCCGCAGCCTTCGCCTTCGGGTAGGTTTCCGACGCCGGCTCCGCGCTGTAGTCACCAAGGATGGCATAGACATCGGCAAGTCCGAGCCAGGCCTTCGCAAAAGCCGGATCACGCTCCAAGGCTTGATGAAAGAGGTCCTTGGCCTCCATCAGAAAACCGCCACGCTTCTCCCAGGCGTAGCGACCTCGCAGGTAGAGCCGCCACGCTTCTTCATCGGTCGTGCCACGCTGATTCGCGCGAGCGGGATCATCGTTCTGTGCTTTTGGTTCCGATGGGACGGGTATCGACGGTGCCGGTGCATGCATGCGGCCGATCCAGACCACGACGGCCAGTGCGAGCGTGGCAACCGCAAGCAACCACGGCCACCTCCGACGCTCAAGAGGGGGGCGAGCGGCCGCAACCGTGGTCGCAGGCGGAGGGTATCCACCGCACTCGGAGAACCTGCGAGCGAGATCGTCCGCAGCCGGCCGCGCCGCGGGAGACTTCTGCAGACAACGATGGACCAGTGCCACGAGCTCAGGCGGGAGGTCCGGACGGAGATTCCCGAGCGTCGGAGGCTCTTCGTGGACGACTGCGTTCAAGGTGGCAGCCACAGAATCGCCCCGAAAGGCCGGCGCTCCCGACAGTGATTCGTAGAGGACACATCCCAGGGCGAAAATGTCCGAAGCCGGTCCCGCCGGTTCTCCGCGCAGTTGCTCGGGGGAGATATACCCGACCGTACCGACCACCGTACCTGTTGCGGTGTGCAGCACGGTCGTGGCTCCGTCGACCGTCTGCACTGACGCGAGACCGAAGTCTAGGATCTTCGGCGCTCCTGCTTCGTTGATGAAGATGTTCTCGGGCTTGAGATCGCGGTGGACAATTCCGGATCGATGCGCGACGGCGAGCGCTTCGGCCAAGGAGGTTCCCAGTTTGATCGCCGGGTCGGGATCCAAGGGGCCCGAGCGGAGTCGCTCGCGTAAACCTTGGCCTCGCAGAAGTTCGGTGACCAGGTAAGGCCGATCCCCGAGGGTGCCCACATCGTGGACGGCGAGGATCGAGGGATGCGAGAGCGCGGCCGCCGCACGTGCCTCACGCTGGAAGCGCTGCCGGGCCGCACGATCTCGTGCCAGGCTCGCACTCATGAACTTGACCGCGACTTCACGTCCGAGCCGTGAATCCCGCGCACGCCAGACTTCTCCCATCCCCCCCGCGCCGAGTGGCGCGAGCAGCTCGTAGGGGCCAAGACGTGTGCCCGCCTGTAGATGCATGGTTTGACCACCGAAGCTTGCGTGCAAGCCGCCGAGGGCGGCGGTCAAACCGTCGTGCACCCTCGAGGCATGGAGATTCGCATTGTAACCTCACGCGGACCGTCGATTCCAGCCCGTCCCTCCCCGAAACCTCACTGGCCTTGCTCTGCGACGACCTATATGAGTAAGAGATCGTGTGATCTCAAGTACGCTAAAAAAGCGGATTGGCCAATGGCGTGTCGCATGAGTGTGAACTCTTCGGTCCACACCCTTGGCGCGCGTCGGCACCTTCTTTGGCTTCGTAGATGTCGCCCCGCGGACTTACTTTCCCGCGTACTTCTGATATTTTTCCGCGGCCTTTTCATCGCCCGAGTGCCGTGCAATCCAGACCAGCGACTCGGCCGCCGCCACGGTGCGCGGGTAATCCGCGCCCATCTTGCTGAGGTAGATCTCGAAGGCGGTGGTCAGGCGCGTGCGCGCCTCGTCGAAGCGTCTCAGATCCATGAGAGCACTCGCGTCTTCGGCCAGTGCGGTTGCGGTCTGAGGGTGGTCATCGCCATACATACGGCGTGAGATTTCGAGAGCGCGGTCGAACACGTTTAATGCTTCTTCAGGGCGCTTGAGCTTTAGAAGCGCAATGCCCTCGTTTCGCAACAAGGACAAGACGTCGGGGTGATCGGTGCCGCGGGCTTTGATCAAGCGCGGTTCGAGCTCGCGATAGATTTTGAGCGCGCCTTCGTCGTCGCCGGCCAGCATGGTCACCGTGCCGATGTTGATGCGCGTGCGGATGGCGTCGATGTGATCAGGCCCCAGATTTCGAGCCCGGATTTCGTATACGGTCTTCAGTGCCGCGAGGGTCGAGTCAGCTTGGCCCAAGCTGTAGAGCACGCCGCCACGATTCTCCAGGCAGGTCGCATATTCGGGGTGGTCTTCACCGAATCGCTTCTTGTACAGCGCGAGGGCTAGGTCGAAGTCGGCGAGCGCGCCCTTGTAATCGCCCCTCTGGCTGCGATACTGCGCGGCGTTGTTCATGTAGGTGGCAAGTTGAGGGGTGTCGGGGTTGATCGAGCGCGCCAGTTCGTAGGCCTCGTGCGAAAGCGAATCCGCAGCGGCGATGTTGCCGTCGCGCAAGTTGTACAGATCTGCGCGTTGCGAGATGAGTTCGGCCAGATAGACGCGGTCCTTTCCCTCCAGCTTCGATGCGAGTGTCTCTGTCTCCGTCAGGACCGAGTCAGCAGCTGCGAATTGCTGAGCGTCGAGAAGGCCACCAGTTAGGATCTGGCGCGCGCTGACGCGCTCGACGAGGGAAACCGATGGAGCATTGTCCAGCCGGTGAACCGCCGCCGCCGCGGCATCGACTTCCTTCCCATAGTCTGCGGAGGCCTTTGCGACGCGTGACTCCAGAATTTTTAGCGATGCCGTTGCCAGGGGATCGTCGTGGGGGATCGTGGCGTGAATCGCGAGTGCGCGCGCGACCTGGGCCGACGCCGGTTCGAGCTTTCCCAGACCGAGGTAGGTCTCGCCAAGGGCCTTGTGCATGGACGCTTCGACTTCGGGCTGATCCGCGAAGGTGGTCTCGATTTCTTTGGCGGCAGCATCCAGAGCCTGGGCTACCGTGACGTCGCGTGTTCCCCCGGTCCACGGATCCGCCGAGGCCAGGGTGCGGGTGAGGAACTCGTTCATGGCCGTGGCCTTGGCGGCCTCGGCCGTGGCGCGGTCCCTCGCGTGGGCGATGGCGCGCGCTTGGACCGTCGCGATCACCGCGAAGGCGAGCAAGGCGATCACCGCGCTAGTTGCCACGCTCACGCCGATCCGATGGCGTCGCACGAACTTCGACACGCGGTAGCCCGCCGTCGGCGGACCGGCGAGGACGGGCTCGTCGTCGAGGTGCCTCTGGATATCCTGCGCGAGTTCGATCGGGCTGCCGTAACGGCGGTCGCGGACCTTTTCGAGGCACCGCATCGTGATCCAGTCCAGGTCCCCTTTGAGTTGTGCCTTCAGTCGATTCGGGGCAGTGCCGTGAGTTTTGGCCACCGGCTTCGATTGATCGCCGAGACCCGCGAGCCTGGTGCTGGGTCGTGGGGGGTCTTGCTCCCGCAAGATCCTTTCGATGCCGGTGAGACCGGCCCGCCGCAAAACGTCCGAATCGAACGGCAGAGCTCCAACGAGCAGTTCATAGAGGATCACGCCGAGCGAGTAGACGTCCGAGCGCGTGTCGATGTCAGCGCTATCCGGTCCAGCCTGTTCCGGGCTCATGTACTCCGGTGTCCCCAGTAGCTGGCCCATTGCCGTGAACATGGTGTTATCGGTGAGACTCCTGGTCATGGCCTTGGCCAAGCCGAAGTCGATGATCTTGGGCAAAGGGCGCCCGTCAAATTCGGTGACGAGAATGTTGCTGGGCTTGAGGTCCCTATGGAGGATGGCTTTCTGATGGGCATGCTGGACCCCTTCGCATGCGCTGATGAAGAGGGTCAGCCGTTCGGCGATGCTCAGTCGATGTTCGTCGCAATACTCGGTGATGGGAATCCCGTCCACGTACTCCATGGCAAAGTACGGCCGGCCCTCGGGCGTGGTGCCCGCGTCAAAGACCTTGGCGATGCAGGGGTGGTCCATCACGGCCAGGGCCTGACGCTCGGCCTCGAAGCGGGCCAGCACCTCACGGGTGTCCATGCCGGCTCTGATGAGCTTCAAGGCAACGGTGCGGCGGACGGGCGAGGTCTGGTCAACCCTCCATACGTCTCCCATGCCTCCGGCCCCGATGTTTTCGCGGAGAACGTAGGGTCCGAGTTTCATGCCCGACTTGGGCGTAAAGCCGATGCCGGGGGATCGTCCACCGTAAGAAATGGTGTCTCCACCCAAGCGCGTTTTGCCCTCGTCTTTAGAGCCGGAGTTCTCGGTGAAGTCAACGTCGCGGGGTCGATCCGGAGGTCCTTCGTTCATCGAACGATGCTAGGCCGGCCGACGAGGGGGGTCAAGAGTGGGGATTGCCGTCAGCGGCGAGTTCAGCGATACCTATGACGCGGGCGGGACGACTCCTGTTCGCTCGAATCTCAGCATGGGTCAGCTCAAGGCCCAGTTCGTGGACTGAGCGGAAATCGGACGAGCTCCCTATCGAAGCTAAAGAAAGGACTACAGTATGGTGTCCAGCGGTCAGAAGGATAAAGCAGAGCGCTTCCTGAAATTTCACTACGACGACGAAATCCTGGTTCTGCTGAACTCATGGGATGCGGGAAGTTCCCGATTGATCGAGGCGAGTGGATTCAAGGCCGTGGCCACCACGAGCATGGGGATCGCCGCCTCGCTGGGTTACCCTGATTGCGAGGTCATTCAACTACCAGAGATGATTGAAACGATCGCGGGAATCGTCAATGCAGTGCAGGTTCCGGTTACCGCGGATTTCGAAGCTGGTTACGGAACCACTACCGATGAAGTAGTCGATTCGGTAAGAAAGGTCATTGCAAGCGGTATTGTTGGAATGAACATCGAAGACAGTATTGAATTGAATCCAGAACTCATCGATGAGATGGAATTCTGTGAACGAATATCAGCCATCCGCGCACTCTCAGATTCCCTGGGCTTTCACCTGGTGATCAATGCGCGCACGGATGCGTTTTATACATCATCGTCCTCTTCAGCGGAGAAGCTGTCCGAATCCATACGCCGAGGCAACAAGTACCGGGAGGCGGGGGCCGACTGCATCTTCGTGCAACCGGTGTGGCAGAGAGAAACGATCGCGACTTTGGTCAGGGAAATTGATGGCCCGATCAACATCTTGGCAAATCCCGGGATCGGTGACGGTATGCCGCCTTCCATCAGCGAGTTGCAGGATCTGGGGGTTGCCCGTGTCAGTCTCGGTTCGGGCTTGATGAAAGCCACCCTGGCTCTGATCAAGAAAGTTGCCGACGAACTCTCGGGAAGAGGCACCTACGGTATCCTCTTGGAGACGATGACCCCACTTGCCGACGCCGCGATGGCCTATAAGATGGCAATAGGAGCGACGCGCTGAGGATCAACTCGAGGCACATCTAGGGTTTCAGATACGACCTCGCGATGGGGGACCATTCGCCTCCCGGAGTGGTCCATGCAAAGTGCATGTTGTTGCCGCCGCCGTTCGGCTCGAAGCTCAACTGCACCGGGACCCAGGTATCTCCGGGGAGTGTCAAGGTCTTGGAGTAGTTCGCCCCAGTCGTGTTCAGGTCGGCCACCACGACGTTGTTGACCTCGATGTAAACGATGCCATCGACCAAGTAGTTTGAATTGAAGGTGTAATCTCCCGCATAGGGTATGTACAACTGCCCGGCCCAGGACACGGTCCATCCCGTCCCCGTAGCCCAATTCACCGGGCTATTGGCGAGTGAAGTGCACACGCCCTGATACAGGTTGTGGTTCGTTCCGGAGCAATCCGCCCAGTATCCATTGAAGATCGGACCTTCCGGAATCTGAGGTCCGGTGGAATAAGTGGCCGGAAGTCCGGTACCTTCGCCAGAGACAATGGTGACTTGAACCGAATCTTCCGCTCTGGGGTCCTCGACACTGGTGGCTTTCACGATGACGGTCGCGGGAACGGGCACCTCATCCGGCGCGCGATAGCGACCCGTTGCGGCGATACTTCCGACGGTCAGACTATCTCCTCCCGCCTCGCCGTTGACGTACCAGATGAGAGAGTTGTCCGACGCTCCGGTGACGGTGGCGTCAAAGGTGACGACGAGACCGACACCTTGGGTGAAGGTCGAGGGTCCGATGGATACGACGACGTCGGTTGGGTTCGGCTGGGTGACGTTGTTGTTCTTGCAACCGATGCCGAGGTTGAGTACCGCCAGGAGACAAACACAGACTCCCCACCTACTCATGGTTATTCCTCTTTAGGCAACTGGGTATTCTGCTCGGGGGTGCTCGCGTAGTGTCCGAACCCCCGATCAATCTGGAACTGCATAACTTATGTTAGAAGGTCTCCCGTAGGCCCGCAAGAAGCCTTGCGCGAGCGCGCAAATCCCAGATAGACTTCCCTTAGGACGGCTGCGTGCTGCAATCCCCCCAGCCCCGCGCGCCTCGCGAAGCAAGTTTCGCCAATCGAGTAGGAGACCGATTCCATTATCGTGCGGGTACTGGAAACTGACTACCTCGTCGTGGGCGCCGGTGCGATGGGCATGGCCTTCACCGACTCCCTGATCGACCATGCGGACGTGCACGTCACGCTCGTCGATCGACGCCACGTAGCGGGAGGGCACTGGGAGGATGCCTACCCTTTCGTCCAGTTGCATCAGGCTTCCTTGTTCTACGGCGTCGCCTCGACCGTGCTGGGAAGTGGCGCCGTGCAAAAGAGCGGACCCGAGGCTGGGCTTCAGGAGCGCGCGCGGCAGCCGGAGATCCAGAGCTACTACGACGAGATTCTTCGCAGGCGCTTTATAGGTACGGGTCGAGTCAGTTTCCTAGGCGCAAGCGAGTACCGAGCGGAGGGCCCGACCCATCTCGTGAGCTCTCGAGTCACCGGAGAGACCGTCCGCATCAAAGTGCGGCGCCGAGTCGTCGATGCCAGCTACCTGTCTCCAACCATTCCCGCGACCACTCCGCCGCCCTTCGGCGTTGGCGACGGCGTTCGTGTGGTCCCCGTCAATGAACTCGTCCGGCTGGCCGCGGCGCCGAAGAACTACCTGATCGTCGGCTCGGGCAAGACCGCAACGGATGCCATCGTGTGGCTGCTTCAAAATGGGGTCTCGCCGGATCGAATCGGATGGGTGCGTCCACGCGAACCCTGGATGCTCAATCGCGCTGTCGTCCAACCTGATCCGCTGGTGGGTCTCGCTCTCGCAGCGGACACCATGGAGTCGGCCGCCGCCGCGGAGTCACTCGACGATCTGTTTTTACGCCTCGAGGCCGCCGGGGTGATGCTTCGCATCGACACGAAGGTCGTGCCCACCATGGCAAAGACGCCGACCTTGGGCGAGTGGGAACTCGAACTTCTGCGTCGAGTCGAGAGAGTCGTGCGCCTGGGACACATCAAACGTTTGACGAGCAGCGAAATCGTGCTCGAAGGAGGTTCCGTTCCCTTGCCCGAGGATTCACTCGTCGTACACTGTGCTGCGTCCGGACTGCAATACCCGCCGCTGGTTCCCGTGTGGCAAGCGGACAAGATCCGTCTCCAGACCATCCGGGTCGGCTTCCCGTGCTTCTGCGCCGCCCTCGCCGGTTACGTGGAGGCGACGCGCGACGACGACGCAGAGCGCAATCGGCTGTGCCCGCCCAATACCCTCCCTGACGACCCGAGCAGCTGGGCACGGATGCAGGTGCGGGGAACCGTCGCGGCCAGTCGCTTCGGGGCCGAGCCGGACATCGCAGCCTGGGCCAACCGCTGTGCTCTGAACCCGGCCCGTGTGGATCCCTCGCAACGCGATGATCCGGCAGTACGGGCTGCGCGCGCGCGACTGGCCAAAAGCTCCGAGCGCGGTCTTGCGCGCATGGCCGAGCTCGCGCATGAGCCGCTGTCGAATTTCGACGAGACGTGAGGGACAAACCAATGAGGCAAGAGGAACAGGCAGAAGAGGGCCCTGGCTACTCTTGCCTGGGCTGGGCGTCCTCGTTCTTGGGAACCACGGAACCTTCGAAGCTACCCAGGTAGAAGAGCTTGCCATCGCCCGTCTCTGCGATGGTCTCGAAGGGGAAGTACTTCTGAAGCCACGCCAAGGGGAAGAGATACCCCTTGGTTTGGTTGAACCACACGATGTGTGCGCCGTGCCCGCGCTTCACCGTAGCCTCGAAACGTCGCACCTCGTCCTTCTGGATCCATAGATTCTTGCTGTTGTAGTTCTTGAAGCGTGGAGCCGAGTGCACCTGAATGCCCAGCGCATAGTGCAAGAATTCCGGCTGATTGCTGATCACGGTTCCCTTCAGGGGCTTGTCCCGCAGATACCGAAGCAGCTGAGAGTGCTGCCAGCTGGGTAGGGCATAGACCGCATCCTTCTCTTGAAATCTCTCGATTCTGGCGGGAAGACGAACGGCGCCGCTGAGCATCACCCCGGTCAAAATCAGTAGGGCGGTCCAGCTGCGCCAGTCGCTTTTCCTTTGCACAAACAGGCCGAGGAGAATCAAGGCAGGCAGAACGGCCGGCGCCCAGAGGCGATCGTTGGGAACATCCATGCCAATGGTCGCGAAAGCGGCCACCAGCATCAAAAAGAACCACGCCAGATACAAAACCAAAGCCAGGCGTGAGATGCGGCGAAAGCTCGGCGGGTCTCTTCGTACAGAACGCACGCTGGACCACAAGCTTCCCGCCAAGAGCAGGGCGAAGAGAAGCAGCCAGACGTGTCCGGGAACGCGATCCGCGATTCTGGCGGGAAGGAACAATCTGGGGATGGAGGCTCCCAGCAGATCGGTTGCTTCGCCCACAGGATAGATGCTTGCGTATCGTGGTCCGGTGAGGGTGCCGCTCGCATACCAATTGCGAAGCATCCACAGAGCCAGGGGGAGCCCCGCCGCCGATCCGAAGAGGAGGCTGCGCTTCCAGCGCTTGCCAAGACCACCGCTGCCGACCAGAACGAACAACGAGGCGACGGCAAAGAGAAGCGCGAGGGCGCTGTAGCGGCTGAGGCAAGCCAGGGCGGCCGCGACCACCACCACCGCGAAGGTCTTGCGGTCGTAGCTCATCGATGCAGCGACGGCTGCATGCAGGCAAATCAATGCCAAAGCGATGAACAGCAGCTCGGACCAGACGGCAGTTGCCACGCGCAGCTGCGGCAAGCTGCACACGACGGTGGCGGCGAAGAGGAATGGAGCCCACGTGGAAAGAGGCCGGGAGCTTTCATCTGCATTGCGAGCGACCCAGTAGACCGAAAAGGCCAAGACGAAGGCGTTGAGCAGGGCATAGAACCAGCGCAGTCCATGGACCATCTCCATGCCCACGGTCTGCATCAGCGCGAGCACCATGGGCAATAGTGGAGGCCAGCTGACAAAGGGCGTGTTGTCGTAGCCCAGGAGACCATGGCCCTCGGCCAGGTTCTTCGCCGCTGCCAGGTAGCGCAGGGAATCGGGGGTGATAGCCAGGCCCAGGCTGCCTGTCATGTACAGGACGAGCCCGCCACCAAAAAGGGCCGCCATCGCAGCGGCGAGGACCCGGCCGCGAGTCAGAACCAACTCTTCATCGCGCCCCAGTGGCTCTCGCTTGCCGGTCCGCCCTGTTCGAGAACCATCGTGGTGCAGCCTCTGGGTACGTTGGAATTGGAGTGGGCCCAGGTTTCGAACGCGACAGCCTTCCCGTCGCAACTGAGATAACCGGCTTCCGTGAGACCGAGGTGCGAGGGGGTGGCGGGACCGAGACAGGATTGTCCGGTGATGACCGGGTCATAAACCGGATAGAAGACAAAGAGCGTGACCGAATCTCCTGCTTGCAGGCACTCGTCGAAGGTGATGTAGAAGTTGTCGCCCTCACGAGAGAGGTCACCTGGAGATCCATAGGCGCACGCAAGATCCACCCCTGGTGGAAGACTCATCGAGAATTCCACGGCCTTCATGGCTTCGGTGAGATCCAGGGCGATCAGCGAAAAGGGTATGATGACGCAACCACCCTCGAAGAGGTACTGCGTGGGTACGCCGGAGCAGTCCGAGCTGTAGGCAAGGGTGGCGGCAGACGATTGCCCGGCGGCAGGACCCTGCAGCATGAGCGCGAGGAGGAGGATCCAGAGGCGTTTCATGACCAAAACATCATACCACCTGGTCCTCTATACAGTCCAGGGCTCCCCCCAGCTCATCCTCAAGGGAAGACCCGAGCCCAGTCCCTCTTCATGCTCACCGGGATGGCGGCCGCATTGTCCCGGCACAGGGCCTCGATCTTGTCGGGATGCCCACGGCGGGCGAACTCGCGCTCGGCATCGTCGTGCTGAATCCAGAGCGCCAGACCACGATGCGTTCCGGTGAGGGAGTACAGGCACATGGGTTCGTCATTGTTACTGTTCCCCGCGGCGAAGATCGGCCGGCGGCCAATGCGCATGTAGATGTCCTCCGGTTTGTGCTCGTGACCGTTGTACACGCGGGAGCCAGTACGAACCAGTTGCGGCCTACCGTTCACCACACTGTACACGGGGGTCGTCCAGGTGCCGATCACCCGCGCGGGATCGAGGCCGATCACCTCTCCGTAAAGGACACGAACGAAGTCCTGTTCCCCTCCGGTGACGATCCAGACCTGGAAGCCATGAGCCTGGAGATAGTCCTTCAGTTCGAACATCGGCACATAGAAGAGCTGGGTGTACGGCCGGTCGAAGTGCGGGTCGCGTGCTCGCTCGAGAAATGCGCGGGACGAATCCCGGTAGGCCTCCACGCTCATCCCGGCAAAGGCAGCGTTCCTACCCTCGTAAGCCGCGTCCCAACCGAACGCGCGCAAGGCCTTGTGGTCGTTGGCCAGCCAGGCTCGCTGCGGCATTTGCTCGCCATCGACCAATCCACTCGCCACCAAGCTGCGCAGCAGTGAGAGCTGAAAGGTGCTGCTTGCCGAGTGCGGTTCTTCGCACCAGCAGGTCCCGTCATTGTCCAGCACCGCGATGCGTTCATCTCGTGGAACGAAGTCGGGACTCGTCGTGTCGCACACCGCGGCCACGAACTCCAGAATGGCGGTGCGCGCCGCGCCCTCGCGCCAGGAGGGAAGCGGCTGCGCGTTGGCGGGCGCGACGATCGAAAGCGAGAGGAGGACAAGGTAGACCAGCATCAGAGGGGCTCGACGCACGTCGTAGATCTCCCGAGGAAAAGAGGGGGTATAGACGCCGCGCGGGTTGCGTCGGCGATTTTCCACCCGCAAGAATATCACCGAGTGCGGTCCAGGTCACGCAGTGCGCGAGGGCACCTCGTGTCGTCGGAGGGCAATGTCCTCCTCTCAGCTCGAACGGCCGCAAGTCAGACACCACGGAGCAGCACCGCCATGTAGAGTATGAAACCCATGAAGAGAAGCGCCCCTTCCAGCCGGTTGATCCGCATGCCCGACTTCATCAAGGGGAAGAGGAGGAGGGAGGCCCCGATCATCCACCACACGTCTCTCGCCAGCACCTCACGGGGAATCTCCACGGGATGGACCAAGGCGGTGACGCCGACGATTCCCAAGATGTTGAAGATGTTGGAACCGATCACGTTTCCCACTGCGATATCGTCCCGCCCGCGCCATGCGGCGACGAGGGAGGTGACCAATTCGGGCGTGCTCGTTCCCGCGGCCACGATCGTCAGGCCGATGACCGTCTCAGAGACTCCCAAAGCAGTTGCCACACCAACCGCGCCATGAACCAAGAGCGTCGATCCCGCGGCCAAGAGTCCCACCCCGACCAAAGTGGCGGCAAGATCAAAGAGCGGGCTTGCCCCGCCAACGGGTCCCACCGGCCTCGTAACGACCTCGACCAGCCCGTCGCGTTCGACTGGCGTGGCGCCGTTTCTGGCAAGCCATACCACATAGGCGAAAAAGGCGAGCATGGTGGCGAGGAGGAAGCCACCCTCGAAGCGGTCGCAGCGTCCGTCGCGGGTGAGCAGGAGAAACTGAAGAGCGGCCAGCATCATGACGGGCCACTCCAGGCGCACGGTGTTGCCCCGGATCTGCAGCGGACGCATCAAAGCCGTCAGCCCCAAAATCGCCGCGATGTTGAAGATGTTCGAGCCAACGACATTGCCAATGGCAATGCCCGGCCGGCCCTGGAGTGCTGACTGAAGCGATACCACGAGTTCGGGCATCGATGTGCCCGCCGCCACGATGGTCAGGCCAATGACTGCGGGTGAGACGTTGGCGCGCAGCGCGATGCCGGAGGCGCCGCGAACGAGGGCTTCGCCTCCGGCGATCAGAAGAGTCAAGCCAATCACGATGAGGGCCAGATCAATCATTGGGTAAGGTGCCACACCCCAGGTTCCATTTTTCTCGTACCTTCGCCTTCCGAGTCCTTCGTCCAAGGAGATCGAGTCGGGCGCGACCCGGAATCTCCCTTGGCCTTTGCTCGGCAGAGATCCTGCGCCAATTCCACCGTTTTCAAAAGCTCAATCGAGCTGAACCAAGGAACTCACCGCATCGTCGGAACGACCGATGACACACGTCTGCGATAGGTCTCGTAGGTATCGCCCCATTGCCGCCTCAAGGTGCGCTCCTCGAAGTACACCCCGATGACGATGTAGACCGAGAAGCCCGCGGCGAAGAGCAGGCGTCCCACCGTCATCTCCGGCGCCGCCCACAGGCCCACCAAGAGACCGGTCATGATGGGATGGCGATCGATGCGGTACATCCAACGCTCGCGAAAGGGCACGGGAACCGGCAGCCGGTCGAGAAATCCCCGCCAACTCTGCTGAAGCCCGAAGAGTTCGAAATGGTTGATCGCGAAGGTCGCCAAGAACAGGTAGGTCCAGCCGAGCAGGGCAACGCCGGTCACCGCATCGCGCAAAAGTGGCGCGCCCAAGGACCACACCATGCTCGGGAGTGGTTGCCAGAGCGCGACCAAGGGAATCAACACGGCGCCCGTGGTGAGAACGAAGGTGGGTCGTTCCAGCGAGGGGTGGATGACGCGGGTCCAACGCTTCTTGAAGGAGGGCCGCGCCATCACGCTGTGCTGCAGCCCGAAAATCAACAGAAGGCCGAGGTTGAAGAGGACGGCCAGCAGCGGACTCGTGATCTGGACCGGTCCGCCCGAGAAACGATACACACCGAGGCAGGCCAGGATCACCAGGAGCAGGGAGGTGAATCCGACCGCATAGGAGCCGACCCCGTAGGCCAGGATCGCGACGCGTTGTAGTTTGGAGTTCGTGATTGATACCGACCGGTCGGTATGTAATGCCTCGAGTTCTTGAACGTTCATGGCAACTTCCTTCTGGTCCCGCAGAGACCTTTTCGGGGGAATTCTTAGCGCGCCTGAAGGGCGCGCAGCATGGCGGCGTAGCGTTGGAAGGGGACGCGTAGGCGCTCGGGATCACGGTGGGCCCGCGCCAGAACGACGGCCCCTTCGATGAAGGCAAGGAGATCTTCGGCCACCTCGGTGGCGCTGAAGTCTGAATCGGGCAGTGCTTCCACGAAGGGTTGGGCGAGTCGGGCCACCATGGCGGCCAGGCCATCGAATTGACGGGCGACCTGGCGTTGCAGCTCGTCGCTGGTGATCGCCATCTCGCTGGCGAGTCCACCGAGCAAGCAGCCATTTTCCCACAACAAGCCGGCCCGATCGGCCAGGCGCTCGACGAAGAGCGGAAGACGCTCGGCGGGGGCGGCCTCACTCAGGTCGATGGTCCCGAGCTCCTGCAGGCCATGCCGATAGAAGCTCTCCAGCGCCGCGACGGCGACCGCTTCCTTGCTGGCAAAGGAGTGATAAAAGGCGCCCTTGCTGACCCCGGCTTCACGGCAGATGGCTTCGATCCCCGTCGCCGCGTAACCCTGACGGAGCATCTGCTGCCTGGCGGCGGTGATCAGCCTTTCCTGTACTTCGCTGGACATGGGCGACATCCTAGCATCGGGCGCGGGAAATGTCAAACCGACCGGTCGGTATATTTGCAAAAAACCTCCCAAGGGGCTCGAATCGGCCCTTATGCCCCTGAAATGAAGGCAAAGAGGGGCATCCACCCAAGCACCCTTCTTGCTACCGATCGGCGGCATGAAGGCAAAAGCGATCTTCCTGGCGGCATTGGTGCCCTACGTGGTCTGGCTGATCTTCGGCTACCGCTACCACTTCGTCGATGGGGTCAATCTATTGATCCACGAGGCGGGCCACGTCTTCTTCAGTCCCTTCGGACGGACCATCTACTTCCTGGGGGGCACCCTGGGCCAGCTCATCTTCCCCGCCCTCTTCGTGGGCTACTTCTTCAAACGCCGGCAGCGTTTTGAGGCGTATGTCGTCGTGGTCTGGTTCGCGGAGAGTCTGATGTACGCGGCGAGGTACATCGGCGACGCGCGCCGCATGGCCCTTCCCCTGGTGGGCGGGAACATCCACGACTGGAACTGGCTGCTCAGCCGTTGGGGAATGCTGGACAAGGCCGAAGAGTTGGGCAGCTTCGTGCACCTCCTCGCGTCGTTGGTGGCGATCGTGGCCTTGCTCGGTGCGTACGGGGAGCTGAAGAAGAAGAGCTCCGTCGTTCCGGAGTCCACGGCATTACCCCAGGACTTGATCTCGCCGAATTGACGCCGAATCAACTCTCCTGCAGAACTCGCAGTTCTCCACCGTCTTACTGCGGCTTGGCCGCGGCCAGTCGGCCCTCGCTCAGCGTGAGGGTTGGGAGGTAGGGTCCACGCAAGCTCCGCGTCCACCAGCGGTGGGTCTGTCGGCGCTGTGCGGGCGTGGTGAAGCGTAGAGGAAGACTCGGGCGCGCAGGTAACGGGGGGGATCACCGGCGAAGGGGTCATCGGCCAGAAGCCCGGTGACATCGGCCGATCCCTCCAGCAGGCGTTGGCAGAAGGCGAGGAACCAGCGGTTCTGACGGTAGTCGCCCAGGGCCGCGAACCACATCTGCCAGTCGAGGCGCGGCATGTGTGCAATCACGAAGCGAGGCCGCCGGCTGAGCTCGCCCGGCTTGTAGCGAAACTCGTAGGGCTTCCAGTGCTCCCCGTCACGACTTCCCTCGACGATGATCTCGGGCCGCTCGGTCGTCATGACCGCGAAGAGTCCGTAGGAGTTCACGAGCTGCAGCGGCGAACTCCAACGGTAAACCTCCTCGAGCGGACCCAAGCAGTCTGACGGTAGGCGAAGGGTGCGCGCCATCGGAACCAGGCTCAAAAGAAACAGAGCCAGGACGACGATGCGGCGCGGCCAGGGGTGCCCGCGCGCCAGGCTCGATGCGTCCGCAGAACCGTCCTCCGACTCCGCCGTGGACGCACCGGATGACAAAAGCGCGCCTGGAACCCCACGCGAGATGCCGCTCAAGAGCCCGTCGTCCAGAAGCAGCACGCACAGCGAGAGTGCCAGCAGGTTGAAGAAACCGTAATTGCCCGTGAGGAGAATCAGCAGCTGCAGGGTAGCGATCGCGCCCGCGGCGCAAAAGCGCAGGCGCCGTGGACCGAAGATCAGAAAGGGTGCGAACCTTCCACGGCGAACATGAACACTACCGAGAGCTTCTGGAACCACTGCGGCAAGAGGTGGAAGTACCAGGCCGTCCACGGTGGTAGGGGCTGGGTGAAGTAGTGGTAGTCGAGTGCGGTGAGCGAGTGCCACGAGGGGTCGCCGCTCGTGAGCTTGACGACGGCCGAAGCGAACATCAGCCGGAACAAAAGCCAGCGGCCGAGCCACAGGGCGCCGCGCGGGGGACGATACTGTTGCGCTCCGCGCGCCTGTCCACCGCCACGTAAACGCAAGCGCCACGGCGCCAGCAGGATGGCGACGAAGCCGGCTTCGAGCAGAAGACTGTCCCACTGGAAGTGAAGGAAGTCCTGTCCCACCGTGACCAGCGAGAGGTAAGCGATCCACGCGCCCGAGAACGCGGGCGCCGGCAAGAGTCCGAAGATCGCAAGTGCCGCGCAGAGCACGCCCCCCGCGCAGATCAGATGCAGCGCGAGATTCCCCGATCCAAACCAGCACAGGGTGGGCAATACCCAGTAGCGGATCGCTCCCAACTGCGAGGAAGCGGCAGCGAGGTATTCCTTGGCCGGAAGAATGCCGTGGATTCCGATCAGACCATCCAGTTGTACCCACAAGGAGAAGAATGCGATGGCGTAGACCGCTCCCATGCAGCGCAAAAAGAGTCGTACGGTGCGAGCTTCCCCCGGCGGCACCACATGATGACCCCACAACAAAGTGGTAAAGCGGTCGGCGAAGTTTCGGTGCCGGGCCACCCAGCTATATAAGGTCTCGCTGATCGGCGCGAAGAGGGGAAGGTAGCGGTAGAGGAGCAGCCACAACTTGCCTGAGGTGGTGCTGGTCAAAGAGCGAAAGACGGCCTCGGCGCCAAAGCTCACGCGGCCATCGGGCTCCACGAGATGCACCGCTTGCGCGAATCGCTCGCGCGGGATTTGTGGAAAGCGCGGGGCGGCTTCCTGGTAGGGAAGGTACTCGACGCGATCGCCGGTGGCGTATTTCCAGCGCGCGATCCAGCGGCGGCAGAAGCCACAGTCGCCATCGAAGACCATCACCGGTCGCACAGGTGCTTCCATAGTCCTTCATTCTACTTCAGGGCCGCCGGCTCGCCATAAGAGGAGAGTGCCTACTTGGCGGCGCGGGCGATGCCGCGCAGCATGCCGGCGAAAACGAAACGGTGCACGACGTAGAGGGCGTACCAATACAGAAGACCCGACAGACCCACCGGGTCGTACATCGCCGTCTGGTGGATGGTGCAACCTCCATCCCGGGGAGTGACTTCGAACTCCAGCCACGCGCGGCCGGGAAGCTTCATCTCGGCGCTCAAGCGCAAGAGCGAATCGGGTTCGTAGGCCTCGACACGCCAAAAATCGACGGGATCACCCACGCGCAGGGAATCGTCGGCCGGTCGGCCGCGGCGCATCCCCACCCCGCCCACCAGCAGGTCCATGGCACCGCGCAGACGCCACAGCCAGTCGTGGGCATACCAGCCGTTCTTGCCACCGATTCTGCGGATGGGGGCGAAGGCCACCTCCGGGGGCACTTCGAGTTCGAGGGAGCGTGCGTCGACGATCCGGTTGCGAAATCTCGTACCGGCCCAGCTCTTGGTGAGCCCCGCCGAGGAGACCGCGTCATACCAGCGAGTTTCGGCCATCTCGCGCTCCTCGTTGCAAAGCGCCGCCGCAATGGCTTGCGACATTCCGCGCGGGCGAACGGGAAAGGCCGCAAGCGCCGCCGGATTCTCCACGACGGTCGAATTGCGGATGCTCTGGATCAACTTCCGTCCGACGCGTGCATAGAGCGGAGTGACCAGGCCGAGCCACAGACTGGACAACCACGGGGTGAGTACCGGCACCGGAAGCATGATGCGACGCAGTCCTCGCTGTCGCGCGTATTCACGCATCAACTCGCGATAGGAGACTTGGTCGGCGCCGCCGATCTCGAAGACGCTGCTCTCCGTGGCTTTATAGTCCAGCGCAGCCAGGAGGTAGTTCAGCAGATCGTCGATGGCGATCGGTTGGGCGCGCACCTGCACCCAGCTCGGCGTTACCATGATGGGGAGCAGCTCCACCAAGGAGCGAATCATCTCGAAGGACAAACTCCCCGACCCGAGCACGATGGAGGCGCGAAATTCGAGGGTTGGCACGCCAGATTGGCGAAGGATCTCGCCGACTTCCATGCGACTGCGAAGATGCGCGGACAGCTCGCCCTCGTCGCCGCCCAGACCGCCGAGATAGACGATCCGGCCCACCCCCGCTGCCTTCGCGGCCTGCGCAAAGTTTTGCGCGCCGAGACGATCGCGTTCCTCGAACTCCGATCCCGCGCCCATGGAATGCACGAGATAGTAGGCGACGTCCACCTCACTCAGCGCCGGCCCGAGTGACTCGATTTCGAGCACATCGCCTCGAACCACCTCGGTCGCAGGACCGACGCGCGGCGCAAGACTCTCGGGACGGCGCGCCATGCAGCGTACGCGATGACCGGCCGATTCGAGGCGGCTGCGCAGGCGTCCCCCCACGTAGCCGGTAGCACCGGTTACGAGGATCAGCGGAGAGTCGGGCTCGTTGCTTGGGTTCATCGTGACCACCAGTGTCAACCGTCCTACTTTCTCGGTCCACCACGTTCGAACTTGTAGAAGACGTCGGCGCCCTGGGTGGTGCCGGTTTCGGTCTGCACCGCCCAGTTCGGTGAAAGAATGTAACGCAGACGAACCAAGTTGGTGCGATCGAAAAGCCCCATCGCGTAGGAAAGAAACAGGTCCGGCGTGATGTACTTCCCCGCCACCAGCGCGGCCTCGTTCAGAGAGCCGCCGGTCTCGATCTGCGCCTCGTCGAGGCCGATCTTCGAACCCACCGCGCTGGAGAGCACGTTGCTACCCAAAAGAGCCGCGGCCCCGGCCACCTGTCTGCCACCACTGCCGGATTGGGGCGCGTGACCGGTGACGAGGTAGGAGATTGCATCGACGTCGGGCATCGACGGCTGCGAGTAGACCCGCACCTCGGGTTGCTCGGCCGTGCCGCTGATCATCACCCCAGAGATCACGCCGTCGGGCGCCGTGCGGTAGGCCCGCATACGGAGATTGGGATTTTGGGCCGGTCCCACGAAGGAGATCGTACCCTCGTCGAGAGTGAGGTTCTGACCGTAAGCACGGTAGTTACCCTTGCGGATGCGGATATCCCCGTGGACCTCGGGCGGCTTGGGCGCATGCTCTTTCAGCTGTACGGAACCTTCGAGAGTGGCCGTAGCGCCGTAGCCCTTGAAGCTGACGTCGTCGCCCAGTACCACCTGCAGCTCGACCCAGGTGTCGACCGGAGGAGCCTTCGGCTGCTCCTTTTCCCCCACGATGATGACGTCGCGCGAGGGACGTACCGCGGTCTCGGGCACCTCCACCAACTCGACGTGGAGCTTTGGCAGGGCGACTTTTCCTTTCACATCGAGCCGCTGGCTGTCGTAACGCAGCTTCAGGTCGGGAGAGACGAGGGCCTCGATCTCGGGCGTGCTCATGAGCTGAAAACGATCCCCCACGACGCTCAGCTCTACCGGGGTGCTGGAGCTCGGGCTGGCCGGCAGCTGTCCCTCGATGTGAATCTCGCCCTCACCCGAATGCGCACCACCTTTGAGCGTGAAGCCCTGCTCCGGATTACCTGTGGCGATCAGCTCACCCTCGCGAACGGTGATCCCGAAGTCGGGCGCAGTCATCGTGAGACCGGTGGCGCGCAGCTCCCCTTGCAGCTTCGGTTTCCCCACGGTGCCGCTGGCATTCGCAGTGAGCGTGAGCTTTCCACCGAGTCCGGTGGCTTTCGGGTCGAGGCCCTCGAACACGCCGAGATCGGGCAGGTCGGCGCGCAGGGAGGCGGTCAATTCCTGCGCGCGCGCATCCATTTTTAGATTGCTGTACTGCGGCAAGGAGAGATCACCGGTTCACCGCGACGCGCGCGTCCGTCGTGGCGCCGTGGACGCTCAGGCCAAGCGTGGCCGTCAGACCCGAATCGCCCATGGCCGCCTGCAAGCGGGCGTTCTCGAATGTGAGACTGTCCGCCGTGTCCGCCGCCACGAAGCGCAGCCGCGTCTCGCTCAATTCCGCGGACAGTTTCCCGTCGACCTCGCCTGCCGCCGTCCCCTTCGCGCGGAAGCTAGCCTCGATGAAACCATGCAGGGATCGCTCCGCGGGCAGCCACGCGTTGACCAGCTCCAGCGGAACACTGTCGAGCGTGCCCGACGCCGACCAGCCACTCGCCTGCCAATTGCCACCGAGCGCCAGGACAGCATCGCCCTGGACCAGTCGCAGACTGTCCAGGGAGGCGGCCGTCCTGCCGGCCATGACCCGCACTGGCCGCTCGAGATGCCAGACGCCGAGCTGGGGGTTGGCAAGTTGCAGGGTGTCGACACTTCCTGACCAGCTGAGCGAGTCAGGGGCGAGACTCCCCGCCATGGCAACGACACCGCGCAAATTCGGACGGCTAAAGTCGAGATGCGCCCGTTGATGGGCGCGCGTACCCTGAGCCCTCAAGCGGAGCGTGTCGACCGCCGCCCCACCCGCATCAAGGCCCAGGATCTCGCTCTCGACGCTCCCCTTGCCCTCGTCCGCCAGATCGAATGCGAGTTTTGCTGCCACCCGGGATGCCGCGAGCTTTTGAGCGGACAGGAGCAAGGAATCGGCACGGAGGGTGGCCGTCCCCTGCGGCGTGCGCAAAGGACCTTGGACATTCGCATTCAGCTCGATGCTGCCCGTGCCGCGGATCGGCAGCGATGCCAAATCCGGACAAGTCACACGAAGTTTGGCGTTGATGCTGTCGCTGAGTGTGGCCGTGAGGTCCGTCAGGAAGTTCGCCCAGCGCAAGTTCAGGGTGAGATTGGAGTTCGCAAGTCCGCTGTATTCGATGCGCCCGTGCCCACTCACTGCCTCATCGCGCATCGTGCCGCCCAAGCTGTCCAGCGTGGCCCAACCCACGGGCGTGCCCGTTTTGTCGAGATGGCCCTCGGTGCTCAAGGCGGCATTCAAAATTCCGGGCCACTGCTCGGGTTTCGTCGTGAACTGGCCCACGGCGAGGCTATCGGCGCGAATTTGAGCCTGCCAGTTGATCTGGGGGTACCATGCGGCGTGGGCACGCGCGGTGATCATGCCTTTCCCGGTTCGCAGCTCGAGCGGATCGATCGCGAGTTCCGAGAGGTCCCCGTGGGCCTGCAGGGTCAGGTCGGCCGCTGGAGCATATTTCGCCGCCAGATGACTCGCGAGCTGCAACCGGTAGTCCTCCGGACGGCCATGAATGGTCAGGCGCAGATTTGAGACCTCGAGCCCATCTTCCAGCAACATGTGCACCTGCGCGATGTGCGCCGTATCGACGATGATCGTAAATGGGAGCTTTGGGGGGGCGAAGGGCGAGAGCGGTGAGGGTGACTTCGATGAAGTCGTGTCCGAAGGGGCGGGCTGCATGTGGACGGAGACGTCTTCGACCCAAAGTCGCTGGATGTGCAGACGTTTTGCGAGGAGCTGATTCGGCAGCCAGTTCACTTGCAAAAGACCCACTTCGATCGTGGCCGAGGGGGTGACTAGCTGAAGCTCGTGCAGGCTGAGCCGTCCCGCGAGTCTCCCTTCGATCTTGGCGATGGAGATCTCTCCGGGTACGCGCTTCAAGGCCAGTGAGATGACCAAGCGTGCGCCGGGGGTTGTCGCGAAGAGGAAGACCACGAAGAGGAAGATCACGCCGATGAAGATCAGTGCAGACTTCAGCCAAAAGCGGGGTGTGCGCCAGTGCCATCTCATAGGTCAGGTCCGATCGAGATGTGCACGCGAAAGGGATGGCCGGGCTCGCTCAACCCGAACGCGCCGTCCAGACGCACGATGCCGATGGGTGAGAACCAGCGCAGGCCGATGCCGCTGCCCACGGAGAGATGGCCCGTGAAATCATCGAAAGCGTTCCCCGCATCGACGAAGCTCGCCACGCCCCAGTTTTTGAGAAAACGGAGTTCCAACTCGCTGCTGGCGATGACAAGGGAGTTGCCACCGACGATCTCACCGTCGGCGTTGGAGGGTCCCAGAGATTGATAGCGGTAGCCGCGTACCGTGTGTCCGCCGCCGGTCACGAAGCGCAGAGTGGGCGGAAGCTTGCTGAAGCTGCTGGTGAAGGTGCGCGCCGCGGTGCCACGCGCGATCAGCCGCACGCGCGGCACGAGGGTGTGGATCAGCTTGCCCTCAGCCCGCAGCTGCACAAACGAAGCCGAGGAGAGTAGGGATTCGTGCGCACCCTTGAGGTCCAGCCGTAATCGGCTTCCGTTGCTTGGAACCACCGGAGCGTCGGCGCGGATGCGAGTCCAGCTCACTTCCGGAAGCACCAGGTTCGAAATCCCGTCCTGCTGGGCAATCGTGAAGTCCTCGTGCTCGTAGGCGAGCGAGAGGACCTCACGCCAGCCCCAGCGCGAGTGCGCGAAACTCGAACCCAACGCGACGCGCCAGCTCTTACTCCAGTCCGGGGACAAGTAACCGACGCCCCCGAAGAAGGAGAGCAGGCGGGTACTGGGGTAGGGCCAGGGAATGAAGTACTGACCCGAGGCGGAGTATTCGATTTGCGATGCCTGCACCCGTGCTTCGGCGTGATGACCGCGGCGGTTGAGACGCCGCCACCGCGCGGCCGCCGTACCACGCACGCCGGTGTCGGTGCCGTAGCCCAGGCCGAACTCCCAACTCTGAGTCCTGGATGGGGTCAAAAGCACATCGACGGGCACGCGCAGCGAGTCGGCCTCATCGACCTCAGGACGGATCTCCACCGTCGAGAAGTAGGGGCCGGTACTCAGGCCATTTTGCATGTTGCGCAGAGGCGCCACCTCGTAAGGGTCGCCCGGCTTCATCGTGACGTAACCCTCGACCATGCGATCTGAGAGAACGTCCTGGTGCACGGTCACCGGCCCAAAGAGATAGCGCGGACCGGAATCAAGATGCACGACGATCGCGGCCTGCTGCGTGGCGAGGGTGACGAGGACGGCGGCGCTGTCAAAGGCCGCGTCGAAGTAGCCGTGGTTGGAAGCGTAGTTCAGAAGCTGCGACTTCCCGCGCTCGTAGTCGGCGTCATGGAGTGGGTCACCCTTGGCGAGCGGAAAGGCCTTCGCCAGCGCCACGAAACTGGAATCCGCGGCGCCGGCCCCCAAGACCCGCACGTCCACGCTGGCGACGTGGACCTGCGGTCCCCGATCGACCACGTAGCGCGCCTTCCAGTTGTCGCCGTCGGCTTTGAGCGAAGAGCTGATGACGGGTTGGTAGTAGCCGAAGGGCTGGAGCGCCTCGCGAATTTCGTCCTCCGCGCGGGAGTGCAGGAAGCGAATGCGCGCTTCCGGGGCATCTCTCTTGGCCTGCAGGATGGACAGGGTGGCGCGCGCATTATCGCGCAGTTCGCCGGTGAGTCCCTCGAGTTCGACCTTCACCGCGGCACGGCTGGATCCGGCGGACAGCAAGGAGATGAGGCCCACCGTCGCACTGACGATCCCAAGCCACCGAACCATATATATAGCTCTCTGATAGAGAACTCTCTGTCGTCGCACTTCGAAAATCACAGAAGGTGTTTCCTGTCGCTCTTTAGGAACTCCGAGTGGCAGTATATCATCTCCGGATCTTCAGATCCTAAAACTACTCGCTGAAGAATTCTCCTGGCACACACCATAGCGAAAGCTGGGACCCACACCACGATCGGGTCACACTTTCCCGCCGCCATCGACCCTCCTGACGATCCCCCCAACTCAGGAGAAGCCCCATGGCGTCCAAGTCCCTCATCCTTGCCATTCTGGTCGTATGCCTTGCCCTCGCCGCGCTGGTTTCGGCAGAAGAACGGGCCCAACTGGAGCCCACCGCCGCGCGGGCAAAGAAGATCGAACGGCCCAGCTTCACCGAGATGCCCCTCGAAAAGCTGACGCCACGGCAGCGGGTGATTCGCAAGATTCTCGATGAGCGCGCGAGCAAGCTCAAGGAGCTGCAAGAGCGTTATGACGCGGCCAGTAGCGACGCCGAGGCCCTGCAGATTCAGCGCGAGATGCATGTGCTGAAGCAGGGTACCGAGATCGCCTTGCTGAAGGCGCAACTCGAGTTCGCGCGCACGGAGGGACCAGACTGACAAGGTCGCCAAGCTCGAGGGCATCCTCAAGCAGATCGATGCCCGTGAAGGCGTGTTGGGGCCGGTCCAGCGCACGCAGTCCAGCGACGGCAACGGGGGCCAGTGATGCGAAGCCTGACACTCCTGCTTCTGGCCCTACTGTTCCTCATACCGCTCGGCGCCCGTGCGGCAGACGATGCAGACTCTGCCGCTCTCAAAACGCCCATCGAGATCCGCGCCACCGGGCGCGTCGTGTACCAGAACCCGCGCGGAGAGCTGGTGGGGGCGGAACACATAGAGGTCATGCTCTGGGAAGTGGCCAATGGCCCCGATCTCTGTGCGGACGGGCCTTTCGCATCCGCATTTACTGATCAGTTCGGATACTTTGATTTCACCGGCACCTACGAGCCGGACACTTTTCTCTGTGATCCTTCCCCCGATGTTCGCATCGAAATTCACAGCTCGTATGGCGGCATTAATGACAGGGTTGTTCAAACGGCGGTGGTGCCCGACTTCCTCGGGGGCACGATTGACTTTGGCGTCATCAATTTGACGGACGATTACTGGGCCCCCTATGCGCATCGGCTCAACATCTGGATGAGAGCTGCACGATGGTTCGAGGAGCATGGTCATCCCATCATCAATCATTCTGGAGTGGACAGCTTCTGGAACCCACTCAACATTCCCTATCTCCTTGACCCTGAATACGATCACCATTCCGAATTTCTCGTTTTCGACACCGGGCCGACGATTCCCGATGGCGAGATCGAGCTGTCCTACGCGGATCGATGGAATGACATGGAAATCGCTCAGCTCTTCGCTGATCTCTGGCAGGTCAACAACGGCGGGTACCGATTCGGATACTCAGATGGCTGCAATGGCGTGTGCGATGATGAAAATTTTGCAGATACCTATGTAGCTTCTTCTTCTATCAGAGGTTGTGGCTACTGCGACTGGTGCCCGGAGAGTCAAACTCTCGCGTGGCATCGCGGCTTCACCATGTGGGCCGCATCGCAGATCGTGGGCGAGTTCGAAACACGCTACGGCGATCGCCCTTTGACCTATACAAGCTACGAATACACGCAGGACTGCACGGAAACCACCCAAACCCAATGGGAAACGCCCGGCTTGTTCGCGGCCCTGTTGACGGACATCTCCGACAGCCACAACGAGCACAGCGTACTCACGCCCGAATTCTGGGACGCTCTGTCGATGGGACCGGGGCCCATCTTGGACATCTTCGACAACACGGCGATGAACGATCCCTATGATTTCTTCGACGAAATTCGCGCGGCCTATCCCGAGCTGTGTACCGAGATCACCCTCACCGCGCAGCAGAACGGCTATGGGATCGATGGGGCACCGCCGGCCACGGTGTCCGACCTGCACTCGACCAGCCATACGATCGGCGTGGCCTCGACCGATGCCACGGTCGATCTGGACTGGACGGCACCGCCCGACGACTGCGAGACCGCCTGGAAGTACTCCCTGGTAATAGGGCCGGGGCCGACCCTGCCCGACACGGACGCCGAAGTGCGGGGGGTGACGATGTGGACCACGCCAGAGCTCTCGGCGGGAACCTACTACATCTCCATTCGATCGGCGGACGCCTCGAACAACTGGGATAGCGGCTACGACAGCGTGGGTCCCATCATCATCGGGGAGCCCACGCCGGCCAACCTCACGCACGTCTACCAGTCGGGTTGGGGCGCCTGGGTTACCCCGCGAGCCGACGCCACGGCTGCGCCGGGCAACGTCCCCGTTCCCACGGCGGTGCTCCCGGGAAATACCCAGGGCACCTATTGGAACGCGTCCGTGGGTAACGTCGGCGGCGCGGCAGTCGGTACCAGCACGGGTCTGTGGGTGCAGGCCGACGGCATCGGCTTCTACAACCCCTTCGATCCGGTCGAGCATGCCGCCGCGATTCCGAATCTTGCGGGAGGCGCCAAGTACGAGGCGCTGAATCTGGGACCTTTGACCGTGCGTGGGGGCCGCCACACCTTCGGCGCTTATAACGACTTCACCGGTCTGGCCGCCGAGTCCGACGAAACTGACAACTACTGGGGCCGGCAGTGGATCTGGTCGCCCTACGTGCTACCCGAGGGAGGGTCGACTTCACGGGCTGCACCACCGGCGCGGACGGGAGGCTGGGACGGATCGGTCAGCAACACCTGGTTCAACTGCGATGGATTGAACTTCCACGCCGACGGGCCGGGCTGGTGGAATGCGGTGACCGTCGTGGCCAATGTCCGCGACGTCGACTACGACGCGCGCCTGCACGTGGCCGCAAGCGGCGCTGAAAGCGGATTTGCCTCCAGCGTGGGCTACAGCGGCCGTCCGGTGGACTGCGTCGACGCCGTGATCGCCAACCGCAATCAGGTGGGGAACTCGAGCTGGGACGTGGGTGTGGTACAGGCCAGCGACGAGACTTCTCTGGCCAGTTACGAGGCCCGGCACGTCTCCAGTACTCTGGAGACTTTTGGGGTGCAGCGGACGTTCACCATGACGCAGTACGAGTACATGTCGCTGCACGAAGTGCAGATCGATTCAGGCAATGTCGGCCCGGTGAGTTTCGTGGTGCGCTGCCTCACCTCGACCGACGCGCCCTTTCACATTGCGTGGCTGGATCAGAGCTTCACCACGGGAGGCTTGGACGACTACACCGAGGCTGCGGGAAGTGACGAAACCGGCGTGTCCCGTCTGGACGTGAACGTACCGACCGCCGGCTATCACTGTCTGGTCGTCTATCGGGACCCCAGAGATGGCGCGATCGAAAGCGAGGACTATCTCATCGAGATCGACACCACACCACCCGACCTCGTGCCATTGCAACCCACGGGCTGGGGCGGCTCGATCGTCGCGCGCAATGCCGCCGATGCGACGGCGGGAAGTGCCCCCGACCCGGTTTCATTGACGGGTTGGACGAACACCACTTACCTGAATCTCGCGCTCGAAAACGCAGGGCCGACACTGGCCACGCCCAGTTTCGAGGTCGACATGGAACTCGACGGTAGCTTCCTCACTGGACTGATGGCATTCGAGCTGCCTGCCGGCGATCCCGCCGCCGCGGAGAATCTCGGCCCCTACGAGCTTCGGGGCGGACGACACACCATCTCCATGTACATCGATGTACTCGATGACATCGAGGAAATCTCCGAACTCAACAACAACACCTCCCGCCAGTGGGCGTGGACGCCACAGACTCTGAGTTTCGGGGTGAACACGGGAATCCCCATGCCCGGCGACCCCTACGGGGGCTGGCCGTACCTCGACTGGTCCGATCCAACGGTGATCTGGCCCAACGCCGATGGCTACCGCACTCCGGCCTTCGGTCCGGCGGACAAGTGGGGCGCAGTGGCAGTGATGCCCGGAGCGAGCAGCGACGTGACCCTGCGCCTGCACACCGCGGTGTACGACGTCAACGCTTCGTTTGGCCTGCCCATCGCGTTCTCGGGATTCAGTCTGGGCGAGCCCGAGTTCTGTCTTCTGGAATTGCCACTGCAGAACGGCTCGCAGTTCGACGTCGGACTCAGTAGCGCCGGTGGCAGCGAGGACAACGTGATCGAGGTGGTGAAGTCTACCTATCTCGCGAACGATCCCAGTGGGACCTACGGGACCTTCCAGCTCGGCGCGAACGAGATGCTCAATCTTCACGAGGTCGACTTGAATACGCCAGCCCTGTGGTTGCGATTGAAGAATCTCAGCGCAACCGCTGATCTCGGAGTCTCGATCTACAAATCCGGGGAGAGCGCGGGGGCGCAGGGACGCATCGACGCGATCCCTGACGGCACCGCGTACATCGCCCCGCCGGGCGCCGACGAGAATGTGGTGTGCGCGATTCCCACGCCGGGAAACTACTGCATTGCCGTGTACAAGAGGGACGCCACATCGCTGGCCGATGTAGCTGATTATCAGCTGGTGTTCGACTCGATCACCGATGCTCCTCCGAGCACGGCGAGAAGCCGCACACAACTCGTCAGCATCGTTCCGAACCCCTTCAATCCGCAGACTCAGATCACCTTCGATCTGGAGAAGTCCGCCCATGTGTCGTTGGGAATCTATGATCTGCACGGACGCCTCGTGCGCAGTCTGGCCTCCGTCGATTATCCGGCCGGCCGGCACCAGCTTATGTGGAACGGACTCGACGAGAGCGGACTCCACGTGGCCAGCGGTGTCTACCTGGTTCGATTCTCCGCCAACGGGGCCGAGGAGCGTAGGAAGATCACGCTGGTGAAGTAGGAGTTTTCGTGTGTCCAAGTCCCCGAGGGGGATGGCAGTTCAGCTTGTCTAGCGATCGAGGTCCCTCCATCGCTATACTGGCAGCTGCATCCCCTTCGCGGACGAAAGGCACATGATGGCCGACCGAAAGCTCGAGGAACGAATCGATCAACGCGCCAAGGCCACCGAAAAGAAAGTCATCGCCTGGCGCCGCCAGATCCACCAGCACCCCGAACTGTCGAACCGCGAGTTCAAGACGGCGGCGATGGTCGCAAAGCATCTCGAAGGGCTCGGCCTGAGCGTGCGCACGAAAGTGGCGCACACCGGCGTCGTCGGACTGCTCGAGGGCGGCCGTCCGGGTCCGGTGGTGGCGCTGCGCGCCGATATGGACGCCCTACCCGTCAGCGAGGAAACAGGTCTCCGCTTTGCATCCAGCGAGCGCGCCCAGTCCAAGGGGCACGAGGTGGGGGTGATGCACGCCTGCGGCCACGACACCCACGTGGCGATCCTCATGGGGGTGGCCGAGGTGCTGGCCGCTCTGCGCGAGGAGATTCCCGGCACCGTGAAGTTCATCTTTCAGCCGGCAGAAGAAGGCGCGCCCGAGGGGGAAGAGGGCGGGGCCGGCTTGATGATCAAAGAGGGCGTATTGGAGGACCCGCGGCCCGAAGCGATCTTCGGGCTGCACGCGATCCCGAGTTTCGACGTGGGGCAAGTGGCGTTTCGCAGCGAAGGTATCATGGCCAGCGCCGATCGTATCAAGATCGTGGTGCGCGGCAAGCAGTCCCATGGCGCCAAGCCCTGGCTGGGAACCGATCCCATCGTCGTCGCCTCGCAGATCGTGCTCGGGCTGCAGACCATCGTCAGTCGGCAGAGCGACCTCACGGTGGCGCCCGCAGTGCTCACGATCGGCGAAATCAACGGAGGAACGCGCTTCAACATCATCCCCGACCGAGTCGAAATGACCGGGACCATTCGCACCTTCGACAGCGAGATGCAGAAGACAATTCAGGAGAGAGTGCAACGCACGGCCAAGAGCATCGCCGAGAGCGCCGGCGCGAAGGCCGATGTCGAAATCGTCACCGAAAACCCCGTGACCTTCAACGACCCCGAACTGACTCGAAAGATGACGGCCACGGTTCAGGCGGTCGTCGGCAAGGAAAATGCGGTCTATACGCGGCCGCAGACCTGGGCCGAGGACTTCTCTCACTATCAAAAAGTCATTCCCGGTCTGTTCCTCTATCTCGGCGTGCGCACTCCAGGAGCCAATCCAGAAGATTTCCCGCCCAATCACTCCTCGCGTTTCATGGTCGATGAAAGCGCGCTGGTCATTGGGGTGCGGCTGCTGTCCTATCTAGCGGTGGATTATCCGGCGCGGAAGGACTGAGGAGGTCCCTTCCTTGAATGGCATCCTGTCACGAAGCATCGTCGCGGTGACGATTATGGCCTTCCTCGTGAGTTCCATGGGATGCTCGAACTACATGTCCGCCAGATTACCGTATTCGGCGACCGGTCCCAGCTACGACGATGGCAGGCCCGAAGTTTGGGTGGGCGCGGACGTGCGCGTCACGCGCAACGATGGCAGCGTGGCGACCGGAAACGTACGACGAATCACCAAGACGGAACTAGTCATCGAAAAAGCCGGAAACTACGGCGTAGATAGCCAGACGATCCCCATCGACGAGATCTCCAAGATCGAAGTGGAGGGGACCACGCCGCGCGAGAGCAACACCGCCGCAGTTCTTCTGGTTGCGGGGATGGTCCTCATTGCGGCTTGGGTGGCAAGCTGGGTGATCTGGTCCAAGAGTCATCCCGGTGGCTTGTTTTGATGCGGCGACAGGCAAGGGCACTCGGCCGGAACTCGTTGAAAATGGATCCCCAAGCCGGGATTTTGGTGAGTTGCTCTCGCTCTCGATCGTTTGGTATATTCTAAGGAAGCTCGCATGGGTCCCACCCTCAACTCCCCGGAGGTGTGGCGATGAACAGAACGGCGGGTTCAAACAGATGGACTGAACTCGAGCACCGCGCAATCGCCTGGCTTCTCTTCCTCTCCTTTCTCACGGCCACCGTGTGGCTCGCAATTCCTTCCCGCGCTCTCGCCGCAACTTCGCATTCGCAGCAAAATGACAGCGTGCTTTTCACCGGAATAGATCTCGTCACCGACACGCAGGATTTCGCCAAACAGATCACGATTCCCACCCCTTCCTCGCTGAACTGGGGCGACTTTGACGACGATGGCAAACTCGACATCCTGATCTCTGGTTTCACGAGCGTCGGAGCCATTGCCGGGATCTGGAGAAACAACGGCGACGGCACCTTCCACGACATCGTTGCCGGGCTGCCCGACATGCACGACTGCTCGGTGGCCTGGGGCGACTTTGACAACGATGGCGATCTGGATTTCCTGCTCGCGGGAGGATCGTCGACGGGTTTCATCGCCAAGGTCTATCGCAACGACGCCGGCAGCTTCACCGACATCGGAGCCGGGTTGCCGGGCATGTACGACTGTGCGGCGGCCTGGGGCGATTACGACAACGACGGTGATCTCGACATTCTCCTCACGGGATTCACGAGCACCGGGACGGGTTATCTCGCCGAGGTCTACCGCAACGATGCCGGCACCTTCACCGCGATCGGTGCGGGATTGCCCGGGATCAGTTTTTCCTCCGCTTTGTGGGCCGACCTGGACAACGACGGCGATCTCGACATTGTACTCACGGGCGATACCGGCTCGGGGAACATCTCGCGTATCTACCGCAACGATGGGGGCGGCAGCTTCACCGATGCCAGCGCCGGCTTGATCGGAGTTGCGCACGGGGCAGTGGCCTGCGGTGACTTCGACAACGACGGAGATTTGGACCTCGTCCTCACAGGCGACACGGGTTCCACCTACATCTCCTTCGTGTATCACAACTTCGGCAACCTCGATTTTACGCCGGTTCAGGCGCTGACCCCCGTCTGGCGTTCGGCGGTGGCCTGCGGCGATTACGACAACGACGGTGATGTGGATATCCTCCTCTCGGGCGACACCGGGACAGAGTTCGTTACGAAGGTCTTCAAAAACGGCGCCGGAAGCTTTACGGACGCGGGGGAGGGTTTGCCCGGCGTGTGTGATTCCTCGGTGGCCTGGGGCGATTACGACAACGACGGTGATCTCGATTTCTTGATCATGGGATACACGGGCTCCGAGTATCTCACTGGAGTCTTCACCAACAACATTGGGGTATCCAACCTGGCGCCGAGCGCGCCGTCGAACCTCTCGGCTACGGTGGAAGGAAACGCGATTACTTTCAGCTGGGACGCCGCGAGCGACGACATCACTCCCACGGAGGGACTCACTTACAACCTGCGGGTCGGTACCTTCCCCGATGGAGAGGAAGTGATGCCCGGCATGGCGATCTGGCCGGCGGGGAAGCGCCTGGTTGCAGCGATGGGCAACCTGAACCACCGCACGAGCTGGACGCTTGAACTTCCTCTCGGCCCGGATTACTACTGGAGCGTGCAGGCCATTGACGGGGCTTTCGTGGGCTCACCGTTCGCGTCGACCATCGCTACCGCAGTGGAAGACGACGCAGCTCCCATGCCGCGCCGTTTCGCCTTGCACGAGGCAGTGCCCAATCCCTTCAATCCACGGACCACCATCCGTTACGAGCTGCCGCGCGACTCCCGCGTCAAGCTGAGGGTCTACGACCTGGCGGGTCGCTTGGTACGGACACTCATCGCGGGCAAGGAAATCGCGGCGGGTCAACGGGAGGCGCTTTGGGACGGAAGGAGCGATTCCGGGCGCAGCGTGGCCTCCGGCGTGTACGTCTGCCGTCTGGATGCGGGCGAGTACCACCAGGCGATTCGCATGACGCTGATCAAGTAAGAATCGAAGGAGAGAGATCGAGCTAACGATTTCTTTGTCAGCGAGAGGCCCAAAGAGAGCACGCGACCAAACGGCCGGGTCAAGGCACGGATTGTCACCATCGGAACATAGCCAGACCTTATATCTAATGAGCTTAGGCGCGGCCGAGTGCGCCCCTTGAGAACTTTCCCCAAAGCTCCTTTGTGAAACCGTGGATGTGTGCCCTAATGCCTTAAGCCGTCCCTTCGGAGCACGCCTTCCCATCAGCCCGATTGCGACGACGGTCCAAATTCCCCGGACAACCCAAAGGACACCTCCATGGTACCCCTGAGATCCATGCCAGGTAATCGCTACCTTCGGCATAGCCTCTGCGCCATCGTGGCACTTTTCCTTCTAGCTCCTACGCTGGCCCAGGCCACGGTTGATCCCGAGAGGATCGAGGATACCCAGACCGCCTGGTACTACCTGAGCAACGTGACCGAAGCCCAGATCACAGACCAGATCAACAATTTCAACGCCCGCCTGACCGACATCGAGATCTACAGCGAATCCCCGCTGCGCTTTACCTGTGCCTTCGTCAAGAACCAGGGAATCTACGCCTCGGGATTCTGGTGGTACTTCGGTCTTACTCTCGCGGACATCGGAACCTTTCTCACCAACAACGATGCGCGCTTGATCGACATCGAGCGCTACATCGATGGTGGCAACGAACGCTTTGCCGTGGTCATGGTTCCCAACACGGGGGCTCAACAGAAAGCCTGGTGGTACTACGTCGGTACCACGACCACCGATATTTCGACCTACCTCAGCAATAACAATGCGAGGCTGATCGATCTCGAGTCCTACAGCACCGTCTCCGGCACGCGTTACGCCGCCATCATGATCGCAAACACGGGCGAGGACGCCGCCGGTTGGGCCTGGTACTACAACACGGACCTGACCACCATCCAGAACTACATGGATGCCAACAACATGCGGATCCTCGAGTTCGAGGTGCGCGACCCGGCAACTCCCACATTCGATGCAATCCTCATCGACGAAGGCTATCACACGCCGGCCACCTGGTGGTGGTACTACGGTCTGACCTTCGATCAGGTAGGGCAGAAGGCCAGTCAGGCCGGTTCACGCATCGTGGACATCGACCACTACCTGAACGGTGGCGGGCAGGATCGCTACAACATCGTTCTTCTGAACAATTCCTCGAACTTGACGGTGCAGATCGGAAGCATCCTCGAGTGGGGCTCCGATGGAGACACCGGTTGCTATCTGCGGGAGATCAACGGGCCGACCTACGCCTCCCTGCAGCCGGATTTCCAGTTCGAGCCGGCCAGCACCATGAAGACCACCTACCATCTGAAGGCGATCCGCGAGGTGATGGCGGGTAACATCACCCTGCTTACGCCGATCAACTACTCGGTGAACTACAGCGGCAGCTGTCCCATTGGCGGCGCACCCTTCGATAGTCAGCCTCTGCAGGAGGTGCTGCGAAGGATGATGGTCAATTCGGACAACGCCGCGGCCAAGGCCATCGCCGACCTCTACGGATTGCCGGCCATCAATGCCACCGCCCAGAACATCGCGGGCATGACCAGCACCCTGGCCCAGCACACCTTGGGGTGTGGCTCCGACGCCATCGCCAATCCCAACATGATGACCCTCCGCGATGCCGGCGAGCTGTTCGAACGCATCGAGACCCTACAGATTTTGAGCACTCCCATGCGCGACACCTACTACAGCCTGATGCAAAATCAGGATACCCCCAGTCCCTGGTGGTTCACGACCGATCTGAAGGACCTCGTCAACGAGGTCGCCACGAGCCTGGGCATCGGTAACACCGCCGACAGCTACTGGGCCAACGTGCGCGAGGCCTGGAAACCCGGCGGTTACACCCTGATCTTCAACAGCACGAACCACGAGTACATCGCGATCGCGGGAATCGTCAGCCTGCCGACCTGCGCCACCTTCCCGCGACTGGTGTATCGGGACTTCGTGTTCGGAGTCTTCGTCAACAACGGCAGCAACAACACCGACACCTTCAACCGGGTCGAAACGGCCGCCAAGGAGTTGTTCCGCGGGGTGATGTCCGAGACCATGCGGACCTGTCCCACCGCGGTTGCCGAGGAAATTCCCTCAGCCTCGCGCCCCATGTTGCAACCGAACTTCCCCAATCCCTTCAACCCGCGCACTCGCCTCGCCTTCGACATCGAGCAGGCCGGTCCGGTGAGCTTGATGATCTACGACGCCAGTGGGCGCAAGGTGGCCGTGCTTGCCGACGCGATTTTCGAGGCAGGGCATTACGTGCGCAGCTGGGATGGACGTGACGATAGCGGAAAGGCCATGCCCTCCGGCGTGTATCTGGCGCATTTGAAAGCGGGCGATCGAGTGGAGACGCAGAAGATGGCTTTGCTCAAGTAGGTACGAGGCCGACAACTCTGTTCGCCCGAACGCTCGTCCAGGGTCACTGCCACAGTGCGAAGCATTTCAATATAAGATAATGGGAGCTTGTTATATACAGGTCGGCCACGATCCCTCATACTGGCGAGGCTGAAGTTCCTACCTCAGGTTCGCTCGTCTCGCGTTGCCTTGGTCCTTTGGCACGTATCCCTGGGGTAGGGTCGGCGATCAGCCCGCGTCGCGGCCTCTGGTGAATTCCCATCACCGTACGCGCCTCGCCGCCTCCACATGAAACCAGGCTTCCGTCAGGAACGGGAGTCTCCCGCATTCTTGCCGCTCCTCTCGTCCGCTGAGATAAGGCGGCAAGTTTCGGCTTCCGTCGGGTTCATTTCGTAGGACTCTTTTTCCCCCTGGTGTTCCGCCGTTCTCACGGACCGGAGTTCCAAAGGAGTTGTTGTCGATGAAACCTCCACTGCCCGTCAAAATACCATGTCCCTTCCTCTTCCTTTTCAGCTGCGTGTTTCTTTTGTCCGCATTGTCTGCATCAGCTCGGGCAGAGGCGACCAAACCCCATCCCCTTTGGGGCAATACCATACTCGGCAATTCCGCTGAGCCCATAACGCTTGGCGCATTTCATAGCGGCAGCTCATCCGGCTATCTCATGGGAGAGCTGCACGATTACGTGTCATCAGCTTTCGGTGGATGGGATTTTTTTGATGAGGAGACTTCCAATTCGGTCGTGGAAGAGCTGGAGCTGGACCTGGCCAGCGCCGACTTCGATGGCGATGGCGACGACGACGTGGTTTACGTCACCGTAAGTCCCACGACGACCGCCGGTCAGTACCAAATTACGATCTGCGTGCCCGGGGTGACAAGTGATCCCATATCCTGGGGCACGCAGCTCGATTACGAAGCTGGAATTCTGTGTCGGCCGGACGAGGCCTTCGAGTCTCCCTCGCTGCTGCAGACCAAGTGGCCATGGTCCCTGGGGTCAGGGCTCCTTCAACATCCGCTGGAGGGTGAACCTTCATGAAAACTATCACCCTGCTTCTCCTGGCTCTCTGCGTGCTGGCGGCGCTGTATGCAGTTCCTGCCGCCGCGGAACTGGTCGACGGCCTGGTGGCCTACTGGAATTTCGACGGGTCCGGCGAGGACGCGTACCAGGCCACGTTCGGCGGCCAGAGTTTCAACGCTACCCATCCGAACGGCGCCACCCCTGGCGCCCCCGGACGTTTCGGCTCCTCGATACGGTTCACGCGGGCGCTGGAGCAGTACCTCGAAGTGGACTCGCCGGTTATCACCTCAGGGCAGGATCACACCTACTCCGCCTGGTATCGTGCGACGTTTTCCGACATCGATGACGGCAACTACGACCTTCGCTATTTCATCATGGAGAGTACGGGCATCGGAGGAAACGATGCCTACGCGGTCTCCTATGGCCTGAGGGACATCGAGGGTGACGGATACGACGATCGGGGACAGGTCTACACCCAGTGGCCTGGCGGCATTACCGCCGGGGATTTTGACCAGCCGGATCTTTCCCAGTGGCACAACATCATCGTGACCTACGACGCGAGCGCAGCGGAGCACAGAGCCTATCTGGACGGGGCCCCCGTGCTGACGATGGCGTCGCACGACCCCCTTTCGAACGTGGCCGGACTGATCATCGGCGGACACAGGTATCGCACCGGCCGTAACTGGGACGGCTGGATCGACGACGTGAGCTTCTGGGAACGCGTGCTGACGCCCTCGGAGATCGCCGGGCTCCAGACGCGCCCCACCCTTTGTCCGTTCGAGGACATCGAAGCCGGACTCACCGGGGTCTATGGCTCCTCGGTCGCCTGGGGGGACTACGACAACGACGGCGACCTCGACATCCTCCTCACCGGACGCGATTCTGGATCCAACCCGGTGGCCAAGATGTACGAGAACACCGGTGGCACCTTCTCCGAAGTCCCTGCAACCGGCCTCACCGGGGTCTGGGGGTCCTCGGTCGCCTGGGGGGACTACGACAACGACGGCGACCTCGACATCCTGCTCACCGGAAGGGATTCTGGATCCAACTGGGTGGCCAAGGTGTACGAGAACACCGACGGCGCCTTCTCCGAAGTCCCCGCCGGACTCACCGGAGTCGCTGGCTCCTCGGTCGCCTGGGGAGACTACGACAACGACGGCGACCTCGACATCCTCCTCACCGGATACGCTTCTGGAGGCCCGGTGGCCAAGGTGTACGAGAACACCGGTGGCGCCTTCTCCGAAGTTCCCGCCGGACTCACCGGGGTCTATTTCTCCTCGGTCGCCTGGGGGGACTACGACAACGACGGCGACCTCGACATCCTGCTCACCGGAGAGGATTCTGGAGACAACCCGGTGGCCAAGGTGTACGAGAACACCGGTGGCGCCTTCTCCGAAGTCCCCGCCGGACTCACCGGGGTCGTTGCCTCCTCGGTCGCCTGGGGGGACTACGACAACGACGGCGACCTCGACATCCTGCTCACCGGAGAGGCTTTTGGATACAACTACGTGGCCAAGGTCTACGAGAACACCGACGGCGCCTTCACCGAAGTCCCCGCCGGACTCACCGGGGTCTATGCCTCCTCGGTCGCCTGGGGGGACTACGACAACGACGGCGACCTCGACATCCTGCTCACCGGACTCCCTCCTTCTGGAGGAAACCCGGTGGCCAAGGTGTACGAGAACACCGACGGCGCCTTCTCGGAAGTCCCCGCAACTGGACTCACCGGGGTCTATGACTCCTCGGTCGCCTGGGGGGACTACGACAACGACGGCGACCTCGACATCCTGCTCACCGCCGGATACGATTCTGGAGGCAACCCGGTGGCCAAGGTGTACGAGAATCTCACTCCGATCCCCAACACCCCTCCGACGGCGCCCGGCAACCTCGCCGCAGTCTGGTCCGCAAGCGGCGTCACGCTCAGCTGGGACGCGGCCACGGACGCCGAGACGCCGGCCGCCGGACTCACCTACAACCTGCGGGTGGGGACCACGCCGGGGGGCAGCGAGATCACCGCCGCCATGGCCGACGACGCCTCCGGCTACCGACGCGTCCCCGCCCTGGGGAATGCGAATCACAACCTGAGCTGGACCCTGGACGTCCCGGCACCGCCGGTGTACTGGAGCGTGCAGGCGTTGGACGCGGGCTACGCCGGCTCAGCCTTCGCCACAGAAGAGACGGCGGGGCCCTTCTCCGAAGTCCCCGCAACCGGACTCACCGGGGTCTGGTCCTCCTCGGTCGCCTGGGGGGACTACGACAACGACGGCGACCTCGACATCCTCCTCACCGGATTAGATTCTGAATACCAACCGGTGGCCAAGGTGTACGAGAACACCGGTGGCGCCTTCTCCGAAGTCCCCGCAGCCGGACTCACCGGGGTCTACGACTCCTCGGTCGCCTGGGGGGACTACGACAACGACGGCGACCTCGACATCCTGCTCACCGGAAATACGGCTTCTTCCCCGCCATACATCCCGGTGACCAAGGTGTACGAGAACACCGGTGGCGCCTTCACCGAAGTTCCCGCCGGACTCACCGGGGTCTCTAGCTCCTCGGTCGCCTGGGGGGACTACGACAACGACGGCGACCTCGACATCCTGCTCACCGGCCTCCCTTCTGGAGGCCTGGTGGCCAAGGTGTACGAGAACACCGGTGGCGCCTTCACCGAAATCCCCGCCGGACTCACCGGGGTCGCTTACTCCTCGGTCGCCTGGGGAGACTACGACAACGACGGCGACCTCGACATCCTCCTCACCGGATACGCTTCTGGAGGCCCGGTGGCCAAGGTGTACGAGAACACCGGTGGCGCCTTCACCGAAGTCCCGCCGGACTCACCGGAGTCTCTGGCTCCTCGGTCGCCTGGGGGGACTACGACAACGACGGCGACCTCGACATCCTGCTCACCGGAGGGGATTCTGGAATCAACAAGGTGACCAAGGTGTACGAGAACACCGGTGGCGCCTTCACCGAAGTCCCCGCAGCCGGACTCACCGGGGTCTACGACTCCTCGGTCGCCTGGGGTGACTACGACAACGACGGCGACCTCGACATCCTCCTCACCGGATACGCTTCTGGAGGCCCGGTGACCAAGGTGTACGAGAACACCGGTGGCGCCTTCACCGAAGTCCCCGCCGGACTCACCGGAGTCTCTGTCTCCTCGGTCGCCTGGGGGGACTACGACAACGACGGCGACCTCGACATCCTGCTCACCGGATTAGATTCTGGATACCAAGAGGTGGCCAAGGTGTACGAGAATCTCACTCCGATCCCCAACACCCCTCCGACGGCGCCCGGCAACCTCGCCGCAGTCTGGTCCGCAAGCGGCGTCACGCTCAGCTGGGACGCGGCCACGGACGCAGAGACGCCGGCCGCCGGACTCACCTACAACCTGCGGTTGGGGACCACGCCGGGCGGCAGCGAGATCACCGCCGCCATGGCCGACGACGCCTCCGGCTATCGATGCATCCCCGCCCTGGGGAATGCGAATCACAACCTGAGCTGGACCGTGGACGTCCCGGCACCGCCGGTGTACTGGAGCGTGCAGGCGTTGGACGCGGGCTACGCCGGCTCGGCCTTCGCGCTGGAGCAGATGATCGGTTCGGCGACGGGAGTGACCGAACCCGCATTGCCGAGGGCGTATGCCTTGCGCGGCATCGCGCCGAACCCGTTCAACCCGGTGACGACCATCAGCTTTGATCTGCCGCAGCCGGCGAGGGTTAGGTTGAGCGTATTCAACATTGCCGGTCGTCTGGTGCGAGTGCTCATCGATGAGGAGCGGGCCTCCGGGAGCCACGATGTCATCTGGAACGGACTGAGCGACCGCGGGCAGCAGGTGGCCTCCGGCGTGTATTTCTGCCGGATGGAGGCCGGCTCGTTCCGGGACACCAGGCGTATGACACTGCTGAAATGATTCCATCGCATGTGAGGGCCCCGGGCTTGGTCTGGTCCGGGGCTCTCGCATTGTGTTCACGCAGAGCGTACCGCCCGGGGAGCCACTTATCGAGGCCGCCTAATCTGGTGGCCTCGTTTTCTTAACGCAGGCTCTCTCCCTCGCCGGAGGCGGGCCTTTCGTTTGCCACATTCGAGAATGTTTCGAAGGCTTGCGTAGCGCGGCGTCTCTGTTTTGCTGAGAGTCACGAAAGGGGTCGATCGTGACGCTACGAAATCTCGTGGGAGCGTCTCGGAGTCTCTGATCCTCTGCATTGGGGGCTGAAAAACTTAACGCGCGCGAGCTTCCAAATGCAATCTGTTGAAGGCTCACTCTCCGCCCTCAGAAACGGGCGGCACGCTCAGAATCCAATTGAATTCCTCTGCCAGACCATCAAGTCCAGGAAACAAGGAAAAGGCCGAAACGCCACTCTGAAAGAGCCTCCACTGGTATTCGAGTTTCTTCTGCTGAGGCACTAACCATTTATGCACATGCAACCCCTCTCCAACAACTTGGGTTGGATGACGATGACATGTGAAAAGAGCATGTTGCGCGGTAATCCTTGGACTTAGGCTCGGTGGCATGAAAATTCTGTCGGTCCCAATTTCAAACGGGCTTACCTCATCCTGACCAGTCGTCGCAGGTCCAAACTCCCGGGAATCGATGTAGTAAACCGCTCCGTCTCGTTCTCGATTCTGGCAGGCGAAATACAGTGCGACATAGAAGTTCCGCGTCCAATCCAGAAGTCTCGTTACGAAATGATGGTGCTGTGCCAGCGCCAACCACTCCCAATCATTCCGAGGGAGCCGTGTAACGTATGCATGTGCCTTTTGCTTAAAGTCCGAAAATACGCTTTGTTCCCACTCCACGACGTTCGATGGAGGCCGACGGACGTTGTCGCGACCAATGCTGGGAATGAGTTCATAACAGGAATCTGATACTCCACGATATAGGAAGGCCTGGTCCCGATGATGCCAGATTATGTCCGCGATTTTTGGATAGCTGTCCAGAATCTCATTCATTGTCGCCCCCAGAGTAAGCACTATTGCGTGCGATGGACAATCCTAACCCCATCTTGACCACGCAAAAAGTGATGTTGTTGAAATTGTGTGAGTTACGCGAAAGCTGTGGACCCGACAAATCCGGCCCATCCAAAGTGTGAAATCAAGGGATACGGTGCCGCACTTTTCACCCGGCACCCGCCGCAGTATTGGACCGGCGATTACAGACCTGGACCTGATGACGCAGGGCGAGGTTCTCCAGGACGAGGAACTGGTGCGTGCGAAATCCGGCTAGCAGTGATTGCAAAAGTGTCGTGAGCATGGCCTATCCTAAGTGCTGTGAGAAGGTGTAAGCTTAACACGGACAAGGCGGACGAGGTTTGTAGGAGGGACAACAGTCAATGACGCCCTTCAGAAGGCCAATGGAGACGTCGCGATGGTCTGTGGCGACCTCGATGCGGATGGTCTGCGTCTGGGGCCTCCCGGCCCGTCCAAGAAGGCGACGAACGTCTCTCAGCCTTTGGTGATCCTCAAGCAGCCGCCAATCCACTTCGACATCTTCCATGATGGTTCATCGGGAGATGACGAGTGTTTCGATCTGTGCGGATGCTATCCGGACGCTTTCGGATACCAGTGCGATGATTTCTACGCGACCTACACACAAACGAGCTCGACGGAAGAGACCCTCGAGTACATCTCGAAGGACGACTTTGCCGCCAGCACCACTCTCACACGGACCGTGGGAGGCAAGTACGAATTTCTCACCGCAAAGGCCGAAGTCTCACTGACGGCCAAGGTTGGCGCCCACTTCGAGAGAGAAGGCCGGACCAGCGTGTCGCAGGAAGTGACGATCGGAAAGGACACGAGAGCCAACGGCGGGGACCAGGTGCTCATTACCGAGCAACGATTCCAGGCATGGGAATATCCTCTCATCCGGCGCGACGGGGACGGCCCCGACGTCAAGGGGCACTACCTCGTGCTCCAAACCATGGGAGACCCGGTGGCGAGTTGGAAATCTTCCAAGGATTGGCCGAGCAATGTCGAGTATCCGGTGGAGAGCTCGCCGGGCAACGTTCTTTCCTATCGCGAGCTCGCGGATCCTGCTTCGGATTCCAGGATCGAGGAGATGTGGCTCGCGGCGCCGGTCAATGGTGTCTCGAAGATGGATATGGCACCCGTCCTCACAGTCACCTACGACACGCTCACCGAGAAGAGCCTCAAGCAAGAGTGGGAATTTGGCTTCAACGTCAAGGGATCTGCGGAAGTGGGGGCGGATCTCGAGGTGGTCTCGGCCACGACCAAGGTGGAGGTCGAGGCGAGTTATGATCACAGCCAGGTCAGTACCCGAGAGACCAAGGTTGGGGGGCAACTGCGCTTCGAGGTCGGGTTGGGTGGTTTGGCCAACACCGATGGAAGCTACAGCATTCAGCCCTACATCTTCCGGGCAAAGAGTGGCGCCATCGTGCTGGATTACGCGGTGATTCCCAGTTGGGGTGATCCACAGAATCCGAATTTCTGGGATGCCTACTACTCTCATCTTCCCGACCCGGCTCTGCGCTTGCCCCGGATGTTCCACGAGGAATGGGCCTGGGACTACACCTACCCCGAGAAGGAGTTCTGGAGCCCCGACATCACGATCGAGCCCGATTCGGTCAAGGTGGGCGACACGGTGAAATTGAGCGTCAGGGTCCACAATTACAGCTTCATGCGGCTTGAGGGCCCAGTGGACGTGAGGTTCTACCTCGGCGATCCGGATGGCGGCCGCTGGGGAAGCGATGAAAACGGCGACTTCATCCTGGACAACGTGGGCTTCCAGCCTCTGGTGGGAACGGCCGGGCAGAGCTTTGTGACCACCGCCGACAGCGGCATTCCTCCGCGGGACGACCAAACTGTGACGATGGAATGGGTCGTGGGCTACGGACTCTCCGGTTCGCTACCAAACAACAGCTGGATCTACGCAGTGATCGATCCGCGCGGTGCGGCGGAAATTCACAGCCCACTCCAAGTTGCCAGCAACAACAAGGGCTTCGCCGGGATCATCGTAAAGGATGGTCCGATCGCAGTGGACGCACCGCAGTCCTTGTCGAGGACAAGCGCACTGGGACAGAATTTCCCGAATCCCTTCAATCCCTCCACGTCCATCTACTTCACTTTGGAGAGGCCGGGATTTGCTTCCTTGAAGATCTACGACAGAGCCGGGCGAATGGTCGCCACCTTGGTGAATGAAGATCTCACGGCCGGCAAGCACCGTTGCCAATGGAACGGATGCGACAAGCAAGGCTCACAGGTTGCTTCTGGGGTCTATTTCTATCAACTCAAGAGTGGAGAGTTCGTCCAGACACGCAGGATGCTTCTGCTGAAGTAATCGGAGACGATCCTAGGGGCGGGGAGGCTCTGTGGGACTTCCCTGAACCCTTGGCCGCCTTTGGTCAGGCCAGAAACGACAAGCGCCCGGTGGGATCACCGGGCGCTGTTGTCATTCGGCCTGTGGCGAGGGACTTGGACGGCGGGCTGTTTGGTCCAGACTCGCTGGGGCCCTGGGTGCCATCCGTCCGGGGTCTTCATCAACGCAGATCAGGAATATCGGACTGGATTATGTTGAAGTGTTTCCCGTTGCTGCGTGAATTGTGCGCCCGTACGATTATGTCTACTTCATCGCCTGCTCGGGCGGCCCGACCCGCCGCTCCTGCCCGCCAAGCCTGACATCTCAGGGTTCTTGTACCCCTGTCGGCGCAACGGACGGAACGGGACCCGAGGTGGATCCGACCGACATGCCTGTGTTTCCGTTTTTGCCTTCGGGGAGGCAGCGCGTGTTTTGTCGTTTCAGTCGATTCCTATTCATACCTCGCTACCGCAACCTTGCATGCTCTGCCGGTATCGTTGCGATCTTGTTCCTCTTCACTACGACATCCTTAGCTGTGGCGCAGTGCACGAAGTGGATCGCCGATTCGCTGGACCCCTCCATCCTGGGAGCGGATGGACCCGTCTACGCACTTGCAGTGTGGGACCCCGATGGTGCGGGGCCGGCCGCGCCACAGCTCGTCTTTGGAGGAAATTTCGATTCGGCGGGCGGCATCGTCGCTCACGACATTGCGGCGTGGGATGGTCTGGTGTGGCGTAGCTTTGGTGATGGAATGGACAGCACGGTTGTTGCCTTGACCGTGTACAACGGACAGCTCATCGCCGGGGGACGCTTCACTCAGGCCGACGGTGTCAACACGGGACACGTGGCGGCTTGGAATGGTACGTCTTGGCAACAGCTGGGTCAGTTATTCGGACAGAATACCGGAGACGACGACGTTCGAGCCCTCGGCGTATGGAACGGGCAATTGATCGCAGCCGGGACCTTCAGTGATCCGCAGAACGACATCGCGAGCTGGGACGGAACGGTGTGGCACAATCTGAGTTCTGGAATCAGCGGAGATGTCTACTGCATCTTTTCGGATGCGCCCGAACGCCTTTACGTGGGGGGCTATACCGGCTCGGCTGGAGGGGTTCCCACGCAGTGGTTTGCGAGCTGGGACGGCACCAACTGGTACGCCTGTCCACATTATGGGGACTACACAGCACCCCGCGAGCCGGTCAACAGCATCACGGTGCACGAGGGAGATCTCTGCATCGCGACGCGAGGTTGGGTGGAGCGCTTGGTCAATTCGGACTGGAGTTCTTTCCCTGAGTTGACGACTGATCTCGATATAATAGCGGTACTCACGCATTACAACGGGCAACTTCTCGCTGCAGGCGGATTCATCGCGCCCGGCCTGCGTGTCGCTGCATGGAACGGATCCGCCTGGCAGTCTCTGGGCGCGGGCATTGGTTTCCCCCAACACGACAACTCCTACCAGACCATCGTATGGGCACTCTGCGCATACCAGGGTGCGCTCTTTGCCGGCGGATCATTCGATCAGAATGGAAACGGTAGCCCGGCCCCCAACTTCACACGCTGGGACGGCCAGTCGTGGGCCAGTCCTCACGTCACCCAGCGCGTCAATGCTCTTGCGACCTACGGCGGGAAGGTCGCGGTCGGTGGCAACTTCTCTCAGCCCACTTCGGCCGGTCAGGCCTACCACATTCTTTCCTGGGATGGAGCCAACTTCGCGAAGCTCGGTTCCGGCCTCGATGCACCGGCCTCCGCGCTCGTCGGCTATGCGACCCAAACGCCCATCACGACTACGCATCTTGCGGTCGGCGGTTCGTTCACGCACGCTGGCGGGACTACAGTGAACCGCGTGGCGCAGTGGACGGAGTCTCCAACCTATCCGTTCAACAGTTGGTCCGCGATGGGGGACGGCTTCAACAATGCGGTTCTTGCCCTGGAGGACTACCGGGGTCAGGTCGTAGCTGGTGGGACATTCACCGCCAGCGGTACGACTGCAACAAGCCGTGTCGCTCGCTGGAACGGCACCTCGTGGGATCCCATGAGTCTGGGTATGAACGGGAACGTGCGAGCCCTCAAAGCCTTCTATGTGAACTCGGTGAAGAACTACATTCTGGTTGCTGGAGGCGACTTCACTACTGCGGAAGGAACTTCCGCAAACCGGATCGCCTACTGGACCGAGAATAGCCTCTTCGCAACCGTGACACCCTGGCAGCCAATGGGCGATGGCTTCAACGGGTCCGTCAATGCGGTTGAACGATACAACGGCGCGACCTACGCGGCAGGTGCTTTCACCGCGTCCGGCTCGACGCCCCTCAATCACATCGCGAAGTATACCACTTCGGGTTGGGTCGAGGTCGGTGGTTCACTCGGGGGCGGAGTCAACGGAACAGTGTGGGCACTGAAGGCGGACGGCGGGTATCTGTATGCGGCCGGTGACTTCACCCTGGCCGATGGTGCTTACGCCTACAACGTGGCGCGTTGGGATGGTGTGGATTGGAGCGATGCCGGCGGTGGAACGAGCGGCACCGTCTTCGCATTAGCCGCTTTCAACGGCGAGATGCTGGCTGGCGGTGAGATCACACAAGCTGGGTCCGAGCAGACCATAGGGCTGGCCCGCTTTCTCTCGACCGGAACGCCCTGGCTTTATTCACAACCGGGTTCGCAAACGCTGACACCGGGAGGGGACGCGAATTTCTCGGTGACACCGGCCAGCGGTTACGACGGTCTTTCCTACGAATGGCGCAAGGACGCCGTACCCTTGAGCGATGGGATGACGCCACAGGGTTCGGTGATCGCGGGGTCGCATACGGCGAACCTGGTCGTGCAGAATGTCGCCGTAACCGATAGCGGTGCCTATGACTGTGTGGTCACAAACACCTGTGGAAACGTAACCAGTGCATCCGGGCAACTTACGGTGAATGGCACGACGGCCGTACCTGCCGGTGGGGTCGGGGGTTTGTCTCTGGCAGTGTGGCCAACACCGACGAACGGCAGCACTCACGTGGAGTTCCGGCTGCCCAAGGACGCGGAAGCGAGTTTGACGGTCTACGACGTGCGTGGACGCGCCGTCCGCGAACTCGCTCGCGGTGACTATCCATCGAGTCTCCAGGTCCTGAGCTGGGACGGACGCGATGGGAACGAGAAGCGCGTACCCGCAGGAGTCTATTTTCTGCGCCTGCGAGCCGGAGGCGCCTTGGTAACTCGGCGAGTTACAGTGCTCAAGTAGGCTTCCGAGTCAATCGCGGGACCAATCCGACACACGGGAAGTGCTTCGTCCACAGCACTCATCGGGTTCATTCTGAGGAAACGTGAGCGGAGCAAAAGCAAGCGCCCGGTGACTCCACCGGGCGCTGTTGTCATTCGGCCTGTGGCGAGGGACTCAGCCTTCCTTCTTCATCATCTTCGCCATTTCGGCCTTGTTCTTCTCGGCCCAGGCGTGGAGCTCGGCGACGACCTTCGGATCGTCGGAGGTGATGACCGCGATATCGCCGTTCTTCGTTTGAACGTCTTCGTAGTGTGCACCCTTCATCATACAGTTGGTGAGCGCGGTACAGCTGCCGCACAGTGTTACGGCTTCACCAGCCTGGATCTTCTTCTGGCAAGCCGCCATGTCCATGTGGGCCTTCTGGTAGGCGGGAAGTGCGCTCTCCTTGACGGTCGTCACGGAAAGGACGCCATCGTCGATGGGATACTGGGCCCAGCTCATGCTGGACATCAGTTCGGGCGACATGTTCTTGCACATGTCACAGTGCTGCATGTCGAACCAGCCCAGCTCCGTCGTCTTGGCGTTGTCGCCGGCGACGCTGACGCTTGCAATGAGCAAGAGAACGAGAGTGAGCGTAACGAGAATGCGGGACATATCTGAAGCCTCCTCATTGGGATAATCATCGGGGGGACCGATGGAACCGTTGGCGCCCATCCTAACACCCGTCAACTCCTGCTCCATGCGATTTCTTTTGCTGTGGGAAAGTTGGTCAATGAAAGGACATGAAATCCCACCGGAGTGAATTTCTGCTATGCTCCTTGTGGTCCCATTCCCTCCATAGGAGAACTAGGTTGTGAATTGCCGTAAGCTAAGCGCGCCCGTCCTTCCCTTCCTTTTGATTCTCTTCCTCGTAAGCTTCATGTACACGCCGGTATGGGCTCAAGGCGACTGTGGAATCCTTGTCGCGCCGGGAGGTAACGATGCGGCGGGTTGTGGTCTGAGCCCGAACGATCCTTGCGCCACCATTTCCAACGGAATCGCTCGCGCCCAGGTCGAAGGGTTTTCGTGCGTGTTCGTGCAGGCGGGAGTGTATCCCGAGGTGCTCGTGCTGGCGGATGGAGTCGACGTGATCGGTGGCTACGACTCCTCGTGGGCCGCCGGCGACCACTCCGATCCTTCCCATAGGGTGGAAGTGAGCGGTGGACTCGATGCCGGCAGCGGCAACAAGTATCTCACCGTTCGGGCGCATGGCATTACGCAAACCACCCGTCTGTCAAACCTGGTGTTGAACGGGCCGGATGCAACGGGCTTCATTTCGACCACGGGCAAGAATGCGTACGTCGTACACGCCGTTGACGCCAGCCTGCTGCTCGAGAACCTGGAGATCCACGCCGGGAATGGGGCGAACGGAGCGAATGGCTCAAATGGAGCCGATGCTTCCACGCTCACCGCGACATCTGGGATGAATGGATCCGCCGGTGGTTCCGCTGCCGAGTATGCCTCGTCGTGTGACAATACCAGTCACGGCGAAGGAGGTGCTGCGGGAACTAATGGGGCGGCCGTTGCGGCCGCCGGGGGCAACGGCGGTAACGGTGGAGAGATGGATACAAGTTGCAACTGCATTTTCAGCGTCTGCTCGTGTGACAACTGCGATGCGACCGTAGGCGATTACGGCTCCGATGCCTTTGTCAACTCGCTCATCTTCGGGAAAGGGGGAGCTGGGGGATCGCCGTGCAATGTGGGCAACGACGGACTGAACGGCCAAGTCGTCAATGGCACTGCGGGCGCTGGTGGGACCGGCGGTGCCCTGGTGATTGATGACTGGCTCTCCCATGCCGGAACGGGCGGTGGTTTGGGACAGCACGGCGGTGGTGGAGGCGGAGGAGGCGGCAGCGGTGGCTGCGATGCGGGTACCGATTCATACGGAGCTGGAGGCGGTGGCGGCGCGGCTGGTGGTGAGCGCGCGCCTGGCGCAGCCAATGGAGGGGGTGGCGGCGGTAGCAGCTTCGGCCTCTTCGCCATCGACTCCGGAGTCGAGCTTCAAGACTGCGTCATCACCCGAGGAAATGGTGGAGACGGAGGAAGTGGCGGAGAAGGAGGCCAGGGCCAAGAGGGCGGACTCGGCGGACCTGGTGGCGCCCCGGTTGGCGATTCGCAGTCGGGCGGCGATGGCGGAAACGGCGCTCACGGTGGCCATGGCGGTGGTGGAGGCGGCGGAGCCGGCGGTGTCTCCTGCGGAATTTACCACGACAACTCGCTCATCATCACGAGCAACACCATCTACTCCGGAGGAAACGCGGGCAACGGTGGGGCCGGAGGACTCTCCGCGCCCTTGGCGCCGATGGCTCTTCGCGATGGAAACGACGGCACCGCGGGCGCCGATGGAAACGTGTACGAGGCGCTCTCCGGGGTGACTCCGGACGACGGAAGCCACTCCGTAGGGTCGACCGCGACGTGTTCGATCGACGCGTGTCTGGCGGTGGCCGCGCCTGAAGTAAGGAGCAGCCGCTTCTACTTCTCGAACGCTTCACCCAATCCGGCCGGCAGCGAAGTGTTCTTCCAGCTCGAGCTGGCCGAAGCAACCCATGTGCGCCTGAACGTCTACACTGTCTCCGGGCGCCGCGTGTTGAAGGCGGTCGACCAGAGCTTCGCGGCGGGCCCGCATACCCTGCGCATCAATACCAGAGGCTTGAGCTCGGGGACCTACTTCGCGCGACTCGAGAGCGGTCCACGTCGCGAAACCCGCAAGTTGTTGCTGCTTCGGTAGGGCCCGGCGAAAAGGGGCGCTGCCTCAGAACCGCAGAATCCGCGTCAGGTTGAAGCCGAAGCGCCACTCGTGCGGCGTGAAGGCAATGGGGGTTCCCCCGAGAAACTGCGTGGGATTCGGTCGCTCGCTATTGCTGGCCATCAGCTTGAAGAAATGACCGCCGGTTTCGATCTCCAGGCCGAAGGTCAGGGCGTCGTGCCTGAGCCCCTCGTAACTCTTGGAGGCATTCCACTCGGTGAAGACGCTGAACATGCGCGCGAGGTACAGCTGGGCGTTGAGGCCCACCGTGACTTCGTTGAGGGTCCTCGTGTCGGCGATCTGAGCGTTGTTGAGATAGGAAGTCACCACGCCCAGCGCGAGACGGTCGGCCAGAAGAGCATCGAGAATGAACTGGGCGTAGGACTGTGCTTCCCTGTTTCTGTATCCGGGTCCGTAGGAGGGTCCTGTCGAGGTGTTGGACGCGAGCCCGCCCTTGACGGCGAGTTGATACGGCACCGCCTTGAAATGACCTTCGCGAAAGCGCCACTTGGCGCCGAGTTCCAGGTTGTCCTCGAGATTGCTTCGAAGGACGGACAGCATGACGCGATCCGTCACCCCGTACGAGAGACCCAGACGGTTGTAAATGGGTCCGTCGAGTCCCCACAGCGCATCGCTCCCGGCCGAGAATGGAGGCTGGAAGCGGTGCGAGATCTCGAACTGCCACTCGCCCTTGAAGATGGTCTGGGCCGTAGGCAGATTGGCCGATTGCGTGGAGTGAAAGACGGTGATGGGAAGAGCAGTGGTGTCCTCCCTACGATGCCATCCCACGGACTGTTCCATGGCATAGAGCACGGTGGGGGTGAAGCTCAGCACGAGAAGTGCCGCGATCATGCTTCGTAGCTTCATAAAGCGCCTCCCAGCTAGTCCTTGATCGGCTCGATCGCGAAGTCTACTTCCAGGTGAATCTCATTGTCGAGTTGGAGAAACATGATCTTGGGAATCGAGATGTCGAAATCGGAGAGGAGCACGGTGAACGCGCCGTGCACCCGGTAGCCAGAGTCCTCGGGACTCACGGTACAGGGAATGCTCATCTGCTTTTTCTTTCCGTGGATTTGCATTTCACCCTTGGCCGTCACCTGAAGCGTGTCCCCGCTCGCGGATTCCAAATGGGCGACTGTACCACTGAAGACGGCGTAGGGGTACTTCTCTACTTGCAAGTAATTGTCGCGCATGTGGCGGTTGCGGAGTCCGATGCCGGTATCCAGGCTGGCAAGCTCGACCTCGAAGTGCAGCTCAGAATCCTTTGCATCTTCTCCCAGCGGAGGAGCGGTGTCGGGCAACAGTACGTAGCCGTCGATGTGATCGGTGACGCCCTCGAATTCGTTGACGTCGGTGGTCGAGCGGAAGCGGACGTCGCGCTTGGCCTGAAGATTGACGTCGTACTCACGCGCCAGGGCGGGGGTGAGCCGCAAGAGAAAGATCAGGACCAGGACCAGGGCCGCCGAATTCATCCGTTTCAGTTGCATCTTATCTCTCCATTTGCATGACCCGAAGCGCAATCAGGTAGTCAGGTGCTGGATGAGAATTTTGCAGCCAATTACCACGAGGACGATACCTCCGGTTGCATCGAGGCGTACTCCGAGCATCGCCCCGAAACGACGGCCCGCGAAGAGACCGCTGGCGCTCAACACGGCGGTGATTACTCCGATGATGAGGATCGAAGGCAAGAGCGGTTGATGCAGCATGGGCAGCGAGATCCCCGCGGCCAGCGCATCGATGCTCGTTGCGATCGCCAAGAGGAGGATCACCTTCGTTCCGAAGGGGTCGCCTCGACTGGGCAGCTCGGACTTTGGCGGTCGAAGAGATTCCCAGAGCATTCTGCCCCCGATTCCGGTCAATAGGAAAAATGCGATCCAGTGATCCCAATTTTCGACGACCGGACCAAAATGTGACCCCACGATCCAGCCGATGGCAGGCATGATCGCCTGAAAGCCACCGAAGAAGAGCGCTATCGTCACGACATTACGCACGCGCAATTGGTTGACGGCAAATCCACGCGCTGCCGACACAGCGGTTGCATCCATCGCGAGTCCGACGGCGAGAAAGATGATCAGTCCGTAGTCCACGCGCGGAAAATACCATCGAAACTCGGTCTTCGATACTGAATATCCGGCCCCGCTCCGCCCGCGAGCAGGATCACGAACAACGCTGTACACCGGACGACTTGCCTCAATTTCGGATTACTTCACCAGGGTCACTCTCTGACTCGCGACCGATCCATCCTCAGTCTCGAGCCGGATGAGGTAAACGCCGGATGCCACACTGTGCCCTTGAAGATCCGTCCCGGCCCAGCTTCGTAGCTGAGGGCCCGATGGCTGTACTCCGTTGAACAGGACGTCTACAAGTCGCCCGTCGAGATCGTACACCTTTAGGGAAACCCGCCTCGCCTCGGCCAGATCGAAGCGCACGCTCGTGCGCGGATTGAATGGGTTGGGAAAGGCCGGCTGCATTTCCACCCCCGTAGCCAAGCTAGGTAACGACTCTACTGCAGTGACCGTCGACTGCACCGTGAAAGCGTCACCAGCGTTGTTTGTAAACTCCGCATTGTCTGCGGTGAGTGCGTAATCGTTGGCGTTATTGGTGCTCAAATCCGTCGCCGTTCCGAGGAAGCTCACCGCAACCGTCCCTGCCGAGGGCAGTGCGGAAGCGTAGCCCGGGGCGAATTGACCATCCGCATCGTTGAAGGTGGTTCCCGTGGTGTCACCGGTGTAAGAAGATCCTCCCCAGCTGAGCCGCCAGTAAACGCTTCCCGTGGTGCTCTCCCAAGTGAGACTGCCTGCAGCGAGGTAAGAGGAGGGAATCGGCGCCATCGTAAAATCGGGTGCCGTCATTGGATCCGTATCGGCCGCGAAGGCGCTGGTGCAGAACAGGATTCGGTCTCCCGCGGAACTGTTGGGGACGGTAGTGCTCGGCGCGGAAAGAATGACAGGGTTCAGGCCAGCCGCATCGTATGCGACCAGACGTGCCAGCTGGGTTTGGTTCTGGAACGCAGAGCGCATGCGTAATTGGACCGCCTGCGCCGAAGTGTCTCCGTCAATTCCTGCGATTACTCTCTCAATCTGCATCAAGTGGACACTGGCCCAGGCAGTCGAGCTCAGTAGGAGGAACGAAGTTACGAGGGTGAAAACGTGAAATCGTTTCATGAGATTCCCTTCATCTAGAGGATCTCCAAGACTCGCCCGGCCCGTGCCTACCAAATACTCCATCGCCCTTCACCATCAGCTGCGAGTGCTCGGGCGCCGCATGGACTTGGTGCTAGGGACAGCTCAGTCGCTGGTGACGGTGTGCACCACGCTCGTGTTGTTGGTCCAGATCACTCTCCCGCCCGGTTTGACAGAGGCCGCAGGGAATGGGGCAGAGCTGCTCGTGATACTGACGTTCACGAGCGTGTCTGCCGCAGCGGTCGATACCTCGACCGTTCCGGTCATCGGAGCGTGATATATGCAGTGGTAGGGAAACGAACCCGCGCTCGCGAAGCGATGCTGGTAAGTGGCTCCGGGGCTGATGTCGCCGGAGTCGAGCTCCTTGCCTCCAGAGGGAGGCGCGGTCGTGTAGCCGCCACCGGAATCGCTTCCGCACGCTACCAGCGCAGCGATCACCCCGGCCAGTAAGAGAGAAGAAGCCCACCGTTTCGTGTTCTTTCGAGAACCGGACCCGAGTCGTGCCCGATGCTCAATCCCCGATTGACCCATGTCTCCAATCCTCCTGGTTTGGCGTCTGCTGTTCGACATACACCGCGTGAGGGGACGCCGAATCCCTCACCACTAGGGCGGATCGGGTTGCTCCCCTTCGCGCCAAACCTAACATGCCGCAAGTGGTTGGCTTGACACACTGCCTAGTGTCGGTAGAATTGTGCTGTTCGTCCGGAAGTGATCCCCCAGCGGTCGGGACGGATTTGTGAGGAGCGCGTGAGCCGCGATATTCTTTCCGACTTGTTACGCGCTGTTCGGCTGCGAGGCGCGTTCTTCTTTTACATCAAGGGATCCGACCCTTGGGTCGTCGAGACCTCCCATTCGCGGGACCTCATCCCCCGAATCATGCCCGGCGTCGAACACATGATGGAGTTCCACGGGATCGCCAGCGGTTCGTGCTGGGCGACAATCGTGGGCGGCGAGCCGGTTCGTCTGCATGAGGGCGACGTCGTGCTGTTTCCACACGGCGATGCCCACGTCATGTCGAGCGCGCCGGGAATGCGAGCGAGCATCCACGATGCCGGGCTAAAGTTCGCGCCTCGACCTCCACAATTGCCATACTGCCTCAATGTTTCCGGTGAGAGCGCCGCCGTTGCTCAGCTCGAGGGTGGTGGTGGCCAGAAGACGACCGTGGTCTGCGGCTTTTTGGGTTGCGACGCGAGTCCCTTCAACCCACTTCTCGCCTCGATGCCAAGAGTTTTGCGTATGGCGGGAATTGCCACCGATTCCAGCTCGTGGGTCGCGAACTTCCTACGATCTGTGGTCGAGGAGTCGAGCCGCAAACGGCCGGGCGGAGAGGCCGTCCTCGAACGTATGAGCGAAATGCTCTTTGTGGAGGTGGTGCGCCGATACGCAGATGCACTACCACATGACCAGCCAGGCTGGCTGGCGGGACTCCGTGACGAGGCCATCGGGCGCGTGCTTGCGCTCATGCACGATCGACCGGCAGAACCATGGACGGTCCAGCGACTGAGCGAGGAGGCGGCGGTTTCGCGTTCGACGCTACACGAGCATTTCGTTCACTTTATTGGGCAACCACCGATGCAATACTTGACCGAATGGAGGATGCAACTGGCCTCCGCGCAGCTGCGTGATACGGATGCGAAAGTAATCGAGATTGCATTCGACGTAGGTTACAAGAACGAGGCAGCATTCTCGAGGGCGTTCAAGCGAATGGTCGGCGTATCGCCGGGCGCGTGGCGGCGGTTGCGACGGGCGCGCATGGAGGCAGACACCACGCGGTGATCCGGAGCGGCTGGCTACGGTCCCTGACGGGGCCGCTCACGACCATCTGGGCGAAGGCAAGCTGAGCCTGCATTCGAGGCCGGATGGATTTAGTGGCAGGGTCAGCCCGTGGTTCACTCCACCTTGTTGCGAGCGCGTTCGCTCGCCGTACTCAGATACCATACGAGGAGCTGCACCTCGGCCTCGTCGATCTTCGCCTTGGGCTGCATCTTCGCCAAGAGCTCGGGCCAGCGGCCGGGCTCGTATTTGGCGGGATCGCGTAGGTGATGACAACTCGCGCACTTCTGTACGTAGAGGCTGCGGCCGTCCTGAAGATCCTCCAGCGTGACCGAAGGCCAGCGAGTCTGCGCCCACTGCACATCCGCCGGTGTGGGCTGGAGGATGGTGGTCGCACAACCGGCGGTAATGATTCCAAGCACACCGATCAAGACAAGGCGTAGTCGCATCGCTCTTCTCCTCACAGGTCGATCCCGAAGATCAGGCGCGCGTTGTAGCGCTCGTGCTCGTCAAGAATGAGCGAGCCGCCGGATTCACTCTTCTTCAGCGCGGGAAGCTGGGGCATGAGGGTGAGAGTTGCCCACCAGTTGCTGGCGGCATAGCTGATCACGGGGCCCGCGAAGAGGGCGGAGTATTCCAGGCCCTCGCCCCCGGGAAACTGGTTGTGGTTGCGCACCTCGATGCCGGCCGAGAGGGAGGAGCTGAGGAAGTAGGCCAGACCCAGGTTGAATTGGAGACTCATCTCGTGCTCGGTTTCGTCCTGCTCCTCGTACTCCCACTCGTGCTCGAGGGTCAGGTTGAAGGCGCCATAGCTGTTGCCCACGTGCTTGTCCACGATGAACTTGGTCTCGAGCTCGGCCTCCCCGGTCGAGAGTCCCGGTTCCAGGTACAGAGCCATCCCCAGCGGATCGGCGACCGGATCGAGCAACTTGTACTTCCATTCCCAGGAGATGCCGGTCCACTCGAACTCGCTGACGCGCTCGCTGCCCTCGTCCATCAGGATGGAGGAGAAATTGAAGTACCAGGCGGTCTGCAGGCGATCGCTGAGGCCCAGCTCGAACTCGAAGCGGTGGTCGAAGCGGTTGTAGAAGCCGTCGCGCCCGCTGCGGAAGGTGGTCCAGGGCTCGAACTCGATCCCGCCGGGATTCACCACGCTGGAGCCGTAGGTATAGGTGAAGCGGCGCTCGCTGGCCCGGGCGTGCGAGTGCAGGGCGCCGAGCGTGACGAGACAGAGCATGGCCGTAAAACCCGCCATTCGAAGCCATTTCATGGGCTTTTTCCTCCTGTGGGGTGGGGCACGGGGCCCCCTGATTGGTCCTGATTTCTAATTGAAATTGAGAATCGTTTTCAAATACTAGAGAGAAAATGGCGTGGGTCAACTTTTTTTTGCGGTGGAAATGGGGCCGATCGGCGGCAGGGAGGGTGCGATCCTAGCAACTGTTGATGGCGGGCAAGGTCAGCGCGTAGATTGCGAATATCCGTGAGGCTCCCGCACTTCATTCCCTCCTAGGAGGTGCGGCGGTGGGAAAGTCACTCTCTCTATTGGCCAGCGCTGTTCTGTTGCTTTTGGCCACGGCGAGCTACGCGACCACGCTGGAATACCACGAAGATTTCACCAACAGTGCATTCGAGGACACGATCAATACGAGCGCCGAGTGGGACACTCTCGGCGGAGCGCTGCACTTGTTTCCCTTCGCTCCCAGGCGCGAGGGGCAATTCACCATCAAAGGCTATTGTGGGACAGTTGCGAGCTCGGGGAATTTCGCGTTCATGGGAGCCCACGCGACCTTCTTCGTAATCGACATCTCAGATCCCAAGCATCCTACTTACGTCGCCAACCTACCAGAGCACGTCTGGCGCACGTTCATCAAAGGGCATTACGCGTACGCGACTCTATCCAAGAGTGGCTTTCTCATCATCGACATCTCAGATCCCAAGCGTCCTGCCGTCGTGGGAACCTACGATACCCTGGGCCCAGCGTATAACATGGAAATCGCGGGGAACTACGCGTTCATCGCACTCAATGCGAGTTTCGAGGTGGTCGATATCTCCGACCCCGCCAACCCTGTGCATGTGAATACCTACTATCTACAGAAGCAGGGTGTGGTCAACGACATCACCCTCTATGGGAATCTCGCCCTTTTGGCGACAACTGATCTGGGACTGCAGGTCGTCGACGTTTCCGATCTCGCACATCCAGTGTTCGTAGGATCCTATCAGGATAGGCGAGACTATTATGCCATCGCACTCTCGGGTAACCGTATCATCCTCGACAGGGAAATCGTCGATTTCAGCAATCCTACCGATATGTTTCGCCTGGGGCGTTTCAACTCGTGGGGCCTCGTCTCTCAGATAGCCGTGTTCGGTGATATCGTGCTAACGGCGAACGACATTGACGATCTATATCTGTTCGATATTTCGTACCCTTACGCTCCGAGTCTCGCCGGCTACTATGGCACTCGCGGCGATGTGAGAGGGGTAACTCTCTGGGGAAATTACGCCTTGGTGCCCAATGACGTCGACGACGGTCTCACGTCGATTCGAATCGCCGAAGCGACACCGCTCACCAAGGTCGGGAGCTACCTCCCAACGGGGCGCGCCTACGCGATCGCGGTGGAGGGGGACTACGCCTTCATGACCGCGACGACGGCGGGATTTCAAGTGATCGACTACTTCGATCCCAGGCATCCACGATTCGTGACGCGTTTAAACCTGCCGAGCTTCGCCTTGGGAATGGATATCGCAGGAAGCTACGCTTACGTGGCGGGTGCTCTGGCGGGACTGCAGATCATCGACATCTCCAAGCCCCAGAACCCGGTCGTCGCGAGTAGCGTGCCGACGCCGGACTATGTCCGCGATGTCGCAGTGGAAGGCCAGTACGCCTTCGTCGCGGGAGCGGCCTCGGGACTGCAGGTGGTGAATGTGTCTGATCCCACCACCCCGATCATCGTAGGAAGCTGCGACACACCCGGTACCGAGTACTCGATCGCGATCGGGGGAGGCTATGCCTATGTCGCGGCCTCCGGGGCAGGTCTTCAGGTGATCGACATCGCTGACCCGCTCCATCCGGTGATCGTGGGTAACTACGACACCCCAGATCTTGCCTACGGTGTCGCCCTCTTCGGGAACTACGCCCTCATCGCGGCGAGGGAGGCGGGTGTCTTGGTGCTGGACGTCAGCGATCCTGCCAGCCCCGTGCTCAAGGGAAGTTACGACACAGAAGGTGAGGCCTATTCCATCCAGATTTCGGGCAAGAGAGCTTATGTGGCGGATGGTATGGGTGGGCTGGTGGTGCTCGACCTCTCCCAACCGGAGAACCCGAAGCTCGAGGAGAGCTACGTGACGGGAAAGAGGATCCAGGGACTTGCGATTTCGGGAATTTATTTGCTGGTGGGGAATGGCGATTCCGAGATGCAGCTCTTGCAGCGCTCCCAGATGGAATTCGACATGATCCGTAACCGAGGAAGGTCGTGGGTGATAGACGCTGCGAGCGACACCATCACCCAGGTGCGCGTGAATTCGACGCAGACGCAGGGCGTAACATGGGAGCTGAGCGCCGACGGAGGAAAGAACTGGCAGGGAGTTTTCGCCGACGGGATGTGGAACCGGATGAACGCGGCAGGAACGGATCTCATGTGGCGCACGACTCACGCCTGGACACAACCCGGAGTAAATCCCACCGTCAGCGATCTCAGAATCGACTGGCGCGTCCAAGCAGCCTCCATCGCATCGCTCGTCGATGTGCCCGATGACCAGGGAGGTTGGGCGTGGCTCACCATCAAGCGATCCGGACTGGACTTTACCAATGAACTCGCGCATCCGGTGACCGGTTACTGGATTCACCATCGCATCGATGACAGCGCATTGCAAAAGCGCGTTTTGCAGGAGGGCGTCAGGCTGGACTTGGCGGCCCATACCAAGATGGCCGGGGATTTCGTCGGATTCGAGGGGCTCCGCACTTTTGAGGACAGGACCTTCATCTACAGCGAAGCGAAGACCACCTCCAAGTTTCCTCCCGGTCTTTGGGAGATCGTGGGATCTGTGCCGGCGATGCAACAGGATGAGTATGTCGTGCGCATTCCCACCCCAGCTGATTCCGCCCCTTCCGGTCCGGCCTGGGCGAACTTCGTGGTCAGCACTCACACGACGACGCCGAGTTTTTGGTTCGTGAGTGAGCCCGAGAGCGTCAGTACGGTGGACAACATCGCACCTTCGGCACCTACCGGTTTCATCGTTGTCTATGACACCAACAACGGAAACTGGTTGTCGTGGGATGCCTGCCCCGATGCGGACTTCAAGAATTTCAAGGTCTATCGTTCGAAGGAATTCGAGTTCGACCCTTCACCGGAGACTCTGGCGCACTCCCTCTCCGAGACCAGCTGGGCGGATGAAACGCACCATGAACTGAACGTCTACTATCGGGTGACCGCGGTCGATTCCACCGGAAACGAAAGTGCCGCCAGTGAGCCGACGGTCGTTGCCACCGGGTCAGAACCCGGCTTGTCAACGCGGTACGTTCTGTATTCCAACGTCCCGAATCCCTTCAACCCCAGCACGACGATTCGCTACGATGTCCCAGCCGGCGGGGGATCCGTGGCGCTGCGGGTCTACGATCTCAGTGGATCGCTGGTGCGGACGCTGGTGGACACGTGGCAACTTGGTGGTCAGAAGACGGTGAGCTGGGACGGCACCGACAGCCGTGGCCGCCGTGTTGCTTCGGGGGTGTATACCTATCGCCTCGAGGCACAGGACTTCAGCGATACGAAGAAGATGATTTTGTTGAAGTGAGCTACGGGCGGCCGTCGGGAACTCCTCTCGAGCTTCGGACTTCGGCCCTACTTCTGCGCCAGCTTCTTCAGGTGCTCGGGATAGCGATCGCCTTCGACCTGAACGCGGTCGAGGACCTTGCCGATGGTCGCGAGCTCGTCTCTCGACAGCTCGATCTTCGCAGCCTGGAGGTTCTCCAGCAGGCGGCGCTCCTTGGTGGTGCCCGGGATGGGCACGATCCAAGGCTTCTGCGCCAAAAGCCAGGCGAGAGCGACCTGGGCGGTGGTGACTTCCTTGGCCTTGGCGACCTTCGTGATCTCGTCGATGAGGACCTGATTCGTCTTGCGCGCCTCCTTGGAGAAGCGCGGGATGGCGCTGCGGAAATCGTTCTTGTCCAGCTCGGTCGTCTCGTCGATGGCGCCGGTCAAAAAGCCTCTACCCAGAGGACTGAAGGGCACGAAGCCAATCCCCAGCTCTTCGCAGGTGGGAAGGATCTCCTTCTCGGGCTCGCGCCACCACAGCGAGTACTCGCTCTGCAGAGCGGTCACCGGCTGCACCGCGTGCGCCTTGCGGAGGGTCGCGGCGCTCGCCTCCGACATCCCAAAGTGCTTCACCTTGCCCTCGTCGATGAGTTCCTTCAGCGTGCCGGCGACATCTTCGATGGGGACCTGCGGGTCGACCCGGTGCTGGTAGAACAGGTCGATGCGATCGGTGTTCAGCCGCTTCAGGGAGGCGTCGGCGACCTCGCGGATGTGCTCGGGACGGCTGTCGACACCTTGGGCCGCGATTCCGTTCTTGAAGCCGAACTTGGTGGCGAGGACCACCTGGTCGCGGAAGGGCGCGATGGCCTTACCCACCAGCTCCTCGTTGGTTAAGGGTCCGTAGGCTTCGGCGGTGTCGAAGAAGGTGACGCCGTTCTCAAAGGCGGTGCGAATGACGGCGATGGCGGTCTTTTCGTCCACGCCGCTGCCGTAGCCGAAGTTCAAACCCATGCAGCCGTAGCCGAGGGCAGAGACTTCGAGATTGCTTTTACCGAGGGTACGCTTCTGCATGGCGGGTTCTCCTTTGGGGGAGAGTGGAAGAAGACTTACTCATGCTAAGCACGATGGGAGGAAGTCGCCTGCGTCACGATGCTCTATGGTTGTCCCACCGGCTGCTGCTGTGAACCGTCGGAACGCATGCGGTAGAGCGCGAAGGAACCGCCGCGGTTGCTCTGGAAATAGATCCAGCCGTCGCTGGACTACTAGGGAGTCTCGTCGAGGTAGGGGCGACCGGGATGACTGATCCGGTGGACGTGTCCGGTGGCCCCGGCCACGGGCGGAATCGGTACGCGGACCGCGCACACGCGGATGCCCTCGGGCGTGGGGCGCGAGTACACCGCGAGCGCGGCGTCGCGCACCACCGTCAATCCATGGTAGTCCCCCAGGAACCAGCTTCCATTTCTTCGCGGGGTCCAGTCGAAGCGATCGATCACCTGGCGCGAGAGTACCGTGGCGCCACCGTCACCGGTCGGTCGCAGCCAGGCCAGCTCGAGCGCGGTCGGATGCGTCGGAGGAGGATCGCCGGCCAGCAGGGAATCGGGACGGAACCAGGTGACGGCGAGCGCGCCATGGGATTCCACCGCGAGCGTGGGACGCCATCCCACTTCCGTTTCAGGAAACACCCGTGATCGGGTCCACGAGCTTCCCCCATCCTTTGATCCCAAAAGAGTGATCGTGGGGAGGCTGTCCGGCCGGGATGACTGATGGACGACCCACAAGGTGTTACTCGGGCGGTGAATTCCCGCCGACACGATGTCGCTGCCGACCTCGATCCTGTCCTCGGTGCCGGGAAACTTCGGCCAGTGCCGCGGGCGTTGCCAGGCGTCGATGGGTGCGGGCTTCGACCAGGACCTGCCCGCGTCGTGGGAGACGACGAATGCCTCGCGGGCTCCGCGCGGATCGTGTCCGAAGACCAGCCAAAGTCGCATCGAGTCGCGGCCGAGAAGTGGCTGCGGTGCCAGGGCGATAGGTGCCTTTGGTCCGGGCACGGGTACCGGTTGTAGCTGCGTCCAGCTCCTTCCGCCGTCTTGGGTGCGAGCGACCGCAGCCGGAGCCGCGCTGACGCCAAATCGTGTCGCGGTGACCCAGGCATATCCGGCGCTGTCCGGATCGGCGACGATGGCGGTGTTGTCCAGGGTCACGCCGTTGGCGGCGCGCGTGGACACCACGGTGCGCAGGGGCCAGCTCTTGCCGTGATCGTTTGAAACCACGACCACCAAGGTGCTCACGGAATCCGGTGCGTCGTCTGGGCCGGGGGTCCACTCGATGCCCGAGAGATAGACCCGATCGGCTTTGTCGATGCTCAGCCAGGGATCGGAAACATAGCGTGCGTCCGCGCCGCCGCCGGCGCAGGCTCCCAGTGGGAGGGTCGTGGGTGGGGACCATGTACGGCCCCCGTCACGGCTCACCGCGGCCTGCATGCCGCCCGGCCCACCGGGGGCGCGCAACATCCACGCGGCCACCACGAAATCCGGATCGACCGGAGATGAGGCCACGTAGGCTTCGATCTCGTCCCGCGACTGCCAGGCGTCGAGACTTCCTACGCAGGCCATTCCCGTGGAATCCACGGCGGTGCCGCGGGTGATCGGAACGAAAGAGGGATAGGTATCCAAAGAGTCCGCGGCCTGGCTGGGCGAGCCAGCGACGGCAAGACAGATCAGGCCACTCAATAGAGTGAAGACGAGGATGCGCGTGCCGCTGCGCACCTCCCGCAGATACGCGCTCAGGTTGTTTTTGAGCTCCTTGATGCCGACGGTTTTCATGGGAGCAAAGTAGCTACTGGTGGCTACCTCGGTAAGGGGGGGGTAGTATTATTGCATCCTAATCGTCAAGTGACTATTAGTTTAGTCATATGACAACCTAAAGAAAGGTCCATCCATGAGCGAGAGCCGTCGCGAGAAGCAATCTCTGAGCACGCCCTGGGACCTGATTCTCGGCACTCGTAGCCAAATCCGGGCGCTCCGCGTGCTCGAACGAGACCGGGAACCGATGACCGTGCGCGAGCTCTCCCGCAGAGCGGGCGAACACCTCCGTTCGACCCAGACAGCGGTGTCCCGTCTCATAGAAACGGGGCTGTTCCAGAGGGTCGGAACGGGATCGCAGCAGCTCGTGCGCTGGAACGCGAGCCACCCGCTTGCGGCATCGCTGCGCGAAATCTTTCGGGCAGAGCGAGAGCGATACGAGCGGGTGGTCGACGCCATCGTCACACTGGTTCATGAGCACGCCGAGAGGGCACAGTTCGTCTGGATGACGGAGCAGCCCGAAGGGCGAAGCTCGACGATCGAGATCGGTCTCTTGGCGAACAGCTCCGATGTGGATCAACTTGTCGATGCTCTTCGCACCGCCGTCGTCCCTCTCATGCGATCGGAGGATCTACTGATCGAGGTAAGCGGTTGGAGTCTCGCCGACCTGAAGCTTGTGGGGGAATCCCCCTTACCCCCTTCGGACCGCTTGCGGCAACTCTGGGGGGTGCTTCCTGCTGAGCTCAGTACGAATGAGCTAGGAGACTCTCAACGCGCAAGATCGCATCAGAGGATCGACGAGGAACTGCACGACAGAGCCATGCGTCTGGCATCGATCCTCACTTCTCGGCCGGAACTCGTGCGCATGGCGAGAGAAGAGATTAGCGCTCAGCTGGAGAAGGTGGGGCCGCAGGAAGCGCAGACTTTGCGAGAGTGGCAGCAGGTGCTGGATGGAATGAGTGTCACGAAATTGGCTCGATGGCTCGTCAGCGACAGTGAGCAAGCAATTCGTCTCCGGCAGTCCATGCCCTTGGCGTTTCTCAAAGCAACAGAGATGGACCCCGACCGAACCCGTGGGAGACGCTCATGAATCGTCAACAGCTCGGGCATGCGATCCGTGCCGCCTGCGAGGTGGCGGAAGCCAAGAAGCGGCTACGCGATTGGGTGGCCTAAACGGCAGGTGAACTATGATCGACGAACATCCTACCGAGAACATGGGTGATGATCAACCTGGGCGGGATGGCTCGGCGAAGGGCGAGCGCATCGGTCCCTACACGCTGCTGCGCCGCCTGGGCGTGGGAGGGATGGGGGAAGTCTGGCTGGCCGAACAGAAGCAGCCGATCCAGCGCCAGGTGGCCCTCAAGGTCATCAAGCAGGGCATGGATACGAGTCAGGTGGTGGCGCGCTTTCAGGCCGAGCGCCAGGCCCTGGCGATGATGGATCATCCGGCCATCGCCAAGATCTACGACGCCGGGACCGCCCCTTCGGGACGCCCCTACTTCGTAATGGAGTACGTACAGGGCGTGCCCCTGACGAGCTACTGCGACGAGAGGCGGCTCAGCTTGCGGGAGAGGCTGGAGTTATTCGGCGCGGTCTGCGACGGCGTCCAGCACGCGCACAACAAGGCGATGATCCACCGCGACTTGAAGCCGAGCAACGTTCTGGTGAGCGAGATCCATGGCAAACCGCAACCGAAGATCATCGACTTCGGGATCGCCAAAGCGGTTTCGAATTCACTGAGTGAGCAGACGATGGTTACCCAGATGGGTCAGCTCTTGGGGACGCCGGAATACATGAGCCCCGAGCAGGCGGAGATCAGCAGCGAGGACGTCGACACCCGCACCGACGTCTACGCCCTCGGGGTCATTCTCTACGAGTTGCTGGTGGGTGCTCTGCCCTTCGATTCACAGACGCTGAGGAGCGCCGGATTCGACGGCATCCGCCACATGATCCGCGAAGTCGATCCTCCGACGCCCTCGACCCGGCTCAAAGGGCAGCCCGATCCGCTGCAAGAGGTCGCGCAGCAGCGTAAGACGAAACTCGAGACATTGGTGCGCGCGCTTCGCGGCGATCTCGACTGGATCGTGATGAAGGCGCTGGAGAAGGACCGCAACCGCCGTTACACCACCGCCAACGATTTCGCAGCCGATATCCGCCGCTATCTGGCCAACGAGCCGGTCGTGGCGCGGCCACCGGACAGAGTCTACAAGCTGCGGAAGCTGGTGCAGCGCAATCGGGGAACCTTCGTCACGATCGGGGTGATCTTCGTGGCGCTCGTGGTTGCGATGACTGTAACCCTCTGGGGGCTAATGCGCGCCACCCGCGCCGAACGGCGCGCAACGCAGGAGGCATTCGTCGCCCGGACGGTAAACAATTTTCTCAACGACGATCTTCTGTCCGCAGTCGCGCCATCTTCCCAAAAGGGACGGGGGAAGGACGTGTCCATGCGCGAGGTCCTGGATGTAGCGTCCCAGAAAATCGACACGAGCGAGGAGACCAAGGAGCGTTTTGCCACCATGCCTGCGGTCGAGGCCGCGATCCAGAGCACTTTGGGCAATACCTACGTACGGCTCGGTGAATACGATGCGGCCGAACTCCATCTCGTGCGCGCCCTATCCATCCGACAGGAGCATCCCGGACGCGACCGCCTCGAGCTGGCCGATGCGCTGGCGGATCTGGGAAATCTCCGTCAGTACCAGGGACGCTACGAGGAAGCCGAGGAGAGCCTGAAGAAGGCGATCGACTTGGGGAGCGCGGCTCTCGGTGAGAAGGACGCGCGAGTGAGCTCGTGGATGCGCAGTCTGGCAGAGGTCTATTCGCGGCTCTCGAAAACCGAGGAGGCGGAGCAACTTCTTCTCAAAGTGCTTCAGGTGCAACGCGCGAGCCTGGGAGAAGAGGACGGGCGCACGCTGACCACCATGAACGCCCTGGCTTCCCTCTATCAGGAACTGGCGCGCAACGGGGACGCCGAACCACTGTTATCCAAGGTGTATGAAATCAGAAAGCGCCAACTCGGCGAGGAGGATCCCGCGACCCTCTCCGTGCTGAACAACCTGGCCAACGTCTATGCCAGTGAGGGCCGGCTGAAGAAGGCCATCCCCATGTACGAACGCGCGCTGCAGCTCAAGAAGAAGATTCTGGGCGATACGCATCCCAGCACCCTCAACACCTGGAACAACCTGGCGGAAGTCCACGAAGTGCTGGGGGACTACGAGGAGGCGGAGTCATTGCATCGCCAGGTGCTGTCGGCGCGCAGCAAGGCGCTGGGAGCGAAGCATCCGCAAACGCTGCGCTCGAGCGCCCGCCTGGCCTCCTGTCTGATGAAGCTGGGGCGATTGGATGAGGCCGAGCGGCGGGTGCAGCGGACCATCGCCGACTTCGATTCCACCCTGGGCGCCACGCACTATCTCACTCTGGAAGCAGATGACATCCTGGGCATGGTGCTATTCCAGCAAGGCCGCCTGGAGGAGTCGGAGCGCGTGCTGCGGAATACCAGCGAAGTCTTGGCCAAGGAGCAGGCCGATGACCTCTACTCGCGCGCGCTCGTCGGCGCCCATCTGGGACTGGTGCTCGCTCGGCAGGACAAGATCGATCAGGCCCAGGAGCTGTGGAAGCAGGTGGCCGACGACCTCCCGGTCGGCGAGGCCGAGACGACCAGCATCCTGCGCGCGATCGTGGACGACTTTCAGCGCTGGGATGAGCAGACACCGGGCAAGTACGAGCAGCAGAGCACAGTGTGGCGGGAAAGGTTGGAAGCGGCGGAGAGGGGTGGGGCTTGAACTTCTCTCCGAGCTGATCGAGAATTGCACCCCCCGAAGTTTGCCAGAGGAAAAAACGTGTCCCTTGCCCCCAACACCCGACTGGGCCCCTATCTGATCGTCGATTCTCTCGGCGCGGGGGGGATGGGCGAGGTCTATCGGGCGCGCGACACGCGGCTGGAGCGTGAGGTGGCGATCAAGGTCCTGCCGGCGAGCCTGCAGACCTCCTCCGAATTCAGGGAGCGCTTCACCCGCGAAGCGCGCACTCTGTCACGACTCAGCCATCCGAACATCTGCACGCTGCACGACGTGGGGCAGCACGACGAGCTCCACTATCTGGTGATGGAACTCATCGAAGGCGAGACGCTGGACTCGCGTCTGGCGCGCGGGCCGTTGCCCTTTGACGAACTGCTGCAATTCGCGGAGCAGATCACCGCGGCGCTCATGGAAGCTCACCGTGTCGGGCTGGTGCATCGCGATCTGAAGCCCAGCAACCTGATGGTGACCACCAAGGGCATCAAGTTGCTGGACTTCGGACTGGCGCGTCCGGCGGCGCTGCCTCAGCAGGAAACAGCTGACGAGCTCGCGCGCACGGTCGTGTCCCCGCTGACCACGCCGGGAGCCCTGGTCGGCACCTTCGCCTACATGTCGCCGGAACAAATCGAAGGCAAGGAGGCCGACGAACGCTCGGACATCTTCGCCCTGGGTTGCGTGCTCTACGAGATGGCGACCGGCCAGCGCCCCTTCTCGGGCAAAGATCCGGTGACGCGTCTGAGTTCGATGCTGCACGAGAGGCCCGAGCCCCTTCAGCGCCGCAACGATGCCATGCCACAGAGGCTCGATCGTATCGTGAAGCGTTGCCTGGAGAAGGACCCGGCCGACCGCTTCGGCGAGGTTTCGCAAGTGGTCGACGCCCTGGCCGCCCTGCGCCGTTGGCCGCGTGAAGAGGGGCTGCCGGAGTTGATCCGGCTGTGCGAGGGAAACACGGTGGTGCAGGAGGATCGCGATTGCTGGACCGCCTTCGAACTGGCGGCCGAAATCGAGAGAATCACGCCGGGGGAAACGATGGTGGAGAGGCTGCGGTCCGACTTCGCCAATCCAATCTCGATCACCACGGATCCGCCGGGAGCGCAGGCCTTCGCCGCGTACTATGAGGATCCGCCCGGGAAGGAGATCGCGCTCGGCACCACCCCCTTGCAGTCGATCTCGTTTCCGCGCGGGCTGACGCGGCTGCGCTTGGAGATGCCCCACCACCGCACCGTGCACGATCTGGTGTGGAACCTCGCGCCCAACTTGACCAACGCCATGGACCAGGAAAGCTGCACCTGGCATTACGCGATGCGCCCGCCGTCAGAACTCCCCGAGGAGATGGAGGAGGTGGCTCCGGGCGGCTTCCCCCTCTACATGCCGGGACTGGACCATCTGGAAACCGAAATGATGGGCGCCTATTTCATGGACCGGCATCCGGTGACGAATCGCCAGTATAAGCGCTTCGTGGATGACGGCGGCTACGCGCGCGAGGAGTTCTGGCGCGAGCCCTTCCAGGACAAGGACCAGGTCCTTTCGCGCGCGGAGGCGATGGCGCGTTTCGTGGACGCGGTGGGACAACCCGGCCCCGCGAGCTGGATGATGGGCGAGTATCCCGCCGGCGAGGACGAGCACCCGGTGACGGGGATCAGCTGGTACGAAGCGGCGGCCTATGCCGCGTGGGCTGCCAAGTCACTTCCCACGATCTTTCACTGGAGTCGGGTGGCGTTCACGTTCTCCAGCGCGCAGATCGCGCCGGCCGCCAATTTCGCGGGCCACGGCACGGTGCCGGTGGGCACGACCTCCAGCCTCAATCGTTTCGGGGTGCACGACCTGGCCGGCAACGTGCGCGAGTGGATTCTCAACCCCATCGATCGACCCGGGGAGCGCTTCATCCTGGGCGGCGGCTGGAACGATCAGGGCTATGCGTTTGTCGACGCCTACGCGCAGCTGGCCTTCGACCGTTCGGTGAGCAACGGATTTCGCTGCATGCGCGCGCAAAAGAATGATCCCAATGCGCAGCAGCTGGAGCGCTCGATCCCGATCCCCTTCCGTGACGTGCGCGCCGAAACGCCGGTGCCGGATGAGGTGTTCGAATACTTCAAGCGTCAGTTCCATTACGACCGCAAGCCGCTCGAGACCAAGTTGATCGATGATCAGGAGATCTCGACCGGCCGCTGGCAGACCTGCGAGGTCACGACCGCCTACGGCGGCGAGCGGATGAACCTGCACCTGTTCTTGCCGTCGCGCGCCAAGCCGCCGTACCAGACCGTCATCATCTTCCCGGGATCGCTGGCGCTGCACAATCGGGTGTTCAGTCCCGCGGAATTCCACCGCCTGGACTTCTTGGCCCGCGGCGGGCGGGCCGTGCTGTTGCCGGTCTACAAGGGCACCTATGAACGCGGTGGCGAGTTGACGGCCGACACTCCGGAGGAGACCGCGCTCTACAAGGACCATGTGATCATGTGGGGCAAGGATCTGGGACGGGCCATCGACTTCGTGGAGTCACGCGAAGATCTGGACGCCGATCGCCTGGCCTACTTCGGGGTCAGCTGGGGCGGCGCGATGGGGGCCATCCTGCCGGCGATCGAGCCCCGGATCAAAGCCAACGTGCTCTACGTGGCAGGGATTTGTTTCCAGCGGGCGCTGCCCGAAGCCGACCAGATCAACTACGTCACCCGCGTGACGCAACCCACGCTGATGCTCAATGGCGCCCTGGACTTCTTCTTCCCGGCCGAGACTTCCCAACGTCCCATGTTCGATCTCTTGGGTACGCCGCCCAAGGACAAGAAGCAGCTGATGTACGAGCGCGGCCATACCGTCCCCAAAGCGGATCTGATCCGTGAATCGATGGCGTGGTTGGATCGGTATTTGGGGAAGGTGGAGTAGGGCGTTCAGCTTCCACCCGCAGACTTCGGGGAAGTTCATCTCGGCCAGAATTTCCTGAAAGCGCGGTTCGTCGCGGATGGGATCGAAGACGGGGCTGGTCTTGGCGTAGCTCAGCCCCGGGCTGTGATCCGCGTACATCGTTTCGAGAACCTGGATTGCCTTGTCTTTCTGGCCGATCAGACCATCGATCCAGAGTATGTAGAGCGGATTGGAAAGCCCGCCACTGATCTGACCGTTTTGCTGGAGCTCGTGGAAGGTGGTCAAAAGAGCCTGAAGCCCTCCTTCGTCATTCGCGCTGGCAAGCTCTTTCATGGTCTTCGTGTCCTGTCCGACGGCTCTCGCCATGTCCAGAAGGCTCGCGGCTCGCTCGGACTCGGAATTCTCAACCATGAAGGTCGTGAGCGTCAAACCAACCTGGGAATCGATGAAACCCGGCTCGCGCTTCAGGATGGACTCGAACTGCGCGATGGCTTTCTGCGTATCGCGGCGCGTGAGATAGCTCCAACCGATGACCGACTGCACGATCTCCGAGAGCGGATCGAGCTGCAGGGCGCGCTGAAGATGGGTCATCGATTCGTCGAAGCGCCCGACGCAGTAGAGGTACTCGCCGTAGGACTGGTGCGTGTAGGCGTTGCCGGGGTCGAGTTCCAAAGAGCGTTGGAACTCCCGCTCTGCCCCGGCAAAGTCCCAGTGCCGTTCGAAGAGAAGGAAGGCCAGCGAGGTGTGGGCCTCGGCCAGCTTGTCGTCGAGTTCGAGGGCGCGGCGCACCGCTCGCTCACCGCGGGTGTAGGCCTCATCGAGGGGGAGGTCCTGGTAGCCGGCCCAGCCCACGGTGTAGGCGTCGCCGAGTCCGTTCCAGGCCAGGGCAAACTCGGGATCGAGCTCCACCGCCTGCCGGAAGAGTTCGGTGCTCTTTTGCACGCTCTCGAGGGTGCGCTGATACCAGAGGTGCCGACCCTTCAGGTAGAGCCGGTAGGCCTCGTCGCTTTCGGTGGGGCGTGTGATGGGCTTTGTATCCTCGACCTTGCCCAGCCTTTGCGAGAGGCGCTGGCCGATCTCGCGGGCCACGTTCTCCTCGACTTCGAAGAGATCGGAGAAGGGGCGGTCGAAGCGCTCGCCCCACAACTGCGCGCCGCTGGCCACGTCGACCAGTTCGGCGCCGATCTGCACGCGCCCTTTTACCACCTCGACGTGCCCGGACACGATGGCGTTGACCTTGAGGGTGCGTCCCACTTGCAGGGGGTCGACGTCCTTTCCCTTGAAGCGGAAGGTGGTGGTGCGCGCCAGCACCTCGAGATCTTCGAGCGGGGAGAGGCGGCCGATCAGGGTCTCCGCGATCCCGTCGCCCAGGTACTCCAGGCTGGAGTCCTGATCCCCACTCACGAAGGGCAAAACCGCGATCGAGCGCACGGTGCCCGGTGGCGTTGCGTCCTTTGTTTTTCGCCCGAGGAGGACCCAGCTAATCGCGAGAGCGGCGATCAGCACGACCGCCGCGATGGGGAGGATGGGAAACCCGGTTTTCTTGCCCGCAGGCTCGGTGGCGCCGGTGGTGCGGCGCGTGCCGCTCGCGCTGAGGAGACTCTTGAAGGCGAAGGCGGCGTCGCCGGCCGTCTGGAAGCGCTTGGCGGGATCCTTTTCGAGGCAGTGGCGCAGGACGCGTTCCTCTTCCTCGCCCACCGTGCCTTCTATGTGAGCTTGGGCGAGGGGATCCTCGTCGAGGATGGCCTTCAGGGTGTCGGCGTGCGAGCCGCGAGCAAAGGCGGACTGGCCGGTGAGCATCTCGTAGAGCACGCATCCCAGGGCGAAGAGATCGGTGCGCGCGTCGACCGCTTGCCCCCGCGCCTGCTCGGGCGCCATGTAGCCGACGGTGCCGATCATCTGGCCGGGTTGGGTGAGGGCGTCGACGATGGTGGTGTTTGCGGAGTCGTCCGCCGAAGCGAGAGGCGCCAGCTGCAGCGCGATGCCGAAGTCGAGGATCTTGATGCGGCCGTCGTGGGTGAGGAAGAGGTTCTCGGGCTTGAGGTCGCGATGGATGATGTCCTTGGCGTGCACCGCGGCCAGGGCCTGGGCCGCTTGTTCCGCGTACTCGAGAGCCTCGCGCGCGGGGAGGGCGCCGCGCCCTAGGCGCTCGCGCAGCGACTCGCCTTCGAGCAGTTCGGTGACCAGGAAGCTGAGTTCGTCTTCCTGGCAGAAGTCGTAGACGGTGAGGATGCCGGGGTGATTGAGGGCGGAGGCGGCCCTCGCCTCGCGTTCGAAGCGCTGCAGCCGCTCGGCGTCGTGCGCGATGGCGGCGGGGAGGACCTTGAGCGCCACTTCACGTTGCAGGCGCTCATCGCGCGCCCGGTAGACCTCTCCCATGCCTCCGGCACCGAGCGGTCCGAGGATCTCGTAGCGGCCGAGCTTTGTGCCGGGCTTGAGGGTCACGGGGTGGCGACTCCAGGACGCGGGCGCGGGTCAGGGGGATGGGGGGAGTATAGGGGTTGGGGGGGGAGGTGTCA
>CAWDWO010000013.1:0-150802 GCA_963806035.1 Candidatus Krumholzibacteriota bacterium | reverse complement strand
GCGCCGGCGATGACGCGGCGGATGAGCTTGGGAGTGACGAAGGGGCGCGCCGCGTCGTGGATCAGGACGATTTCGCAGCCCTGGGGCAAGGCGGCCAGGCCGCGGCGCGAGCTCTCGTGTCGCGTCTTCCCTCCCACCACCACCGAGAGGAGCTTGCGCGCGTCGCAGTCGAACATCTCCTCGGTGACTTCGCTGCTGCGCCCGCGGGGCACCACGACCACCAGGCCCTCGACCTCGGAGCTGGCGAGGAAGGGCGCGCAGGCGTGGTAGAGCAGACTGCGTCCGGCCACGCGCTTGAACTGCTTGGCCCCTCCGGCCCGCTTGCCCTGGCCCGCGGCCAGAACCACGGCGCACACCGAGAACTTCTTCACCATGCGTCAGTTCTCCTCACGCAGCGACTTCACCGTTCCCATGCCGAAGGCGATGGCCAGAGCGGCGCTCACCGTGCGCACCGCCTCGATCTTGAGTCCCTTGATCTTGGGCAGGGAGTGTTCATCGTAGGCGGCCACCACCGCTCGGTGGAAGCCATGCGCCGCGGCTTCCTGCAAACGCGGCTTCAGATTTTGCGCCGGCCGCAGCTCGCCGGTCAGTCCGACCTCGCCCAACAGAATCTGCTCGGCCGCGAGCGCCCGCTCCCTGACGCTGGACGCCATGGCCGCGATCAGGGCCAAGTCGGCGGCCGGATCGTGCACCTTCAGCCCACCGGCGATCTTCACGAAGACGTCGAGGCCGCCCACCTGCATGTTGCCCTTGCGCTCCAAGATGGCGGCGAGCAGTGCGACCCGCTTGGAATCGACCCCCGCCACCACGCGCGAGGGCGTGGCGTAATGGCTGGGGCTCAGAAGAGCTTGCACTTCCACCAGGAAGGGGCGCGTTCCGGTTTGGATTACGGTGACCGCGCTGCCGGGCTCGTTCACCAGGCGTCCGGCCAAGAACAGCGCGCTCGGATCGCGCACCGGACGCAAGCCGGTGCCAGTCATCTCCAGCACGGCCAGTTCCCCGGTGGCGCCGAAGCGGTTTTTGAAGGCGCGAATCAGCCGCACCATCCCGTGGGCATCGGGTTCGAAGTACAGCACGAGGTCGACCAGGTGTTCCAGCACGCGCGGTCCAGCCAGATCGCCGTCCTTGGTGACGTGACCGGCCAGGGCCACCGCGCAGCCGGTGGCGCGCGCGAAGTCGGCCAGAAGGCCGCCACAGAATCGAATCTGCGAGACGCTGCCGGGGATTCCCTCCAGCTGTTCGCTGTAGACGGTCTGGATGGAATCCACCACCAGGAAGGTGGGAGGATTCTCGTAGAGGGTGGGCAGCACTCGCTCCAGGCAGGGTTCCTCCAACACCAGATAACCCTCGTGCAGACAATTCAGCCGCGCGGCGCGACGTCGCACCTGGGCCGCCGATTCTTCGGCCGAGAGGTAGACCGCGCTGTCGCCCTTCGCCGCGAAACCGCCGCCGATCATCGTGAGCAGGGTCGATTTGCCCACACCCGGCGCGCCTCCCAGGAGCAGGATACTCCCCGGAACCAGCCCCCCTCCCAGGACAGGGTTGAGGTCCTTGGGCTCGATCGGAAGACGGGGCAGTCTCTCGGCGTCCACTTCGGTGAGGGGTTTGGCCTCCACCAGCTTGGCGGCGGCGCGCAGCCCGCGCGCACTGCGTCCGTCGGCGGAGAGTCCCGAAGGAGTGGGACCCGAAGGGCGCAGGGAGTTCCAGCTACCGCACTCGGGGCAGCGCCCGAGCCAGCGCACCTCGAGATGCCCGCACTCCGCGCAAATGAAGGAGCTCCGCTCTTTGCTCATCGTCATACTCCAAACCGGAGGCTTGCCCACAAGTCCAAGCGTCGAACCCGAATGAGGGTCAGAACTGCATGAGAGTCAGGTGCAGATAGCGCTGGGGATTGCGCCGAATGTCCGCGATCAGCGCGTTCACCTGCAGAATGCTGTCTTCCACTTTCGCCCCCAGTTCCTTGTCGTGAATGAGCTTGCCCACCGCTCCGTCCTGTTCGTTGATCGCGGCCAGGAGAATGCGGCTGTCCTCGGTGACACGATCCAGCCGTGCGATGAGGCTGTCCACTCGGCTCATGCTGGCGGGAAGGCGGTCGAGGCTCGCGCCCAGGCTGTCCGAATGAGCGACGAGAAAATCATCCATGCGCGCCGTCATCGAAGCCACGTTTCTCGTGGTCTCCTGCATTTGCGCCTGGTTGCTCTGAAAGAAAGTGGCCAGCTCGCGGCTGGCGCGCGTTGCTTCGCGCAGAATCGCCGCCAAGCCGTCGTCCTCGTCCAGAGTGTCCATTGTCTTCTCCAGCCGGTCGAGAAATTCAGTGAAGCGGTCGCCCAGATCCGCCATCTGGCCGGCGAGCTCGGGCATGGAGAAGTCGTAGATTCCCTCGAAGACGTGGTTCTCCGGGGCGATCGCCGCGCCGGTTCCCGGGTCCAGGGCGAGGATGCGCTCGCCCACCAGGCCGACCGAGGAGATGTGGAAGACGGCGTCCTCGTGGATTTTCACCCTTCCGTCCACCTGACAACGGACGAGCACCCCTTTGTCCACCAGCTGGATGTCGCTCACCTTGCCCAGAGGAATACCGCGTACGTGCACCGGGTCTCCGGTGGCCAGTCCACCCACGTTGGTGAAGTGGACTTTCACGAGCTGGGTCGATTGCCGCAGGCGGACGTTCTGCAAAAAGAGCAGTCCCGCGACGAGCACGATGACGGAGAGAATCACCACGATCCCCACCTGAATTTCCTGTCGACTGCGGGCGGATGCCGTCATGGCGCGCTCCTACTAAAAGGCATGAAGAGGACCCTGGCTCGTTCCGTCGATGAACTGGCGCATCGGGCCCTCCGTGGTGGCTTGCGCTTCTTGGCTCGAGCCCTCGAAGATGATGCGGCCCTCGTTGAGAAGCGCGAAGCGCCGACCCACCTTGAACGCACTCGCCATGTCGTGCGTGACCACGATCGAGGTGACTCCGAGTTCCTCGTCGAGCTGGCGAATGAGCAAGTTGATTGCGTCGGCCGAAATGGGATCGAGCCCCGTGGTGGGTTCATCATACAGGATGTACTCGGGCTGCGTCACGATAGCTCGCGCCAGGCTCGCGCGCTTGCGCATCCCTCCGCTCAGTTCGGAGGGCATCTTCTCGTAGGCCTGCTCCAGGCCAACCTGGATGAGCGATGCCTGCACTCTCTCGCGCACGCGCTCATCGCTGTCGTTGGTGTGCTCGCGCAGCGCCAACGCGATGTTCTCTCCCACCGTCATCGAATCGAAAAGCGCCCCTCCCTGGAAGACCATGCCGAAGCGACGCCGCAGGGAGAAGAGACCGCGCCGGGAAAGCCGCGTCACTTCCTGTCCATCCACGAGCACCGAGCCCTCGTCGGGCATGAGGAGCCCCACCATCAATTTCAGCAACACGCTCTTGCCCTGACCGCTCTTGCCCAGGATGACCCGCTGCTCCCCGCGCGCGATGTGCAGATCGACTCCGTGCAGAACCGCCTGCCCGCCGAAGCTCTTGAAGAGCCCGCTGAGAGTGATGCCCGTCTCGTTCATGATCCGAAGAAGACCTGGAAGATGATGGTGGCCAGCAGATAGTCGGCGACCAGGACCATCAGGGCCGAACTGACCACGGCGTGCATCGCGGCACTGCCCACGCCCTGCGCGCCGCCCTGGGTGTTGAATCCGCTGATCACTCCGCTCACTGCGATGATTCCGCCGAAGACCGCGGCTTTGATGAGCCCTCCCCAGATGTCGTGGGCGTAAAAGAGAAAGCGCAGCCCGCTGGTGAAAACCTTGCTGGTGATGTCCAGGGTGAAGGTGGAGACGATGAAGGCGCCGAGGACCGCCACGAGGTCGGCAAAGATGGTGAGTACGGGCAGCATGAGCACGCAGGCCACGAATCGCGGCAGGGCGAGATAGCGCACGGGATCGATGGCCAGCATCTCCAGGGCATCGATCTGTTCGGTCACCCGCATCGTGCCCAGCTCGGCGGCGATGCTCGAACTCACGCGCGCACCGACCACCAAAGCGGTCAGGACCGGGCCCAACTCGATGAAGACCATCTTGGCCACGACGGTGCCCAGCAGATTGACGGGGACGTAGGCGCCCATCTGGTAGGCGGATTGCACCGCCGCGACCGCGCCGGTGAACACCGAAGTGATCATGACGAGGGGAAGCGAGCCGTTCCCCACGATGAACATTTGACGAAGGATCTCGCGGAAACTCCGATGAATGGAAGGTAGCGCCGCCGCCATGCGGGCCAGCAGCATTCCCCCCCTTCCCGCATCGGCTACCGCGGCGATGACGCCAGCTCCAACCCGTTGGACGAATAACATGGAGGCAGTATAGGCGTTCGCGCGCTCGGGCGGCAACGACGGGGATTTACAAGAAATCGGGACCGGGATCGCCCTCGGGCGTGGGCGGCGGACCCTGGGAGGCGCGCGCCGGCGAGTAGTCCCTGGGGGGCGCCTTCTCGCGCGCGAGATTCGAGAAGCGAGTGAAACGCCGATCGAAGTGCAGCTTCACCGTTCCAATGGGTCCGTTGCGTTGCTTCCCGATGATGAGTTCCGCCAGGTTGGCCAGTTCGGGGTTGTCCGGCTCGTAGTATTCCTGGCGGTACACGAAACTGACCATGTCGGCGTCCTGTTCGATGGCGCCGGACTCGCGCAAGTCGCTGAGCATGGGGCGATGATCACCTCCACGGCTCTCGACCGCGCGGGAAAGTTGCGAGAGCGCGATCACCGTGACGCCCAGGTCCTTGGCCAGCGCCTTCAGAGAACGCGAGATCTGACTGATCTCCTGTTGACGATTCTCGCTGCGATTGTGACTGCTCATCAGCTGCAGGTAGTCGACCACGATCAGCTTGACGCCGTGAAGTTGCGCCATGCGGCGCGCCTTGGAGCGCAGCTCGAGCACACTGATCCCGCTGCTGTCGTCGATGTAGACCGGAAGCTGGGTGAGCTTGCCCAGTGCTTCGGTCAATCGCGGCCAATCGGTCGGCTTGAGACGCCCGGTGCGAATGGCATGGTTGTCGAATCCGCCCATCGAGGAGATCAGGCGCGTGACGAGCTGTTCGGAGGACATTTCCAGGCTGAAGAAACCCACCGGATGCCCGTTCGAGGCCGCATTACAGGCCAGGTTGAGAGCGATGGCCGTCTTCCCCATGGAAGGGCGTCCCGCCAGGATGACGAAGTCGCTGGGCTGAAAGCCCCCGGTGAGTTTGTCCAGATCGTTGAAGCCCGAGGGTACTCCGGTGATCTCACCGCCGCGCTGGTAGGCCTCTTGAATGTGCTGGAAGGTGAGATTGGCCAGATCCTTGAGGGCCTGGTAGCCCTTCTTCTCGGCCTGCTGCGCCAATACGAAGAGCTCGTTCTGGGCGCGATCGAGAATCTCCTCGGCGGTCTCGCCACCCTCGTAGGCATCCTTGGCGGTGGAGTGACTGACCGCGATGACTTCGCGCAAGAGCGCGCGCTGGCGCACGATGCGCGCGTGATAGCTCACGTTGGCCGGACTGGCCGCGACGTCCAGCATGGCATCGAGTTCGGCGGGTCCACCCATCTTGGCCAACTCGCCCTGGCTCTCCAGATGGTCGGCGAGAGTGATGAGGTCGGCCGGTTCGCCGCGTTCGCTGAGGGCGATCAGCGATTGATACACCGCGCGATGGCGGGGGACGTAGAAATCCTGCGGTCTGAGCAGCTCCATCGATTCGCCCAGGGCGTCCGCGCTCTGCAAACACGCGGACAGCACCGCGCGCTCGGCATCCTGCGCCTGGGGAGGAACCCGGTCTCTGGGAAGTTGGGCCTCCTCGCGCCGAGGAAGGGGCTGGAACTGGGGTTGATCCATCAGATCACCTTGGCGAGGCGGAAAGAGCGGGGCGCAATACGATCCTCGATGCTTGGCGATCGCGCGGGGGATCCAGAATAGCTCTCGCGAGCGGACTCTTCAAGTCGCAGCCAGAGGCCGAGCCCACAAATGGTTGGGACGACTTGGGGTATAAGTGGGGCATAAGTGGGGCATAAGTGGGGGATGCATTGGGGATAGATGGGGATAAGCCGCGGATAAGGCGGCAAATATGGCGCCTGTGCGCGCTCTGCTTATTCTGTCCGGCGTACACGACCTCAACCCTTAGCCTAAGAAAGGTCTACCATGAGCTTCGAGCTTCCTGCTCTTCCCTTCGACAAGAACGCACTGGATCCCTACATGAGCGCCGAGACTCTGGAGTACCACCACGGTAAGCATCACAACGGCTATGTCACCAAGCTCAACAATGCCATCGAAGGCACGGAATGGGCCGACAAGAAACTGGAGGAAATCATCCAGGGAGCGACTGGCGGCGTGTTCAACAACGCCGCGCAGCACTACAACCACAGCTTCTTCTGGAAGTGCCTCAAGCCCAAGGGTGGCGGCACGCCCTCCGGCGAACTCATGAAGGCGATCGAAAAGGACTTCGGTGACTATCAGTCCTTCAAGGAAGGATTCTCCAAGACCTGCGCCACGCACTTCGGCAGCGGTTGGGGCTGGCTCGTGAAGAAGAACGGCAAGCTGGAGTTGATGAGCACCGCCAACGCCGACACGCCGATGACCCACGGGGCCACTGCCCTTCTGACCATCGACGTGTGGGAGCATGCCTACTACATCGACTATCGCAACGACCGCGCCAAGTTCATCGAGACCATCATGACCAAGCTCGTGAACTGGGACAACGTGGCGGAGAACTTCAAGAAGGCCTGAGTTCAGCCGCGCAGCCGATCGTACATCGCGCGCAGTTTCTGCACGTCTTCCCAGGTCGGTCGCTTCCATTGCGGATTTCGCAGAAGCGCGGCCGGGTGGTAGGTGACCAGCGTGGGGATTCCGTAGTAGTCGTGGATGTGACTTCTTAGACTCTTGAGGCTGGCCGTGGTGCCCAGAAGGGTATGCGCGGCGTGACGCCCCAGGCAGCAAATGAGCTTGGGCTGCAGAATGTCGAGCTGCCGCTTCAGGTAGGGTTCGCAGGACTGAACTTCATCAGCTTCGGGATCGCGATTCTGCGGCGGGCGGCACTTCAGCACGTTGCAGATGTAAACTTCCTCGCGCGCGAGATCGATCGCGCTCAGGATCTTGGTGAGCAATTGGCCGGCCGCGCCCACGAAGGGCTCTCCCTGCAGGTCCTCGTCGCGGCCCGGCGCCTCCCCCACGAAAACCAGGTCGGCATTGGGATTTCCCACCCCGAACACGGTCTGGGTGCGGGTGGAGTGCAGCTTGCACTTCACGCAGCCGGCAACCTCTTGCGCGAGCACGCGCAGCGCTTCGGCCTGAGCTGAGGCTTCGGTGGAATCCGCCTTCCGCGCGACACTTCCACTCTCCCTCCGGAGCGCCTTCGCGCCCTGCTGGATCTGCTGCACCCGCTCCCAGTCCACGTGGACCCGCTCCTTCCCCGTGGACTGCTGCTGCGCGAGCCAAGTGCGAAGGTCGCTGGCGATGTTCTCGAAACGTGGATCGCTCACCCCTACTCCTTCCCGCCTTTTTTCTTTTTGCCCGCGCGCGCGCCAGCGGGACGCTTCTCGTGCGCGGCCAGTTCGATTCCATCGTTCTCGCCCTCTTGCAGCTGCAAAACCCGCTTCCAGATGAGCCGCGCCAGCTCGTCCTTTTCGGCCGGACCCAGCCAGAGACCGCGGCCCTGGCCGTCGACCAGGAAGATCCGGTTGGTCGAGGACTGAAAGCCCTCGCCCTCACGGTCGGCGTGATTGCCCAGGACCAGGTCGAGCTTCTTGGCCACCGCCTTCCGCACCGCCTCTTTTTCCAGCTCCGCGTCGCTACCGGTCTCCAGCGCGAAGCCGGCCAGGAATTGATCCGCGCGCTTCTTGCGGCCGAGCTCGCTCAGGATGTCCTGGGTCGCCGTCAATTCGAGCTTGGGGGGACCCTCACTCTTCTTCCATTTGCTCTTGCTGGGATTCTTGGGCCGATAATCGGCGACCGCGGCGGCCATGAACACGAACTCGTGATGCTGGGCCTCGGCCAGGGTGATTTCCGCCAGTTCGGCCGCGCTCTCGAAGCGGAGCACGCTCACTCCTGCAGGAGGCGCAAGCTCGGTGGGACCCAGGCAGAGGGTCACCCGCGCCCCCAGGTCGCGTGCGGCCGCGGCCAGCGCCATGCCCATGCGACCGCTGCTTCGATTGCCCAGATAGCGCACGGCGTCGATGGCCTCGCGGCTGCCGCCCGCGGTGACCAAAACCGAGCGAGCTGCCAAAGGACCGCCTCCCATGCGCGCGAGAGCCCTCTCCGCGATCAACTCGGGCGCGGCCAGGCGCCCCAGAGAGACGGTACCGCAGGCCAGCCAGCCGCTTTCGGGTTCGACGATCTCCACGCCGCGCGCCCGAAGAGTGCTCAAGTTCTCCTGATTCGCGGGGTTCTCCCACATGCGGTCGTTCATGGCGGGCGCGGCCAGGATCGGCGCGTCAGCTGCACTTATGAGGGTCGAGGGCAGGTCGTCCGCCAGACCGTGCGCCATCTTGGCCAAAAAATTCGCGGTCGCGGGAACCACCAGGATGAGATCGCAGCTCTGAGCCCAGTGGACGTGATCGAGAGGTTGCGCCCCTCCATCTCCCCACAGGCTGGTGCCCACCGCCTGCCCGGAGAGCGCTTCAAAGGTGAGAGGGGTCACCATGCGCGTCGCGGACTCGGTCATGGCCACTCGCACGCGGCAGCCGGCCTCCTGGAGCAGGCGCAGCACGATGCAGCTCTTGTAGGCCGCAATGCCTCCGGTGACGATCATCAATACGTTTCGACCCCGTCCCATGGGGGGCGGGGTCGTGGAAGAAGTGGGCGCGGATGTCGGCATCGCGGGCCTCCCGTCAGTCCTTGGTCTCCTCGGAGGTGGCGGCCTGCGCCTCTTCGGCCTCTTGGTCTTCCACCTCGGCGGCGGGGGAAGCCTCCGTGGCAGCCGCTTCCACCGCTTCGGCCGCTTCGGCCGCGGCTTCCTCGCCGACTTCCTCGGATTCTTCCAGCTCGGCCAGGGTCTCCGGCGAGGGAGCCGTCATGTCGAGCATTTCCTCGGCCGCGGCGAGCATGGCCTCGCTTCGTTCCTGCTCGCGGCGCTCACGCGCGTCGTAGTAGCTGATTTTCCCGTCGATGAGGCGCTCGACCGCGAGGGTGGTGATCTTCCGTTCCTCGTTGATCTCCAGGGCCTGCAGCTTGTCATTGAGTCGCCGGCATTCCAGTGCCGCGACTTTGATCGCCTCGAACTTGTTGGGAATGTGTTCCAGAATGCGATAGACGGGAATGTAGGTCATGGTTCCTCCAGCAGAACGACCCGATCCGGGCGGAAAAGACGCGCACGCCTCCACCTTCAGGCAGGAGGGAGAGTATAGACACGGGCCAGGATCGGAGCAAGTCGGGCGCTTCAGGCCGCGCTCGAGGGGCCCGAGAGCGGCGGATTCGGCCAGTGCCGGCGCCGGCGCCGCTCGGCTCGCAGGATGGCGCGCAGGTCCTCGATCGCGCTCTTTAGTTCGTCGTTGACGAGCCAGTACTCGTAGTGACGGGCGTAATCCACTTCCCAGCGCGCATTCTCCAGGCGCACCTTCAAGGCCTTCTCGTCCTCTGTATCGCGCCCGCGCAGCCGGACCTCCAACTCCTCGAAGCTGGGGGGAAAGAGAAAGACCGAGACCACGCGCTCTTTGTAGGCGGCCAGAATTTTCTCCCCTCCCTGCACGTCCACGTCGAGAAGCGGAGTGAGCCCCGCGTCGAGCATCCTCTCCAGGTCCGCCCGCCGGGTGCCATAGAGCTCGTCGTGGACGGTGAAGCTCTCCACGAAGGCGCCCTGCGCGCGCTGTCTTTCGAATTCGTCGCGACTCAAGAAGTGGTAGTGCGTGCCGTCGATCTCTCCCGGCCGGCGGGGCCGGGTGGTGCACGAGACCGAGAAGCTGAGCTGGGGGTCGTCCCGCATGACGGGAGTGTAGACGCTGCTCTTGCCCACCCCCGAGGGCCCTGAGATGAGCAGAAGGAACTGGGTGGGCGAGGCTTTCATTCCTACTCCAGGTTTTGCACTTGCTCGCGCATGTTCTCGATTTCTCCCTTCATGCGCACGACCTGGTCAGTGATGTGCAGATCGCTGACCTTGCTGCCCATCGTGTTGACTTCGCGGTGCATCTCCTGCAGGAGAAAGCCCAGGCGCTTGGACTGGGCGTCGGGAGCGGAGAGGGTGTCGTCGAATTGTTCGATGTGGCTGGCCAGGCGTTCCATCTCCTCGGTGATGGTCGATTTCTCCACCATCAGGACGATTTCCTGGGCCAGACGCTGCGGGTCGACCACCTCGCGTGCTCCGCTGGCGGCCAGGCGTTCTTCCAGCCGGGTCCTGGTCCGCGAGGGAAGGTCCTCCGCGCGGCTCTGCACTTTCTTCAGATGTTGCTTGAGCTTTTTCAACCGCGAGCGCAGCTGCCGGACCAGGGCGCGGCCCTCCTTGGTGCGCATGGCCTCGAGCTTGTCCAGAGCTCCGTTCACGGCTTCCTCGACCAGTTTCTTGAGTTGCGTGGCCGGTACGCTCTTTTCGATGAGGCTGAATGTTTCGGGCAAAGCGGCGATGTGCGCGATGTCGATCTCTCCCGGGAGTCCGTGACGGCGGGCCAGTCCGCGCGCTGCTTTCAGATAGGCGCTGACGAACTCCTCGTTCACCACGATCTCGCTGCGACCCGAGCTGAGCTCCATCTCGAGGTTGAGACTGATGCGCCCCCGTTGCAGAATGGACGCCACGCGATCGCGGATCCACGGCTCGAATGCGTTCAAGCTGGATGGCGCTCGCAGTGCGAGGTCCAGGAAGCGGTGGTTCACCGAACGCATCTCGGCTCGAATGGTCACGCCCTTTGCGCGCGCCTCGGCCGTTCCCATGCCGGTCATACTCTGCATCTTCTACCTCTTCTGTGGCGAATCTGGATCGCCGCCGGTTCCTTGCGGGCAGTGTAGGCCACTTTCCCCGCGCATCAAAGCAAAGGCCTCATCATGAGCGCGCTTTCTCCTCCCTACCGCTGGTTGCCCGCTCTCGCGAAGGTCCTGTCCCACCGGCTCCGTGGGGCAGAAGTCGAAGGAGTCTTGAGCGGACGCGGCTGGATCAGCCTGCGGCTGGCAGGAAACTATCTGTGGATCGTCGCGCTGGCCCCGATGCGAGCGCTGTGGCTCGATTCGCATCCGCTGCCCAAGGAGTACGCGCTGGCTCTGGGAAGCCATCAGCGCTCACCCTTCGGCCCCCTTCTGCGGGAATCCACGATTCAAGGTGTGCTCTGCCTCGCGGGGGAGAGCGGAAGGGCGGAAGGACTGCGCCTCGAACTCGAGAACGGGCGCAGTTTGTGCGCGGCCTTCTGGCCGCGTCCGGGACAGCTCTGGCTGGAGGATGCCGAAGGGGGGATTCTCAGCGTGTCGCCCCCGCAGGCTCTCCGCCCGCGTATGGAGCCGCTGAGCGAGGAGGCCTCCGGAGACGATTTCGACGCCGGAGAACACGCGCGCCGCTGCCGCGAACTCCTCTTCTTCCAGGTGGAAGCTGCGGTACGCCGCCGCCTCCGCGACACCCTCAAGGCGAGAAAGCAAAAGGCCGAGCGGCTGGTAAAATCGCTGCAGGAAGAAGCGCACGAAGCGCGCGCGGATGCCGGAATCCGGGAGCTGGCGGACCTTCTCGCCGCCAATCTCTCGCGGGTCGAGAAGGGAAGCGCCGAGGTGGAGATTCTCGACTTCGAGGGCGAAAAGCGCACGCTGCAGCTCGACCCCGCCCTCAGCCCCGCGGCCAATCTGGACCGTCTGTACCGGCGCTGTGCCAAGGCGGAGCGCAAGGCCACCCAGGTCGCCGCGCGGCAAGAGGAAGCGACGCGCGAACTAGAGCGAGCCCGTGAGCTGGAGCGTGAATTCGACGAACTCGAAGAGCTCGGCGAACTCGTGGATTTCGCGGAAAGCCTCGCAATCGAACTGCGTCCCTCCGCTCCGGGCGAGCACCGCGGGGGGCGAAGCCGCAGAAGAACTCGCCTTCCCTACAAGATCTTCGTCCTGCCCAGCGGAAGGGAGATCTGGATCGGCAAGAGCGCGGCCGACAACGACGAGCTGAGCTTCAAGCGCGCGGGGAAGATGGATCTCTGGCTGCACGCGGGTGGAGTGGAGGGCAGCCACGTGATTTTGCGCAGCGCGGGCGCTCCGCCGAGCAAGGCGGAGATCCAGGCCGCCGCGCAACTGGCGGCGCTCTTCAGCAAGGCCAAGGGCTCGACCACGGTTCCCGTCTGGCTCACCGAACGAAAGTATCTGCGCAAGCCGCGCAAGGCGCCGGCGGGAATGGCCGCTCCACAGCGAACCCGCACGCTCTTCGTCACGCCAGAGCAGCCCGCGGGCCGCTGGCTGACGCGCGAGTCCGAGGACTGAGAGCGCCGTTCAGTCCGAGTAACGCCGCTTGATCTCCAGCACGTTCTTCTCGCCTTGCAGAAATGCCGAGACGATCTGCGGGTCGAAGTGCTTCCCGCTCGCATTCACGATGTACTTGCTGGCTACCTCGTGGCTGTAGGGCTCCTTGTAGCAGCGTTTGGTCGTCAACGCGTCATAGACGTCCGCGAGACACACGATGCGGGCCGCCAGGGGGATCTCCTCTCCCCCCAGCGCGAAGGGATAGCCGCTCCCGTCCCACTTCTCGTGGTGATACAGAGCGATGGTCTTGCTCATGCGCAAGAGCTCGAGATTGTCCATGCGCTTCTCGGCGTCGCCGAGGGTCTCCCCGCCGATCAGGGTGTGCGTCTTCATGATCTCGAATTCCGCCGCGGTGAGCCGCCCCTTCTTCTGCAGGATGCTATCCGGGATTCCCACCTTGCCGATGTCGTGCAGCGCGGCCGAGCGGTAGAGATCGTCCATGTAGCGCTCGTCGAGAAGCTCGCTGAACCGTTCTTGCTCGCGCAGACATTCGGCAATCTCGCGCGTGTAACCGCAGATCCGGTCGAGGTGGCCGCCGGTATCGTCGTCGCGGCTCTCCGCCAGGCGAGCCAGGGCGAAAATGAGTACGTCGCGGCTGGAAGCCAGCTGTCCGAAGAGACGCATCCGCTCCAGGGCGAGGTTGAGTTGATTGACCAGCGTCACGCACAGCTTGACCTCCTCTCCGGAGAAAGCGTCCGGATTCGAGGAAGCCGCGCTGAACACCCCGGCCACCTTCCGCCCCAACTGAATGGGAATGGCCAGTTCACTGCGTACACGATCGCTTCCCTGCACGTAGCGAGGATCCTCGCGGACGTCGGGCACCGACACGATACAATTGCGCCGAAAAGCGTGGGCGGTGATGCCCTTCCCGTTGCGCAGGCCGATGGCGAGCCGGTTCAGGTGCGCGCCGTAGCCCGCGCTGTGACTGAGTATGAGTTCGCGCTTGTCCTCGTCGTGCAGGAAGATCGCGCAGTACTCGTAACCGAGAATGTCCGAAGCCGCTTCGATGGCGCGCTCGAAGAGTTCGTGCTCGGTGACGAGGAGTTCGAGACTCGAATGGAAACGGTGGAGCGCCGCCAGTTTCTGGACCAGCTTCTCGTGCGCCTTGCCACGCGCCTCTTCCCTGGCTTGCAACGACTCGAAGATCACGAAGGTGCCCAGCAGCGAACCGTCCACGCCGCGTACCGGCAGGGCAGTGACTTCGAGCTCTCCACCGCGCTCCTTGGGACGGCTGACCCGCATGCGTGAGGGCCTCTCGCCGTGCAGGCACTCATGAACCGGCTTCATTTCGGGGAGGTCCGGAATCTGCGCGCCGACTGTCAGATCGAGATGGTGCCGATCGATGCCCCGGTAGTGGAGAATGCGCTTATCGTCCGTCACCGCGAAGAACCGGTCGCGCGAGATTGCTCCCATCAGGGGGCACAAATCGACCAGGTGATCACAGGGATTCCCGTTGGGATGACGGTTCAGATAGCGGGCGATGCAGTTGCTCAGCGCGCTCTCGTAGTCACCGACCTCGAGAACATCGGGAGACTGCAGCACCTGGGCGAAACTTGTTTCATCGGTTGTCGCAAGTCGCGCGGCCTTGGAAACTGATTGGGGTCCGCGGCTCTCGTTGCGATCCAGCTCGAGTATTTTCAAGTCCATTCTCTCTCGTAGAGGGCGCCTTCTCTACCTTAACCGCACCAGTTGCGGCAAGAGACGTGCCTTGCCTATCGCGCAACAGCGGATGAGGCAGCATGAGGAAGTCTGAGGAATGGAACGGCCCAAAGGAGAAATCAGCGGGAAGGACAGGCTGGACCTTTTGTCCTGCGACCGGACTTGAAGGAAGTGACATCTTGAGAATCCAGCCATTCGAGAAGAGGCACGACGAACTTCCTGGAGGCGTGGGTCCACTCCTTCACCGTGGCCACTTCGAGAACTTCCGCCGTTTCGAAATGGGCCGCCACCTTCGCCACGAGCTCGTCCAGCCGCGTGCGCGTGGCGAAGAGCTTCCCTGCGAGACGGACCACCAGGCCCTGCTTGATCAAGAGGGCGAGCTGGGGCGAGCGGGCCAGCGCGTCGTCCGCTTCGTAAACCGGAGAGGCCGCCTCGATCTCACGCCGTAACTCGTCGAGTCTCTCCTGGGTGGCGGAATCCACCTCCACCGCTTTCGAATCGGCGCTGACCCGGTCCTCCACCAAGAAGAGCGGCAGGCGGGCCGACCAGTTCGAGAGAAGCTGATTGAAGGCGGGGCCGCCTCCTTTGAAGCCGAGCGCCGCGCGCAGCTCTTCCTTGGACATCCCGGCCGCGAGAGGCCGCTTCTTCCGGTAGGCCCGCAGCTGGGCCAGGGCGCTCTGGCCCGCCTCGGCCGCCACTTCGGCGGAGACCAGGAGATCTTGCAGCGCGAGGATCTCGCCCTGGTTCAGAGCAGCATCGAGGGCCGCGAGCGCCTGCTCGCGGGAAAGCTGAACCATGGAAAAGTCGTCGAGCAACTCCGTCTTGGAGCGGCCGTCGAGCCCCGCTTCGCGAATGCGCAGGAAGGGCCAGCTCCTCCTCCCCGCCTCCTCCCAGTGTTTGATCCGCGACAGGGCGCTGCTGCGGCGTTCCCGTGCGGGGGTGAAGGGGTCGATGACTTCTCCCCCCGCGATCGTGAGCATGGGGGAGTAGGACCTCACCACGAAGCGGTCGCCCGGCGCCGCGATGAGTGGCTCCTCCAGATACACCCGCGCGAGAGCCGACTCTCCGGCTCCCAGTTCGTTGGATTCGAGCAGATCCACCCGGCCCAGAACTTCACGCGCCGCATGGTGAAGGTGAACCCGCGCGCGCTGCTTGATCGGCGCGCGCAAGCTCGAGACCGCGTCCAGTCGGACCGCCAATTTGAGGCTGGGTCCCCAGGAGGCGCCGCTCACCAGAACCTCGCCGCGATTCAGTTCACTCTTCTTGACTCCATGCAGGGAGAGGGCGACGCGTTCGCCGGCACCCGCCTCCCGCACCGATTCGTCGTGGCTCTCGACTTCGCGAACCCTGGTCTCCTTCGCGGAGGGGAGCAGGCGCAAGCGGTCGCCGGGATGCACCTCGCCGCTCCAGGCGGTCCCCGTCACCACCACTCCGGTGCCGCTCAGGGTGAAGACCCGGTCGATGGGGAGCCGGAAGTCGCCGGCGCGGCTCCTTCCCTCGCTCGATTCGGCGAGTTCCAGCAGGGCCGCGCGCAGCTCGGGCAGTCCCTCGCCGCTGGTGGAGGAAACGGGCAGTATCCGACTTCCCTGGAGGAAGGTCCCGCGCACCAGGTCCTCCACTTCGGCTTTCACCAACTCGACGATGTCCTGCTCCACCAGATCGACCTTGGTCAGCACGACCAGTCCGCGGCGCACCCCCAAGAGGCGCAGGACGTCGAGGTGCTCGACGGTCTGGGGCATGACGCTCTCGTCCGCCGCCACCAAGAGGAGCGCGAGATCCATGCCCCCGGCGCCCGCGACCATCTGCCGCACGAACTTCTCGTGACCGGGCACGTCGACGATTCCCAGCCTCGTGTGTTCGTCGAGATCGAGGTGCGCGAATCCCAGCTCGATGGAGATGCCGCGGCGATGTTCTTCGCTCAAGCGGTCGGTATCCTTGCCGGTGAGGGCACGAACCAGTGCGGTCTTCCCGTGGTCGACGTGTCCCGCGGTGCCCAGGATGAATGTGCGTCGGCTCGGCATCTGCTGGCGATCGCCCCCGCGAAAGGAGTATGGCTCAGGGTGTGGGAGGCCCGGGAATCCGTTCGATCTTCGCGCCCAATCGGGCGAGCTTCTCTTCGATCTGTTCGTAGCCCCGGTCGATGTGATAGATGCGGTCGACCAAGGTCTCCCCCTTGGCGGCCAGTCCAGCCAGGATCAGGGCGGCCGAAGCACGCAGATCGGTCGCCATGACGGGAGCGCCCGAGAGCTGGGCGACTCCCTTCACGACCGCCGAGTTGCCATCGAGCCGAATGTCGGCGCCGAGGCGGCGCAGCTCGGCCACGTGGGTGAAGCGATCGGGATAGATGGTCTCGGTGAGCACGCTGATTCCGTCGAGCAGGGTGGCCACCGCCATGGTCTGCGCCTGCATGTCGGTGGGGAATCCGGGGAAGGGCCGCGTGACCGCGTTCAGGGCCCTGTCCGCCTCGCGTCCGTCGATCTCGATGGCGTCCGAGGCGATCTCGAAGCTGCATCCGCAGCTCTTGAGGACATCGATCGTCGCCCCCAGATGCGCGGGGCGCACCTTGTTCACTTTCAGCTTGGAACGTAGAATCGCCGCGGCGCAGAGGAAGGTCCCCGCCTCGATGCGATCGGGAATCACGCTGACTTGAAGCGGCGCGATTTCCTTCACCCCCTCGATACTCAGCCGGGTGCTCCCTATCCCATCGATCTTGGCTCCCGCCGCCACCAGCGCTTCGGCCAGCTGCGCGACCTCGGGTTCGCGCGCCGCGTTCTCCAATACGGTATGGCCCTCGGCGAGAACCGCCGCCATGAGCACGTTCGCGGTGGCGCCGACGCTGGAGGTGGAGAAGTCCATGGTGCCACCGCGCAGACGGCTCCCGGGCCTCTTCGCCACCACGTAGCCGCCCTCGAGTTCCACCTGCGCTCCCAACATCTCCATGCCCTTCAGATGCAGGTCGATGGGCCTCGGCCCCCAGGCACAGCCTCCCGGGAGACTCACCTTGGCGGTTCCCATCGCGCTGAGGAGAGGGCCCAGAACGTAGACGCTCGCGCGCATGGTCTTGACCAACTCGTAGGGAGCTTCCACTCCCACGACCCCGCTGGAATCGATGATCAGGCTGTCGCCCTCGCGGGTGACCTGGGCGCCCAGGGTCTCGAGGACTTTCCCCATGGTTCGCGTGTCGCGCAGATTGGGCACGTTTCGAATTCGGCTCACTCCCCGGCTCAAGAGCGTCGCGGCCATCAGGGGAAGAACCGCGTTCTTGGCGCCGCTCACGTCCACACTTCCCGAAAGAGTACAAGGTCCGTGAATGAGAAATCGATCCATGACTCACTCCCCGGCGGGGTTGTGGTAACGGTTTTCGTCGAGCACCAGAGGGGCAACCGTCAGCGCGTGTTGAATTTCCGCGGCAAGTCCTTCGATTTTTTGACGGACCTCATTGCCGGCGCGCGCCTCTGCTTCGACATCGGTGAGCATCTCGAGTTGTACTTCCACCATCTTCTCGATCTGGGGACCCGCGTGCTCCATGACGCTCATCAGCTGGACGCGGGCTCGACTCAAGAAACTGTCACGACGCGCGGGGTTGTTTCCCCAATCCTCTCGCAGAGCATTGAGGACCGACTCGCGCGCGGAGCTCAGGGGTACGAAGTAGTAGCGGATGTCGTCGAGATGAGTATTCGCGTCGTCGAGAAGCTTCTGCGAAAGCTGATCTCCGTCGTGCACCGAGCGTAGCTGCTCGAGATCCTTCCGCACGCGCTCGACCGCGTCGTGGAGCGGAGTGAGATCGGTCTGCTCCACGATGGGATGCGCCTCGGGATAGGATTCGGGTTTGCCGCTACATGCGCTGAGATTCGCGGCAAGCAGGACAAGAACGAGCATCCATATGCTTCGGTTGAGCTTTGTCATGAAGGACTTTCCCTTCGCTCGTCGTGGTACCCCGCGCCGACCATAGCGCCAAAGCTCGGGCAGGAAAAGGGTGGCCAAACCCAGGATCTCCAGCCGGCCGGCCAGCATGCAGATCACCAGAATCCAGGAGCCGAGCTGCGGGAGGTGGGAGAAGTCGTCGAAGGGACCCACATGACCCAGGCCGGGCCCCACGTTGCCCAGGGTGGCCGCGACTCCGGTGATGGCCGAAAGTCCGTCCACTCCCAAGATACTCAGTCCCAGGACCGCCGTGGTGGCCAGACCCAGGTAGGCCAGAAAGTAGAGCTGCACCGCCTCGACCTGCTCGCTCTGCAACACCCGCTTTCCCAGGCGCAGGGCCTGCACCAGGTTCGGATGGAGAATGCGCCGCAATTGCAGCAGCAGACTCTTCGCCGTCACCTGATAGCGCACCACCTTGATGGAGCCGCTGGTGCTCGCGCTGCAGCCCCCCACGAACATGAGGACGATCAGAAGGACGCGTGGCATCACCGGCCAGAGTTCGAAGTCGCGGGTGGCGAAGCCGGTGGTGGTGATGATGCTCACCACCTGAAAGCTGCCGTCGCGCAGCGCGGAACCCGGGCTCAGACCCTGACGCGCCATCAGACTGCCGGCGCAGAGCAGAGAGGAGACGAGGGTGATCAGGACGAAGAGCCGCACCTCCGCGTTCTGCAGATAGGCTCGGGGTTTGCGCTCGATGAGGGCGCGGAAGTGCGCGTAGAACGAGGTCGCTCCCGCCATCATGAAGACCATGAGCACGATCTCGGTGTAGAGATCGTGGAAGGCACCGATGCTGAGAGCGCGGGTGGAGAAGCCGCCTCCGGCGATGGATGCGAAGGAATGGCAGAAAGCTTCGAAGAGGGTCATCGGTCCCATGACCAGCAGAATCACCTGCACCGCGGTGAGGCCGGTATAGATGGTCAGATAGGAGCGGATGATGGCCGAGATGCGGGGCTGCGGCTGGGCGTCCAGACTCAGAGGAGCCTCCGCGCCGTAGAGCATGCGACTGCCCACCGTGCGCGGAAGCACGGCCAGAACCATCAGAATGATGCCGATGCCGCCGATCCAGTGCGTGAGGGAACGCCAGAACAGCAAGCTGTGCGGGGTCGCTTCGATGTTGGTGAGGACGGTGCTCCCGGTCGCGGTGAAGCCCGACACGCTTTCGAACACGGAGGCGGTCAGGGAGGGCAGGATTCCGCCGAGAAAGTAGGGGAGAGCGCCCAGGAAACCCGCTCCCAGCCACGCCATCACCACGACCAGGTTCGAAAGCGCCGGCTCGAGCCTCTGGGGTGAGCGGCCCAGATAGCGGGCGGCCAGCCCCAGGACGAGGAGAATCAGGGCGGTTTCCGCGAAGACGAAGGCCAGGCCGTCCTTGTCGATCAAGGAAATGATGAGACTGGGCAAGAGTCCCGCTCCCAGAAGGAGAGGAACTCCGGACCACAGATAGACGGCATTGCGAAAGTTCATGGCTTTTAGGTGCGACGAGCACAGCTCACGCGGGGACGCCCCGCGAGGTCGCGGTGGCACACTACTCCCTCGAAGGGACCTTGCGCCAGGATGAGTGCGACTTCGCTCTCTTGATCCCATCCGTGCTCGAACGCCAGCCAGCCGCCAGGGGTCAGGGCGGCCGCGGCCGCCGCGCACAGCTTTCGAATTTCCTCGAGACCGTCGGGCCCGGCGAACAGCGCCACCTTGGGGTCGTGATCGATCACCTCGGGCTCCAACTCTTCACCCTCGGCGATGTAGGGAGGATTGGACACCACCAGCTCACAGCCCCCCCAGCGCGAGCGCAGGGATTCGGCGTACGCGTCGCCCTCCACGATCTCCATCCTCTCCGCCACGCCGTGCTTCTCGGCATTGCTCCGGCTCACGCGCGCCGCGGTCTCCGAGATCTCGAAACCCACCAGGCGGGCCTTGGGCCAGTACACGAGAAGACTGATGCCGACCGCTCCGCTGCCCAGGCCCACTTCCACCATCGTGGAGGGCTCGGGAAGGGTCTTGACCACTTCGATCAGGGTCTCGGTTTCCGGCCGGGGAATGAACACGCCGGGCGCCACCATGAAATCCAGATCCAGGATGCGGGCGCTGCCGGTGAGGAGCTGCAGAGGTTCCCGTCGAGCGCGGCGGCGAATGAGCTCGCGGTAGCGATCCAACTCCTCGCGAATCAGAGGCCGTTCGTGCTGCAAGTAGAGCTGGAGCCGGTCCAGCTGCAGGACGTGGGCCAGCAGGAGTTCGGCGTCGAGACGGGGGGAGGGAACTCCCTGGTCGGCCAAATACTCCGCTGAAACCCGGATGAGCTCCAGAGGAGTCCAACTGCCGGCCTTGGCTTTCGCCATTGCCTAGTCCCCTTGCTCCTGGAGCAGCTGCTGGCGGAAATTCAGCAAGAGAAAATCGAGCATGGGATCCAGCTCGCCGTCCAGAATCTTGTTCAGCTCGTGGGAGGTGTAGTTGACGCGGTGATCGGTGACGCGCTGCTGCGGAAAGTTGTAGGTGCGGATCTTCGCGCTGCGATCGCCGCCGGCTACCGCCGCCTTGCGTTCCTTCGCTTCGGCTTCGTGCTGCTTCGCTCGCTCGATTTCGTACAGGCGGGCCTGCAGAACTCGCATGGCCTTGGCCTTGTTCTTGTGCTGACTCTTCTCGTCCTGACAGGTCACCACCAGGCCGGTCGGGATGTGGGTGATGCGAACGGCGCTGTCGGTGGTGTTCACGCTCTGCCCGCCGGGTCCGCTGCTGCGATACACGTCCACCTTCAGGTCGTTGGGTTCGATCTCCACCTCCACCTCTTCCGCCTCGGGAAGCACGACCACGCTGCAGGCCGAGGTGTGAATGCGCCCGCTGCTCTCGGTTTCGGGGACGCGCTGTACGCGATGCACCCCGCTCTCGTAGCGCAGGCGTCCGTAGGCGCCATCGCCCTGCAGGGAGAAGATGACCTCCTTGGTGGCCCCGGTCGCGGTGGGCGAGAACTCCAGCATCTCCAGTTTCCAACCCTGGCGCTCGGCGTAGCGCTGGTACATGCGCGCGACGTCGCCCGCGAAAAGAGCGGCCTCCTCCCCCCCGTGCCGGCGCGAATCTCCAGAATCGCATCGCGCGAGTCGTCGGGGTCGCGCGGCAGGAGCAGCAGCTCGAGCGAATCCTCCATTTCCGGCAAGCGGGCCGTGAGGGCGTGCAGCTCCTCCTTGGCCAACTCCCGCATCTCCGAGTCGCTCTCGCTCTCGAGCAGCGCCCTGGCCCCTTCGATTCCGTCCAGAGCTTTCAGGTAGGGAAGGCCGAGATCCGCGATCTGCCGCAGGTGCTTGTATTCCTGGCTGAATTCCTTGTAGCGCGCGCGGTCGTTCATGACCGAAGGATCGGCCAGGAGCTCTTCGACCTCGGCCAGCCGCGCCAGCCTTGATTCCACGAGTTCACGCATGACCGACTATCCGAGCGCTAAGAGGGTGATTCGGCGAGTTCGAGCACGGTCCTTGAAGCCAAATCGAGTGCGCTCTCTTCCAGCACCGAGTTCAGCGCCGCCATCGCGACTTCCACTTGCTCGTCCGAAGGTTCCTTGGTGGTGATCTTCTGGAGCATGAGTCCGGGCCAGATGAGGGGCTTGATCCACGCCCGCTCGGAGTACTTTCCGCTGAGCTTGATGACTTCGTAGGCGATTCCGCCGATGAGAGGAACCAGGGTGAGACGTTGTAGCCTCTCCACCACGCCTTCCGGCCTGCCCATGAAGAGGAAGACCAGAATGCTCACGAACATCACGAAAAACAAAAAGCTCGTTCCGCAGCGCGGATGCAGGGTGGGAAACTGGCGCGCGTTTTCCGGCTTCAGCTCCAATCCGTGTTCGAAGACGTGGATGGTCTTGTGCTCGGCCCCGTGATACTGAAAGACCCGGCGCATGTCCTTCATCCGGGAAATGATCAACAGGTAGGCCATGAAGATCGCGAGCCGCATCATGCCGTCGACGAGGTTGAAGCCGAAACCGCTTTTGACCCCGGTGAGTTCGGCCAGGATCAAGGGCAGGTAGAAGAAGAGCCCCAGTCCGAACACGAAGGCGAAGGCCATCATGCCCCACATGCTCAGCCGGTCGCGCAGGCGCGGTTCGTCCCGCGAGACCGCTTCTTCCTCCAGGGCCTGCTCGGCCGAATACATGAGGCTCGAGAATCCCAGCGCCAAGCTCTCCACCAGGGTGATGGCCCCGCGCAGCAGCGGAATGTTCAGAAGACGCCGGCGGTTCACGATGCCCACGTAGGGCCGGCGCTTGATGACGATCTCGCCGTTCGGCGTCCGCACCGCAGTGGCGACCGCGGTGGGGCAGCGCATCATGACGCCTTCCAACACGGCCTGGCCGCCGACGGCCAGATCGAGAGAGCGGGGGTCGAACTTGGAGCTTGATGAAGCCATGGGCCCTCGGAGCCCCATCTCGGCTCCGCCTGTGGAGGAAAAGAGCGCCGGCAGGCAAGAACTAAGGCTAGGCCTTTTTCTTCTCGTAGCGGCGCTTGAAGCGTTCCACGCGGCCCGCCGTATCGACGATCTTCTGCTGTCCGGTGTAGAACGGATGACACGCCGAGCAGATTTCCACGTGGATTTCCGGTCCGGCTGTGCTGCGCGTTTCCACCTCGTTGCCGCACAGGCAAATGATCTTGGTGGGAACGTAGTTGGGATGGATTCCGTTTTTCATAGTTCTCATCCTGGTTGGGACGCCCCTCGGGCATCGCTGCGGGTTGCACCAATCGTCCGTGATCGATGGGACGCAGGCGTACAAGGGTAGCATAGGGCCCAGGCCGGCGCAAATCGGAAGGCCCAATCCCTTGTACACCAGGAACTTGCGCGCGGTGGCCTCCTCAGGCGTTCATCGAATCGAGGAACTGCTGATTGCCCTCGGTCTTGGAGAGTTTGTCCAGGAGGAACTCCATGGCCTCCTGCGGGGTCCGGTCGTTGAGGAACTTCCGCAGGACCCAGACCTTGTTGAGCTCCTTGGGGTCCACCAGCAGCTCTTCCTTGCGCGTTCCACTCTTGAAGATGTCGATGGAGGGGAAGATGCGCCGATCGGAGAGCTTGCGGTCGAGCACCAGCTCCATGTTTCCCGTGCCCTTGAATTCCTCGAAGATCACCTCGTCCATGCGGCTGCCGGTCTCGATGAGAGCGGTGGCGATGATGGTGAGGCTTCCCCCCTCCTCGATGTTGCGCGCCGCGCCGAAGAAACGCTTGGGGCGCTGCAGGGCGTTGGCGTCCACACCACCGGAGAGAATCTTGCCGCTGTGAGGCACCACCGTGTTGTGGGCACGCGCGAGACGGGTGATCGAGTCGAGCAGGATGACCACGTCGTGGCCGTGCTCCACCAGCCGCTTGGCCTTCTTGATGACCATGGCCGCCACCTGCACGTGACGCTCAGCCGGCTCGTCGAAGGTGGAAGAGACCACTTCGCCGTTCACCGTGCGCTGCATGTCGGTGACTTCCTCGGGCCGCTCGTCGATCAAGAGCACGATGAGTAGGGTCTCGGGATGGTTCTGGGCGATGCTGTTGGCCAGCTTCTGCAGAAGCACCGTCTTTCCCGTGCGCGGCGGCGCCACGATCAGTCCACGCTGGCCCTTGCCGATGGGACAGAGCAGATCGACCACGCGCATGCTCAGGTCCTTGCCGCCCGGCACCCACTCGCCCTTCTCGTTCTTGCTTTCCGAGAGATAGAGCCACTCGTCGGGATAGAGCGGAGTGAGGTTGTCGAACAGCGGCTTTTGTTTGGCCAGCTCCGGATTTTCGAAGTTGACGGCCTCGACTTTCAACAGCGCGAAGTAGCGCTCGCTGTCCTTCGGGGGACGTACCTGACCCGAGATGGTGTCTCCGGTGCGCAGATCGAACTTCTTGATCTGCGAAGGAGAGAGATAGATGTCGTCCGGGCCGGGCAGGTAGTTGTAATCCGGTGAACGCAGGAAGCCATAACCTTCCGCGAGGACTTGCAGGACGCCCTCGGCGAAGATGAGTCCCTTGCGTTCGACCTGGCCCTCCAGAATCTTGAAGATCAGCTCCTGCTTGCGCAGGTGCGCCATCCCCTCGATTCCATACTGGTCCGCGAGCTCCATGAGCTGTTGGATCGTCATCTGCTTCAATTCGCCGATGTCGAGCTGGGCGATGTCCTCGCCGCCGCTCTCTTCGTCTTGAAGGGCTTCGGAGTTGTCGTCCGCGTCGTCCATTACTTCGTCGGAAGAGTCAGTCGCATTCGCGGCCAGCTTGGATGCACGGGTCTTGGTGGATTTCTTTCGTACGGTTCTTCGTTTTAGTGGGTTCAAGGCGTTGGGGGACGGGAAAATCCGAGTTGGGAAACCCGCCGGGTTGAACGTTTTGGTGATGTCCAGGGTGGAGAGTCCACCATGGGTCGAGATACTTGGGACCCGGGGACTGGGCGGCAATCATAGCATGAGACATGCCGCCCAGCGTCCGAGCCGTGTCTATTGGTCCTGCGCGTCTCGCAGTTCGTAGAAACGAGCGCAGGCCTTTTCGGCATCGGCCTGTCGGTCGAGACGGCCGAGCGCACGGCACTGGATCTGCCACGCGTTGAGATTTTCTGGATCGAGGTCGACCACCTGCTTGGCGTATTCGATGGCCTTCTCGTATTGCTCCAACTGGAAATAGGCGACTGAAATCCGGTCGTAGAAGTCGATGCGTTCGACGTCGGTCTTGGCCACGTCCAGGGCTTGTTTGAAGGCCTCGATGGCCTTCTCGTACTCGGCGGCCCGGAAATACGCGCGCGCCGTCTCGGCGTACACGTAGTCGTAGCGGCCGTCTTCGTTGATCACCGGAGCGATCGAGATCTGATCGAGCGCTCGCTGGAAGAACTCCGCCGCTCCCTGATCGTCGCCCTGTTCCTTTTGCGAACGCGCCAGGGTCAACATGAGGTTGATGTCGTCTGGATTTTCTTCGAGAAGATCCTCGTAGATCTTCCTCGCTTCTTCGTCGCGATCGAGCATGCGCAAGATGGCCGCCTTCACTTCGACGAAGGTGCGCTTGGTCTCGCTGTCGGTCACCTTGGGAAGCGCCTTGTCGACTCGGGTCAAGAGATCGCTGGCTTCGTCCTTGGCCTTCTGCTCACCCTCTTTGTCGTCGGAACTCTGGGCCAGACGATACTTGTCGGTGAGCTGTTGATAGGTGAGCTGGACGATGTTGAGCTGGGCCCGTGCGCCGTTCTCGCCCTCGGGGTCGATCTGGTAGGCGAGCTTGTAGTACTCCAGCGCCGCGGCGGGGTCGTCGTTGCGGATCAACTTGGATCCCTCGTTGAAGACGCGCGCGAAGTTGGAGGACATGTTGAGCTCGGCCTCGTCGGCCCACTGCGCGGAATCGATCTTCGCGGCTTCCATGTAGTTCTTGGTCGCCTCGACGAACTTGACTCGCGCGGAGTCCATCTCTCCATTGGACAGGTGCTGCTTGGCCATCTCGCTGAGAGTGTAGGCCAGCTGGAAGTGGGCCTCGCCGTTGTTCGGCTCTTCGGAGAGCGCGACGCGATAGCAAGCCTCCGCCTTGGGAAGCATTCCCTGGTCCAGATAGATGTTGCCCGAGTTGACGAAGGGGTGCTTACAACCGTAGATCCCCGCGAGTAGCGCCAAGAGCAGCACGGTCACGGATCTCAAACTCATTCGCATGCCGGGTTCTCCCCATGTAGTTCTCGCTGTGCGCCCCGAGGCGAACACAGTCGACAGTGACTCCTCATCACACTAATGCCAGACGGACGGACCCAAACTCGATCCTCAGTTGCATTGGGAAGCAGGAGTAGAAAGTAGCGCGAGGTGTTCTCCGAAGAAGGTCCCCGTACGGCTCAGCGCAGCGGGGAATCTCCGCGGTACCGCTCTAGGTATAAGCGTCACCGCGAGGATTTGTCAACCAATCGAGCTCTAGAAACGCTCCGGTCTTGCCCCGGGGCAGGCCGGAACTGGCAACAAGATAGTGCTCCTGACTCCCTCAGAGCAAGTGTTGTGGATCCACGTCGAGCGCCAGATCCAGCCGCTTGCGTCCCTTTTCGGCGCTCGCGAGCTCGCTCAATACTTCCAAAATGCGCTGTTTCCCCTGCGCGCTGAGACTGCCCTTGAGCAAGATCTGACCGCGAAATCGCCGGTTGATGCGCGGGAGGGCGGCGCGGGCCGGTCCCAAAATTTCCACTTCGGTCCCCTCGAGCAGAGCTCTCAAGCGGCGCGCGAGCCGGGCCAGGCCCTGATCCAGGTCCTCTTCGCTCGCGGCGGTGACCAGGATGGCGCTGAGTCGTCTGACCGGGGGGTAGCCCAGAATCCGGCGTTGCTCGATTTCCTCCGCCAAGAAACCCTCCACGTCGTGCCCGAGCACCCGGCGTAGGACCCGATGCTCGGGATCGTAAGTCTGCAGGATGACGCGGCCCGGGGAAGTTCGCCCGCTGCGCCCCGCGACTTGAGTGAGCAATTGGAACGCGCGTTCGTGCGCGCGCAGATCCGGAAAGTGCAGGCCGGCGTCGGCGCTGATCACGCCGACCACGCTGACCCGGGGGAAGTGCAGCCCCTTGGCCACCATCTGCGTTCCCAACAGGAAGTCGGCCTCGCCGGCGGCGAATTTCTCCAGGATCTCCTGATGCCCGCGCTTGGTGGAACTCGTGTCCTGATCCAGGCGCAGGACGCGGGCAGCCGGAAAGCGCGATTGCAGCGCCAACTCCACCCTCTGAGTCCCCGTGCCGTGCGGCCGGAACACGCGCTGGGCGCACTCGGGGCAAGTGGTGGGCCGCGCCCGGCGGTGGCCACAGTAGTGGCAGCGCAAGTGGTCGCTCTTCAAATGCCAGGTGAGGGAGATGTCGCAGGAGGGACAGCTCTCGACGTGCCCACAGGCGTGACACTGCACGAAGCGCGCGAAGCCGCGTCGATTGTGCAGGAGAATGGCCTGTTCTCCGCGCTTCAGAACCTCTTCCAGAGCCGCGTCCAAGCGCGGCCCGAGCGGTCCTTCCCCTGACTCCTCCTTGCGCCTCAGGTCCACGATCTCCACCGCGGGCAGATCCACCTCCCCCATGCGGGAGGGTAGAACCAGGCGTCGATGCTTGCCCAGCTGCGCATTGTGGTAGCTCTCGAGGCTGGGCGTGGCCGATCCCAAAATGATGGGGATCTTGCCCATACGCGCGCGCATCAGGGCGAGATCACGAGCGTGGTAGCGTGGCCGGTCGTCGGCCTTGTAGCTGGAGTCGTGCTCCTCGTCGACCACGATCAAGCCCAGATCCTTGAGCGGAACGAAGGCCGAGCTCCTCGCCCCCACCACCACGGAAACTTCGCCCGCTGCAGCGGCCTCCCACACCGCGCAGCGCTCGCCGTGACTCAGGCGAGAGTGATACGGCGCCACTCGGTTGGGAAAGCGCGCGCGCAGACGGCCCAGGGTCTGGGGAGTGAGCGCGATCTCCGGCAACAGGACCAGCGCGGACTTGCCCAATTCGATGGCTCGCTGGATCGCGTGCAGGTAGACCTCGGTCTTGCCGCTGCCCGTGACCCCGTGCAAGAGGAAGCTCTCGTATTCCCCCTTCAGAAGTGGCTCGAGCACGCAACGCAGCGCAGCCTCCTGGTCCTCGGAGAGTTCGTGCGGAGGCTCGGGATCGGCCGCCACTTCTTCCAGGGGCGATTTGCGCGCGGCGGTTCCCGGCCGCGGCGGGAAGAACAGCGCCAGGGCTTCCCCCAGGGAGCAGGCGTAGTACGAGGCGACCCAGTTCCCCAAGGACAGCGCCAGCTCGGAAAGGCGATAGGCCTCTCCCAGATCGGCGCGCAGCTCTTTCAAAGCGCGCACCGGCGGAGGAGTCTCGCTCAGGGAAGTCACGACCCCGACTCGCTCGCGCCGGGCGAAGGGAACACGCACGACGGAGCCCGGCCCGAGCCCCTCGGCGAGTTCCTCGGGCACCTCGTAGCTGAAGGTCTGCGGCAATGGCAGGGCGAGCGCGACCTCGCAATAGCGGGCGGGCGCACTCACCACCCGGTGAGTCTCGGGATCCATGGCTACAGTATAGACCCCGAGCCGCCCGGGGTCGAAGCTCTAGGCCTGGGCGGCCGGAGCCAGGTACTTTTGCACGAGTTCCGCCAGCTTGTTGGGACTGAAGGGTTTGGTCAGGTAGACGTCGCAGTTCACTTCTTCGCCGCGCTGACGGTCGGCTTCCTTGTCCCGCGCGGTCAAGAGGAAGACCGGGATGTGTTTGGTCTCATCCTTGGCCTTGATGGCGCGACAGACTTCGAATCCGTCGAGCTTGGGCATCATCACGTCCAGCACGATCAAGTCGGGCATCAGATCCAGTGCCTTCTGCAGCGCCTGCTCGCCGTCCGCCACGGTGAACACCTCGAAGCCCTCGCTGCTCAGAGCGAACTCCAAGATGTTGCGAATGTAGAGCTCGTCGTCCACGACGAGAATCTTTCTCATCACTTCGCGTCCTCCTCCGTCCCGCCGTCGATGGCTCCGACCAGCAAGGGAAGTTCGATTTCCTGTTCCGTTTGATCCACGGGTTGCTTCCTGATTTGCAAGATTTCTCGAAACACTCGTTCGCGCTCGGCCACCGCCTGCAGGAAGTGGGGACCGAGCTGGGGGCAGAAACGCCGGCCCATGCCTTCCCGCAAGAGCGCAGTGGCTTCGTCGAGATCCATCGGTGGCCGGCCGGGACGGCCGTGCACCATGGCGCTGAACGCGTCCACGAGCCGGATGACTCTGGCTCCCTGGGGAATGGCCTCGCCCTCGATGGCTTCGGGATAACCGCTGCCGTCCCAGTTTTCGTGGTGGTGGTAGAGCATCGCCTCCACCACACCATCCTCTTCCAAACCACGCGCGAGGCGCGCACCGCGACGCGAGTGATCGCGAATGAGAGTCTGATCCGCGACACTGAGGGGGGTGGCCTTGGAGAGAATGTCCTCGCCCACCGTGCTGAGGCCGAGATCGTAAATTCTCAAGGCATAGCTGAGCGAGCGGATCTCCGATTCGTCCGCCCCCGCCGCGCGCGCCGCCTTCAGTCCACAGCGGGCGATGAGTTCGCGCAGCGCGGTGCGGCGATGGCGGCTCAAGTTCACCGTGGCGCGAAAGGCCTCGCGGGCCTGCGCCATGCGGTCGTGACTCTTCTCGAAGCTCTCGTAGCTCGCCCAGGCCCGTTCGATGCGCAGCGCGAGCGCCTCCAGCAGGAGTCGATCGTCCTCGTCGAAGGCGCGGCTCTCGCTCTGGTTGTTGACGTTGAGCACTCCCACCACCCTCTCCTCATCGAAGATGGGAACGCTGAGCACGCCGTAGCCCTGGTACTGTTCCTGGTTCACCGACTTGGGCAGGCTCGCATCGTTCCTCAGATCCTCCAAGAGCAGCGCTTGGCCACTCTCGAAGACCCGTCCCGCCACTCCCTGGCCCCTCTCGACCCGGGTGTCGCGGACCACTTCTTCCTCGAGTCCCACCGCGGCCTGGATCCGCAGACAGTCTTCTCGTTCGTCGTAGACCATGATCGAGGCGATCCCGCAGCCCATGAGCTCGGCGACCAGCGCCACCGAGGCGTCCAGCAGTCCGGAGAGCTCGTCGCGGATGTCGCGGTGAGTGCGCCGGGTGAACGCGTTGCGCAGGACCGCGCGGCGGCGCGGGATCCGCACGCAGAAACGAGCCCCTCCACTTTCGCCCTTCTCCACCCAGATTCGTCCATCGTGATCGTCGACGATCTGCTGGCACACGGAGAGACCGAGTCCCTGTCCTCCGTGCACGCGCGTACGGGAGCCGTCCACCTGGTAGAAGCGTTCGAAGACGCGGCCGGTTGCTCCTTCGGGGACTCCGTCGCCGGTATCCTCGACCTGCAGGACGATGGCGCCCTCGGTCTCGCGCAGGCCGATGGTGACCAATCCCCCTTCGGGGGTGAACTTGATCGCGTTCTCCAAGAGCTCGAGAACGACCTGATCGAGCGCGGGCCGATTGCCCTCGTAGAAGACGCTCGCGTTGGGTAGCAGCGCGCGACAGCGAAGAGATTTCTCGCGGAAAAGGGTTCCCATCCGCGCGACCGCATCGCGGATGAGCTGGACGAAATCGAATTTCTCGCGGCGCTTGCTGTCCGCCGGATGCTCCCGTCGCGCCACGGCCAGAAGATCCTCGACCCGCTCGTGAAGCCTCTGGCTCTCCTCGAGAATCACCTGGAGGAACTCGGACTTGAGCTGTTCGTCCATGGTTCCGTGTTGCGCCAGGAGTCCTTCACAGTAGGCCTGGATCGAGGTGAGCGGCGTGCGCAATTCGTGGCTGATTCCATCCAGGAACTCTTCCTGCTGCGCCTCCAATTCTTCCACCCTGCGCTGGGAGCTGGAGAGCTCACGCACGCTCTTGCTGAGTTCCTCGTTGCGATTCATGCTCTCCAGGGCGAGCGCGGCTTGCTCGGCCAGACGTTCGCCGAGACGCAGTCTCTCGCCGCTGGGGGAGCCCTTCTGCTCGAAGTCCGCGAGCTGGATCATTCCCAGAATAGACTGATCGCTACCCAGGAAGGGGAAGTAGAGGTGGAATTCGCCGTGGCGATCGTTGGCCCCGGTGACCAGATAGCACGAGCCGTTGCGGTTATCCTCGGCGAGGATCGACTCCAACTCGCCAGGGTCCAGATCGCCACCGAAGGAGATCCGCCCCTGAGCGCCGCAGCTCATCCAGACTTCCAGGGTCCCGGTCAAGGGATCGCGCAAACGCAAGCAGGCCGCGGCGAAGCCCATGGTCTCGCGGAAGGAGTCCGTGACGCGCGCCACGAGCTCCTTGCGCTCGCGGCAGCGCAGAAAGCTGGCCGTTGCCGCAAGCAGACGGTCTACTTCAGCCGCGCCCACGACTCAACCCATCCTGCGGGCGCCGAGCAGACTTTCGAGTTGATCGAGAAGAGACGAGATCTGGAAGGGCTTCTTGACGAAAAGATCGGCGCCTGCCGCCAGTGCTTCTTCACGGTCCCTGATGCCGGCCTTGGCGGTGACGGCCACGATGAGCAGATCGGAGTGCTGCTCGCTGCTACGGAGCAGACGAATGGTCTCGAGCCCGTCGAGATTGGGCATCATGATGTCCATGAGAATGGCGTCGGGCCTGAAGGTGGAGACCTTGTTCATGCACTCCACACCGTCTTCGGCTCGCGCGACGACGTAACCTTCGTTCTCCAGCGAGAAGCTCAGGACCCTGGCGAGGGGCTCTTCGTCTTCTACGACAAGGACGCGGGGCGTAGCCACTGCTCCCCCTCCTTCAATTTTTCCCAACTGAGCCGGTCGAGTTCACCATTTTCCAGCAGAACGTCCAGGAACAGGCGCACCACCTCGGCGTCGAATTGGCTTCCCGCGTTTTTCACGAGTTCCTCCGCCGCCTCTGACGGAGTCATGGTCACCCGATACGCGCGCAGAGAAGTCATCGATTCGTATGCGTCCACCACGGACACGATTCGCGCGGGCAGCGGGATGTGTTCACCCTTGAGCCCGTGCGGATAGCCTGATCCGTCAACTCGCTCGTGATGGTAACGAACGATTTCTTCCAGCTCGTCCGCGCTCATGAACGGCTCGAGCATCTCGACGCCTACCGTGGGGTGAGCGTGCATCACGCTGACTTCGTCTTCGTTCAGAGGTCCGCGCTTGCGGATGATGTCCTCGTTCAATTTGGTCATGCCGACGTCGTGAATGACGAACGCATATTGCAGGGCAAGCACCTGCTGCCGCGTGAGGCCGAGCCGCCGGCCAAGATCCATCGCGTAGCGCACCGAGCGCGGCGAGGTTCGCACCTCGGAGGCGTGGAGCTCCACCAGGGACTGCAGGGCGTCGACCGTCTTGTCGAGGGTGCCCTTGCTGTTCTCGTAGGCCATTGCCCTCGCCAGCGCGACGGTCACCTTCTCGGTCAAGGTGATCAACAAACTCAAGTCGTCGGCGTAGAACGAGTCCCCGGTGACCTTGTTGTTGCAGTTGATCACGCCCACGACTTCACCGTTCATGAAGAGAGGCACGCTGACCAGCGAGTTGGTGTCGTACTGATCGGTATGGCTGCGCGATTCCAGTCCTTCGGTATCGGCGACGTTGTCGATGAGCAGAGGACGCCCGCTCGCCACCACGCGGCCGGCGATTCCCTCGCCCACTCTCACCCGCGCGTCCTTCACGATCGACTCGTCCAGTCCGTAGGCGATCTGCACGAAGAGCTCGGAACGGTCCTCCGAGAGGAGCATGACCGAGACGATCTTGCAGTCCATGTAATCGGCCACCATGCGGACCAAGAGGCGCATGAGACGTTCGAATTCCGCGCTGCGCGTGACCTCGCCGAGAATCGTCTCCGGCTGGCTGTTCACGTGATGCTCCTTGGGGATCGTAAAGCTGAATGCGGCTCCCTTTCCGTAGCCTCCGTCCACGTGCACCGTGCCGCCGTGCGCGGTCACGATGTTGCGCACGATGGAGAGACCCAGCCCCGTTCCCTCGGTCCTTTCGATTCCGTCTCCGTAGTCCCGCACCCGATAGAATTGGTGGAAGATCTTCTGCACCTCTTCCTCGGGGATGCCGGGGCCCATGTCCCGCACCGTCACGTTCACCGTGGTCGCGACCTCCTCGGCGCTGACGGTGATCACGCTGCTCTTGGGACTGAATTTCAGGGCGTTGCTCAAGAGGTTCAGCATGACCTGTTTCATCATGTCCCGGTCGACCTCGACGCGGGGGAGGTTCGCGGGAAGCTCGACCTCCACTCGCACCTCGCTCCGTTCCAGTTCCGGACGAAGCGTCGCGAGAACCTCATCCAGTAACTCTTCCAGTTGGCAGTGATGCCGCTGCAAGACGCGCTGGTTGAATTCGATTTTGGAGTAGTCGAGGATGCGGTTGACCATCCGCAGTAGGCGGTCCGCCTCGGATCGAATCACTCCCAAGAACTCACGGCGTTCGGGGAATTCGGCCCGGTCGGCCGCGAGCAACAGAGCGTCGGTATAGGCGCCAATGCTGGTCAGGGGCGTCTTGAGTTCGTGGCTGGCCATGCCGACGAACTCCGCCTGCATCTTGTTGAGACGGCTGAGATTTTCGTTCTCCGAGTGCAAGTTGGTGATCTCGCCGCGCAGGCGCGTGAGACGCGACTCCGCCACCAAGAGTGGCTTGAGCTGGGCCGCGAGTCTCAAGAGGTGGAGAACCACGTCGTTGCGCCGTTTCACCGGGTGGCTCAGACCGCTCAGGAGCACGACGACCGCTTTCCCTCCCTGGCTCACCGGAGTGGCGAGGTAGATGTCGGCGCCGTCAAAATTGGTGAACAGTCCATCGCTCTGCAGCAGGGAGAACGGGCCCTCCCACAGATCGCCGGTCTCGCCGTAGCGCAGGCTCTTGAAGAAATCGCTCTTCTCGGTGTGGAACTCACTCCAGGTCGGAATCACCTGACGGCGCGTGATGCTCACCGCGCGCTGCCGGGTCAGGCCCTCGTGCCAGTCGCTTCCGGGCCTGCCCCCGACGGTCTCCTCGCCGGCGGGAAACACGATGGCCGCCGCGAAGCACACCGAGGGATTCGTGGTGAGGTTCTGAACGACTTCCTCGAGCAGGTCCTCCGGACCCACGCTCTCCACCTCTTCCAGTCTCAGGTCCTGTACGTCTCCCGTGCGGAAACTCTGGATTCTGAAACGCCCCTGCCGGAATCCGTCGCGGAAAAAGGCGAAGTTGGGCCGGAAGCGATAGAGCGTGAAGACGATCAAACTCAGGACCGCGGCGATCATCAGCCCGATCCCGAACGCGACGTCGGGGCTGCGGAACAGCTCGTCGACTTCGGGGGGATAAACCGCGGTGTGAGGAATGCTGCCCGCATTCTCCATGGCGATCAGCGAGAGGAATCCCAGCGCCGTGCCCGCGACCACGCCGTAGCTCTGCTTGGTGTCGTCGGTCATCGCAGTGGAAAGAATGGCGGGCAGAGCCAGCAGAAAGAGGAACGGACTGCTCGTCAGGCCGGTGAAGTAGACCAGCAGGAGAGTCGTGATGACGTCAGCCGTGAGCCACGAGACGAAGAGTAGCCGGGAACCCTCCACCCCGCGTTCGCGCAGAAGGTGCCGCCGGCCGGCGTGCCAGAACAGAAAGTTCCAGAGGAAAGCGAGGGCGAAGATGACCAACACCGGTCGGGCATCGAAGTGAATGTAGCTCAACTCGCGCGCCGAAAAGACGATGAGCGCAGTGATCATCAACTCTACCCAGCGCACGTTCCTCACCAGGTAGCGAAAACTCGAATAGCTCTGTCGCAGCGTCGTCATTTCTCGCCTACTTCTTGGCTCTCTTGCGTGAACTCCCACACCTCAGGAGATCAACTCTTCCGTTCCCATGCCTGCCGCTTCCGCGTCTGAATCGTGGCTGCGGCGCTCTTTGACCACCACGCTTCCCTTGAGGGATTTCCCGTACTTCTTCAGCTCGGCCGCGACGTCACTCACCTTCGCCCAGTGTTTGAAAGTGCCTCCCGTATCGCTCACCATCGCCAGAGTGATGGTGCAGAAGGGAACCACGTTGGAACCACCGAAGCGGTTGCGAACCTCGAGATGACCCCGTTCGATGTCTTCCGCATCCAGAAGGGAATGACTGTTCGCGTCGAAGTCGTCGACGATACCCTGCGCGACCGCGTCTGCGACCGCAGGAGAACTGATGACGACGAAATCGTCGCCGCCGATGTGTCCGATGAAATCGTCTTCGTTGCCCAGACGCTGAGAGGTCTGACGGATGATGTCCGACACGAAACGGATCGCCTGATCACCGCGCGAGTAACCGTAGTGGTCGTTGTAGCCCTTGAAGTTGTCGATATCGATGTACATGAAGGCGAATGGCTGCGTGGTCATGATGCGCCGCTGCAGTTCGCTCTCGATGGCCTGGTTCCCCGGAAGACCGGTGAGCGGGTTGGCCTGCCTTTGGGCCCGACTCCAGTCGAGCATGTTGCGCACCCGAGTCACCAACTCGTCGTGATCGTAGGGTTTGGTCAGGTAGTCGTTGGCTCCGCCCTTCAGGCCGCGCACCTTCTCGCGCACGTCGCCCTTGGCCGTCACGATGATGATGGGAATCTGCGCCGTCTTGAAATCCTCGCGCAGGTGCTGACAGACCTCGTAGCCGTCCATCTTGGGCATCATGAGGTCCAGCAAGATCAAATCGGGCAACTGTTCCCGGGCGGCTTCGAGCGCACGTTCGCCGTTTTCCGCGGTGAGCACGGAAAAACCGTTTTGCTCCAAAAGAAAAGCCAGGATTTTCCGGATGTGGGGTTCGTCGTCGACGACGAGAATGCTTTCTTTCACGACCGGCCCTTCTGGATGTCTTGCAGGATGTCACGGCCGCCCGAGCGGGGACCGGAGACTGTGGGCAGGGCCCTTCTCTCACTAATTCGCCGTAACTAAAAACATTGCAGCGAATTAGGGAGCCAAACCCGAGCTGCTCTCCGGCCGGCCGCGCGCGAATCCAAGCTCGATCCGAGCCAACGGCCGTGATCCGCTGGGGTTCCTTGCAGGTTGCTTGCCATATCGGGGCGGGAGCTGACAGTCCGTGTAAATACTTTATCGGTGGGAGAGGGCCTCAGCCTGCCTCGCGGCAACTCATGCGGCCCATTGAGGGAGGTCCCCGCGCGCGAAAGCGCCCAAAGAGAGCGGGTCTCGCTGGCCGGCCAAAAGACGCAGGCGGCCGGCCCAGGCGATCATGGCCGCGTTGTCGGTGCAGTAGCGCAGGGGGGGTGGACGGAAGTCGAGGCCACGTTCCTCGGCCAGCGCGGCGAAGGCCGTCCGCAGGGGACCGTTCGCCGCCACCCCACCGGCCAGATAGAGTCCGGCCAGGTTCTCGCCCTCCGTGGCGGCGAGAGCTGCGCGGGTCTTGAGCATCAGGCTCTCGATGACGGCGTCCTGCAGCGCCCGCGCCAGATCACACTTGTCCTGCTCGGAGGGACTCTCGCCCAGCTCCTGCAAGCGGAGCCTCACCGCGGTCTTCAGTCCACTGAAGGAGAAATCGAGCTCGTCTCGCTGGCGCAGACCCACCGGCAATTCCACCTCGGGGGCTCGGCCTCGCGCCGCCATCTTTTCGATGATGGGCCCGCCCGGATACCCCAGACCCATCAGCTTCGCCGTCTTGTCCAGGGTCTCCCCCGCCGCGTCGTCTCGTGTGCTTCCCAGAATGGTGTACGAGCCCGGCGCGCGCGCCAAAACCGTCTGCGTATGTCCTCCGCTCACCACCAACACCAGAGCGGGAAAGGCCATGGGCGAATCGATCCCGTTGGCGAGAATGTGACCCTCGATGTGATGGACACCCACGAAGGGCAGAGCTTTGGCCCAGGCCAGAGCTTTGGCGCAGCTGAGTCCCATGAGCACCGCGCCGATCAGTCCGGGCCCACTGGTCGCCGCCACCGCCTCCACCTGGTCGAGGGTCCAGGAGGCATCCTCCAAGGCTGCGCTCAAGACGGGCAGAATGTTGCGCAGATGGGCGCGCGAAGCGAGCTCGGGAACCACTCCGCCGAAACGCGCGTGAAGATCCACCTGCGAACTCACCAAATTCGATCGCACCCCGCCGTCGTCCACGCAGGCCACGCTGGTTTCGTCACAGGAACTTTCGATACCCAGAACTCTCATCGATTCGCCTCTTGCAGCTCCAGACCCACCGGGCCCAATTCATCGAGCAGGTCGCGCGCGAGAAGTCCCGCCTCCCCCATGCGTAGCGACACGCGTTCGCCCGCGGTTCCGTGCATCCAGGCTCCCAGACACGCGGCCTCGAAGGCGTCGTACCCGGCCGCCAGGAGGGCCGCGATGACTCCCGAGAGAACATCGCCGGTTCCTGCGCTGGCCAGCGCGGAGTTCCCCGCGCCGATCACCGCGAAGGCGCCGTCGGGGGATGCGACCATGGTGGGCGCTCCCTTGTGTAGAAGCACGGTGGAGAACTCCTCCGCCGCGCGCCTCACGCTCTCCACGCGCCCGCTCGACAGGTCCGCGTCCTCACCGAGTAAGCGGCGAAGTTCTCCGGTGTGCGGGGTGATGACCGATCCCGCGGGAAGCCGCAGCGGAGTCTGCAGCCGCGCGAAGGCGTTGAGGCCGTCGGCGTCGACGAGCATGGGCTTCTTCAGCGCCTTTGTGGTCTCGATGGCGAGTTGGGCAGTCTGAAGATCGGCGCCGAGTCCCGGCCCCAAGAGCACGGCGGAGTGGCGCTGCGAGCGCTCCAGAATCTCGCCGAGGGTCTCCGGCGAGAGAGTTCCCGCTGCCGTCTCCGGCATGGGATGGACCAGGACCTCCAGGCAGCTGGCATCCACCACCAGGCGCTGGCTTCCCGGCACCAAGGCCTCCACCAAGCCCGCGCCGCTGCGCAGAGCGGCCAGCGAGGCCAGCGAGACGGCGCCCGACATTCCCGTGCTCCCTCCCACCACGAGCAGGCTTCCCACCGAGTACTTGTGGGCGTCGAAGGCTCTCGGCCTGAACCATCCCGAGGCCAGGGTTTTGTTCACGTAGAGCGCCGAGTTCTCGCTCCGCTTCACCTGTTCCTTCACGATCTCCTCGGGAAAGGAGAGCGCCACCGTCTGGATCGTTCCACAATGGGCGCGCCCGGGGGGCAGAAAGAGTCCCCATTTCGCCAGACCGAAGCTCGCGCACAGATCGGCCCGGACCGCCACCGGATCCACTGCGCCGGTGGAGGCGTCGAGACCACTGGGCGCATCCAGGGCGAGTACGCGCCGGCCCAGCGAGTTGATCGCCTCGACCAACTCGAGAATTCGGCCGCGCAGGGGAGGTCTGAAGCCGGTGCCCAGAATGCCGTCCACCAGGGCGCGTCCCGGATGTTCTCGCGCGATGCGCAACAGCTCGGCCGCGGCATCTTCCTTTAGAACCTGCAGAGGGACGCCGGCCTCGCGGGCGCGCACGAGGTTGGTCGCTGCGTCTCCTTGATACTTTTCTTCCTCGCTGAGGAGCAGGACGCGCACCTCGTGGCCCTCGCCCTTCAGCAGTCGCGCCACTACCAGTCCGTCGCCACCGTTGTTGCCGCTCCCGCAGAGCACCAAGGTGGTGCCCCACAGCCAATCCGGTTTGGCCAGGAGCATGCGAGCCGCGCCCGCGCCGGCCTCCTCCATGAGATGGATTCCCATGACGCCCGCTTCGATCGACGCCGTGTCGATGGCGCGGATCGTGGCTGAATCCACGACGAACATGCCAAACCTCCAGTGATCGTGGCGCGCGGTGACGATGGTGTTAGTGTAAACCAATCATGATTACACCGCGCCCTCGCAGCAGCCAGCTCTTCGAACGTCTGAGTTTCACGCGGCTCTTCTTTTTGTCCCTGGCCCTGGTCGCCCTGAATTTGAGCGTCCAGCTGAGTCTCGACGAGCTGCTGGGAAGCGAACTCTGGGCTGCTCTGCTCTCGAGCCTCTTCGTCTTCATCCTCCTGCCGTTCGGATTGGCCCGTGCCGTGGGTGATGCCCCCCTCCTCAGCTTTCGCCTCGGATCGCTCGGCTTCAAGACTTTCGCTCTCGTCACCCTCATCACTCTGGCCTCGATCTTTCCCATCGATCTCATCACCACGCTCAATTCGCATCTCCTGCCCGTCCCCCCCGAAGTTCTCGAAAGCATGCAGAAGCTGCGTCCGGATTCCGTGGCGAGCTGGGCGCTGGCCATTGCCGCCCTCTGCATCGTCGCGCCCTTCGGTGAGGAAACCGTCTTTCGCGGGCTCTTGCAACAGGCCGCTCTCGCGCGCATGGACGCGGCTCAAGCTGTCGCCATGGCCGCCGTGCTCTTCGCCGCGGTTCACCTGCAACCCTACTACCTTGCGGGCCTGATTGCGGTGGGCGTGCTCTTGGGGATCGTGTTTCTGCGCACGGGCAATTTGAGCGCCAGCATCTACGCGCACGGTCTCTACAACCTGGTCAGCCTCGTGACCCTGTCACCCGAAAACACGCAGACGGAGGCCAGCCTGACGACCGGCCGCCTCGGCTGGGCACTGGCGGTTGCCGGAGTGGTGATCAGCTGGTGGGCACTCAAACGGCTAGGCCCTGAAGATAACGGCGATCCTACTTGGATGATTGAGCGATCGGTCGACCAAGACTGATCTCACCGTTGTCGATGCGAATGTTGAAGCCGCAAGAAGGACTGCTACACACCCAAGCCTTGTACTGAATCGGAGCGCCATCGCGCCCGTAGTCCGAAAGCGGCAGCAGGACACCCTTCTCACATTTCTGACACACGGGAAATTCCTTCATCGTCATGCCGAACTCCGCCCGGGATCGAACGGAGAACTCACCTCCCTCTCACGAAGACCGCGCCTGGCATGTTCTCCGGGTGGTCGAGGACTTCCACCCCCTGAAGAGAACTGAACGATCCCACGCGCGAAGAGCGCGTGGCTGCACCGTCCACAGGCGCTTGATTATCCCCAGGGCGCAAAAACCATGTCAAGGACCGAAACAGTCCTCTCTCAGGTCTTTTGGGGCTTCTTCTTCGCGGCGGGAAAGAGAACGTTGTTCAGAATGAGCCGGTAGCCCGGTGAGTGCGGGTGAAGATCGAGATCGGTCGGAGGATCGCCCACCGCGTGGGTGTAGTCCTCCGGATCGTGCCCCCCGTAGAAGGTGAAGGTGCCCTTCCCGAGATTGCCGTGCAGGTACTTGACCTCGTCCGCGCCCTCCACCTCGGCCAGAATCACCACGTTCTTCTTGAGCAGTTCCTTCTTGAATCCGGTGGTCTGCCCCATGAAGCCGTTGATCACGCTTACGTGGTCCTGGGTCAACATGGTCGGCACTGGATCATATTTGGCGGCAAAATTGAAGAGGGTGAAGTAATCGGCCTCCGGCCCCCTCAGGCGCGCGTAGTTCGAAGTGTCGATGTTGCTGAATTCGTATTCGAGGGGATTGGTGTAGAGAGTGAAGTTCTCGAAGGCGAGGCAGCGGGAGAAGTCGAGCTTGCTCCTGTAGTCGGGGTCGACCGGAGTGCCATCGAAGGGTCGATCGACGAAATCCACTCCGAGGCCGGCCAGCGCGATGTCGAAGGTGTCGGTGGCGGAACACATCGCGAAAAGGAAGCCGCCGTTGGCCACGAATTGTTTGATGGTGAGGGCCACCGCGCCCTTGAGCTCTCGCACGGTCTTGAAACCGTGCGCGGCGGCGATGGTCTCGAAAAGCTTCTTCTGCTGCTTGTACCAGGGTTGATCCTTGAAGGACCCGTAGAATTTGCCGTACTGGCCGGTAAAATCCTCATGGTGCAGATGCAGCCAGTCGTAGTTGCTCAGTTTGCCGGCCAGAACTTCCGAATCGAAGACCGTGTCGAAGTCGATCTCCGCGTAGCTCAACGCCAGGGTGACGGCATCATCCCAGGGCTGGAAGTTTGGCGGCGCATAGATCGCAATCCGCGGCGGAACTTCCAGTAACACCTCGTCCATGTTCTCCTTGGCGATGACCGCGCGGATCCGCGCCACCTCGCCCGGGCTCACCCTGGTGGTGGTGACCCCCATGAGGCGGGCCTGTGGTTCCAACACGGAACCATCGGGGATGAGAAAACTGCCGCCGCGATAGTTGAGCAGCCAGCTCACCGGCATGTGCTTCTTGAGCGCCTTGAAGGCCAGACCGTAGGCCTTGAGATGGTTCTCCTGCTTCATGTCCATGGGGACGAGGATGTCGCTGGCGAGCGCGACTCCCCGAAAGGAGACACCGATCGCCAGCAGCATCGTCAGCAGTACGAGCATTGGAATGAAGCGCGCTCTTGGAAGCCTCGAGTTCATGGCAGATTTCCCTTTTCTTTGCTCTGGGCGGCGTCGATCTCACGAATCTTGTCGCGGACCGTTTCGATGAAGATGTAGTCCTGGTAGTCCTCGAGCAGCCGCGCGTAGGACGCTCGCGCCTGTGAACTCTTGCCCTGGCGCGACCAGAGATCGCCCTGAAGCTCCAGGGCCCGCGGCGCCAGACGACTGGTCGGCGCTTCGGACAGGAGGCTGTCGACCTGGGCCAGGGCGCGCGTGTTCTTGCCCGCATCCGACCAGTATTGCGCCAGATCGAGACGGGCTCGCGCCCTGAGCACGGGTGACTTCTTCTCGCTGAGGATCTTCAACTGGGTCAACAGCGAGTCGTTCTCTCCCACCATCTTGAAGTAGAGGGCGCGTCCGTAACGCCTGAGTCCGGCCTGGTCGTCGTCTCCCATGGATTCCTCGGCCAAGAGCAAAGCGAGGTCGAGCGCGTCGTTGGTGTAGGAAGCCGACGGCGCTTCGAAAGCCACCGCGCGCAAGCGGTCCTTGGCGCGTTCGAATTCCCCGCCCATGAAATCGAGCTGACCCAGATGAAAGTGGGCGCGGCCCTGGCCGTCGATGAAATTCATGTCGCGGCCCATGGTTTCAAAGAGCGTGCGCGCCTGCGTGGTGTCGCCCGCCGCCATGTAGGCCTGTCCCAATCCCACGCGCGCCGTCTCCATGTCGTCGACGTTTACGTTGGGGTTCATCTGGATGCGGCGGTAGAGGGCGATGGCATCCTCGGGCTGGTGCAGGAGCTCGACGTAGGCCCGGGCGAGGCGCAAGAGCGAGTCGGTGGTGTGCTTGTCGTTGGGGAAGCGCTCCATCATCGTGAGCAGAGTGGCCCTGGCTCCGTTCAAGATTTCCTTTTGGTCCGCGCTGGACAATTCGTCGAAGGAGGAATTGGCCAGAAGCGCGATCCAGGTGCGCGTCAGGGCATCGAAGGCGCGCGGCTGCAAGCTCTTGGGTAGCCGCTCCTCCGCCAAGAGGCCGGCCAGAATCTTCTGGCTGAGGCGGAGCCGCTTCAGATTCGAGCTCGGGTCGCTGGCCGGCAGCCGGCTCTCGGCCAAGCCCGCGAGAGCCATCTGCAGGAGCTCGCTCTTCAATTGGTTCATGTCCAGCAGGGGCTCGATCACTTCCCACGCGGCCTGACTCTCGCCGTCCAGCTGGCGGAGTTCTCCCAGCACCAAACCCAGTTCCGGAATGGCCGGATGTTCCTGGTAGAGCTTCTCGCAGGCGGCGCGAATGGCGGGAGCCGCTTTTGGGTGGGCGTCCCTGATGTCGAGAATCTGGGCGCGCATCAATTCCACGTTCATCGGCGTGTCCAGGACTACCCGCAGATATTCGGTAGCCGCTTCCACCGGCTTGTTCATCCGGAGATAGGTCGCCCCGAGTTGCTGCGCGAGGGCATTGGAATCGCCGGACTGCTTGCGAGCCTGAAGCAGCACCGCGAGGGCATCCTCGTCGTGTTTGTAGCGGCCGAGCACCGTCGCCACCATGCGGGCGTAGGAGAGCTCATCCGGATGAGCCTTCAAGATTTTCTGCAGATTCGCGATGGCCTCGTCGTCCTTGCCCAATTCCAACTGCGCCTGCGCCAGGAGCCTCAGGGCTCCGACGTCCACCCCTTCGCTCTTTTCGATCTGCAGCTTCAGGAGTTTCTCCAGATCGTTGAAGCGGCGTGCATCCTGGTACAGGCTGACCAGTTCGCGCACGATGATGCGATCCTCGCCGTTCGCTTTCAGATAGTTCTCCAGCTCCGAGATGGCTTCCTCGGAACGGCCGCGGGCCGCGAGCAGCTTCGCATTTTGGAGAGCTCTCAGCCTGCGCACCGATGCCCCACTGCTGTCCGGCGGCGCTTCCCTGAGAATGGGGGGAGCGTCGCGCGCGTCGGCCTGGGCTCTTGCCGCGGGGGCGGGCAAGAGAAGGAGTGAGGTCCCGAGAAAGAAAACCGCGCCCGGGAATCTCATTTCGTCTCTCCCTTGGTGGAGAGCTCGTCCTGGATCCGCCGGAAATAGCGTCGGACTTCGTCCTGGTACTCGCGCGGCGCCGCGTCGGGCGCGAGCCAGCGCCGCAGTTCACGCTTACGATCCTCGCGACCCTCGGAGAGCTGGGTTCCCTCCTGTTGCTGATAGAGTTGCTCCGCCGATTTCGATTCGCGGCGCTTGGCGAAATCCCTCTCGCGCACCGAACGCTCGGCGTCCAGAAGCCGGGAGAGAATTCGATCCTGCCGTTCCCGCGTGTTCGAGTCGAGTCGTCCCGACTGGAGATCACGCGCGGAGTGCTGCATCTCATCGGAGAGCTGATCGAGGTCGCCCAGGACGCGCCGCTTGTCGTCGAGAGACTTTCGCAGTTCGTCGAGCTGTCGCTTTATCTGTTCCTGCATCGCGTGCAGCTGGGCGAGCCGGCCTCTCTCCTCCGGGCTGAGTCCCTGCCTCATTCGCTCCTGCAGATCCTTCGTCATGGAGTTGAGTCGCGATTGATCGCCCGCCATCTGTTTCATCTGCTGCGAAGCGCTGGACCCGCTGCCCGAGCCCTGCCCCTGCTGCTCGGCCGCGGTCAAAAGGCCGATCACGATCTTGTTCATCATCCCCATCGAGGTTTCGGCTTCTTCGTGAGCGCGACGCGGCCGGGAATATTCCAGCTGATGGGTCGAGGTCTCCATCGTCTCCACCAGGTCCCGCATGCTCTGCAGCAGTTTTTCACCGATGAGAAAATTCTTCTTGGAAAGCTCGTGTAGGTCGTCCGAGAGCTTGGAGGTTCCGCGGGTGAGACGCGCCTGTTGGCGAGTGATGGGCCGCACGCGCTGGTCCTTGATTCCACCGTCCAACATCCGCACCACTTGCTCTTCCTCGAAACTCACGCGGAGCAGGTCATAGGCCGTCTGTTGCAACTTCTCGATCGCGAAGCTCTTGTTGGCCACGGTCATCCCGTTCTTGCCCTCGGCCAGGACCTTGTAGAGGCTGATGAGCCGATCCATCGCCTCCTGCATCTCCTTAGTGACTTCCTTGCGATCTTGATTCTGTAGCTGGTCACTGGCGTCTTTCATCGAATCGGAAGCCTTGCCGTCCTGGTTCATCTGCTTCTGGGCGTCCTCCAGAGCGTCCTGCATCTCCTTGGCGGAGGGATCGTTGGCCTTCCCCGATTCTCTCTGTTCCTTCAGCTGCTGGAGTTCTTCCTGCAGCCGTTTCTCCAGCGCCTCGGTCTGTTCGGCCAGTTTCTTTTGCAGGCGAGCCACTTCCTCCGGGCTCATTTGCTCGGATTTCTCGCCCTCGGCCTGCGATTTCTCATCGGGCGCGGGAGCCTTCGTGCCGAGTGAATCCCCCTTGGAGCTTTCACTCTTCTGTTGCGACTCAGTCTTCTGTTGCGATTCGGCGTTCTGTGCGGATTCAGCTTTCTGATCCAGCGCGCGTTGCAGTTTCTCCTGACGGGAAAGAGCCTCCGCCGTCTCCTCCATCAGATCGTCCATCGCGTGCTCGCGTTCGAGTTTACGCAGCAGCTCGATGCTGCGGTCCAGGCGGCGGTTCCACTCCTCTTGCGCGTTTGCCGCATCCTCCATCGCGTTCTGCATTTCCGAAGGCGAGAGCTTGTCCATCGCTTCCTTCATCGCCTTCAGGTAGCTGTCGAGGTTCGCGTCCTTCAGCTTCTCCAGCAGCTCTTGGATGGTCTCCATCTTCTGCAGCATTTCGAGACTGCCCGAATTGTTCTTCTGGAATTCCTCGAGCATGGCGTTCATCTGCTCGGCCGCTTTCAACGCTTTCTCCTGGAACGCCTTCTGGTCCTCGAGCGCCTTCTCGATCTCCTGCTGTTTGGTCCAGTCCGGCTTGGGGTTCTTCAGAAGCTCCCGGCGCAGCCGGTCCAGGTTCTGTTGCAGTTGTTCACCCTCATCCAGCATGCCCTTCAGCTGATCGTTCTGTTGGCTGCGCTCACTGCGCTGATTCGTCAGAACCTCGGCCACCGTGGGCAGGCGCAAGTGCTGCACCAGGCTCTTCGTCCGCTGTCCCCCCACCAGCGCGTCGTTGTCCACCGCCTCGAGGCAGTAGCTGAGAAGATCGCCAGGAAAGAGCTGCACCTCGCCCAAATGCCAGGTGAACGCCAGTGCGAGTTCTTTCTCTCCCGCGTCGATCTGCAATTCGGTGATCGCCTCGCTGCTCACTCTCGACTTGGCGTCCTCCACCAAATGCGCGCGGCGCCAGTCCGCATCCTCCGGGGTCTTGTAGAGAAGGTCGACCTGATGCAGCCCGACGTCGTCGGCCGCCAAGCCCTCGACCTGCACCACGAGATCGCGGTCGAGGGAGTATTCGGGCTCGGGCGCGGTGAGGCGCACGCTGGGAGGCTCATCCGGGACGGCATTGAAGCGGTAGACGATGGCTGAATCGCCGCTGATGCCTTCCTTCCCCTTCAGAGCGATGGAGAAGGCGAGATCCTCGTCCACCCGCAGGGTATCGCTGAATTCGGCGCCATCGAGCGCGAAGGGAATCTCCTCCTTCTTGCCCTCCATCACGCGACTCGCGCTGCCCAGAGGAACGCTGGCTCGTCCCTGGAGAATCACGGTGGTGCCGCTGAGCACGGTGGTGGTGCCTCCCAGATCGTCCTGCTTGGTGGTGGGCAAGCCGGTGTAGGCCGGGGGAATCAGCTGCGCGGCCAGATCCCGCACCACGGGGCGTTCCACGATGCGCACCTCGTGCGCTTTGGTGAAGAGCGTCCCCTTGCGAAAGCGATAGCGGAAGGGATCCTCCACCTGCCGAACCTGGGCGTGAATCTCCAGGTAGGGGCTTCTTGCCGGATCGGCGGTGAGGTCCTCGGTGGGCAAGTCCTGCCAATAGTCGCCGGTGTAGGAGACCTGGAGAACCACCGCTTCCTTGCCGCCGATCAAGTCGCGCGCGCGCAACTCCGCGGTGGCCCCCACCGGCAGTGCGAGATCTCCGGATACGGCGTAGAGTCCGCTCTCCGGAGGACGGTCGGCCAGGCGCTGTGGCTGGCTCAGCGCGCGCATGGTCTCGGCAATGCGCGCCGGCGACGAGAGCGCCAGAACGAACCAGAAGCTCAGGGCCAAAAGGGCGAGAAGGGTGTTCCGGCCCACGCCGAGCAGAGGGATCTGCGGCGCGAGCGCGGTCGCCTCCGCCTTGAGGCATGCGCGCCGCAGAATCTCCTCGACCAGCTCGGACGAAGCGCCGCTGCGCAGAGGATCCTCCGCCCGCGTGGAGCTGAACTGGGTGGCCGTCTCCAGCAGGTTCGCGTAGCTCCCGTGGTGTTCGAGCTGGCGGCTGAAGGCGCGCAAGTTCGCCAGGAGCCGCAGCGGACGGAAGACTCCCACCACTGCGACCCAGACCCAAGCGAGCAGCAGCAGCCCCCAGCAGATCCCCGCCGCGGCGGGGCCCAGCTTCGGCCAGAGGGGATAGGCCAGGACGCCGGCTGCCAGCACGAGTCCAGTGCTCGCGAGCAGCATCAAGAACCCGTTGCCGAGAATGCGCAGACGCAGGCGCTTCAGCTCGGCGCGAAGGCGAGCCTTGAGCCGGATGGAGCTGGCGCTCTGTGCAGTCGTCGTCTTCATGGCCAAGAAGCGCTCCTAGGGTTGTGTCAAAGCATAGATGCAGACGTTGATGGCCATCTTCATGGCGGCTTCGCGCAGATTCGCGGGGTCCCCGTGCACGCTGGGATCCTCGAGACCGTCTCCGATGTCGCTGCTCCAGCTGTAGAAGATCACCATTCTCCCGTTGCGGAAGAGGCCGAAGCCCTGTGCGGGATCGCCGTCGTGGTAGTGGATCTTCGGCAGTCCGGGCAAATCGTAGTATGCGCGATAAATGGGATGGTCGCTGCTCAAGGGCACCAGTTGGTCGTCGGGATAGAGCTGGGACACGGTGCGGCGAAAGGAGCGATCGAAACCGTAGTTATCGTCGACCCACCAGAATCCTCCAGCATCCAGATAGCGGCGGAGGCGGGCGAGATCCTGCGGCGAGAGCGCGATGGTGCCGTGGCCGGTGGCGTAGAGAAAGGGATGCGAGTAGAGCCGCTCGTCGTCCAGGGTGACCGGCACGTCCTCGCGAGCCGTGGGCAGACCCGTTCGCAACTGCAATTGCTCGAGCAGGTTCGGCAGCGAGCTGGGATCGGAGTACCAATCTCCTCCCCCGGTGTAGTGGAGGCGCGCCACCGTGAACTGCCCCAGGTGCTCGGGAGCCGAAGGATCGCTGCTGGCCGCCGCCCTCGCGGCGGACAAGAGGAGCCCGAGCAGGCAGGCCAAGGCCGGCCAAGAAAGCGCTCGTATGGCGGAGAATCGAGACATCTGGAACTCCGGAGAGTAGCCGAACTTTCGGGCTTGGGGCGACGCAGAGGGAATATCCCCTCTCCATACCCTTACGAAGGACCGCCTGTTCCGGCCAACCCCTACAAAGTCGTGGGATGGTAGCGCGGCAGTTCCACCACCGCGCTGGCGCCGCGATGATCGCTCCGATTGGTCAGATGGATACGTCCACCCATCTTTTCTGTGAGGTTCCGGCAGATGACCAGGCCCAGCCCCGTGCCGTAGCTCTTGGTGGAAAAATAGGCCTCGAAGAGGCGCTCCTCGGCCTCGGGGGAGATGCCGGGACCCTCGTCGACAACCCTCAGCTGCACCTTTTCCCCCTCCACCGTGGCGCTGATCTCCACCGTTCCACTGCCCCCCATGGCCTGCCAGGCGTTCTCCACCAGGTTCGTGAGGATCTTCAGCATCGCCTCGCGGTTCGCGAGTACGTGGATCCCCTCACCCCCGTGGATGCGCAATTCGTGGCTCTGATCCGGCGAGGGGTAGAGAAGTTGAACCTCTCTCAACAGATCGCCCAGCTCCACCGCCACTAGCTCGGGCAGATCGGGACGACCGAGCAAACTGAATTCCGAAGCGATCTCGCGCAGGCGTTGCACCTGCCGCTCGATCTGCTCCACGCTGTCGTCGACGATCTGCTCCTTGCGGGGATGATCGTCGTGGCAGGCCTGGCGCACCATCTGCGCCGCGAGCTGGATGGGAGTCAGCGGGTTCTTCACCTCGTGCGCCACCTGGCGCGCCATTTCTGCGTAGAGCGCGAGACGGCGGCTCGAGAGCAATTCGGTCACGTCGTCGAACAACAAGAGCCAGCCGGGCCGGTCCGCCTCGAGTTGGATGGGCGAAATGACGGCCCGCAGGGTCCGTGGTGTGTCCTCGCCGGTGAGTACGACCTCGGTGCTGTTGGTCTGCTGCGAGAGATCTTGCGCTTTGAGTTGGGTGAGAAGCTCCTGGGTCTCCGTTTCTTCGAGCTTGGCCGCGGCCGGGTTGGATTCGACCACCGCGAACTCGGGGTCGAGAACGAGCACCCCTGCGCTCAAACCTCCCAGCATGGCTTCGAGAAAGGAACGGCGCGCCGCCAGACTGCGCTGGCTCTGCTCCAGGTCGCGAGTCATCAGATTGAAGGAGTGGGTGAGCTCCCCGATCTCGTCGTCGCCCTTCTCCGGTAGGCGCACGTCGAGTTCTCCCGCGCCCACTCTCCTCGTCGCCCCCAGCAGCACCAGGATCGGATTGACGGTGCGCGCGGCCAGGTAGAGACCGGCCGCGGTGGCCAGAAGAAAAGCCAGAGAGGAGAGCCCGAAGAGAAAGAGATAGCTGCGCCGCTGTTCCAGGGCCGCCACTGTGGCCTGGGTGAAGAGGCGGCCCGCCAGGACGCCGCGGCGCTGCTCTCCCGGACCGGGCACGATGGTGTAGGCCCGTGCCACGACCAGACCTTGGCCCGGTTCGGTGGTGACGTAGCGTGGACTGCCCCCGCGCCGCAAAAGCCGCTGCGCGTCGGCGGGCAGAACCGGCACGATCAAGCCGGCCTTGAAGAGATCATCTCGGCTCGAGACCACCGCCCACGCTCCGTCGAAGAGAGTGAGGTCCACGCCGACCGTGTGCGCTACTCTTCCCAGGTCCTCGTCTTCGATCCGCCGCCTGAGATAGATGGAATAGCTCTGGTTGTCGCTTCCCGGCTCGTGATAAAGACGGCCCAGGTACCAGCCGGTGGAGTCGTCCTCGAGCACGAGAACCGCGCCGGACAACAGCTGCAGAAGACGGTGCTTTTGGGTGGGCGCGAGTTCGCGATGGCTCTCGTCGTAGATCATTTCGCCGCTGGGATCGAAGACCGTCACTTGATCGCGCTCGTTCCCGGCGCTCTCGTTCTGCTCCTGCAGGGTGCCGGTGCTCAGCAGATCGTGGACGGGCCCGGTATCCAGACGAATTCTCAGCGCGTCGTCCAAACCGTTGGCGAGCAAGCGCAGAGCGGTGTCCAGCCGGCGCGTGACCTCTTCCATGTTGGAGCGGCGCAAGTTCGCGGACGCACGCCGGCTCTGGAAGACCCCGAACACGATCACGGGCAAGAGCACTAGCACCACCATGGCGCCCAGCAGCCGCTCCTGGTAGCCCAGCCGCCCCAGCGACGCGGGCCAGCGTGGAGAGCCCGGTCGCAAGGCCAGCAAGAGGAGCAGACACATCAGGCCCAGCGCGCCGGCCACCAGATAGAGCGCCACGAGGCGCGTGGCATCCAGAAGGCGTTCGTTGGCGGTGGGCAGCGCGAATGCCACCACCAGCCGCTCACCGTCTTCGCCCACGATTTGCGCCTGGTAGGGAGTGCCCTTGCGCCGCACCTGGTGCCAGGAGCCGTCCTGCGCCAGGGAGGACACCGGCAGGCCGACCAGAACCGGATCGGTGGCGGCGATCACGGTTTTCTCTCCCATCCGTCCCATGATGACCGGCTGCTCGAATTCCTGCCGCGGAGAGAGCAAGTCCCGTCCGGTGGCGAAACCGAGGGCGCTGGGACCGCCGGTCGGCTTGAAGTCGATGGGCGCCGCCGGATCGGTCGTTCCGTAGGGCAAGTCCACGCGCAGCCAGCTGGCGTCACCATTGGGCACGAAGTACTTCAGGTCCAGCCACCCGCGATAGACGAGAAAGGTCCCGCGAGCACTCTGCACCTGGACCGTCTTCACGCCGAAGGGTTCGGCGCCGATCGGGCGCGAGGTGGGCATCACCACCGGTTGGGCCTGGTAGGGAAGTCCGAGGTCGAAGTCGCTGAGCACCTTCCCCGCCGCGTCGAGCAGGACGATGTGCGAGCCGTAGCCGAGAGCGCTCAGACTGCTGCTGCTCGCCCACAACTCGAAGGCGACGTTGCTGCGGTCGAGATTCGGATCGGCCAGCTGTCGCAACTGCGCCGTGTTCTGTGAGAGTTCGCGAAGGAGTTCCTCCACCAGCACCCGTCGCCAGTTGTCGCGGGGATGCAGACGATCGAGGGCGCGTTCGGTGGCCACGCTCTCCTTCAGTCCGCGGTAGACCTGACGCAAGCCCTCCGCCTGCGTCGCGCTCAACCAAAGGATGAGGGCCAGGGCCGCCACCACGCGCACGGAGAACGAGGGGTGCTGCATCGCGCGGGAAACCGAGACGGCCGCGATGGGCAAGAGGAAGGCCCAGAAGGCGCGCGAGCTGCCGCCGTCCAAAAGCAGAACGGCTGCCCCCAAAAGCAAGCCCGCGACCAAGGCCAGGACGTGGCGGAATCGGAGATGGCGCAGCCATCGCTCCCAACCCAAAAACACGAACCCGACGGGCGCCAGGAGCGCGAGCAACATGGCCCAGTGGAGCACTTGAAAGGGAAGGGTGAAGAAGGGTGCGTCCAGACCGATGAGCTTGGGATTGGCGTTCTGGGCCACCACTCGCTGGAGAGTGTACAACCAAGCCAGGGCAGCGCCGCTGAGGAGAAGCAGCAGGATCGCGCCCGTCCAACGCCGAACCCGCCCCTCCCCTTCGCGCAGGAAGTACAGCCAGGAAGGCAAGAGCAGCAGCAACACGAGGGCCAGGGCCAGGGAGCTACAAAAGAAATCGAGTACGCTGCGCAGAAGCCCGAAGCCCCAGGTGGTCGCAAAGTAGGCCGGTTCGAGCAGCCAGTGCATGAGTCCGTGCTCGCTCGTGAAGGCGAGGTGCAGCACCTGCGCCCGATCGATTCCGAAGCGAAAGACGAGCACCAAGAGCGCGAGCGCGGCGGCAGTCGCCACGCTGCGGCGGTTCACCCTTCTTCCACTCCAGCCGCGCCAGGCCAGAGCGGTGGCGACCAAAAACGCGGCCAGAAGCAGGAGGGCGAGCACGCGGCCTTCGTGCTCCAGCACCATCCGCCTTTCCTCACGCGCTCCGGGAGCGGTGAGGATGACCCAGGCCCAGGGATCCTCTTCCGGGACGGCAACCACACGTTCCAGCGAACCGGTGATCTCCTCGGGCTCGGGCGGAGCCGCCCGCAGGCTGACCTGCAGCCCGGTCTTTCCCGAGAGCAGGCGGCCCGGATCGACGCCAACGCCCAGGCGAGGAAAGAGTTCGCGGGTGATTCCCAGACTCACGTCCAGGTAGGCGACACGCCCCTGCGCGTCTTGGGCGGACACGGTCAAATAGCGGCGGAAACCGTGGTCCACCAAAAGCGGTCGGGGTCCGGGCGCCACTCTTTCAGGGCCGGGAACCTGACCGGCCCAGTCGATGATCTGGCCGTTCTCCCAGCGCGAAATTCCTATTTCCAAATCGGTGGAGGCCAGACGCAGGGAGCGGGACAAGAGCTCCAGGTCGGCGTTGGGAAGCAGCGCCTCACGAGCGCGAGCGCGCGCGTTGCGCTCGAGCTCCAGAAGGGAGGAGCGCACCCGTTCGGCCCCGGTATCCAGTCGAGTCCGCGCGAGCCGCAACCATACCCCATCCTCGCGCGACGCGACGCTCGACAGGCGCAGCCCCATGAGCGAAGCGGCGCAGAGGAGCACGAGCAGCACCAGCCGCAAGATCGTGGTTCCGCGCGACACGAATTTCCGCGCGCGCATCCACGACAGGAGCGCAAGGGTACTCAGAATGAGGGCGGCGGAGGGCCAGATCACCGCCTCGCCAGTGGTGGAGAGAAGCAGCGCACCCAGAGCGAGAACGACCCAAAGGGGAAAGGTTCGCACCATTAGCAGTCCATCCGGCGACGCTCGACTTCCATCAGGGAAGAGCGCGCAGTTCGCTCACACGCCACTCATGTTCCACGCGACGGAGTCTCACATAGAAACGGCGCAAACTCGAATCGTCCAGCTCCAGCTCGAGGACGCCGTGAGCGCTGTCAGGATTGTCGAAATCCTGTGGGCATGGACAGTGTGACTCCTCGATGGAGTGCTGCGCGAAGAACGCCTTCAACAGGTAGAACACCTGCTGATGGCTGCGCAGCGGTTCCTCGTCCTTCAGTGACGCGTCGCTCTGTGGAGGTTCGAGTTGAAAGAGGATTTCCCCTTCGTCCATGAGTGCCGTGGCCTTCTCCGCGTCACCCTCGGTGAATGCGGCGCCCAGCTCGAGAAAGGCCTTCTCGGCGGCAATCGCCAGAGGGCGCATCTCGGGAGCCAGTTTTCGCACGGGAGCAGCCACGCTCTTGATCCTGGTCGTGTCATGCCGCGTCACTTTCGCCGCCTTGGTCTGAGCGGCGGATCCCTCACAGAGCAGACCGAGAGCGAGGAGAGAGAGCAAGAATTTCGGTGCGAGAGAGCGAAGCATGGGCCCTCCACGGGTGGATGTGACGGGGCGACCTGTAGAGGATAGCATCTGCGCGCCGTCCTGGACACCTTCGCCCGTTTTCAGGCACGAAAAAGGCCGCCCCGAGTAGATCGGGACGGCCCGGCAAAGCGAAGAAGCATCCTTCTCAGGCCAGAGCGCCACGCTTTCCGCGCTTGCGATCCGAAGAACGCCACTTGTACCACAGGATGACCAGCGGGCTCGATACGTAGATCGAGGAATAGGTACCCACCACGATCCCGACCGTCAGTGCGAAGGCGAAATCATGGATCACCGCCCCACCGATCAAGTAGAGGATGAACGCCACGAAGACCGTGGTCAGCGAGGTGATGATCGTGCGGCTGAGGGTCTCGTTGATGCTGCGATTGACGACATCTTCGTAGCTCTCCTTGCGCCGCAGGCGCATGTTCTCGCGAATGCGGTCGAAGACGACGATGGTATCGTTCAGCGAATACCCGATGATGGTCAGAAATGCAGCCACGATGCTGAGGCTGATCTCCTTGTTCATCAACGAGAAGAGTCCCAGCGTGATCAAGACGTCGTGCACCAGAGTGAGCACTGCCGCCAATCCGAAGTTGAAGACGAAACGGAAGGTGATGTAGAGCACGATGAGGATCAGCGATACGAAGATCGCGTTGGTCGCACCCTTCCGTAACTCCTCGCCGATCTTCGGCCCGACCGTTTCCTCGCGGCGCAACTCGACCTGATGATCGGGCAAGGCTTTCGCGACGACGCCTTGCACGGTCTGGTGCTCTCCGGTCACCGCTTCGCTCTCATCCAGCTTGTCCACGTAGATGAGGACCTCTTGGGGTCCCCCGAAGGTGGTCACCTGGGAGACCTTGATCCCGCCCTCGGCCAGGGCGCTGCGGACTTTGGAAACCTCGGGCGCGGGTGTGATGCGCAGCTCCACGATGGAGCCGCCCCGGAAGTCGATGGACAAGAGCGGCCCGTGCTTGACGATCAAGGAGACGACTCCCGCCAGGATGAGCAACATGGAGATCGTGGCCGCGATCTTCTTCTTGCCCAGGAAATCAATGTGTTTGTCGGTCAAAAACTGCATGGTGCCCGTCCCCTTAAATGCTCAGCTTGCGGGGCGTACGTCCCTGCAGCCAGAAGTCATAGACCGTTCGGGTGAAAATCAACGCGGAGAACATACTGGTCAAAATCCCGATGCTCAGCGTGACTGCGAAGCCCTTGATGGGGCCGGTTCCGAAGTAGTACAGCACGACCGCGGCGATGAAGGTGGTGATGTTGGCATCGACGATGGTACGTGTGGCATTCGCGTAGCCCGCGTCGATCGATGCCCGCACCGTCTTCCCCGCGCGAAGTTCTTCGCGTATTCGTTCGAAGATGAGGACGTTGGCGTCGACCGCCATGCCCACCGTCAAGATGATCCCGGCGATACCCGGGAGCGTCAGGGTGAGGTGGAGCTGCGCCAGAAGTCCCATCAACAGCAACAGGGTTACGAAGAGACCGAAGGTGGCCAGCACCCCCGCCATGCGGTAGTAGAGGATGATGAAGAGAACGACCACGATGAAGCCCAGGATGGCCGCGTTCACTCCCTGCTTGATGGAGTCGCGTCCCAGACTCGGTCCCACCGTGCGCTCTTCGGCGATTTTGACGTCGGCGGGAAGGGCACCGGCTCTGAGCATCAGGGCCAGATCGCGCGCTTCGGTGTCTCTCTCGAATCCACCGGAGATCACGGCCGAACCGTTGGGAATGCGCTGGCGAATGTTGGGCGCGCTGATGACCACGTCGTCGAGCACGATGCCCAGCTTGCGGCCGACGTTGGCGCCGGTCACGTTGGCGAACTTGATGCCGCCGCGCCGGCTGAAGCCCAGATTGACCATGAGCAGAGGCGGCCGGTCGGGATCGGGCGAGACTCCGGCGTTGCGGACCTCACCTCCGGTGAGTTCGACTTTCTTGTCCACCAGGTAGAGCAGAAACGCCGGGCGTCCGTCGTTGCCGGTGAGCTGCTCGCTTCCCCACAGCCATTCCACATCACGAGGCATGATGCGTTGCGCCTCGGGCGTATGGAGCAGAGCATCCACGCGCGGCTTGTTCGCCTCGCTGACCGGAAGCGCGCCACGGTTCTTCAGGAAGGGCCCCATGAGAGAGGTGAGCGGGTGCTCCTTCTCCCAGTCTCCCACCTCGCCCGTCGACTCCTCGTCCTTTCCTCCGAGGTCACTCAGAAGATCGCCCTTGGAGCTGTCGGAGGCGGCCTGCGCCATCTTCGTGGAACTCGAATCGGCGGCGGTGGAGTCACTCGCGCTGAGTTCGCTCTCTTGGTCCAGAGCGGTCTCGACCGAATCCGGCAAGCTGCCGTTCGCGGCCAGCACGCGATCCAGACGCGCCAAAAGGCTGGTCACGTCCGCGCCCTCTCGCACCATGCGGAACTCCAGACGCGCGGTCTTGCCGATGAGGCGCTTGGCGCGTTCGGCGTCCTGCAGACCGGGCAACTGGACGATGATCCGGGAAGTGCCTTCGCGGCGCACGTCGGGTTCGGAGACTCCGAACTGGTCGATGCGGTTGCGCAGGATCTCCAGCGTGCGCTTGATCGCGTCCTCGGAGGTGCCCTTTTCCACCGTGCTCTGATCCACGTCGAGCACCAGGTACATCCCACCCTGAAGGTCGAGACCCCGCTTGATCGCGTGGGAGTGCAGCTTGTCGAGTTTGGTCAGGCCCTCGGGAGTGGAGGCCAGGGCCTTCTCTTTTGCGGCGCTCATGCGGCTGAGTTGCAGCGTGGGCCAGAGATTGATTCCAGCCCAGATCGCCAGCACCACGATGAGCGCGGCTTTGATCTGTAATGATCGTTTCATTCCATTTTCACCCAACTGGCGCAGAAGCGAGAAGCCCGCGCTCCGGGGGTTTGGTTGGTGCCGTGAGGTTCAGCCGGGCGCATCCCGGCCTCGGCGGGATTCGGGCGGAGGCGAGCCTCCAGCAAGGAGTTCCGTCTGCGACCGAAACCCAACAAGTATAGCCGGGCCTCTCAGCCTGTCAACGAGGGCACGGCGATTCAGGACTGCGGAAAACTGCGCAGGATCTCGCTCAGAAAGACTGGTTTGACGTCTCGCGGGTCCAACTGGGGCAGAATTTCCTGCAGCACGCGGGCCGTGGCCGGCTCGGGATGGCCGATTCCGATGGCCGTGCCCTTGCGGCGCGCCCGCTCGATGAGCCGCTGGAGCCTCTGCTCGATGAGAGCCGGGTCCTGCACGTCCAGATCCAGAAAGAGGTCGTTGCGCAGGGCGGGCACGTGGGAGCGCCGGACCGTCTCGTAAGCCACCGAATGGGGGCTGGTGAGACTATCCAGGAAATACAGTCCACGCTCGGCCAGCACCTGGGCCACCACCTCCATCCCGCCGGGGTGCTGGGTGAATTCGCTGCCCATGTGGTTATTGAGGCCCTGCACCCCGGAGAGCTCGTCCAGGGCGCGTTCGAGGCGGCGCCGGACTTCCTCGCGGCTCATGTCCACCATCAGGGCCAGCTTTCCCGGACCGGGGCTGCTCCCGGCCACCGGTTCCATCGGCATGTGGAGGATCGCCTCTTTCCCGGCGCGGCGCGCCTCGCTGAGCACCCGCAGACTGGCCGGGCGCTCGGGCAGAATGGCCACGGTGATGGGGACCGACAGAGAGAGCAGCTGACGCACCGTCGCGTTCAGGTTGTGCCCGAAGTCATCCACCACGATGGCCAGAAGACCCTTGGGCGGAGGAGGCGGCTGCAGAGCCGATGCCTGGGGGCCGCGCCGGGCCAGCAAGCGGTGGCTCACGTAGCCCTTCCCCCCCAACCAGAGCTCCAAGACCGAGGAGCCCTGATCCTCGAAACGCTCCCCTTTGGCGACCTGGCCGCCGGCCGCCTCGAGGCGCCGGGTCACGGCCAGATTGAGCGCGAAGAGATCGCAGCTGGCGCCGACCTCCACCTCGACCGGATAACCCGGATGGACCACCACGCTGTCGGGGGGGATGCCCGCGTCCATCAGGCCGTCGAGCAAACTGCTCTGCCAGAGCTGCGCGCAGTGCTCCTGGGCGCTCGCCACCCCGCGCTCGGCCAACCAGATTTCGCCCCGCTCACTTCTGAGCCAGGCCACGGTGGCGCTGCCGGCCACCAGGATCATGACGAGCAGGACGAGAACGGGACGGGCGCTGCGCTGTGATTTCTTGGACCGGCCGCGCCGGCGTCTCTTGGAGCTTGCGAACATCGAGGGTGGCTCTCCGCTGTGATTCCATGGGCGCGCCCGGCCGGAAAGCCGGGCACGCGGGTTCGCGTTGTCTTAGCACAGGGTACGCCCCAGCGTCCACGAACGAAGATGCCCCCGCCAAAGGCGGGGGCATCGTGGTCGTGAGGGAGAAAGACAGGAAGACGAGCGGCTCAGCCGCCCAGGTTCTGTCCCTGGTCCTCCCAGACCTTGATCTTGTAGAGGGTGGTCCCGTCGCTCTGCGGGTAGCCCTTCACGTAGAAATCGTTGTCTCCGGTGACCAGCGTGGTCTGCTCGACCCCCTGGAAACTGACCTTGATCCCCACCTTGTAGCGCGCCTTGACCGTCCCCTCGTAGAGCTGGTCGGTCCCCGGATCCTGCCAGTCGAAGACCTTGGAGAAGGTGGTGAACTCGATGCTCAGGACGGGCGGGATGTCCTCCTGCTTGATGAGGTCGTAGCCGGCATCGCCCTCGAAGATCGACTTCGCCGAATCCAGTTCCTCGGTGCGTCCCCAGCTGGGACCCACGAACTGCTCCAGACCGTCGTTGGGATCGAAGAAGAACTGAAATTGATCGTCCAGAAGCTTCTCGTACTCCACGAGCGTGCGCTGCTCCCAGGCGTTCTTGAAGTTGGCCATACACTGGTCGGGGGAGGTGGCGGGTTTGAACACCCCGCGATCGGTGCCACCGCCGCCGTTATTCTTACTCTCGTCGGGGGAAAAGACACCGCAGCCCGCCGCGAGTACTGCGATGAGAAACAGCAGCAAGACGGGAGTCAGCCGGCGCTTGAGTCGAGTTGGGGCAAACATGGGCAAAACCTCCAATGATGCGTCCTTGTGGACAGAATTGTAGCAAATCGGCGCGGACGATGCCATCGTCCCGAGTGTCGAGGAAAATTGGGTTTAGCAATTGAGTTTCAGTTACCTCCCGCCAATTCGGCCCGCAGCTCCCCGAAAGGCAATCCTGAGCTGTCATTGTCCCTCCAGAGGACCATGGTGACCAGACTCCCGCGCAGAAATTCATAGTCGGCGATGCCCTCCCAGCTGCGGCCAGTGGGCGTTCCCGATGCGTCCACTTCGTTGACCACGTAGCGCGCGGTGAGCCGTGTGACGTCGCCGCTGTCGGTGGGCCCGGAGAGAATGCTGTCGGCCAGCGAGGCCTGGAAGAGCGAGCCCGCGAAAGCGTTCTGAATGAACGCGCTCTCCCGATCCTTGGTCCACACCGTGCTGAACACTGCGGGGTACTGGGCCATCAGGTTCGCCGTGGGTTCGTAGACGAAGTCCTTGCCGATGACATCAAGATACTCCGTCGGATCCCCGCACTTCAACGCCCCCTCCAGATTGAAGATCACGTTTTCCCAACGGTCGTTGAAGCGGAAGTCGACCTGGCAGCCGCCGCCGAAATCGGGCTGCTCGGGCGTACGCGTCTTGAAGAAGCATCCGCCCAAGAGCAATGCGGCGAGCACGGTGATGAGGAGCAGACGCGACATCGAAGCCCTTTCAGAAAGCCCAGGACAAGTAAGTGGAGGAGGTGAAGAAACGCCGGTCCCGTTCGATGCGGATGACGCGCGGCGGCCCGTAGGCCCACACGTAGCCCAGGTCCAGGGAGAGGGTCATGCGATCGTTCAGGAAGGTCTGAAGTCCCTTCACGCCGGCGCGGATGTTCCCCTGAAATTCATCGTTGGCACCCTGCAGAGTGCGCCAGGTGCGGTTGGTCTCCACCGAGACCTTGTATCCCAGCACGAGCGGAAATGAGACCGATGCGTTCAACCTCTGTTCGTCCTGACGGCGCGCCAGGTCGTCGGTGTAGCCGCTCGCCTCCACGTCATCCTGCAGCAGCTTGTTGCCGCCGCGCGTCCGGTCCACGCTGTGGCTGAGGCCGAAGCTGGCCGCGCCCGGCAACTTCAAATTGAGATCCGTCTTGAGCTGCGTGCGCTTGTAGAACTTGTCCCGTTGGTTTACTTCGGGCACGTACGAATAGTAGTAGTCGGTGTAATCGATCCCGAGCTGGTAACTCTGCGAGAAACTCACGGCCTGCGTGAGCTGCCAGGCGTAATCGCCACTCACTTTCCAGGTGTTCTGGTCGCGGTTGTTGTTGGCCACTTGCTTCGCATCCAGAAAGACGTTGGCCGCGGTCTTGTAGGTTCCGGTGAGCGTCACCTTGATCTTGCTGAACGCATCCGAACTCAGTCTGGCGTCCACGCGCTTGGAGAGCACGTCGATATCCAGGGTTCCCGTCTCCAGTTTGTAGTCGTAGACCTGTTGGGTCAGGTCCTCGGCGTACAGGACCTTGAGATCGGTGGCTCCCAGGAGGTGCTGATCGATGGTGAAGCTCACGCTGTTCGAGTTGCTGAAGTGCTTGCCGCGCAGCTCCTTGGACCCCCTGGAGCGCCGGTCGTCCCAGAGCTGGCTGAGACCGAGGCTCACCTTCAGGCTTCCCGCCTGCGCGTAGCGGAAGGTGACATCGCCGTTGAAGTTTTGCATGTGTTCGGGAATGAAGCCCTGCTCGCTCAGAGTGTAGTGGGTTTCCTTACGCTGCAGGTTGTAGCCCAAATTGGTTCTCAGCGAGCGGTAGATGGGTGTCGTGGCCGTGAGGTTGACGCTGGTGATGTTCCTGCTCTCGCTCTCGCTGCCCACGATCTTGAGCCGGGTGTCGGGATCGAAGATCGAGACTCCGCGAAAGTCCTTCAGATAATCCAAACGGTCTTCGTTGAAGACCTGTCGACTGATTTGGGCACTGAAGCTGCGGTTCTTCCCCTGCTGCCAGCGGAGATTCACCCCCAAGGTGTCGCTCACGCTGGTTTTGGTATCCTGCTGGGCGTTGCTTCCGTCGGTCGCCGCGGAAAGAGTCTGCGGTCCGGCCGAGACGTCCAGGCCGGCATTCAGCGCCACGTTCATGTCGCCCACTTTGCGGCCGGTTCCCAGCGAGAAAGTGCCGGTATTGAGGGTCTGGTTCGTGGCGCCCGCGCGAGAACCCGAAGTGACCTTGTCGTCCTTGATGTTTCCCTTGACCGCCCACTTGCCGTCGATACCGGTGTCGCCGAGGTCCGCGGTGCCCGTCAGACTGGAGGAGAGATTGGTGTTCTCCGAGGTACTCTTGGCGAAACCGACGCGGTTCGTTTCGTTGCTGCGGCGCCGGAAGTCGAGGTTGAAGCTTCCCCAATCGCTCATGGGACGCTTCCAGCTGCTGTGGATCTCGCGGCCCACTTTGTTCTGCTGGGTGGCGGGTTCCTCGAGGCTCTCGCGATGGTAGCTGCTCGTGGTGGAGAAACCGCCCGCCACCAGCAGGGGAACGTTGATGTCGAAATAGGGTCCGTAGTTGGATTGTCCGGAATCGTAGCCGCCCTTGAGCGTGGGCCGGTTCCTCACTTCCGGTCCCACGAAACCAAGCCAGGCCATTCCACCCAACTCTTCCAGCTGTTTGCGGAGTCCCACAATTCCGGTGGAATCGCTCTTGGCGGCGGAGTTCGCCTGGGAGCTGGAGTCCGTCTGCGCTGCGATGCTCTGATTGACGATCGATCCCAAATCCTGCACTCCCGTGCCTGAGCTGTCTGCCTGCGCATCGCTCTGAGCCGTCGCAGTGCCGCTGATCGCGCACAGATACAGCGTGACCAGAGTCGCTAGCGCGACTCCCCGAGAACTGGTCCTCCACCCCCTGCGGCTTCTGGTCATGATTCGTTCCGCAACTCTTCCAGGTAGAGGTCCAGTGCCCTGAAATCCGAAATACTCAAGTCTTCCGGACGAAGCCGGGGGTCGATTCCCGTCGAGTCCCGCAGCTGCGTCAATCCATCCTCGTCTAAGCCTTCGCGGCGCCTCAAAAGGCCGCCGATCTGTTTGCGCCTTTCGCGAAACAGCTCCTTGACCAGCTTCGTGCCCCGCTCGTCGAACTTCACGACCTCCTCGCGCGGCTGAAGCTCCACCACCGCCGAATGCACTTTGGGCGGGGGGAGAAACGAGCCGGGACGCACGCGCGCGATTCTACGCACCCTACAACGCGCTTGGAGGAGCACCGTGAGCACCCCGTATTCTTTCGTTCCCGGCTTCGCGCACAGTCGTGCTGCCACTTCGGCCTGCATCATGAGGATCGCCCCCGTGCACGCGGGCCGCATGAGCGCTTCACCCAGGGAAAAGAGCACAGGGCTCGTCACCTGGTAGGGGAGGTTTCCCGCGAAACACATGGGCTCAGAACCCACCGTTTCGGCCAGATCCTCCCGCGCGATGTCCGCCCGGCGCACTTTCAGTCCCTCGGACGCGTATTCGTTTTTCAGAAGCTCGAGCATCCTCTCGTCCAGCTCGAGCGCTTCCACTTGAAGGCCCGCGCGCAGAAGTGCGGCGCTGAGAGCTCCCGCTCCGGCGCCCAATTCGACCACGCGGCGCACGCCCAAATCGCGGATGGAATCCACGATCCGTGCCAGAACCCGTTGATCGACGAGGAAATGCTGGCCCAGACGCTTGTTCAGGCGCAGACCGTATTTCCTCAGAAGCGCTGCTTGGGATTCGTGCGGAGTCATACACCAAAAAGCGAGAGCGCCGTCACGAAGCCGGCCTTGAACCACTGGGGAACCAGTTCCCCTCGATGCCCGAGTTCGAAAAACTCGGGGACACGCTCGATCCGAGCGCGAACCGTAGCACAGATGCGGTGGCAAGACCTCCGGAGAGGAGAGGCGAGTTGGCAGGGGAGACCGGTCAAAATCCGGTCCTGGTTTGATTTCACGAGGATAGCACCCGAGACCTTGGCCTGTCAACGCGCCCGCCCTTTGGGAATGGCGCGGCGGGAAGGGACGAAAGCGTCAAATGTGTCGGTAAATTCCACGCCGAAAAGGGAGGCGAAGGACTCCGCCATTCCGCGCGCCAGCTCGTCCACCGAAACCCCCTGGGCCAGCGCGAGATGCTCCGCGGTGATGCGCAGATAGGCCGGCTCGTTGCGCCGCCCGCGGAAGGGCTGGGGCGGGAGCCAGGGAGCGTCCGTCTCCAGGATCAAGCTCTCGCGCGGGATCTTCTCGATCGCCTCGGGTAGCTTGGACTTGGGGTAAGTGAGCGGTCCCCCCACCCCCAAGAGGAAGCCCTCGTCTTTCGCCCAGGCCGCGAACTCGGCGTCACCGGCGAAGGCGTGGAAGATGCCGCGGCGGGGCGGCAGACCCTCCTCGAGCAGGATCCGCTTGGCCTCGGGGTAGGCATCGCGCACGTGGTAGATCATGGGAAGCCCGAGAGCTTTGGCCAGCGCGATCTGGGCGCGGAAGGCGAGCTCTTGCAGCGGCCGGGGGGAAAGGTCGCGATAGAAATCCAGACCGCACTCCCCCACCGCCACGATGCGGCCCGCCTTGGCCAGCTCTTCGAGGAGCTTCTCGGACGAAGGACCCCACTCGCGCGCGTCGTGCGGATGAATGCCGGCGGCCACCCATTCGTCCTTTCGTCCTTCCGCCTGCCGCAGGGCCGCCTCGATGGAGGGGGAATCGAAACCAACGTGGAGAAACGCGCACACCCCCGCGTCCCTGGCCCGCGCGCGCACGTTCTCGCGGTCGGAGTCAAACTCCTCCCTGCCCAAATGGAGATGGCTGTCGATGAGTCCCGCCATGAGCTACGCGTTCCCTCTTGCCGCGGCGGAGTCGAGCGCTTCCATGAAGGCATGGGTGAGAACCAATCCCACGTTCACGTTCAAGGCCAAATCATCGCGCGCTCTGAGGAGGATCTTGGCGGCGCGGCCCGGATCGATGGACGGCTCTTGGCGAAGCCACTTGGAGAGACGCTCCGTCAGCGCGCGATTCTCCTTGAATCCCTCACGCAAACGGACCAGCGACAGAAGATCGGCCACGAGAAAATCGATGGTGCGCATCGCCACGTCGCGTGAAGCGCTCAGGCTGGCGTCGGTGAGCTTGGCGCCCTTGCCGCCCTTGGGATCCTGTCCCTTGGAAACTCGTTCGGCTCCCGCCAGAAGATCGGCTCGCTCCGCCGAGAGCAGCCGCGTCAGCAGGGTGCGCGCCCAGGAGGCCACCATGAGCGACTGGGGGTCGATGAGATCGAGCGCGCGGCGGGCGTTGCCGCCGCTGACCGCCGCGATCTGCTCGGCCGCATCCTGATCGAGGCCGTGCTTTTCGCTGAGCCGTCTCCTCAGATCCTCCTCGCTGAAGGCGGGTACCCGGACGCGCGCGCAGCGGCTGCGCACGGTGGCGGGCATGAGATGGGTCTGGTGCGAACAGAGAAGGAGTACCGCGGTGGCCGGTGGTTCCTCCAGAGTCTTGAGCAGAGCATTCGCCGCCGCGCGATTCATGCGATGGGCGTCGGCCAGTATCACCACTTTACGAGGCGCCTCGAAGGGCACGGCCTCGGCGAAACGGCGCACGCGCCGGATGGTACAAAAGCCCGGGTTGTCCACCTCGCCGATCGCGATGATCGCGGTGCTCGCCTGCCGGATTCGTGCCAGGGGCTCTTCCGCCTTGGCGTCGAGGATTTCGCGATAGCCCTCCACCTTCAGGTTGGCCTGCGCAGGAAACACGAAGAGGAGATCGGGGTGCGAGAGCCGCGCCACGCGCCCGCGGGAGTCCCCGGCGTTCTCCTCCAGGAGAATCTCGGCCAGCGCGAGCGCGACCTCCTGTTTGCCGCAACCCTCCGGTCCCTCCAGAAGAAGGCTGTTGGGCAGCTCGCCGCTGCGGGCCGCCCGGGCGAGGCTGGTCAAGGCCGGGCTGCGCTGCAGAGGATCGAGTCCGCCGCTCATGAGCGCACCGTCAAAATCGCAAAGGAGAGGCTCGATGGGCAGAGTTTGGGCGGGGGATCAGCGGCGAAACCAGGGCGCGGGATCGACGGGAGTCTTTCCGTGTCGAATTTCGAAGTAGAGTTGACTGCCATCGAGTGAGCCCGTATCTCCCACTTCCGCGATCACCTCGCCGGATTGGACCGTTGCCGATACCGCGGGGAAGATCTGCGAGCAATGAGCGTAGAGGGTGTACCAACCGTCGCCGTGGTTGACGATAATGCACTTGCCATAGCCGGGCAACCAGTTCACGTAATCGACGACACCCTGCGCAACTACGCGGATGGGAGCGCCCATGGCGGCCGCGATGTTGATCCCGCGATTCACCACGACCGTCTTGAATCGGGGATGGACGGAACGCCCAAAGCCCTGCGTGATGCTTCCGGCCACCGGCATGATAAGCTGTCCCTTCAGGGCGGGAAAATCGGCGTTGAGCTGGGCTCCATGCTTCTGACCCTGTTTCTCCAGTTGTGTCATGAGGTCTTCCAACTGTGCCGCCGATTGCTGCAGCTCCTTCAAAGAGGAATCCCAGCGATTGCGCTCCTTCTTGATCTGATCCAGCTGCTCGCGCCGCTCCTGTTTGAGGGCGTCCACCCGCGCCCGTTGTTGCTGCACCTGGCCGCGGTTTTGTTCGAGCTGCGCCAAGCGCTCGTCCAGCTCGGCTTCCTTGTCCTGCAGGACGGAACGGCTCTCCTGAATGTCCTCGATGAAACTTCGTTCGGCGCGTGCAATCGATGTCATGGCGCGCATCTTCCGACCCAATTGATCCAACTCGCCACTGGTCGCGAGCACGGCGAAGGTGCTCTGGCTGCGGTACATGTACATGTGGCGCAATTGAGAAGCCAGGCGCGCGCGGCGCAGAGAAGCGCTCGAATCGCTGCGCGCGATTTCGCTTTGCAACGAACTCACCTCTTGCAGGAGTTCGTCCTGGCGGGCGTTGAGTCCATCCAGAAGTTTCTTGGTGTCGGCCGCTTCCTGTTCCAGGGCCTGTAGACGCTTCAACTGCTTTCCCTCGTCCTGTGCGAGAGCGTTGGCCTTGTTGCGCGATTTCTTGATCTCGGATCGCAGCTGTTCGAGCTGCTGTTGCTTGTCGTCGAGAGTCGGGTCGTTCTGCGACTGGGCAGAGACCGGCGTGGATTTCAGGACACCGAGCAGCAGCAGGGCGACGAGCCAGAACGAAAGCCGCGGCTTGGGGTGGCCGGATGAGGCGATGCTTCGCATCCCGATCACAGGCGCAGATGGCGCCGCAGCGCTGCCCCACTGCCCACGACGCCCAAGAGAGTGCTCAAAATTACGAAACCGATGATTTGTCCGCTCGCGAAGAAGTAGACGCCGCTGATTTCTCGCTGCAAGAAACGGTGGGCGATCAGGAGAAGGATCATGGCCAGAGCGCCGGCGGCCGCGCCCTGCAAGGCCCCTCCGAGAAGGAAGGGAGTTCGAATGAACCAATTGGTGGCGCCCACCTGTTTCATGATGTCGATGCTGCGCGCTCGCTCCTCCACGGTGAGGCGCACCGTGTTGGAAATCACGAAGATGGCCGAGACCAAAACCAGGAGGCCGACGATCAGGTCGACCACTTTGAAGATGCGCGCCAGGCGATCGAGGCGATGCACGGTTTCCACCTGCGAGACGACATCCTCGACCCAGGGAAACTGCTTCAGAACCCGCACGAGATCGTCCATCTTGGCGGCGTCGTGCACCACCTCGTCATCGAACTGCAACCGGAAGGAGGCGGGAAGTGGATTTTCGGAGAAGCCGTCCAGAAGAGATGCGTCGTTGCCGAGGTCGGCGCGGAATTCCTCCAGCGCCTTCGCCTTGCTCACGTAGTAGACGGATTTCACCCCGTACACCGCGAGAATCTCGTGCTGCAGAGTCTGCTGCTGATCGGGCGACACGCTCGGCTGAAGAAACACCTCGGCGTCGATGTCGCCGCGTACCGATTGCAGAACCCGATCGAGATTGATTGTGATGAGGCTGAAGAGCGCCAGCATGAGAAGGGCCGAGCCCATGATGAGCACGGCAACGGTGCCGCTGACACGCCGGCGCGCCAGGCCCAGGAGCGCTTCGCGCACGAAGTGCTTCATCTGCGTCGTGCCGTACATCAGCCCCTCTCCTCGCTCTTGATCTCGATGAGATTCTCGCTCCAGGTTTCCGGAGCACGGCGTTGCTCGCCTTCCTTCAAGGGCTGATAGGCCTTGTTCGCCACGGCGCGTTCCTCGCGCGAAACCTGAGGACGGTAACGCTCGACGTCCGCCACGACCCTTCCTCCGTCCAGCTTCACGATGCGCTCTCCGTATTGACGGACCATGATGTGGTCATGGGTGCACATCACCACCGCGGTTCCCGCGGAGTTGATTCTGAAGAGGAGGTCGATGACCTCCTGGCTGACTTCGGGATCGAGGTTTCCCGTGGGTTCGTCGGCCAAAAGAATTCTGGGGCTGTTGACGATGGCGCGAGCGATGGCAACCCGCTGGCGCTCACCCCCGCTGAGGGTGAGAACGTCCTGGTTTCGCTTGTGGTGCAGACCCACCCAGTTGAGCACGCGCGAAACGTTGCGCTTGATCTCCGCGCTGTTCACTCCGATGACCATCTGGGCGAATGCGATGTTGTCGAAGACGTTGCGATCGTCGAGCAGCCGGAAATCCTGAAACACGACTCCGATCTCGCGGCGGAGTTTCGGGATACGAGAGCGTTCCATCCGGCTGGACACGAAGGATCCCACCACCACGCGCCCCGAGGTGGGAAACTCGTCCATGGTGAGCAGCCGCAAGAGACTGCTCTTTCCCGCCCCCGATGGTCCCACCAGGAAGAGGAACTCGCCGTTGGCAACCTGGAGATTCACGTCGCGCAGGGCGTAATGCTCCCCGTAGCGAAGATCGGCGTGATACATGGAAATGATGACCCGGGGATCCTGGGCGATGCGCACGGAGTCGAGTTCCGTCTGTGGCTGTTCGGGCTTTTGGCTCATGAGGTCCTACTGGCAACAAAGTGACACCTTGTCGGCCAGCATTGCAACAAGAAGGCCAGCAATCACATCTTGACGTCGATGTAGAATTTCTTGCGCAAACCCTTCAAGAACTTGTCCAATTCGGCCTGGATCTTCTGATCCTCGACCGCGGAGTGAACCTGGTCCTTCACCTCTTCGAAGGACATCACGTGGGCGGGTTGCTTGGAATCCAGGTGGAGCACGAAGTATCCCGCGGTACCCTTCACCGGCTTGCCCACTTCGCCGGGCTTCAGCCCGTTCAGGGCGTTGCGGAAGGCCGGCGTCAACTTTTCCAGGGGGAAAGTGCCCAGGAGGCCGTTCTTCTGCCGGCTGTTGGGATCGTCCGAATAATTCTCAACCAGCGTGGTGAAATCCTGGCCTGCCGCGGCCTTCTGGTAGACCTCCTCCGCCCGGTCCTTGGCCCTCGCCCAGTCCGCGTCGGTAATGGGGACCCGCAGGAGAATCTGGCGCAGGGTCACCTTGGTGTCGGTGCGCTCCACCACTTTCAGAATGTGCACTCCGAGCTCGGTGGTCACCGGATCGGAAACCTTCCCCACCGGAAGGGACCAGGCCATCTCTTCGAGCACGGGATGGAAGAGATCGCCCTTGTTGAAGGAACCCAGGAGTCCGCCATTCTTGGCGTTGGGACCTTCGGAGTATTGCTTCGCGACATCCTCGAAGCTCTTGCCCGCGTCGAATGCGGCATGAATGGCATCCAGCTTGGCCGTCAGTGCTTTCTGGGCTTTCTCCTCGGGCTGAGGAACGACCAGAACGTTGGAAACCGTGATGGTTTCGGGCGAATGAGGCACCTCATCGAGATGATCTTTGTAGAACGCGCGCACTTCGTCTTCGCGCACCTCGATGAGCGGGCGAATGTGAGTGGAGATCATGCGGCTGGTGTAGAGCCGGTTGCGGATGAGGTCGCGGTTGCGCGCCTGCAGATCGTCGAAGGTCATTCCATTGCGGGCCAGCTCCTTCACCAACTCCGCTTTGGTGCCGAAGCGCGAGATGATGTCGTCCAGACTGCGCGCCACCGCCTGGTCGACCTCCTCGTCCTTCACCTCGATGCCATCCAACTTGGCCTGCGCCACCAGCAGTTTCACGTCGATGAGCCGGTCCAGCATCTCCTTGCGAATCGTGGCGTCGTCCTCGTTCGTGGTCTGGCCCTGCTGGGATTGATCGAATTTGTACGATTCCACCTCTCGCTGCAGATCGCTGGCCAGAATGGCCTCGTCGTCCACCACCGCCACGATACGGTCCACCAACTCGGGACCCTGAGCGCACGCGGGAATCGCCTTCAGGCTAAGAGCCAGAAGCAACAGCAGGCACGACGAAAGGCCCCACTGGCGCAGGAAACGATGCGGATCGGTGATCATGAAACCTCTTCCCCAGACGCCTCTCCGCTAGCGGTCTTCGGCTTGAGCACCGCCTTCTTCAGGTTCTCCGGGAAGGTCTTGACGCCATACTCCTTGCGCCAGGCCCCCACCTTTTCCTGGAAAATCTGCTCGGAAACCTCGGCCTCGACCTTTTGACGCACGTTGGCGAACACATCCTTGAGAGCGACCTCTTGGGCCGGTTGGATCTTGTCGAGACGTCCGATTCCCCAGGTGCCATCACTCAGTTGCATGGGATCGCAGATCTCTCCGATTTCCTTCTGCTGCCACAGCAGGGGGGTGCGCGGATTGATGTTGACCTGGGCGACCGGCCCGAAATGAGCGCCCTTGTCCTTGGGCATCAGGGATTCCTCCCCGTACTTCTCGACCAGATCGCTCCAATCGCCCTGCTTGGTGGCTTCCTTGCGCGCGGTGCGGATCTTTGCCTCGTCGTGGTTCACGAGCACGACTCCCTCGTGGAAGGGAGGCTTCTGATACTCCTCTTTGTGCTCGTCCCAGTACTTTTGGTACTGCTCATCGGTGGGCTTCACGTCGGGCGAAATCAGGTCGTGGTGGAGCTTGGTGACGACCATCTGTTGCTTGCGGGAGCGCACCAGATCGTTGATCTGCGGCCGGTCATAGAAGCCGCGCTCCTTGGCCTCGATCGGCATGATCGCCTTGCTCGCGATTTGCGTCACGAAGCTCCGCAGACCGCCCAGACGCTTGTCGCGGCGGGGACGGCCCAACCAAGCTGTCGCCTTGTAGTAATCGTAGAAACGCCGCAGATCCCAGCTATCTCCGTCCCAACTCATCAGAACTTTGTTCATGTCGCCGGGCTGAATATTCAGATCCGGCCACTCCTCCTTGGGAGGAACGGGGAGCACGGGTTTGTCCTTGGGAAGGGCGTGATAGAGAATCGTCAGGACATCCTCGTTCAACTTGAAGTTGTGTTTCGCGAGCACTTCCTCGTTGAACTTGATGGTGGCCAGATTCATGGCCTGGTCGTGAACGCTCTGACGGATCTTGTCCTTCATCTGATCGAAGGGAAGCACCTTCTGGTCCTTGGTCTCCCCCTCCAGCCTGATGAGGAAGTAGCCGGCGGCGTTGTGGATCGGCTGGCTGAGTTCGTGGGGCTTCAACTCGAAAGCGGCTTGCTCGACGTCATCCGGAACCGTTCCGTAGCGCAAGGAGGCAGTCCAATCCCCGCTGGGCCCGGGATCCCCCGAATCCATGCGTCCGGCGACGTCCGCCCATCTTTCGCCACCCAGAACCAGGTTCCGCGCCTTCTCGGCTTCTTCCTGGGTGTCGAAGACCATGTAGGAGATCAGCAGGACACGGCAGAAGTTCTTGTAATAGGCCTGCATCTCTTCGGGTGTGACCTCGCTGGTGTCCTTCACCAGCTCCGACTTCATGAGTCGCATGGCCGCATTCTGCCGAATGAGTTCCAGGGTCTGCTTCATGCTGGGATCCTCAGCGTATCCCAGCTCGTCTCCCTTCCTCTCCATCACTCGCTTGTTGATCATGGCGTCGAGGAAATCGAGTTGACCCTGTTTGGTCATGATGTCGTCGGGCACGTACTTGGGATTCATCGAATTCACTTTTCTCTCGAACTGCGCGAGCGTGATCGTGTCATCCCCGATCTTTGCCAAGGGAATCTTCTCGTGATCCGTACTGCCGCAGGCGGCGAGAAAGAGGGCCAGGAGAATCGGTAGAAAGAGCGCGAGTCTGCCTCGGCGCGAGGTGTGTGATACGAGAGAAACCATTTCCATCTCCTCGAGGAAATCCCCGTGAATGTCTGAGGTCAATTTTCGGATTCGGCGAGCTTTTCCAGCACGACCAAGGATGCCACCAGAGAGTCTTCCCGCGACGCCTCGACGGTCATTTCCAGTCGATCCACGGCGTTGAACGCCAAGCGCGGCATTTGGGTTCCGGCCAAGTTGTTAAGAATAGAGGCGTTTGGCTTCGTCCCGCCACCAAAAAGCATGCGCACGCCCCGGCGAACGCGCCTCACGTCCTCGATCCCGGCCCGCAGCGCCCGGAGCTTGATTCGCGTGATATCCAGCAGGTTCTTGGTAGGTTCGGGCGGTGGACCGAAGCGATCGCGCAGCTCTTCGGCCAGAAAATCCAGCTCCTCCTCGTCACCGACGCGGCCCAAATCGCGATACCAGCGGATCCGCTCCTCGGGTTCGGGCAAATACTCGTCGGGAAGATAGGCCCCCACTTGCAGCTCCACCTTGATGTCGTGCAGGCGGGGCAATCCCTCGCCCTTGAGATCCAAAATCTCCTCCTCGAGGAGCTTGCAGTAGAGATCGAAACCGATGCTCGCGATGTGGCCGTGCTGGGCCTCTCCCAGGATGTTGCCCGCCCCACGGATTTCCAAATCGCGCATCGCGACACGATAACCGCTGCCCAGGTCGGTGTACTCCTGGATCGCGGCCAGACGCTTGCGCGCGTCGGGCGCGAGGGTCGTCCCCGAGGGAGTCATGAGGTGCGCGTAGGCCAGATGCCGGCTGCGGCCGACGCGGCCCCGCAACTGGTACAGCTGACTCAGTCCCAGGCGATCGGCGCGGTCGATGAGAATGGTATTCACGTTCGGCATGTCCAGACCACTCTCGATGATCATCGTCGTCACCAGGACGTCGTACTTGCGCGCCAAAAAATCGCGCATGATCTGCTCGAGCTGAGCCTCCTTCATCTGGCCGTGGGCGATCGCGATGCGGGCGTGGGGGACGATGCGTCCCACGACTTCCGCCATGGCATCGATCGTCTCCACCCGGTTGTGCACGAAGAACACCTGCCCGCCGCGGTGCATCTCGCGCAGAATGGCCTCTTCGATGACGTCCTCGCGATAGGGCACCACTTCGGTATGAATGGGAAGTCGATCGCGCGGAGGAGTCGCGATGATGGACATGTCGCGGGCTCCCATGAGAGATAGGTAGAGAGTACGCGGGATGGGAGTGGCCGAGAGCGCCATCACGTCCACCTGCTTGCGCATCTCCTTGAGTCTCTCCTTGTGCCGCACCCCGAATCTCTGTTCCTCGTCCACCACCAAGAGTCCCAGCTTCGCGAACTTCACGTCGCGGCCCAAGATCCGATGGGTTCCCACCAGAATGTCGATCTCTCCTTTGAGCAGTCTCTTCAGCGTCTCCTTCTGTTCCTTGCGCGACTTGAAGCGGCTCAGGACTTCGATGCGCACGGGAAACTCGCGCATCCGCTGCGAAAAGGTCTCCCCGTGCTGCTCGGCGAGGATGGTGGTGGGACACAGGACCGCGACCTGCATGCCGCCCATCACCGCCTTGAAGGCGGCTCTCATCGCGACTTCGGTCTTTCCGAATCCGACGTCGCCGCAGACCAGACGATCCATGGGGCGCGGGGATTCCATGTCCTTCTTCACCGCCTCGACGGCACTGAGTTGGTCCTTGGTCTCTTCGTGGAGGAAGGAGGCCTCCATCTCCTGTTGCAGGTGGGTGTCCTCTCCGAATGCGTGGCCAGGAAGGGAGCTGCGGGCCGCGTAGAGCGAGAGAAGTTCCTGCGCCATGGCGCGAATCGCCTTGCGTGCCCGCGTGCGAGTACGCTCCCACTGACCGGAGCCCAATTTGTGCAGGGTGGGCTCGCCGCTCTCGCCGACCTCGTATCTCTCCAGGAGCAAGAGCTTGTCGGTGGGAAGGTAGAGGCGGTCCTTGTCCGCGTATTCGAGCAGCAAGAACTCGTTCTCGACGCCCTCCACCGTGAGCTTGCGCAAACCCAGATAGCGACCGATGCCGTGCTCCGCATGCACCACGAAATCACCCGAGTGGAGAGTCTTGGGATCCTTGACCCGCGCGGTGCCGTGGAAACGAGGCCGGCGCGCCGGCCGCCGGTAGCGATCGAAGAACTCGTGGTCGGTGAAGATGGCCAGCTTGGCCTCGGGCCAGCTGAAGCCCGCGCGCAGACTGCCCACGCGCAGCTGCGGCCGCGCGAAGCTCCGCTCGGGATCGAATTCCTCGAAGAGCTCGCCCATGCGCTCGGTCTGGCCGCGATTGCCGCAGAACAGAAATACGTCCTGTCCGTTCTTCGCCAGCGCCGAGCTTTCCTGAAGCAGCTTCTGCACCTCGCCCTTGCCGCGCTCCTGGCTGCGCGTGTTCATTTGCAGAGTCTGGCGATCCGCCGGCGGGGAAAGAGGCGCCTTCGTGCTGCCGGCGAGCACGATCTCCCCCAGCCACAGCCGCGACCGCTCCTCGAGCTCGGCCTCTAGTTCCTCGAGCGTGGCCATGAGCTCTTTCGCCGCGGGAACCGGATCGCCGTGGGCAAGCCGGTCACCGCGCACTCGCCGGGTCTCGCGATCCAGCTCTTCGCTTCTCTTGCCCAGATCGTCCGGGGAGACGAAGACGACGGGGGCGTCGGGTTTCAGGTACGAGAGGAGCGTGGCCTGCTCGTGGAAGAAGGGGGCGAGACTCTCCATTCCGGCAAAGTGCAATCTGTCCTGGAGTTTCTCGATGAGGTGGGTTCGATCGTCTGGGGAGAACTCCTCCATCGACTCCACGCGCGCCAGCGCCTCAAGCAGCGTATCGTCATCCATCACGAAGGGACCGGAGGGAAGAATGGTGACGCTCTGCAGTTCACCGGTGGAGCGTTGGTCGGCCGTCTCGAAGCTCCGGATGCTCTCCAGCTCGTCGCCGAAGAACTCCATGCGCACCGGATATTCCTGGCCCGGGCTGAAGACGTCGATGATCCCCCCGCGCAGCGCCACGTCACCGGGAGTTTCCACCAGGCCGGCGGGACGGTAGCCGAGCGCGGCCAGCTTCTCCTGCAGGGCGTCGGTATCCACGCTCTCACCGCGACGTAGAACGAGGCGATAATGGCGCAGCCGGGCGGGCGACATCACCTTGTGCCGCAGGCCGTAGATCGTGGTCACGAAGAATCCCGGAGCACCCGTGTCCAGGGTGTGCAGGCCGGATTGAACGGTGGCGAGGATCTCGCGGGTGGGCGAGCGGCGGTCGAAGGGCAGAATTTCCAGTTCGGGAAGATAGGTGACCGGCGCGCGGCTCAGGATCTCCAGGTCGTCGCAGATCGCCTCCGCTTCCTCCAACCCGGAAGCCACGATCAACCACTGGCTCTTTCGTCGCGAGTAGAGCGCGCTCAGAAGACAGGACAGAGCACTGCCCTGTATCCCGCTGGCCGCCCAGCTTTCCGCTCCGGTCTCCTTCCATGTCCCGTCGAACCAGGACTGAAGACCGCGAATCGAGAGGATGCGCTCGAGCGAATCCAGAGAGAGTTCGCTGGCGGCTGGTGCGCCCGCCTTCATCCCATGCCCCCCGTGCTCAAGCTGCGAAGTCTCTCTGCCATGGGCGGCAAAAGCTCCAGCACTCGATCGATTTCTTCACGGGTCGTCTCGCGGCTGAGCGAGAGCCGCAGCGCGCCGTGCAGCCGCTTTGGGGCCAGGCCCTGCGCCAGAAGGACGTGACTGGGTTTCAGGCTGCCGGTGCTGCAGGCGGAGCCGGCCGAGCACGCGATTCCCGCCTCGTCCAAGAGTGTCAGCAGAGCCCCCGCTTCCATCTGCTCCACGGTGAAGTGGGTGGTGTTGCAGGTTCGTTCGGCGGCCTTCGAGGTGATTTCGAGGCTTTCTACACTCGCCTCGAGGCCGGATTCCAGGTGTTCGCGCAGAGTCTTCATCCGGCTCGCCGCCTCCTCCATGAGTGAGAGGGCGAGCTCCAGGGCAGTGGCCAGGCCGATGATGCCGGCCGGATTCTCGGTGCCCCCGCGTCTTCCACCCTCCTGTCCGCCGGCCTTCAGTTGCGAGTAGAAGGGGACGCCGTCGCGCACCAGGAGAGCTCCCGTGCCCTTGGGGCCGTGGAATTTGTGCGCGCTGAAAGAAAGTAGATCGATCTGGGCCGCGATTTCGTCCAGGGGGATCTTGCCCACGGCCTGGACTGCGTCGGTGTGAAAGCGAGCGCCAGCGGCGTGCGCGATCTCCGCGAGCTCTTGGATGGGCTGAATCACGCCCGTCTCGTTGTTGGCGCTCATCACGCTCACCAGAACCGTGTGCGCTTTCAACACTTCTTGTAATTGCGCCGGATCCACGCGTCCTTCGCCGTCGACCTGAAGCCGCGAGAGTTCGCAGACTCCTTCGCTCTGAAGTTGTTCGGCCGTGGTGAGGACCGCGGGATGTTCGATGCTAGAGACCACGAGATGGCGCGGTCTATCCGCCGCGAGAACCACCCCGCGCAGGGCCAGGACATCGGCCTCGGTACCGCCCGCGGTGAAAATCACCTCGCGGGGAGAGAATCCGAAAGCGGAGGCCACCTGGCGACGCGCCTTGCGCAGGAGCGCGGCGACCTCGTCGCCGCGGCGATGATGGCTGCCGGGATTGCCCCATTTCTCGCGATAGAGCGGGATCATCGCCTCGATGACTCTCGGATCGGGGCGCGTGGTGGCGTTGTTGTCGAGATAGATCAGCTCGGCATCATTCATGGCGGGCACAAAATAGTCCTCCGGCTCAAATCGCGCGATCCGCGTCTGGTGTGAACTCATCCAACACCACATCGACCAGGGAGGATGCCACGATTTCAAACAGCGGGCTCTGCCCGCTGCCGTCGTCAATGGTCTCGGCCGCGAAATCCTCGCGCGAGACGGCCCTCTTGAAGGAGTCCGCGCATACCAGAACCTCGACGCCTTGAACCTTGGCCGCTTCCGCCAGGCGCGCGCTGCCGATCTTGTTGGCGAAGCTGCCGTCAGGAAAGAGCGAATCCGCGCCCAAGAGAAGAACTTCGGCCTCGCCGATCCTCCTCACGAGTTCTTCGTCGGAAAGAAGCTCGACTTCGTATCCCCACGCACCGAGCTGCTGGGCGAAGCTCTCCCCCTCCCCTCCGGGCAAGGCGTGAGAGAGAAGCACGCGTCGTGGGCCGCGGCCGGATTTCAGGGCCAGACGGAAGGCCTGCGCCACCGTGCTGGAATAGGAAAAGGTTGCCGCTGACTGAGCGGCCTGCAGGCGATGCGCACCCGCAGCCGCGCTCAAAGCGAGAGCATCATGGTGGGCGGAGCGCAGCTCGCCCACTCGCTCGCGCAAAGTCTCGCGCTCTTGAGCACGAAGCGGCGCGGCGTGGGGCAGAGAGCCTTGCTCGAGCTGCAGAGGGCCCATTCCCGCAAGCCAGCGCCAGCTCAGGCTCGCCAGGGGCGTCATCGCCGGACGAGCATTCGCGAACTTCATTGCCGCGACCACCAGCTGCGGCCAGTCGTGAAGCAGAGGCAGGATCTCCTCGAACTCATCCAAGAGCTGGACGGCGAGTTGCGCCGCTCCGTGCTCGCGATCGGCGCGCAGCCTCTCGACCGCTTCGAGCGATCGTGGAATGGGCCTGGGCAAAAGCGAGTGCAGAGCCTCCGCCAAGCGGGGCACCGTCTTCAACTCGGGAAGTCGCGGGTCCTTCTGCCAGCGGAATGCGTCGTTTTCTTGGTTGAGACACGGAGGACGGCTCGAGTGCAGTAGCCAGAGAAAGGAATGCACCCTCCACTGCGTATCGCGCTCTTCCTCGAAGACTTCGAAGGGCGCGGCGGCGGCCAGAGGACGCAAGGCCTCCCCTTCATAACCCGTTTCCTCGCGGATTTCGCGCCGCGCCGTCTGCAGCGGCGTCTCCCCTCTTTCCACCCTGCCGCTGATGACCGACCACAGCCCGGGATAGGAGCGCATACTCTCCTTGCGGTGCAAAAGGAGCACGCGTCCTTCGCGCCACAGGAAGGAGGATGCGGTATCGCGCCGTCTCATACTCACAATAGAGGAGATCTCAAAGCGAAAGGCCAGCCCGATTGGACTGGCCCCTACGCTGATCGAACTGCCATCCACGTCGCTGCACGACGTGGCGCATGGAGTTCCTACTTGTCGAAGCCGGCCTTGAGCCCGCCGAAGCTGGTGGACTCAGAACCCACCACCGGCTCTCGCGGCTCGACCTTGCCGTCCCACTGTTCGTCGTAACCGGGCTCGACGTTGCCGGCCTCACGACTCCCAGCCGCGAGGAAGGGCCAGTTGGTCTGGTCGGCCGGTGCGAGATCGTCCAGGTGCGTTCCCCCGGTCCAGTCCACCGTGCCCAGAATGCTGATCTGGCGCGCGAACGGCGGAATGGTGAGAGTGACGTCCGAACGAGAAAGCCCGGAAATGACCCCGGAAAGAATCGCGGTGCCATCGGTGAAGGTGCCGGGATTGGCGTAGTCCGCAACCGTCGCATTGTCCTCATAAATGGTGATGACTCCAGCCGCGAAGGTCTGGGCATTACCAGTATCCGTCAGGAGATTCGCTCCGGTGACCACGACCGTGTAATCGTAGTTGGCAAAATCCAACGGGAGAGGAGGAACGACCAGGCCGGAACCCTCCTGCACCACGCTGTACATGGAGAGGGGGTTCCCGATGGTCGTGGGAATGTTGGCCTGACCCAGAAAGTCGAAGGCCTGTTGCGCAAAAGCGAACTGCGGCACGCCGATCAAAAGCACGCAGCAGAGGGCGAGAAGCATCTTCTTCATCTGTTGTCCTCCTTAGCGTTGGCTGCTGCCGTATTGAGACTTGATGGTACCCCAGCTCGCGTCCGTTGTGGGCACGGCGGAGTCGATTTGGAGAATCCCGTCGAGCTGCATGTCGTATCCCTCGGGGATCTGTGCTCCCACATCGACGGTGTAGGTACCGCCCCAGGAGTAGATGCAACCGCTGCAGCTGGTGATGAGTTCTCCGGCCAACCCGTCGGCCGCACCGCCGTAGCTCGCGCCACCGAAGGGATCGAAGGTGATGGCAAAGCTGGTGAAGGCGCCCTTCAGCAACAGGGTGCCATCAGTGAAGGTCGAGGGTGCGGTTGCGTTGGCGGGATTGATCCCGTAGGCCGCGTTCTTCGCGGAATCTCGATACATCTCGAGCGTGCCGCCGCTGTAGTAGTAGGTGGTGTAGCCGACAGCAGGATCATCCGCGGACGCGCCCAGGCTGGTGAGCCCGTACACGTAGTAGGTGACTTCCTCGGTGGCCAGATCGACGCCCGCGATGGGATCCATCCAGTCGGCCACACCGACGAACTGCAGGACGTCTCCCGGATCGCTCGGCGGAAATCCACCGGTCTCCCAAGCGTACCCAATGTAGTCAGAGATCTCGATACCTTGTGCAATCGTAGCGGGGACCAGGGCTCCCAGCACGAACAAGGCAACGAGCATCGTGCGCAAAAATCGCATGTGTGCCTCCCTAAATTGACCTGCTGGTGTTCCGCGACCTAGGACCTCGCGTACACCAGAATGTTGTTGAGTCGAGACGGCTCATAAGCCCCGGAGGTGCGAGCAATCACTGTCCGTTGTGCTCAAGCCCGAGGACTTTGGGGACACGAATCGAGCGTTGATGGAGCCCAGCTGAGAATAGCGCGCTTTCGCGCCGGATTGCAAGGATATCGTGCGAAAAGGCGATCGTTTGGGCTCTCTCTCAACCTTCGCCCCCGAGCGAAACCCGCCTTCCCAAGAGGCTCTCGGCGAGCAGGAAGAGCCCGGCCAGAAGCAGGAAGAGGCGGTGGATGGGGCGCCCGGTCCGCGCACGCTGGAGGTCTTGCGCTACATCTTCGCCTTTGAGGGCGCGGACGCCGCGGGCCGAGGAGCCAAAGTTCTCGCGGATGAAATCCTCGCCCGTACTGAATTTACGCTCGGATTCCGCGGAAGGAACATTGGCCGCGAACTGCGCCCACGCCGCCCCCTCGATCAGAACTTCGTACAGACCCGGCTGCTCGATCACCCCGAAGCGAAGCCGCGGCGGGGCGGCGGTGGCATCGATCTCCACCGGCACGAGCCGCTCGTCGGGAGTGCGCAGCTCCACCCGCGACTCGGCCTTCAGGCCGCCGGGAGCCTCGCACGAGAGCGCCTGCCCGACTTCGACTTCACGGTGCAGACCTCCGCCGGCCGCCGTGGCCAAATAGGCGCTGGCGCGCTGGGCGAAGGGAAGAAACATGGGAGAGAACGGCAGATCCCCCGAAGTGGCCGAGGGATGGAAGCCGCAGAGCAGGAGCCTACCCTCGCCCACCTTGAACTCGCTGACCGCAACTCCTCCGCCGCGGTACTCGATGAGCGGGTGGCCGGCCTGTCCCTCGATCCGGTAGAAATCGCGCAGTTTGGCCTCTTCCAGGGTGGCGATCTCCTCGCGGGAGAAGCCCTGAAAAATGGGGTGATCGCGGGCGACGACCTGCAGGTGCTCGATGCTCTCCTCACCGCCGCGGAAGGGACCCAGGCGCGCGGTGGTCCAGGTCGGCAGCAAATTTTCGTTGGCGTATTCCCGTTCGCGCGGGTCGCCACAGAAGAGCAGCATGGTGCCACCGCCGCGCAGGTAGTCGCTGAGTGCGGCCAGGCGCGCTGCCCCGAACTCGTCCGGATCCGCGGCCAGTACCACCCGATAAGAGGAGAGCGTTTCCACCTCGAGACGGGAGCAGTCCACGCTCGTGAGCGCGAAATCCCCCGCGTCGCTCTCATCGGGATTAAGGGCCGCGGCCAAGAAAAGCAGTGGGTCGCGCCGCGCTTCGGTTTGGGTGAAGCCACGCAGGACGAGAACCGGCACGCGATCGGTGACCTCCACCACGAAGAAGCGCTGGTCGTCACAGGGAAAGCGATCGGGCCGCAGGCGCGCCGAGCCGGCCAGATCACCCGCCTCGGGCAGCGTCACCGGGAACGAATGGCTCTCGCTCTCCCCCTGGTTCAGCTGGATCTCGGTCTCCCCCATCGGCTCACCCTGCACCGTCAAGAACACCTGAACCGGCAGTGGCTTCTCGCCGTCCTGTCGCACGCTCACCGAGATTTCGGCCGTCTCTCCGGGATGCAAGAGCGAGGCGGGGCGCCGCACCTGCTCCACTTGACGGTTCACGAAGGGCTCCGCTGCCACCTGGCGCAAAAAGACGTGGGTGTCGGGATGCTCGGCCAGGCGCTTTGCCAAAGTTCTGCGCGCCACGGAATCTTCGGGCGCCCGCTGGAAGTCGCTCACCAGGTAGATCTCCCGGTGCGGGTGGGCGGCCCGCTTCAGGAAGTCGAGGGCATTGTCGAGCGAAGCGAAGTAGTTGGTGGCGGAGAAACCGCAGTCTCGCGACTTCAACTGAGCCAGCGCCAGGTTCGGATCGCGCACGAAGTCCTCGAGCAGGGGATGCAGCCCATCGTCGAAAACGGCGAGAGCGAATTCGTCGCTCGAGGAGAGTCCCGCGGCGATCTCGCCCGCCTCTTCGCGCGCGAGCTCGAAGAGCGATCCCCCGGAGGCCTGCGCGCGCATCGACGCGCTGTCGTCGACCATCACCAGCACGCTCACCCCCCTGCCGGCCGGAGCGAGCCAGGACAGTCCGCCGGTCACGGTGGGTCGGGCCAGAGCCAGAACGATGCAGACCAAGGCCGCCACGCGCAGGGCCAAGAGGAGCAGGCGCCGAAGCCGCAGGCGACGACTCTGTTGCTCCTGCGAGGGCTTGAGAAAGCGCATGGGAGCGAATCGAATTTCCTGAACTTCCCTGCGCCGCAAGAAGTGCAAGAGGATCGGAATGCCCGCCGCCAGCAGCCCGAAGAGAAATGCGGGATGGAGAAAATTCAACGCCAGCTCCTAGCCCAGGCGAGCGCGCTTGGCCAGGTAGGCCATGAGCGCGACATCGAAGGGAGTCTCCGTCGTGAGGGGCACGTAGTCGATCTGGTGCATCCCGCACTCCCGGCCCAGGTGCTTGCGCCAGGCGCTGACTTCTGACGCGTAGCTCTCCTTCAGGTGCCAGGGCTGCGCGCTGATCGGATCGAAGTCCCCCTCGGGGTCGACGAAGCGCGCCTGACGGCCGAAGTCCAGGTCCAGCTCACGGGGATCGAGAACGTGGAAGACGAGGACCTCGTGTTGACGGTGACGGAAATGCTTCAGGCCGCGCAGCACCGTCTGAGGATCGTCGATGAGATCGCTGATCACGATGACGAGTCCCCGGCGCCACATGCGGTCGGCCATCTCGCTCAGCACCTGTCCCACGTGGGTGCGGCGGCCCACGCTCGCATTCTGCAGACGGGCCATCAAGTGCATCAATTGCTTGCGCGAGCTGCGCGGTGGAATCATCTCCAGCGCTTTGGTGTCGAAGGTCACCAGCCCCACCGCATCGTTCTGCTTCAAGAGCAGATAGGACAGTGCGGCCGCGAGCAACTTGGCGTAAAGCAACTTGGAGGGCAGTCCCTCGGTGGGCGGAGTATCCATCGAGGCGGAGACGTCCAGAAGCAATCTGGCCATCAGATTGGTCTCCTCCTGAAACACCTTCACGTAGTGCCGATCGGTCTTGGCGAAGACCCGCCAGTCGATGTTCTGCGTGCTTTCGCCGGGGATGTACTGCCGGTATTCCGCGAACTCCACCGAAAATCCGTGGTAGGGGCTGCGGTGCAGACCCACCAGAAACCCCTCGACCAGGCTGCGAGCGATGAGCTCCAGGCTCTTCAAGCGCCCCAGCAGTTCGGGGTCCAGAAGCATGTCACGCGGAGTGGCCAAGGCTCTCTCCTAGAGATCGCCAGAAGCGGAATTCAGGAAACTCTGAATGAGATCGTCCCGGCTCAGTCCTTCCGCCTCGGCGCGGAAGTTCGTCACGAGGCGGTGGCGCAGGACCGGCAGGGCGACCGCACGTACGTCGTCCAGGCTCGGGGTGGGCCTCCCCTGCAGCGCGGCCCGAGCCTTGGCGCCGAGCACCAGGAACTGCGCGGCCCGGGGACCCGCTCCCCAAGCAAGAAATTCCTCGGCTTTCTGATGCGCCTCAGGCGTCCCCGGACGGCTGAGGCGCACCAGCCGCACCGCGAACTCCACCACGTTCTCGGCCACCGGTACGCTGCGCACCAGGCTCTGATATTCCTGGATTTCCTCCGAACGTACCACGGTGCGCAGTTCCTCCTCGGTGGGACCGGTCGTGCGCGTCACCACCTGCATTTCCTCGGCGAGATCGGGATAGTCGATCTTGATGTTCAGCATGAAGCGATCGAGCTGAGCTTCGGGCAGCGGATAGGTGCCCTCTTGTTCGATGGGATTCTGGGTGGCCAGCACGAAGAAGGGCCGACCCAGATCGTGAGTTTGCCCGGCCGCAGTCACTTGACGCTCCTGCATCGCCTGCAAGAGTGCCGACTGGGTCTTGGGTGGCGTCCGGTTGATCTCGTCCGCGAGCACGATGTTGGCGAAGACCGGCCCCTTCACGAATCGGAAGACCCGCTGACCCGTCGACTGGTCCTCTTCCAGGATCTCCGAGCCCGTAATGTCGCTGGGCATGAGATCGGGAGTGAATTGGATGCGCCGGAACTCGAGATCCATGGCGTGGGCGACGGTGCTGATGAGCAGAGTCTTCGCCAGGCCGGGAACGCCCTCGAGCAAAACGTGGCCACCCGCGAAGAGCGTGATGAGCAACTCGTCGATGACGGCGCGCTGCCCCACGATGCGTTTGCCGATCTCGGCGCACAGAGCTTCCCGAAGGACGCCCAACTTTTCCAGTTTTTCCAAGTCGCCGACCAATTCTCTCTCCTTTAGAATAAAGAGACTGCGACCCGGACGGAGCCGCAGATGATAAGGAAAGCGCTCGGGCCCTTCTCGCCAAGCCCTGCGCGGCAAGCAATTTCACTTCGACGGTGGTGAACGGTAGATCATGCTCGTCAAAACTCGCCTTCGACTCTTCGTTTTCGGCCTCTGCCTGAGCTTGTGCGTGGCTTTTCTCGCGTCTTGCGGCTCCGGAAGCGACGAAGCGAGCGATCCCTCGGAAATCTTCATCCTCGGCGTCTCCTCGCTGGAGTGGAGCCGTCTGGATGCGCTCATGGACCAGGGAAAGCTCCCCAATTTCAGCAAGATCGTGAAGGGCGGCACGCGGGCCGATCCACAGGGCGAGGACCCTCTGGCGGTCGCCGCCCTCTGGGCCAGCATCCAGAGCGGGAAGCGCGATGCGAAACATCAGATCTACGGGAATTTCGAACCGATGCAGAACGGGCTCGTCTGCCCCGCGCGTTCGGTTTCCCGCCTGACCACCAGCATCTGGCAGATGCTCTCGCGCAACGGGCACAGCGTCGCGCTGGTGGGCCTGCCCGTCAGCTTTCCCGCCGAAGTCGTCCGCGGCCAAGTCGTCAGCAACATGGCCTTTCCCAATCGCTGGTCAGAGACGAGCGAGGTGAGCTTCCATCCGCAGGAGGGACAACGCGAGACCTATCCCAATGCACTGTTTCAGGAGCTGGAGAAGCTCTACCGCCCCGCTGACTCCATCAGCCGGGAAGAACTCACGCGCTTCTTCGTTTTGAACGAGAAGGAGTTCTCCATGGCTTACGACGAACCCCTGGGATCCATTCAGCATCTGGATAATCCTCTGCGCGACTTCGCCCTCACCCACCAGACCGATCTCAGCTATCTGGACATGGCCCTTTATCTGAAAGAACACTACCAGCCCGAGCTCACGGCTTGCTTCTTGGAGCTGCCGGCCGTGGTCTCCCCGCCGTACTGGTACTTCGTGCAGCCGGAGGGGCTCATCGCCCAGAGCCCCAATTACCGGCGCTTCCGCGACACGGTGAACGAGACCTACCGCTGGATCGACGAACGGCTGGGCACGGTCCTCGACGCCCTCGATCGGAATGCAACTCTCATCGTGGTGAGCGAGCGCGGTTTCGGAATCGAGCACGTCCAGAACTCGGAAGGTGAAACGGTCCCGCTCGCCCAGGCGAAACCCAATGGAGTGCTGATCCTCTACGGGCACGGGATCGCGAAAGGGAAGAGACTGAGCTTCACCAAAGTGTACGATCTCGCCCCCACGATCCTGTCCATGGAAAATACGCCGATCGGCGACGATCTGGACGGGACCCCCCTCACCGCTGCTTTCACGGAAACTTTTGCCGCCGCGCACAAGCCGCGCTACCGCAAGAGCTACGACCTGGACAAGCTCGAGGATGCACGCTACGAGACGATCGAGAGCAAAAAGTCCCAGTGAAGGAAGTCGTAGCGGCGCACGGATGCGCTCAGAGAAGCTTGCGGTCGCGCAGACCGAAGACTTCCTCGCGCAAGAGTGAAATCGGCGGTGCCCCTACCGAAAGCACCCGGTCGTGGAAGGACTTCAGCGAGAATCGGTCCTTCTCGATCTTGCGAACATCCTCGCGCAATTTGATCAGCAGTAGTTTTCCCAGGGTGTAGCCCAGGTACTGCGGATCGAAGCAACCCCGCTCGGCTTCGCACTGAGCCATGACCTCGTTCACGTAGCAGTGACCGGTCAAGAAGCGCTTGGCTTCGGCAAGACTCCAGGATTGGCTGTGCAGGCCGACACTGCACATCAAGCGGCCGCTTCTCTCCAGAGCCGCGTGCCGCTGGTTGATCGCGAACTTCAAATCGCCTTCCCGAAACGACTCCTCGGCCAAGAGTTGCTCGCCGTAGTGCGCCCATCCTTCCCAGAAGTGATAGCACACCGCGAAGAGCCGGGAGGCCCGGCTGGGAGCGCGCCGTACGTGCAAGGCATGCAGGAAATGTCCCGGCATGACTTCGTGCCCGGTGATCACGCGCAGACTCGAATCGTTGAACATCGCCAGCCAGCGCTGCTTGCGCGCGGCCGACCAGGACTCTTCCGGAGGGGTCACGTAATACCAGGCGCGCAGCTGCGCCGGCGCGAAGGGGCCGGGATCTTCCAGGGAGGCGATGGCCCAGCGCATCCAGGGAGGAGTCACATCGATCTGGGGCCTTCCGTCGCTGGGAATGCTCACGAGTTCGCGCTCTTGCACGAACTCGTACAGCTCATCCAGGATCAAAGAACCGCGCCGCCGCAGGTCCATGGGCCAGCTGACGTCCTTTGCGATGGACCCGAGCACATCCTTGGTCTTTGCCCGGGGGCGATACTCCCTGCACAGCTCTTCCAGTTCCGAGCGGTTGCGATTCAGTTCGTCCTCACCCGCTCGCACCACCTCGTCCAGTTCGAGATCCAGTCCCTCCTGCTCGCGCAGCATTCCTTCCAGTCCGGCCGTGCCCATGGCGAAATCCTGGTGCGCGCGCGGAATCGCCTCTTTCTCCAGGAACTGCAGATGGCGCTCGACCGCGTCCGCCGCGGACTCGCAGCAGCTTTCCAAGCCCCGCGGAAGCGGACCCTCCCTGTGGGCCGCCTGCAAAATCCCGCTGCGCACGAAACTCTCCAGGCCCTTGAACACCGAGAGGGCGGTGTTGACGGCCGGAGCGGAGAGTTCGGCTTCGAGTTCGTCACGCACTGCATCGAGAAAGGCGGGGATCTGCTCGAGATGAGTTTGCAGCGCGCGCGCGCGTTCCTCCCACGGTGCGTAGTCCCAGCGCAGGTAGCATGAGGGATCCACCAGGTCGGCCGCGTGCATGGGATCGGTCTCGTCCTTGCGCTGCACGCTCAGCCGCCAGACCTCGCTCCTGAGTGCCTGATGGAAGAGGCGGGCATCGAGACCCACCGGATTGGGTCCCAGGCCGTCCATCATCTCCTGCAGGAAGAGAAGCCGGCTGCGCCGCGCGTCGCGGCCGATCTGCGCCAGATGGCCGTCATACTGGTGAAGGCCCAGCTCTCTGGCCTCGTCGGGCCGGAAGAGGTGGGTACGCTCTTCGTAGCGATCGAGGAGCGAATCGAGGCTCGGACCAGCATTCAGTGGAGTTCGCAATGTCGACCGCCTTGGAGATCTGGGACCATCCCACGGGGGCCGTGTGGGAATCGAAACATCTTCTTCGCGCCTTGGACCGCGCTCATTCGGATCGTTGCACGGCCCGCCGAGCCCGGCTAGGCTCCAATTTCAAAAGAGGATCCCATGCGAAACTGTGAAATCCTCATCCTCGGCGGAGGCATCAGCGCCTGCGCTTGCGCCCTCGCCATGCAGGAGACGGGCCACAAAGAGGTCTGGCTGCTCGCTCCCGGCTTCCTGGGCGACGACAGCTCCGCGCGCTCTCCCGCCCTCTTGCACGGCTATCACGAGTTGGCCGCTCTGGCGGATCTCTCCGCCCCCGCGCCGCAAGCCTACCAGAATTGGGCCCAAGAAGCCGAAGAGGATCTCGGCCTCGCGCGCTGCGGGATGCTGGTGATCGCGGACGAAGCGCTGGCTCCGCGCGTCCTGGGACGCGGATTGCGGCTCAGGCCGCACGGAATGGCGGCAGAGGAAGTCGACGAGGACCAGTTGGCGCGACACGAACCACGCGGCACATTTCCCGCCAAGGGGGCCGGATTGTGGCTACACGACGCCGCATTGCTCGATCCACGGCGGACAATCGATGTCCTCGCGCGGCTGGCTGCCCGCCGCGGAGTACGGATCATCCAGGGTGAAACCCCGCTCCGGCTCGATTCACACGAAGATCTCGTGAGCGGAGTCACGACCAGTCACGGCAAGATCGTCGCGGGATGGACGGTGCTGGCCAGCGACTCCGTCGTGCGCAGCCTGGCCCCCGAAATTGCCACGCGCGCGCTCGAGCAGAAGCTCCGGCCCTTTCAGCTGCTGCAACCCCCGGCGGATTTCGGCGCTTCTATCAGTATCCTGTGGCACGAGCGCCTCGGCTTGAGCTGGCGGCCCATGGCCGGCGGCTGGATCCGCCGCAACGGCCTGGCCCAGGAGGGCGCCCCCCTCAACGACCCCCTGCTGCCCGCGCTGGATCGGGCGACGGTGTGGAGTTCGGGGGTCTGGGAGAGCATGCAAGGCAAGGACAAGAGACCGCTGGTGGGGCCCGCGCCACATCGGCGGCGACTGCTGCTCGCGGCCGGCTTCGGTGCGCGCGATTTCGATCTTGCTCCCACGGCGGGGCACCTTCTCGTACAATGGCTAAGGGAAAGAGGACTCCCCGGGGGCATGGCGGCCATCCTGGATCCTCGCCGTTTCGTGGCCTGAATTCCACCGTGCGCGACGGAACGCGCAGAGCAGGAGAAGCAGATGTTGATCCTCGTGAGCCGTGACGAGAGCTTGGTGGCGCAGCTCCTGCTGCAGGCTAAAGAGCATGACACCCAGCTCCTGCACGTGCCCCGGCAGGAGACCCTGCAACGATGCTCGCAGGGTGAGCCGCTGCGCCGCGTCTTCATCGATCTCAACGTGGGAGAAGAGGCCCTCGAGTTCATCGCCGCCCTCAAGGCCGGCCCCTGCGATCCCACGATCATCGCCTTTTTGGATCACTTCGTGGGCGATCTCCCCATTCGGGCCAAGCTGGCCGGGGCCGATCGCATCATCCCCCAAGCGCAGTTTCTCCGCGAGTTTCCCCATCTTTTGGCCGGCTGAGTCGCTCAGATCGCGGTACCCGCGCTGAGTACGCCGCTCTGGAGCACATAGAGCGTCCAGTCTTCCCAGCGGCCCTCGTCGGGGGCAGGAGGGGTTCCCTGCGTCGAATGCAGCTGGGAACGCGAACGCCAGGCCACGCGGTGAGGTTCGGACTGCGCGCCCACCAGTTCGGCGATCTCTTCCTTGCTGCGGCCGTCTTTTCGCAGGTCGAGTTCGAAGAACACGCCGAAGTGAACCTGACTGACCTCTTCGCGCTCGGAGTTGATGTAGCCCAGCGGCCGAAGCGCCGCGGCTTCGACGATCAGTCCGGTTTCCTCTTTGAGTTCGCGCAGAGCCGCCGCGTGAATGAAGCCGCTGCGATCCGACTCATCGCGGTCCATGGGTTCGATGTGACCGCCGAATCCGAGGGTCCACAGCCCCCCGAGCCGGGACTCGGTGTGTTTGGCGCGCCGCTGATAACACAGCACTTCGTCACCGAAGGTGATCACCATGTAGGGAATGATCTGCTTGAAGTGGCTGCATTGCTCCATGAAAGCACGCTCGGCGAAGAAGACGTGCTCCTCGACGCTGGGGAGATCGACGGCATCCAGGGAAAGAAATCCCTGTGGTGCGAGATGGGGAAAGATGTGCTTGCGATCGACGACCAAAATGAACTGCATGCTACCTCTTCGCTCTGCGGGATGGGAATTTTCGCCGCGCGCGCTCAGCTGGGAAATTCAGGCGCTCCTTCTCACCAATAGCGCTCCTTGAAGCGGCGATAGTACTCGACGGTCATGGGCAGCCCCTGCGCCAGCTTGATCTTCGGCTCCCACCCCGTCGCCTCGCTGAACTTGGAGTGATCCGCCACGAAATCGCCGGTCTCGATCACTCTGCGCTCCTCGGGCCATGGAGCGAGTTTCAATCGGCCATTGCCCGCGGCCTCGATGACCATCTCCGCCACTTCCTTGAAGGCTCGCGGCTCGTCGCCGCCCAGGTGGTAGGCCTCCCCCTCCGTCTTCTGAGCATTCTCTCCGCACAAGAGGAAGGCCTCGGTGACGTCGTCCACGTAGTTATAGTCGCGTTTCTGCTGGCCGTCTCCGTAAATGGAGATGGTATCGCCGTCGAGGGCCAAGCGCAGGAACCAGTTCAGAATTCCGTATTTCCCGTGCTTCATTTGATGCCTGGGACCGTAGGTGTTGTTCACGCGCAGGCTGGTGAATCGCATCCCGTGCGCCTTCCCGTAGACGAAACCGTAGAGCTCCGCCGCCACTTTGTTCACCCCGTAGATGTCGGTGGGACGCATGGGGTGTTCTTCGGTGACCGGCGTCTCGCGCGGCACACCGTACTGGCCGCGAGTGCCCGCGTAGATCACGTGACACTGCGGAGCGTGATGACGCACCGCCTCGTAGACGACGAGGTTTCCCCGACAGTTGATGTCCACGTCCCACAACGGCCGAGTCATCGAATCGACGTGACTGGTCTGCATTCCGATGTGAAAGAGAATGTCCTTGCCCACCACCGCGGCTTTTGTCGGCTCGGGGTCGCGTATGTCCTGAATCCGAACCTCGATCTCATCCTTCACCGGCTCCACGTTGAATCGGTTGCCGCCGAAGAGCGGAATCATCGCATCCAGCACCGTCACTCGCGCGCCGGCCTTTACCAGCGCAATCGCCAGCGAACTCCCCAGAAATCCCAATCCACCGGTGACCAAAACTTTTTTTCCCTGGTAGAATTCGTGTGCCAAAGTCATCTTCTCCCTCTTGCAACGCCGCCGTGGCTTGGCAGTGTATGCGTTGCTCTCCCCCTTAACAACCGGTGGTATTTCCCCGCGGGATGCACCACCCACCATCGTCATCCAACACTGGAGAGGAATCAGTCATGGAGTTCAAGAAAGACGGAAACCGCCTCCTCATGCGCCTGCAGCGCGGCGAGGAGCTCATCCAGACCGTCCAGCGCTTCGCAGAGGAGCAGAAGATCCCCAACGCCACGGTGATCGGCATCGGAGCCGTCGACAAGCTCGACCTGGGCTACTGGAATCTCGAGCGTGAGGAGTACACCCGGCGCCAGTTTCCCGGTCCGCACGAGCTCTTGAATCTCTCGGGCAACCTCTCCTGGAAGGATGGCGCCTCCTTCCTCCACGTCCATGCCATCGCCGCCAACCCCGAGTTCACCCTGGTCGGCGGACACCTCTTCGCAGCCACGGTCACCGCGACCGCCGAGCTTTCGATCTGGCCCGGCGAGTACGAGCTGCACCGCGCCCACGACGCGAGTATCGGGATGAAACTCTGGAACTTGAGCGCCTAGGAAGGCGCTCGAAGCGCGCCGCCTCGAGGCGGCAAGGCGCGCAATCCGGGGCCGGGGGCGCCCCCCCTGGCCCCACAACTGTCCCCCTGCTTATCTTGGTGCCATGCGCATCACCGTCATGTTTCGCCAGCGCCCGAAAGTTCCCGCTCGCGCGCAGTTCAGGCCACCCTTGCCGCGCGCCGCGGATTCGTGGCGTGGTGGATTGGGACTGCTCCTCTTGGGGGTCCTTCTGCCCCTCTTGAGCGCCTCTTCGTGCACCAATCCCACCTATGAAGACGCCATCGTTCCCACCGGCCTGAAGATCCAGAATGCCGTGCCCGCCTTTCCCACCGCGGACAAACCCAACGACTACGTTTTGTACGACGTGAACTTTCCCACCTCCCTGAGGCTCGATTTGAATCAGACGGCGAGTCCCGGCGATCTCAGCTTCGGCTTCTGGCCGAAGGTGGAGGATGGTTGGACGCGGCGCGTCAGCAGCACTTCGGCCATCTACTGGATCGACGGCTTCACTCCCCAAGCGAGCACCGAGCTGCAACGAATTCTGATCGACGGGCCCCGCTTCGCGCATCCCTGGCTGTGGGAGTTCTTGACGAAGGCGCAGAGCGCGCCTTCGGGCTTCATCATGGCCATCGCCGGCCAACGCACGGTGGGGGGACCCTCACCGAAGTACACGCTGCTCCTCTTCTACGATTTCGACACCGCGCGCTTCGCCAATTCGCCCGCGCAGCTCTTCGCACTGCAGGCCAGCACGGTGGATCTCGCCACCCTCGAGGATCCCAGCACCGAGCGAGTGCGTTACGCCCAGATCGTCGACGGTCTCGCCGCGGGTAAGTACTACGCGATGGGCATCATCCTGGACACGAGCGGCGACGGGATCTACGACCCTCAGGTCGACTGGTGGGGAATGGCAACCGAGAGCTCCATCTCGCTGGTCCCGGCCTTCGTTCCCGCCATCTCCGATCCCATCAAAGTGCAGGTTCTGGATGCGGAGTTACGTCCGCCGCCCGTCCGCTAGAGCGGCGTGGGGAAGTTTCCGGGATCATCGGCCGCCGAGTTTTCCTCCGCTTCCATCTCCGCCAGCCGGCGCCGATTGCGATATACCGTCCGCGCGTAGCCGGCGAGGAAGAGCAGCGTCATCAGCAGGAACACCGACGCCAGCTGCGTGAACGCGGCGATCCAGCCGTAGCGGGACTTCAATCCCTCGTCGAAGGACAGGGCGAAGGAGTGCACCGTGATGCCGCTCAGGCGGAGAAAAGCCGAATCGAAACGCTCGCCCTGCGCAACCGCATCCACCAGCGCGCGCCATCCTCCCTCCTCGCGCAAACGATCTTCCAGAGAGAGCACGGCCGCCAGACTCAGGGCGTAGGCCTGTCGCGCGGCCGAGCCGCCGCGGGGAAAGGCGAACTGAATGCGCTCCAATGCGGGCAAGTCGTTCGTCGCGGCGCCGCGAACCAGAGCGAAGGTGTCGAGCCAGCGCCACTCCCCGGACTGCGCCTGCGCGACGCCCTCGACGAACCAGCGCGGGAGTCCGGCGTTGCTGCCGACCCGCTGCCCGAGATAGGCGTGGGAAAGTTCGTGGCGCAAAATCTCAGGAAGACTCTTGGCGCCGCCGCTCACTGCGTCCGCGTCCAGCACGATGGGACCGGTGGGCCAATTCGTGAAGCCCGCCCCCCACTCGGGAATCAGACCGCGCGCCCAGGGACGGAAGGTCGCGCCGCTCAGGACCACGATCTCCACCGGACGGGGCGCTTGCAGCCCCAGACCCTGCGCCACCGGCGGCGCGAGCTTGGGCCAGAGTTCGAGGATACCGTCGGCCATTTTTTCCAGACCCGCTTCAGCGCGGATCCTGACCGGTGGGGGGCCCCCCATGCGGTGCACCGGGGTGCGGTCGACCTGCGCTGACGCCGTGCAGGCCACCCCGAGCGCGAGCAACGCGAGAATGCCGAATAGCCGCCTCAGTCTCGACCCGTTGCTTTGGTGCCGACGGTGGCTTTGAAGAATTGGAGGATGTCGCGCCACGCCTTCTCCGATGCCGCCAGTTCCTCCTTGGTATGAAGCGCGGGATCATCCCAGAAGAGGAATCCGTGGGCCCCTTCAGGATACACGCGCAACAGATCCTGTGTCCTGCCCGCCTTTTTCAGGGCCGCGGCCATGGTCTCGGCCTGCTCCACCGGCACGATGCGGTCCTTCTCCCCCTGGACCAGCATGATGGGAGCGGGACCGAGCTCGTCGATGAGGCTCAGCGCCTGTCGTTTGGCAAAGGCCTCGGGCTTGTCCTCGGGGCCGGTCCCGTAGACGCGGACGCTGAGGGAATCGGTGGTGTCGAAGTCGTTGTCGAGCAGGTACTGATACCACGCGTAGATGTCCATCACGCCGTAGGCCGCGACCACGCCACGGAGAAGCCGCTTGCCGAGCGGGCGGGTGGCCACCTTCACCGAGATCAACGCGCCGTGGCTGGTCCCCAGCATGACGAAGCGACTCGGATCCACCCCGGGGTGCTTTTCCAGGAGGGCCATGGCGGCCAGGACATCGTCCACCTCGCCGTCGGCAACCTCCACGCGGCCTTGGCTGTCGTCCTCCCCGCGGTAACTGGGCGCGAACACCAGGAATCCCCGCTTGGCGAGCCAGCGGCACTTGGCCTTCACCGCCTCGGAGACTCCGTTGACTCCTCCGTGGTTGAAGATCAGGCAGGGCTCGACTTCGAGTTGACTGTAGGGGGCGATGAACAGATAGCCGGTCACCCGCAGATCGCCGCTGGCATAGCCCAGGTAGGCCTGCTCCACACTGTCGACCATCGCGTGGGAGAGAAGCGAAAAGCCCTCGTCCACCGATGCGCTCGAGCCGGGACGATGCTGCTTCGGCCCCGGTTCCGCCTTGCACGCGATGAGGCACAGGGCCAAAAGGGCCAGAAGCAGCCGCACATCGAACCCGCGCCGCGGCCGGCGAACCATCTTCACTTCATCCATGATCTTTCGCTCCTCTTCACCGGCCGCGCGGCGAAAGCCGTCGCGGCCCCCGGAATCCAGCGGTGAAAAATCATACTCCAGATGACCGTCTCTCTCCATTGAAGGAAGGAAACTCCGATTGCGGACTAGGCGCGCGCGGCGGCTCGATTGGCCGCCCGAGCGCGCCTCTTCTTACGCGGGCGAGAAAGCGGCGAGCTACTTGCTTCATACCGCTCGGATCGCTCAACCCGGAAAGTGGCTCATCATGCGCCAAAGCCTGCTGATCGCCCTAGCTCTGCTGTTCCTGCTCGCGCCGGGCCGCGCTCTCGCGCAAGGCTACGACGCGCGCGGCATGGCCATGGGTGGCGTGAGCCTCGATCAGGGCTCGGGCAGTCTCGCCCGCATCAATCCGGCTTACCGCGCGGTTCCGCCACGGGTTTCCAAGAAGACCACCTCGATCCCGGTGCCCCTCGGGGTGATCCAATTCATCAAGTACTTCCCCGAGCTCGATCCCGACAGCGAGGACTTCAGCGCCATCGGCATCGTCAATTTCATCACGAACGTCCCCTGGGCCTGGGAGTTCAGGCGGCCCCACGACCCCGACCAGGGACTCGAGATCTGGCTGGGACAGGACCAGCTCGTGTTCGATCTGAAGGATGCGCGTGAGGTCATACCGCGCGACGGCTTCTCCATGGGGAGCATGGGCAGCCCCGTCGATCTCGGACTGAACTTCGGACTGGGAGATGGCGCGGGACTTCTCCATCTGAGTCTCATGCGGCCTTTCATCCAGACCCAGGTCGACTTCAATCTGGATGAGGAGTTGGTAAAGGTGCTGGCCGACGCGGAGCCGGTCACTCCATCCACCGACTACAGCGCGAGCGCCAGCGCACTCATGCAGGCCGGATTCTCGAGCGGCCTTGCCTGGGCGGTGCCCTTGAGCGAGGAGGGAAACGGCGGTACCGACGGTGAGGGCGGCGGTCTCTGGTTCGGCGCGGGATACCGACACTACTTCGGCGGCGGCTACGTGCGTCTCGACGGAGATCTGGGATTGCACAGCGGCGATCCGATTTTCTCCACCGCGGGCAGTGACACCTTCGACGCCAGCTTCCAGGCCGACTACCAGCGCGCCTGGCCCAACAGCGTCAGCAGCGTGGGATACGGAAATGCCATCGATCTGGGCGCGGTGTGGCGCTCGGGAAGACTGGAAATCGGAGCGGGAGTGGCCGACATCTTCGCCGACCTCACCTGGAAGAACACGCAGCTGGACCACTCGTATCTCGATCCGGATTTGAACGAGGTCATCACCGAGAACGTCGCCAAACATTTCGTGAGCTGTACGGAGATTCCGGTGAGCTGGATGACCAATGTGAGCTGGTTGGGCGATCGCTACTTGCTGGCGGCGAGCGTGGTGGAGCAACCCGGTGGACTGAGCGTTCACGGCGGGGGCGAGTTCTGGCTGAACCGCTGGCTGGCCGTGCGCGGCGGGCTTCTCCGCGATCAGCGCAGCTGCATGCAGGGTAGCTGGGGCGCGGGCTTCCGTCTGGGCCCCTGGGGAATCGATGCGGGATTCCAAACTCACAACCTCGGTTTGACTCAGAACCGGGGGGTTTCGATGGGCCTCGCGGTCACGCTTTACTAGGGACGCGCGTCATGAAGAAATCGATTTTCCAAAGTCTGAAGACTTCGCGCTCGCTCCTCGCCGTGACGCTTCTTCTGCTCGTGGCGTGCGCCGGCGGGACCATCGTTCTGAATCTCGACTTCCTGAGTTTCATCAACGAAGAGGATTTGAGTACGAACTACGCGGCCGAGGTCCCGGGAACCGGCACCTGGGTGCCCGTGGTAGGCCTCATCCCGCCCACGAAGATCGATCTTCTGGAGGGTCTGGGCACTGCGTCTCTCATGGAGGAAGGAACCCTCCACCTGAAGGGAGAGTTCGACAACCAGAGCGGTGAAGCCGAGCTGCGTTTCGATCTCTTCCTGGGAGCGACCGCCGCTGACGCCGCCGCCAGCACGACGCCGATCATGAGCATTCCGGTCTCCGTGCAGGACGCGACCGTGACCCCGGTGAGCGGAAGCACCCAGCTCGACCAGGACACCCTGGAGCTCTTCAGTGGGAACGAGGTCTGGCTCCGCGTGGATATCTACGCGCGGACTCCCGCCGGACCTACGCTGATGAACCTCTCGGGCAGCGCGAGCCTCAGCGATCTCCACGCGCGTCTGTTGTCCAAGGAAGATCTGATCCGCCAGTAAAAGGATGAGGGGACGTGAGTCGCCTTGGGATCCGCCTTCGCGGTCGACGGGGAGGTCCCAGTCCCCAATTCGACCAGCGGAACCTCATCGAGTCCAACCCAGGTACTCACCACGCCCAGCGAGTTCACCCAGGCGAGCACTGGCGGCGCCCGTGTGCCAGCCTGCTCCTGTCTCGATGTCGCGAACTCACATCCCCTCGGGGCTGAAGGCCCGAAGTTGCCCTAGCTGACATGAGAAGGCCGGCATCCTGTATCAGAATTCCGGCCTCCTTAGTTTAGTACTTTCAAAGTTCTTTTTCCAGGCCCGAAGTCCGCCCCAGCGGCAAAAAATCGGGGCCTTTTTGGGTCGAATTCGGCCCTACTGAGCGCTGCCCTGGGCCTTGCCCGCGTCCTTGGCGTCCAGCTTCTCCAGCATCGGCAGATCAAAGTGCTTGCCGAGCTTGCTGAGCTGGGCGAAGTCGAGATTGCCTACCACGTTCACGAACACCGCTTCCAACCCGTCGCCTTCCTCATAGTGAATGTCGCTGTTCTCGTCGCCCATACCCAGGATCGCCACGCCGTTGAGCAGAGGCGCACCCTTGGTTCCGCCCTTTTCGTCCATCTTCACCATGATGTGCCAGCTTTCGTTCTTCTGTTTCACCTTCACCACGGAATTCCAACCCTGTGTGGCGAGCTTTCCCGCGACGTCCTCCAAGCTCGCGGACAGGCTCTTTCCCTCGCTCAGGGGGTAGGAGAAGACGTTGACCTGCAAAAGCTTCAGGCTGCCCAACATCTCGGCCATCTCGGGATCGTCATCCGCGACGGCCCAGCGGGCCAGACTCAGCAAGGGTTGGGTCAGTGAGATTTCCACCACGCTCTTGCCGCGGTCGAAAGTCTTGAGGCTGTTGAGGTTGATGTATCCGGGTTCGCCCGAAAGGTCGTTCTGGTCCGCACGGGCGAGCGCCACGGGGGTGAGAAACACCACGATCGCCAGAGCGAGAAGAGATTTACGCATGACATGGTCTCCGATGGTTGTGGCGGCTGATCTCAGCCGCCGTTGCCGGGATTCGCAGCAGCGGGTGCGGGCGATACACTCGACGCTTCGAGCCCCATTCTCACGGTATCGGCAACGCGTCTGCGGGTTTCATTCCGCAACACGCGTTCCGTCGAATGCATGGCCTTGCCCATGAGGTTCAGGGCCATGCGCACATCCTCGGCCGCCTCGCAGAGAGTCGTATCGTCGTACGCCAGTTGCGCGCGATCCTTGGCTCCCAGGCGGCGGAGAATTTCCTGCAGATCGAGCTCGCACGGAGTCGAAGTGGTTTCGGGCGGGGCGATCGCCACTTGGGGATTTTCTATCTCGGGCAAAGGAGTCGAGGGCGGCTGGGGCGAAAGCCGGAGCAGCACGAAGAGCAATACCGCGAGCGCTGCCGCGGGAACCAGGGCGTGCCTCAAGCGGAACAGTGTCCACCATTTCGGCTGCGGCTCGGCCTGCGGTTCGGCATCGACTCGCGCCATGATGCGATCGACGAGTTCCTCGGGGCAACGGGGGGCCTGGTAGTCGCGCATCTTCTCTTCGAAGAATTTTTCGTCGTCGTTCACGCTCGCACCTCCTTTGCCTCCTCGAACATCCGGCGCACTTTCTTGCGCGCGCGGTGCAGACTCACCTTCACTGCGGAGAGCGAGAGTTCCGTCGTCGAGGCAATCTCCTCGTAGCTGAAACCCTGCAGCTCCCTCATCATGATGATCGAACGCTGAGGCTCGCTCAGTCTTTGCATGGCAGCCACGATCCTCCGTACCTCGCTTCGATCCTCGACCTGTTGGGCGCCGGCTCCCTCGTCACTGAGGTCGAAGGAAAGCTCTCGCCCAGAGTCCCCATCGAGCTCGCGGGGTGAGCCGACGCCCAGTTTGATCTGGCTGGGGTCGGCCCGATGGTGGCGGCGAACCTTTCGCCGCCGCAGCCGGTCCAGGCAGGCGTTTCGGCAAACCCGGAGCAGCCAGGCCGGCCGCGACTGAACCTCGACCGCGCCGCCTTTCCGCCAGAGCTTCAGGAAGACGTCCTGCACCACGTCCTGCGCCTCTTCCCTCGAATCGAGCAGATGCACCGCCAGTCCGTAGACGGCGTCCTTCTGCTCGAGCAGGAGGCGGTTGAATGCAGGTCGATCCATCTTCATCTGCCATTCTTTCTGCTAGACGCGCCAGCCCACACGGGAGTTACAGGGGGATCCAGGCCCAGAACCGGGCTTTGCCGCAAAGGCGGGCTCTGGTACCATATCCACGGCGAAGGACGGCCCGTCATCAGCGCTCTCGAGGCGCTCCTCGCTCTGGCCCGCGCATCAAGTCCAATCTCACGAATACGGGAAAGCATGGAACCGAGTTCTCAAGAAGCGTTCGAAATCCTGGATTTTGAGCCACAACAGTCCGACTTGCTCGAAGACGCGCTCAACGGACTCAGCTCCAATCCCAAGTCCTTGCCGAGCAAATATTTCTACGATCGGCGCGGGAGCCAGATCTTCGAGCAGATCTGCGAGCTTCCCGAATATTACCCCACCCGCAGCGAGCTGGAGGTCATGAGGGAGCATTCCGGTTCCATCGCCGAACGCCTGGGTCCCGGTTGCATGGTGGTCGAACTCGGCAGCGGCAGCAGCTTGAAGACCCGCTGCTTGCTGGACAAGCTCAAGGCGCCGGCCGCCTACGTGCCGGTCGACATCAGCTCCAACGCCCTGCGCCAATCGTGCACCCGTCTCCACGAGGAATATCCCCGGCTCGAGCTTCTTCCGGTCTGCGTGGATTTCACCAAGCCCTTCCCTTTGCCCACCCCCAGCGTCGAGCCGCGCCGCAACGTGATCTACTTCCCCGGCTCGACGATCGGGAATTTCACGCCGAAGCAGGTCGTCCCGCTTTTGGAGATCATGGTGAGCGTGCTGGGAGAGGGCGGAGCGTTGGTCCTGGGGATCGATCTCAAGAAGGATCCACGCGTGCTCCACCGCGCGTACAACGATGCTTGCGGCGTCACCGCCGCGTTCAATTTGAATCTGCTGGCCCGTCTCAATCGGGAACTCGGAGCGGATTTTCAGCTCGACTGCTTCCGACACTACGCTTTTTACAATCCCCCCCAGAGCCGCATCGAAATGCACCTCGTCTCCACTCGTGAACAGACTGTGACAGTGCAGGGCGAACGGATCCATTTTGGTCGCGGAGAGAGCATACGAACCGAGTACTCCTACAAGTACGACCCGGCTTCGTTTGCCGAGTTGGCACGTGACGCGGGATTCCGATTGGTGGCCCACTGGACCGACCGCCACCAGTACTTCGGCGTTCTCCAGCTCGAGGTGATCGGCGACTGATCCCCGGAAGGATACATGACGATGATGATCACTCCGCAGCACCCCAAAAATGGGGGCGGCACGCTCAAGCGAGAGGATATCGAGCCGCGTTACAAGTGGCGCCTCGAGGACATCTACGCGGACTTCGACAAGTGGCGGGCGGACTTCAAGAAACTCGAGGGCAAGATCGACCAGATGATCGCCCTCAAGGGCAGCCTTGGACAGGGGCCGGATGCCCTCCTGAAGGCCCTCCGGCTCAACGACGAGATCGACCAGCTTGCCTACCGCGTGTACTACTTCGCCTCGCTCAAGGCTGACGAGGACGTGCGGCGCAACGAGATCGACGCGATGCGTCAGGAAGTGAGCCTGCTCTTCGCGCGGAGCTCCACCGCCACGGCCTGGTTCAACCCCGAACTTCTGGCCCTGGGCCAGGACACCGTGGATGCATGGATGAAGGAAAGCGAGGGGCTGGCCCTGTACCGCTACGCGATGCGTCAGCTCTTTCGCCAACAGGAACACGTCCTGGACGAATCGAGCGAGACTTTACTCAGCTACAGCTCATCGTTCAACGGCTCGCCCTCGGAGATCTATTCGATGCTCTCCACGGCGGACATCCGCTATCCACGGCTCACCCTGTCGACCGGCGAGGAAGTCCAGCTGACCTACGGGCGCTACTACGCCATTCTCTCCAAGGAGCGCAATCAGGAAGATCGCGCCAAGGCCTTCCGCGGGCTTTACGAGACCTTCGCCGCCAACAGCAACACCTACGCCGCCATCTACAACGCAATTTGCCAGCGCGATTGGGCGCGCGCGCAGGCGCGCAAGTACCCCTCTTGCTTGGACGCCGTACTGCATGCGGACGCGATTCCCGCCACGGTGGTGACCAATCTCATCGAGACCACGAGGAAGGGGACCGCGCCCCTGCATCGTTACTACGAGCTGCGACGGCGCATTCTAAAGCTGGACGAAATCCATCTCTATGACGGCACCCTGCCTCTGCTCGAGATCGACAAGCACTACGAGTACGAGGAAGCGGTGCTCGAGGTTCTGAATTCGGTCGAGCCCCTGGGTCAGAGCTATCACGAGCAAATGCAGGAGGCATTCTCGAAGCGTTGGATCGACGTTTTCGAGAACGAAGGCAAGCGCACCGGGGCCTATTCGGCCGGAGTTTACGGAGTGCACCCCTACGTGCTCTTGAATTTCAACCAAACCCTGGACAACGTCTTCACCATTGCGCACGAGATGGGCCATACCATGCACACCGTGCTGGCGAACGAGAGCCAGCCTTTCTGTTATTCCGATTACACGATCTTCGTGGCGGAAGTCGCATCCACCCTCAACGAGCGGCTTCTCCTGGATCACATGCTGCAGCACACCGAAGACTCCCGCGAAAGGATTCTCCTGCTGCAGCATGCCATCGACTCGATCGTGGGGACCTTCTACAGCCAGGTGCTCTTCGCCGCCTTCGAACTCGAGGCCCACCGCATCGTCGAGCGCGGCGAACCGGTCACGGCCGAAGTCCTGAATGCGCTCTATTCGAAACTTCAATCGGAATGGTACGGAAGCGGCGTCACTCTGGACGAACTCTACGCCTCGACCTGGGCCCGCATCCCGCACCTCTACCGCAGTCCGTTCTACGTGTACCAGTACGCGACCTGCTTTGCCTCCTCGGCGCAGATCTTCGCCACGATCAAGTCCGAAGACGCGGCTGAGCGGGAGAGAGCCACGGCGCGGTATCTCGGACTACTGCGCGCCGGCGGCAGCGACGATCCCATGGAACTGTTGAAACGCGCCGGAGTGGACCTGAGTCAGGCCGAACCAGTGCAAGCCGTGGTGGATCAGCTGGACGAACTCGTGGGTCGTCTGGAAGAGGAGTTCGCGCAGCTGCAAGACGCCTGAGCGCTAGGGCCAGGACACCACTCCTCCCGAGCCATCATCCAGGCCCAGGTGCATGGGAAACTTCGTCGAGTCCGCCGCGCTCATGAGACCGGCCTCTCCAATGTCGGTGATGATCGATTGACTCGGATCGTCGATGAGGCGGAAGAAGTATTCGAAGCTCTGGAAGCTCTGCGTATTGCGCGCCCGCGCGAGCAGAGTCATTTCTCCCAACTGCCGGCGCAGATAATCGCCCACTCCGCAAAAATCGAAATCGCCCGAGCTGTCGCAAGTTCCCGGCTCGAAGAGAGAGGGATCGTCCCAGAAGATCGAGGGCACGAAGAGTTCGATTCCCGTCTGTCCCGACAGCAAGAGCTCGCCGGGAGAAGTGGCATCGTTGAAGCTCGAGAGATTGTCGTCGCGACCACCGTTGAGAATCGAGTTCTGCGGATCGTTGTCGCTGTGCCACTCGTAGGAGAAGGATCTGGCGGCGCCAAACCCTCCGGTATCCGGCTCTCTCGGATCACCAACCCCATTCAATTGCAAGGGGATGAGGAAGAGCGCGCCCTGCCACTGCTGTGAGCCGCTCACGGCGCTCTCCAAAAAGCGCGTACCGGTCCAGAAGCGCGTGACGTCGGAAACGACCTGATAGTCGACCGTGTTGTCGGGCCAGGTTCCGTCGCTGGGCTTGCGCAGCAGCAATTGATCACTCGAGTTGGGCGCGATGGCGGTGAGGCTGGGGGCATATCCCGCGACGAAAGAGAATTCGACGGGGGTGGGATCGACCGCGCGCAGGCGATCGACCGCCCGCCCGTAGAAGCGGTAGTTGAAGGGTCCCACCGTAAAAGCGACGGTGTCGGCCGCGGCGGGCTCACTGTAGTTGGTCTGGAGCTGACGCACCGGCCCGCTGCGCGAGTCCATCTCGGAACGGCCCTGGTAGCGGACACGTGGCAACGACTCCGTTTTCAACACCACCGGATCGGGATCCTCACCGCTCAACTTGAACACCACCTCGGCTCCGGCGGGAATGGTATCCCCGACCGCCATCGTGGCCCGCAGCTCCCCTCCCGCACCATCCGGCATGTGGTAGTAGGGATAGGTCCCGTCGACGACGAGCTGGGTAGTGGGAACCGCGTTCACGATTTCGAACTGCAAGAGTGCCTGGTCGAGAGGAGTTTCCTGACCGTCTTCGGTGGAGGCGAAGGCATAGAACGAGTGCACCTCGTCGGAGCCGAAGAGCAGAACTTCCGGACAATCCCCGCCGGTGGGACAGCGAGAGGTGATGTCTTCGATCGGCGTGGAATTCTCACAGACGAAGGACTGTTGATCGCCCCAGTACGGAGTGTCACTGGCATCGCGCGGCATGCGACGATCGCCTTCTTCGGGGATCTGCGTGGCACGAAATTGATAACCGCGAATGGCGGTGGAAGGATCGACGAGTTCCCAATCGATGCGGAAGGGCTCTGCCCCGGGAATTCTGGCGTTCGCGGTGTGCTGGGGGGAATCCGCGTCCGGGCCTTCGGAAGTTCCTTTCCAGAGCAAGAGATCGGTGGGCGCGCCCTTGCCGGAACTTGCGGCGAGTTGATAGACCGAGAAGTGCATGGCCAAATTGACCTCACCCGGCGGGATCATTCCGCCGTCGCCTCCATTGTTCGAAGAACACGCACTCAAAGCGACGGTGAACGCCAAACTTGTCAGCAGGCCTAGTCTCGGGCGGCCTTCGAACCGTAGATTGAACATGAAACAGAACTCCCAGGGGATGGCGAATGGGCGATCCGAGTCAAGAATCTGGTGGGGAGAGATGATCACCTCCCGTAGAATGTCCAAAGTCCGCCGCGCCGCGTCAAGTCATCGCGCCTCAGCTTCCGGGAGGTCTCCCATGCGAATGCTCAAGATCGCTTGTGTTTTCTGGGCCTTTCTACTGGTTTCCACGCCGGCCCTGGCCGCCCCGCTCAAGGCGGTCGCATTGAAGGGCGGCGTCTATAAGGGCAATCAGGACTATGACTTCGGCGGGCAGAAGCTCTTCTCTCCCGACGGCCGCTGGAGCGGAACGGGGGGGCTTTCCCTGGAATGGAAGTTCGGACGGCGCACCAATTTTCGGCTGCTCACCGAGGCGATCTACATGCCCAAGGACATCCAGCAGGAGATCATCGTGGTGGACAATGGCGGCCAGCCCACCGGGGAGACGATCACCCAGAGCGGAGGTCTCAATTACCTGAGCGTGCCGGTGCTGGCCAAGCTTCAGACCGCCGACCAGGCTTCCAATCTGTATTTTCTGGTGGGTTTCAGCGCCGATTTCATCCTCAACCGCGATCACATTTTAGTTTTCGACGATTTTCACAAGACGGTGATCTCGGCGCAGGTGGGCATCGGACTGGACAACGCCTTCACCCGGCACATCGGTGGACTGGTGGAGTTTCGTTACATCCAGAACGTGATGAATGCCTACGGCGGGGGAGATCTTGGCCCCGACATCCGCCTCAATTCCATTCGACAACGTGGCTTCTGCATCCTGGTGGGAGTACGACTCCTCAGTAGTTGATCCTCTTATGCGAACGACGCCCTGCAAGCCCGGTCTTCCTCTCTCTTGCCGCGCGTTCGCGCTGGGAATCGTAGCTCTCGGGCTGCTGACGGTCGTGCCAGCCATCGCGTGGGCCCAGAGCCGTCCCATGCCGCTGCGCCGTCCGCCGGTGCAAGAGGGACCAAAGCACATCTGGGCCCTGCACATCATGTTCTCTGCTCCGGAACCCTTGATCGGCGCGGCGGTCCACTACGTTCCCGCGCAGGGTTGGGGCGGATACGGCTCCCTCTGGATCGCCACCAGCAGCACCTCTGACGAGACCTATTATTACAAAGACCTGGACCGCTCGACGGTGGAAGGCCTCTTGGGAGGGGTCCCCGAGAAGACCGTGCGCGATTGGGGCGGAGGACGCGCGGGCCTCACCCGCCGCATGAGTCGCCAGTTCTACACCTACGGTGGCGTCGGATTCATGCGCTCACACAACTTCACCCAATACAAGGACGCCCTGCGGCCCGCGGCCGGACCCGACGGCAGGCTGTGGATCGACGCACCAGATCGCGATACGATGAAGTTCGTGGTGGAGCTTGGCGCGGTACTCTATACGGAAAGCGGATTTGCGTTCAGTCTGGGGATCGGAACGTTTCCGGTGGGAGTGAACGTCGGACTCGGCTTTGGAACCAAGCTCTGAGTGTTCCGCCCACGGGCGAGATTTCTTCGCGCGTCAGTCGCAGTCGACGCTGTCCGGCTTCAGGTTCTCGCACTTGATGCTCTCGGTCATTCCCGAGGCAAGTTCCGCGCAACAGGAGCGCTGTGCCGACTTGACCGCATCCTCTTTGCTACGGCCGGATCCGGTGCGGCAGACGGTATGCTGCTCGTAGCTCACGCAGACCTTACAATTTACTCTTCGCACTCCGCGCACCGCGAAGACCGCCAACAAAATCACCGCGAGAGTGAAGCCTAGACCCAGAACACCGCCCTTGGACATAGTTGAGAACCTCCGCTGGGTCACGAGGATGAATAGCAGATCGCTTGGAAGGCCCAGGATACCGAATTGGAAACGCGAGCGCCAGACCGAGTAGAGAATCAAAGCAGAGGATGAGCATGGCGAAGGATTTTGAATCCGCACCCCCCTTTCCGAGCCCGGCGGCTTGGCTCAACACGGAGCACGCGCTGCGCCTGGACGAAGAATTGCGCGGACAGGTCGTGATTCTGGATTTCTGGACGTATTGCTGCGTCAACTGCATGCACATGCTGCCGGTGCTGCACGCGATGCAGCAGCGCTATGCGCAGCAAGCGCTGTCGGTGGTGGGCGTGCATTCCGCCAAGTTCGACGCCGAACGCGAGCTCGAGAACCTGCGCGCCGCGATCGCCCGACACGAGATCCGAAATCCCGTGATGGTCGACAACGAGCACCAGCTGTGGCGGGCGTACGGCGTGAAGGGATGGCCCACCCTCGCCTTGATCGACAGCAAGGGACGCCTGCGTGAAACCCTCCCCGGCGAAATCGGCGTCGATGAACTCGCGGCCAAGATCGAAGCACTTTTGGCCGAGGGAGAGAAGGACGGGTCCCTGGCCGGCGCACCCTACCGGCCGCGGCCAGCCATGGTTGAAGCCGAAGCCGAACCGGCCGCTGCCCGCTCCCCCGGAGCCGCGCGGGCGAAAGGCGCGCCGCGAGACGCGGCGCCAGCGTCTTCGACGCCCGGTATCCTGCGCTTCCCCAGCAAGGTGTTGGTCCACGAGGACCACATCTACATCGCCGATACCGGCCATCGCCGCGTGCTGCAGGCCACCCTACAGGGGCAGGTTCTGCGCGCCTTCGGCGAAAGCGGCCCTCTGCGATTTTTGGCGCCCAAAGGCATGGCCGTGCTCGGGGATCAACTCCTGGTGGCCGATGCCGGCCACCACATGCTCAAGGGGGTGGAGCTGAGTTCGGGCGAAATCAGCGCCGTGGCCGGATCGGGCAAGCTGTGGCTCGGCGAGCCGCTCGGGGTCTCCCCCGCGCCCGGCGAGATGGCCTTACGTTCTCCCTGGGATGTCTGCACGAGCGATGGAATTGCCCTGGTGGCCATGGCGGGGAGCCATCAGATCTGGCTCTTCGATCCTGAACGGGAGATCTTCGGTCCCTTCGCCGGCAACGGAATGGAGGATCACCGCGACGGCCCGCTGCGCGAGGCCTCCTTCGCCCAGCCCAGCGGCCTGGCCCTCATGGGGCGCTACCTCTTCGTCGCCGACAGCGAAGACTCCAGCATTCGCGCCATCGATCTGGAGAGCCAGAAGGTGGAGACCCTCACCGGCCAGGGTCTTTTCGATTTTGGCGACCGGGACGGGACCGGGCTTCAGGCGCGTCTCCAGCACCCCATGGATGTCTGCGTCGGCTTCGACCAGAAGCAGCCATGGGTCTACCTGGCGGATACTTTCAACAACAAGATCAAGGCCATCGAGCTGGAGAGCCTCGCGGTGAAGACGCTCTTGGGGAGTGGCGACGCGAGCGAGCTGCACGAGCCGCAGGGGATGGACTCCTGGGGCGAGGAGCTGCTCATCTGCGACACGAACAACCACCGCCTGCGCGTGGGCGATCCCCTGCGCGGCACTCTGCGCGACTTTCCGCTGCGGGACTGAGCCCGAAGGTATCAGCTGCGAGGCGACCCCGGAGAGGTCCTCAGGCCGGGTCGGCGATATCCCAGCCCTTCGCCTCTTCCTCCTCGTGAATCTGCTCGAGAGTCTTGGCGCCATCGAGCGGACCACTCATTTCGGTGATGTTCGTTCCACCCTCGAAAAGGTCGCGGTTCTTGTCCGTCCATTCCGCGTATTCCTCGGGAAGATCGTCCTCGGGCCAGATCGCCCGGATCGGGCACTCCTCGACGCAGAGAGTACAGTCGATACACGTATCGGGGTCGATCACCAGCATGTGAGGATCCTGAATCTCCCAAAAACAATCGACCGGACAAGCTTCGACACAGTCGGTGTAGCGGCAGTCTATGCAACGAGCGGTGACGATGTGGGCCATCGAATGGTCCTCCTTGACGGAGCTGGAGATCTCCCGGGACAGAGCCGGGTGGTTCAAAAACGAAGCCTACGCCCGCTGCCGGCGAGCGTCAATCGCCGGCTTGCCCGTCACCGCCAATTCCGCGTACCATGGGCCCGGCGAGGCCAAAGGCCCCAGTTCCTCCCTCTTTTCTGCGAGAGTCTCGGTGCGTCTCTATCTCGAATTGCTGCGGAAAATCCTCGACGAAGGCACGGACAAGCCCGATCGGACCGGCACGGGAACCCGATCGCTCTTCGGCCATCAGATGCGCTTTGATCTGGCGGAGGGCTTCCCTCTCCTGACGACCAAGAAGCTGCATCTGCGCAGCATCATTCACGAGCTGCTGTGGTTTCTGCGCGGCGATACCAACCTGGCCTATCTGCGCGCGAATCGGGTGCGGATCTGGGACGAGTGGGCCGATGAAAAGGGCGAGCTCGGGCCCATCTACGGCTACCAGTGGCGCAGCTGGCCCACTCCGGACGGGCGGCACGTCGATCAGATCGCCCGGCTCTTGCAGGGGCTCAGAGAAAATCCCGACAGCCGCCGGCATCTGGTCTGCGCCTGGAACGTGGGCCAGATCGAACAGATGGCCCTGCCCCCCTGTCACTGCCTCTTCCAGTTCTACGTGGCCCAAGGCAAGCTCTCCTGCCAGCTCTATCAGCGCAGCGCTGACGTCTTCTTGGGGGTGCCCTTCAACATCGCCAGTTACGCCTTACTCACGCTGATGGTGGCGCAGGTCACGGGCCTTCAGCCCGGAGAGTTCATCCACACTTTTGGCGACGTGCACCTCTACGCGAATCACTTCGATCAGGCTCGCCTACAATTGGAACGGGAGCCCCGGGCCCTGCCGCGCATGAAGCTGAACCCGGCCCGGGCCGAACTCGGCGACTTCATCTACGAGGATTTCCAGCTCGAGGGATACCAGCCGCATCCACACATCCCGGCTCCGGTCTCGATATGAAATTCACCATCGTCGTGGCAGTCAGCGAAAACGGAATCATCGGAAACGCCGGCGAGCTGCCCTGGCACCTCTCCTCGGACCTCAAGCGCTTCAAACGGATCACGATGGGGCACTGCCTGCTCATGGGCCGGGCGACCTACGATTCGGTGGGGCGCCCCCTGCCGGGGCGAAGAACCGTGGTGCTCACTCGCGACCGGAATCTGAGCATCGAAGGCGTCCGCGTGGCAAACAGCTGGGAGGAGGCGGTGGCCCACTGCGAGGCGGCCGAGGAGGAGGAGGTTTTCGTGGTCGGGGGAGCTCAGATCTACCGCCTGGCTCTTCCCCAGGTAGGGAAAGTGCATCTCACACGCGTGCATTGCGTAGTCGAGGGAGACGCGAGCTTCCCCGATCTGCCCGAGCGAGAGTGGCAACTCGCGTGGGAGGAAGCTCACGAGGCCGAGAGCGAAGGCGGCCCCGCGTTCACTTTCCAGCTCTGGGAGCGCAAGTCGAGCGAGCTTGGCTTGGGGCACTAGCGCGGACTATTATTCTGTTCGAAGAAGAAATTGGTTACAGGGAGGGAATCCCATGGATATGCGGCAACGCGACGAAGGCGACGTCGTCATCTTCGACCTTTTGGGAGAACTGCGGGGCGGTCCGGCGGATGACGCGACCTTCAAGGGAGGCGTGCAAAAAACCATCGACGCCGGTGCTCGGCGCATCCTCTTGAATCTCTCCGAACTCAGATGGATCAACTCGACGGGGCTGGGATTCATCGTGGCCGTCTACCACGCCATGCGCGATGAAGGAGGCACGATCAAGATGTGCCAACCCAACGAACGCATCGCCCACATCTTCGCGACCACGCGCTTTGACAAAGTCATCGGGATCTACCCGAGTGAGAAAGAGGCGCTCGCCTCCTTCTGACACACACTGGCAAGCGAACTCGCATCGCCCGGCAGCGCCTTGCCTCAGCTGCTCATCCTAGATGCCGAGGACGCTGGCTGCGCGTTCGTAGTCTTCCGGTCTCACGTACAACAGATAGCCGAAGCGCCCCGATCCCGCGGTGACTCCACTGGAAGCGAAGACGTTCACCTTGGCATCGTAGAGTTTGCGATGCACTTCACCCAAGGCGCCCAGCTCGTCTTCACCTTCCACCAGAATCGCTCGCTGCGGCTGAGAGAGGCTCAGACCCAATCGCGGAGCCACGCGCAGAAGTCCGTCGCTCTCGGCGGGAAAGAGCGTGAGCTGGGCTCGGCTCGGTCCCACCGGCATCGCGCTGAACGCGAGCATGTTCACGCCGGCCTCCGCCAATGCGTGCAAGATCTGATAGGTCGCACCCGGTCTGTCTTCGGTGCTGGCATAGTAATAATCGACGCGCGAAATCTGAACGGCCATGGCAGATCTCCTTTTGGAATTCAGAAACTCCCGTCGCGCTCAATTCTCCACGATCAAGGCTTCTTACGGTCGATTTTCGAACCCTCTTCCGGGTTCAGCGGAACCTCGTGGCGCAAGACCTCCCGATTGAGGACCTTGAATTCCACGCGACGGTTGAGTGCGCGACCCTCTGCCGTCGAGTTGTCCGCGATGCTCTGGCTCTCACCGTAACCGCGAATCAGGAACTGCTCCGCGCGCAGCTGCGGGAAGTTTTCGTTCAGCCAGTTGAAAACCGCCTGCGCGCGCGCCTCGCTCAGCTTCTGGTTGAATTCGGCCGAACCCTGCGAATCGGTATGGCCACCGATTTCGATGCGCAAGCTGGGCCACTTCACCAGGATCTTCGCGACGTCGGTCAGAGCGGGATACGATTCGGGCTTGATCTCGGCTTTCGCGCTCTCGAAGTGCACGTTGTTCAAACGCAACAGGCCCGTATCCAGTAACTGTATTTCGCGCGCGCTCTGAGGAATGGGGCAGCCCCGCTCGTCCACCGCGATGTTGGGCGGCGTCCCCGGACAGCGATCAATACGATCGGGCACGCCGTCGCCGTCGTTGTCCACCTCGCAGCCCCACTTGTCGACCTGTTCGCCCTCTTTGGTGTCAGGACAGCGATCGATGCCGTCGGGCACGCCATCCTGATCCGCGTCCAGCGCGCATCCCATCTCGTCCACCGGCACGCCAGGAGCAGTGTCGGGACAACGATCCAAGAGATCGTAGACGCCGTCGCCGTCGCTATCGATCGGACAACCTTCCTCGTCCACTTTCGCGCCCTGGGGCGTGTCCGGACAGCGGTCGAGACCATCGAAGACTCCGTCGTTGTCGCCATCAGTGGGGCAGCCGTACTGATCGACCAACGCCATGCGCGGAGTTCCCGGGCAGCGATCGCTACGGTCGGGCACTCCGTCCGCATCGCCGTCGGCGGGGTTGGCGCCGAGGGCGAAGCGCAGGCCGAGGGTGGCAATCCAATTGGTGGGAAAGTTGTCGTCGTTGGGTCCGGCGTTCTTGCGTTCGCTGACCACGCGCCGCAAGTCCAATCTCAGGTCGACCTGCCTGCCTTCGGCGTTCGCCAGAGCCACGAGCAGACCGCCCCCGATTTCCCACCCGTTCCAGTTTTCCTCGCCCGCTCCCAGGTCGTCGACATGAAGTCGCGTGAGCCCCGCGGTGAGATAAGGATTGAGACGGTGAAAGGGCAGAATTTCGACGATGGCGTCCGCGCTCAGATGCGTCACCCGGAAGTCGTTGCCTCCCGCGCGCTGGGTCGGGTGCAATTCGATTGTGCCCTCGACCCCCACTCGCGACCAGGGCATCAGCGCCAGGCGGCCGCCGTAGATGAGATCGTTCTCCAGCGGCTTCCCTCCCGTCCAGAAATTGCCCCCGCCCTGGGCCGAAAACCCGAGATGAGGACCTTCTACTTGAGCCGAAGCCGCGGGCGCCAAGCAGAGAATTGCAAGGAGGAGGGAAAGTACGAGACCGTGCCAACGATTCATGACCTAATGCCCTTAGCGCCGAGGGTTTTCCAACAATCCGATTCGTCTGCCTCGCGTGAGGAGTCAATCGACCGTACCCCCTCACGCCACGTCCACAAGAGTGCCTCCAAGCACGGAGAACGGAAAGGAAAAGATTCGGGTCCTCTATAAAATCATTGTCGGAGCCCGTTTAGCCGCAGTCGAGCCCTTGACAGCGAATTCGAACAAGTGATCTAATCGGAGTCTCGTATTCCTTCAGAACAATTTCTCTCGCCACTGGAGGAGGATGACTCCATGCAGATGAACCGTCGCAGGATGAGCGGAATTCTCGCTGTTCTGCTCATCATTTCCTTGGCCTGGGTGGGCTGCTCGAACGACTCGAGCAATCTCACCGGACCGCAAAACCAGAACCAGGCTGAACTTTCTCAGCTGTACGGCCGGACCAACCCCGCCATGCAGTCGGCGATGGACATTCAGCTCAAGAACACGCCGGTGCTCATGGCGACCGACAGAGTCGTGGGAACCGCGACGGGTGTCGACGACAACGGCGCACCGGTGCTCCTCGTGCTCACTGAGACTGCGGTACCCTCCACCACTTTCCCGGCCCGCATTCAGGGTTTGAAAGTGCAGCAGATGGTGGTGGGTCATCTCGTCGCCATGAAAGGCCCTCCGGGCGGCGGCGGTGGCGGTGGCGGACACGGTGGCGGCGGTGGCGGTGTGAGCCACACGGCCATCCAGACTCCTCCCATCGAGCTCGGCACTTCTGGTGGCTGGTCCTATGACCTGGCCAACGGTTACTGCTGCGGCGGTACCCTCGGCTCCTTGATCCAGATCGGTGGCAGCCAGTACGTGCTTTCCAACTGGCACGTGTTTGAGGCGGACATCGTCAGCGGCGGTAACAACCGTACCGCCCAAAATGGCGATCCCATCATCCAGCCGGGTCTAATCGACGTGAACTGCAGCGCCGCAAGCGCGCAGGCGGTCGCCACGCTCTCGCTCAAGCACTCCTTGCCCAACAACAACGTGGACTGCGCGGTGGCGCAGGTCATTCCGGGCATGGTCAAGAGCGACGGTTCGATCCTCGAGATCGGGACCCTGAGCAGCCAGACCGTGGCCGCCTTCGTGGGTCAGAACGTCAAGAAGAGCGGCCGCACGACCGGTCTCTCGCGCTCCACGGTGAGCGGTCTCAACGCCAGCGTGAGCATCAGCTACGAGAACGAGTGCGCCGGCGGTACGGCCTTCACCAAGACCTACACCGGCCAAATCGTGGTCGGCCAGAAGCACTCGAGCTTCCTCGACAGCGGGGACAGCGGCTCTCTCATGGTCGAAGACGTCAGCAACAATCCGCGCGCGGTGGGTTTGCTGTTCGCGGGTAGCCGTTCGGCGGCGATTGCCAACCCCATCGACGATGTGCTAGGCTTCTTGAACGCGACGATGGTCGGCAACTAGAACCAGGTCGAATGATACGCGCCACGCCCAGCGTGGCTCCCAAAGGCATGAACGCCTGTCCCCCCGGGGCAGGCGTTCTGCTATTCTATCCCGGAGAGGCTCGCATCCAGGAGGTCGTCGATGAACTCTTTGGCACGAACCGCGCGCGCACGGGCCGCGATTCCGTGGATCTTGGTCCTGTTCGCGCTCGCCCTCCTGCTGGGCGCCTGCCAATCGAAGGATGCGAGCCGAGGCTCCAACCCAGGGCAGGAGGTCAAGATGAGCCAGCGGCGTCCCATCAACGAGGTCCTGGCGGATCACGATCAGGAAATCCTGGCCATTCCCGGCGTCACCATGATTTACGCGGGGGTCGACACCGAGGGCGAGGCCTGTATCAAAGTGGGCGTGGTTGCGGCCACCCCGGAGGTGGAAGAGCGCATCCCCAAGCAGCTGGAGGGGTGGACGGTGGAGGTCGAGGAGACCGGCGAGGTCAAGCCCATGCACTGAGCCGAGCTCTCCCGGCGCTGTGGCATGCCCCTGATCAGCGCAGCAGGGGAGAATCTCCAAAAAACTTCCTCAACTCCACGCGCGCCGCGCGGTTGACCGCATTCGACCACAGATCCACCGGATTGCGGTCGTCGCTCAAGATCTGACCGTTGTTGAGCTCAGCGGGATCGAAGCGATTGTCCCAGGCATGATTCATCTGCACCACGCGCCAGTGCTCGTAGTCGTCGTTGACGAAGTCGAGCGGCCGCGGGAGTTTGTCCTCGGGAAGTTCGAAGTCCGGATCCGCTAGGCCCAACAGCACCACGTTCCCCAGGGTGTTGGGTGGCTCCTGAGTGGGCAGCGCCCAGACCTTGGGAAATTCCTGCTCCATGGTCATCCCCACCGAGGCGACCAGAGGGTCGTACCACTGCCGGCATTCGACGTTCATGGCCAGGATGCCTTGGGAAGTGAGATGTTCCTTGGCCAGCGCGAAAAACTCCTTGCTCACCAGGTGGAAGGGAATGGAGGACGAACCGAAGGCATCCACCAGGATGAGATCCCACTTTTCGTTGCTCTCGCGCAAGAAGTGGCGCGCGTCATCGACGACGATGGTGGCGTCCTGCGGGCGCAGCCCGAAGTACTGGCGCGCCGCCTCGACCACGCTCGGATCGATCTCCACCGCCTCGATCTTCCATCCCGCCTGATGATAGGCCTGGACGACCACGCCGCCTCCGAGTCCCAAGAGAAGCATGCGCCCCGGCGTGGGGTGCATGAGTTCGCAGGATTCCAATACCGGAACGTAACGGTGGTGGCTCTCCCCCATGCCAAAGCCGGCAATGGTGTGCACCCCGCCGTCGAGCAGGAGATAGGTCCCATCCGGACGGTCCAGGACGCGGATTTCCGAGTAGGGAGAGTCGTGCAGCCAGAGCAGACCCGGCGGAAGAGCGCGAGCGTGGGTCAAGCTCGCTCCTCCCCCCAGGGCCGCGAGCAGGGAGAGCGCGGCGGCGAGCACGGCGTCCGCGCGCGCGCCCTCCTTGCGCGCCCGCCAAAATGCGTAGGAGGCGCTCAAGAGGAGAATCACTGCTACCAGCAGGGTGAGACGCAGCACGCCCAGGTACGGAATGAGCCAGAATCCCGTGGCCAGCGCGCTGATCACGCTGGCGATGGTGGAAACCGCGTAGAGATTGCCGGCGTCCCGACCGACGCGCTCCACCGAACGCGCCTTGAGTCGCAGAGCATAGGGCGTGACCATCCCCAAGAGAACCAAGGGTGGCGCGAAGAGGACCACGGCCGACCCCAGCACCGCCGCGCGCAGATCCAGAGGCCCCGTGACTCGCAGGATTGGATGCTTGAGCCAGGGAACGAGGAGGACCCAGAGTCCCGCCAGGGCCAAGAGCCCGGCCATGCGGGAGAGCTTCGGGCCGCGGTCGGCGTAGCGCCCGCCCAGTGCGTAGCCCAGACTGAGGGCGGCCAGGGTGACCGTGATCAGAGCCGACCAGAGGTACAGGGAGACCCCGAAGAAGGGACCCAGGATGCGAGTGCCGAGAATTTCCAGGCAGAGCACGCTCGCACCGGAGACGGAGACGAGAAAATACAGGAGCGGAATGGAAACCATGCGTCAATTGCCTTGCTCGGGAGAAAAAGAACGCAGTCCTCGGCCGATGAGCCATCGTTCGAGAACGACCCAGAGTGACACGAATGCCCCTGCCCTGGCAATCGCCACTTGAACCGCGCGCACGGCAATGCTCTCATCGCGTCCACCCTCCAGCAGCACCGGCGGCGAAACATGCGCAATCCCCTTCGCTCGAGCCTTCTCTGGGTCCTGTTCGCATGCCTCGCGGGCTGCTTCACCGCGAGTGAAGCGCACACCCTGGTCACCGGGGTAGAGCTGCGCGACACGCCTCCCCCGCCGGCGTGCCCAGCGCAACTCAAGGCCGCCTTGCGACCAGGCTGCATGGTCGTGCGCAGCCTGGGCGAAGACGTGCTGCGCATCTGGTCCGTACGAGAACTAAAAAAGGCGCAAAGTCCGCAGGCATTCAGCGACGTGGCGTACGGCGAGATTGCCGAGGGGGCTTTGGCCGGGGTGGTGGAGGTGTGCGCATCCTGGTACGACTACCGCGATCAAGCCGTGAAACTGGGCCTCTATACCCTGCGTTATGCGCTGGTTCGGGCCGATCCGGCCGCGCTGGTGCACGAGCGCTGGCGCGATGCGCTCTTTTTGCTCCCGCTGGACAAGGATCCGGATCCCGCGCGGGTGTGGCCCCTGGAGTTGCTGCGCGCCTTCGCCACTGGCGACCGCGAGGACGCCATTCCGCGGCGCATGGCGCTGTTTCCCGCGCAAGAGGGACGTGGTCCAGCGAGGGGCGATCCTCCGCGCCTGGTGGGCAATCCCCTGAACCAGCCCATGCTGAGTTTCTGGGTCCAGGACATCAATCTGAACCTGGTGGTGGCCGGTTCGGTCTTTTTGAGCAACCAGCAATAGCCGGCAAAAGGCGCCCTGAGCCGCGCAGTCTCGCGGTTGATCCTCATCTTTCCCTTGTAGTCCGCCCCTCGACCTTTAGAATGAGAGGCAAGCTCCCAGGAAACCTCACAGTCAATGCTCTTGCAAGTCCATCGGCCGTCGCGAAGGGACCAGCGCGGCGAGGAAGGCGTGAGCGTATGCCCGGTTTCTCGGGAGACGGGAACGAGGCGAGTCCGTTGCTGCCCCAGGCTGCAATGAGCCAGATGTGCGAACTCGTGCGCCGCTTCAACCGGCGTAGTTATGAGATCGTGCTCGAATTCGACTGGGGCGCCTATCCGCGCTTCCGCAATCTCGGCTTGGATCAGCTCGATCCCGCCCAGCCCGAGTTCGTGCGGCAGATTTGCCGCAACGCACTGGAGATCGCGGTCGAGGAACTCGAGGCGCGTCATCCCGCCGCGGTGGACGATGTCTCGCCCATCACTCTTTTGAAACGGCACGTGCTGGAGGGCGACACCTGGGACGTCATCTCCGCCCAACGCAAGGAAATGGGCCTGGTGCGTCTTTCCGAGCGCACGCTCAAGAACCGGCAGCACGAGGCCTATCGGCTCATCCTCAGCTGGGCGCAGAGCGAATCCCTCCCCGATCTTCCCCAGCTCGATCTTCCCTTCCACCGGCGCAAACAAATGCTGAAGCGCGCGGCCTACGCCGGCGGCTTCGTCATTCTCCTGGCCCTGGCGATCTGGAGCCTTCCCCAGCTCCAGAAGCTTCGTCAGTCTTCGCAGCCTGCATCTGCGGCCCTGGACCTGAACACGCAGCTGCGCCGCGTCGAAGCGCGCTACATCGGCGTTCCCCTGCTCATGGACGAGACCTCGCAGGAAGGAAATCCCCCCCTGAGACAACTCGTGCCGTCGCTTCGCCTTCCGCAATTGGGAGCTTCGCTGGGATACCTCATGTTGCTGCCGGGGCCCAAGAAGAACGACCCCCAACTCCTCATGACGAGCCGGCGCGGGGGCAGTCAGGGAGGAAGGGTCTGGCTGTGGGATGCCCAGGCTGATTCCTTCGTGTGGAAACTCGACTGGCATCCTCCACGCGCGGAGATCCACACGCACACCACGCTCGACACGACGGTCTACGATCAGAGTTGGGGCGTCAGCTCGGTGACCTGGCGCTCGGGAAAGCTGACTTTGGGTTCGCGTTTGGCGATCTGCTACCAACAACTCTACAGCCCCTGCTTTTTGTTGATCGTCGACCGTGAAAGCGGAACCCCCCTGTCCCACTACGCCCATCCGGGACACATGTATCAACCATATCTCGCCGACCTCTCCGAAGACGGAAAACCCGAAATCATCTGCGCGGGGACCGACAACGCGCTCAACCGGCCCGACCTCACCGTGCTTCTGCCCGACATGGAAACTGGAGCAGCGTCGACTTGCATGTGGAACGAAAAGGGAGAGGGTGCGCTGTTCCGGGTGTTACTGCCGGCGGTCCGTCCTTTGGAAAAGTACTTCGAGGATCCGCGGCTGGGAGCACGCCCCATCCGGGATCGCGACTGGTCACCTGAAAATGGCCTCCTGAACGTGCTGGTGTACGGCGGAGGGCACGAAAGCGAGCGCGCCTACTTCGCGCACCTCTACCACGGCTGCGAGATCAACCCGGGCCACGGTCTCTCGGTCGCGGATCACGACGATTTTGCCTGGAAGAAGATCGGACTCGACTTCGCGAGCATGGAGCGAGAGTTGGAGAAACAAATCCAAGTGGTGCGCGGGCCGCGCTTCGACGAGATCATGGGCAAAGTCGTCCCGCAGCTCGTCAGCCAGCACTGAGTTGGGCTCTCCGTCAGGTGCTCGACCCAATTCTCGGCCGGGCCCGCGTCTCCGGCCACGCTGACTCGCTCATCAAGTTCCCTGCAAAAAAACACCCCTCGGCAGAAGTCGCGAAACTCCCGCCGAGGGGCCCCAATTGCACGATTTCCCGATGACGGCGGATCCAACGGCTCCCGAGTCGGACCCAGTCGGGGGAAGTTGCACGTGCGCAAGAATAATGCTACCCCATGACGCTAAAATTCCAGCGATTCGGCGGGCAAGAACAGGCAGGACGTCCGTTCACGAAGGACTTACCCGCAAAGTGAACGGGTGTTCGTGAAATTTCCGTTCACTTTTACGTTTTCCTTGGCTTCGGTTTTCATTTTCACCCAGCTGAGTCCCCCATCAGTAGCTGAGCTGGATCGGTCGCCAGAGCATGTACGGGTCACGCGGAAACACGTTGGTGGGTCCCCTGGAACCCACCGCGAAGATGTCCCCCCTCCAACTTTCGGCGAGGGCCTGCAGGATCACCTCGCTGCTATGCCACTCGATGGCGGCTCCGCCCGCCGCGGCGATCCGGACCAGCGCCGCCGAGGACTCCCCGCAGGCCAGATAGATGTCGCCGCTCTCGGCCACCAGGATGTCATTGACCTGGTCGAGGGCACCCGCCTCGGGCAGGTCGATCTCGCTCCACTCATCGTGCACGGGGTCGTACTGCGAGAGAAAGGCCACCAACTCGTCGGCAGCGCCGGCGGAATTGTCGGTGATCGCCCCTCCCAGCAGAATGGCACCGGCCTGGTTGACGGCGACTGCGTTGTACTTGCGAGATCCACAGGCACCGCATCCGATGCCTTTGAGCAGCGTCCAACCGCTGCCATCGTCCATGAGCACCAGGGAGAAGGGAGAATCTTCCGTACCGTCGGCACCGTCGTCGAATCCGCAGGCGACCCAGGTTCCCGAGCCATACGCCACATCAACCAGGCTCTTGTCTTGGGGATCGCCGAGCGACGGGATCGGAACTGTCGTCCAACTACCATCGGCCGTTCCGGAGAGCACGAGCAGGTTCGAACCAGTCGACCCGGTGGCTAAGAAGGTGCCCGAGCTTGGGTCGACCGCCACCGCGCGCAGGTCGTGGCTCGTCACGGGGAGAGTCACCCGCGTCCACCCGGGACGTTCCGCCATGACGACGGGCGAACCGCCGCCGGAAGCGTTGGCGCCGACGATGACTCCCTTGCCCGCGGCATCCATGGCCACGCCGAAGAGGAAGTCGTTCGAGTCGACCGGGAGCGTGTGCGCGGTCCAGTGGGAAATGTCGGACTCGAGCAGGTAGTCTGGCTTCGTGCCGCTCGTTCCGGTGGCGCCCAGCACGAGCACACGGTCGTCCGAGGCGGCGATACCCGTGAGGGTACTGGCACGAAGGGTGTCGGGAAGAGCGAACTCTTTCCATGGACTGCTCGCGGGCGGAGGATCGGTCGGACCATCGGAGCAGGCGAGTTGAAAGAACGAGACAAGAGAATTGCGAGGAGCACGGTGGTGAATTTGCTGGGCATGCGCATGAACTACCTCCAGATCAGAGTTCGGCCGGCCGTTGCAGCATGAACGGGGGGCCGATGCGATAGGTGCCGGGCGGGTCGCCCACGACTCTTTCATTGTGCACGCCGACCGCGTAGACGTTTCCCAAGGCGTCCTCGGCCAGGCTCGTGATCGACTCCTCGCTGCTGCTCCATTCGACGGAGGTCTTGCCCGTCGGCTCGTGATGGATCAAGGACTGGTGGGCCAGCCCACAGGCCAGATACACATCGCCCGTGGACGTCACCAGGATGTCGTTGACTCGATCCAGCACGCCCGGGGCGGGAAGGTCGATTTCCTTCCAGCTCTCGCGGCCGGGATCGTAGAGCGCGAGGAACGCGGTGTATTCATCGTCGGCCCCGGCGGAGAAATCGGTGATGGCGCCTCCCAGGAGAAGGCCCTCCTGTGCGCTGAGGGCCACCGCGCGGTATTCGCGGCTGCCGCAGCCGCCGCAGCCGGGACCACTCAACAGATCCCAGCCAGTTCCTTGGTTCAACAGTACGACGGAGAAGGGAGAGCTTTCATCGCCCTGACCACCGTCGTCGAATCCACAAGCTGCCCAGCTGCCATCGCGATACGCGAGATCCACCAGGGCCTTCTCCTGGGGATCACCAGGAAGAGGGATTGAGAGTTGCGTCCAAGTACCAGTCGCCGTTCCACTGAGTGCGAGCACATTGGAGTTTCCCGGTCCGGCGGCCACGAAAGTGCCGGAGGCGTCGACGGCGACGCACTGCAGTCCACCGAAGACCATCGGCAGATCCACGCGAGTCCAATCGGGGCGCTCCGCGAAGACCACGGGAGAACCTCCTCCGTCGGAGCGGGCGCCGACGACCACACCTTTGCCCGCGGAGTCCATGGCCACGGCCAGAGGAAAATCGTTCACCTCGGTGGGAAGTTGCTGCGGCTGCCAACTCGTCCCGTTGAATTCGAGCACGTATCCCTGAGAGCTTCCCTGCGCACCCAACGCGAGTCCGCGCGTTCCCGAAAAGGCGATGCCCATCAATACGCTCTTGGGAAGTGTATCGGGAAGCGCGACCTCGACCCAGGGGCTGTTGAACTCGGGTGTGGGAGGAGTCGTCGTGGAGTCGTTGGAACAACTCGCAGCGAAGAGCGAGCCGAAGAGGGCGGCCGTCAGGATCGAAAGCAGCTTGGGGGGGCATCGCATGGGCTCTCCCAAAATCTAGGATGAAGGACGGCTGCCGCGTGTGTACGCAATGATAGGGGTTCTGCTGGTCTTCCAGCAAGGATTGGCCGATTCCTGGGCCATAAGCTGGCTCTGAACTGTCGGCTTGCTTGCCGCGCGGGATTTTCGCTAGAATCGAGTCCCTGGTCGACGCTTCCTCGACACGAAGGATGCGCCATGTCATTTGCCGACCGCAGTTTCAAATTTTCTCCCCTACCACTGATTCTCATTTTCAGCCTGCTACAGTTCGGGTGCGACGACGACGGCACCGGACCCGAGAACTTCAGCTACCCAACCACGGCCGAGTTCTGGCAGGGCACTTACGAGAGCCTCGATCACACGCAGAACGGAGGGCTGCTACTGGACCTCACGCGCACCGGAAGCGTGGTGAAGGGTCAAATCGTACTGCGCGATCGAGGAGGGAATGATAGCTGGCACTTCTTCGATCTCAGTGGCACGAGCGATGGTGACAGCTTGCACCTGGCGCTCGATTACGATTCCCATCCCTACCTCTTCACTTTTGCATTGGCGGGAGAGGTGTCCGGTGCTTCGACGAGCTTCAACGGCACATTCAGTCTTCCAACCGCTGGACTCGAGGCCGTCGATGCATGCGGAGAAGCAACAGCTCGGCGAACTCGCCCTCGATTCCAATCGAGAAGTTCCCAACGACATCAAGGGCCTGGCGGTCATGGGTGATCATCTGTGGATCAGCACTCTGGGATATGGCTATTTCACGATGCCGCTCACCGCAGACGCCTTCGATGACACCGTCTTGGTGCTGCTGGAAAACGATGCCTTCTGGACGAGCCATGATCTCGCTGCAAGTAGCAGCGAGTTGTGGGGCACGCTGCCGACCTCCATTACCGACGGAACGGGTACGCGCAACGAGGCCGACCTCATTCGCTTCACGCCTGATGGGACGATCACGCAGAGGGTTGGGATTCCCATGCGCTCCTCGGGACTCAGCTACGACGGCAGTTCGGTGTGGAACCTCGGGCCGGGCAGCGAAGCGCTGTATCGTCTGGATGCTTCGGGGAGCGTGGTCGAGACAGTTCCGATCTCTGTTTGCGATCTCATCTGCCTCGAATACGACGGCACCTATTTCTGGAGCGTGGGGTGGTTCCTGAGCAACCTCTACCAGATCGACCGCACGGGGAAGACGGTGGCCGTGTACCACCTGCCTGACGAAGTCAATGGGCCGTTTCCCGAAGGCCTCGCTTTCGATGGAGCCAAGTTCTGGTACGCCGCTCAGTCCTATGTGAGTCTTCCCGGGAGCCAACTGTCGACCTTTCATGTGGTGGAGTTGGAGTAATACTCAAGGATTTGAGTTCTCGAGCTTTCAATTTGAGAATTGTATCTGTCACTCCGCAGAATCATTTGGTGTGATTTGATGCGCGCGAGTGAATTCCCCGGTCCCCTTGACATCGACGCGCCGCATAGTGTCTAATCGTGGTTGACACCCTCGGTCATGGCTCGTCCCCAGCCGAGACCCCTCCCAAAAAGGCCATAGTCTGGCCACAACGACCAGTTAGCACGCGACGTACGTCGGTTGCAGTGCTTAGCGTTGTATCGATATAAGTCTAGGAGGCACCGATGAATTCTTCCCGTTCAACGGTGAAGATGACCATTCGCAGCTACTGGTTTCGCATATTCGTGAGTTTTCTTCTCCTTTGTGGCGTTTTTCTCTACACGATTCCGTCCGTAAGCCAGGCCAAGATCATCTACGAGTCGGGCCAGTTACAAGGAGACATCGAGGCAAGTTCGGGTAGTTCGAGCAGTGGGGATCCTGGTGGTGGCGAACTACTGGTGGGTAGCACTGACACTTCCACTTCGCCGATTTTCGTGAAGACATCTGCCCCGGTTGCGATTACTGGAGCCCCAACGGAAAACTCCAGACTCGCAAGACCCCAGCAATCAGGTGCATCATGGTGGCTTCACCTTCTACGAGAGCTGTCTGTTCTGATTCACCTTCATGGAATGGAGCGCTAGATGAACGCCGACCTCGAGCGCACCGTCCGACAACTGGAGAAGACGTCACGAGCACTCTCTTCCAGGCTTGAAGAATCCACGCGCTCAACCTCGCCCCAGGAGGCTGCTTCTCTCGTCGTGCCACTCACCGCGGCCGGTCGCTTCGATACTGCTATAGATTTTGCAGAGCAGGCTATGCGTGAGTGGGACAGCATTGAGTCTGAACTTCGCAACGAGATGGGCGTGCATTACGCCCTCGCACTTCATGTAACAGGAAACCGAAGCAAATTACTCGAGTTTATTGCGGGGCCAGCAAAATCCCTCGATGCAGAAGCTCGCGCGCGTATTCAGATCAAGCTGGCATGGTCCGAACTCATGGGCGGTGGCAGACAGAAATCACAAGCTGCTGCAAATTATGCTCGGCGAATCTGTAACCCAGGAGATTCCCAACTAGTTCTGGCGGAACTCATGTACTTTGAGGGGTACAAGTTGTTTTCGCGCTCAGGCGATCTAATTCAAGCCGAGGATCAAATCGATCTTGCCTGTGGTCTCTTTCGCCTCCAGTCAGAGCATTTGCTCCTCGCCCATGCGCTTCAGGCTCGGGCCGAGATACAATGGGGACTAGGGCACGCGGGATACGCAGAGGCCCTGGCTACCAACTCTCTGAGACTCGCGGCTGGTTTGGGGAATCACAGAACCGCCACGGCAGCTCTCCGTCAGCTCGGGATTTTCTGTTATCACCAAGCTAAGTTCTCAAGAGCCCGAGCCCTCCTGACTCATGCTCGGGAACTCCACGCTGGACTTGAGAACAGCGTGACTCCTTACAGCCTAAAAACACTCATAGCACTTGCGAGACTTGAGCTACTGCTCGGAGATGTTAATGCTGCCTCCAAGGTACTTGAAGAGACCCAAAATAACGTACCAGACATGGATGCCACAGCCGCCGCCACGTGGCACGAATACCGCGGTATTGCCCAGACCCAGCGCCTTGACTACATGGCCGCCCTGGCATCCTTCGATGAAGCAAAGAAGTGTCTCGGGGCCTCAGGAACGACGACTTACGAACTCGCTGAAGTGTATTGGCAAGAGGCAGAGGTTCATCTTGCCATGCAGAATCCCCGGATCGCTCTAGATCTCGCCAATGATGCGCTCGAAGTAGTCCAGGCATGCGGAAATCCACGCGAGCGTGGCCAGATTCTCCGCGTCAAGGCCACTGCCTTGTCGCAGCTTGCGCGTCCCGAAGAGGCAATCCCGCTTCTCAATGAGGCTGCTTCCGAGTTGCGGCGCCGTAATAATCCTCTAGAACTCGGGAAGACCCTGATACAGCTCGCCGCTGTCTTGGAGCCAGATCCGGCGACGGATGCAGCCGAAGAAGCGCTTGCCATTTTTTCACGCCTCGAGCTTTCGGCACTGGCAAACGATGCGCGCGAAGCCCGTGATCTTGCCCGTCTCCGCGCTCACGCCTCCCAACGCACAGAGGAGAAGAATCGAACAGTGCGTAAGGAAGGTACGCTTGTCGCAGAATCCCCTCGCATGAAAGCAATTCTCACGGAGTGTCAGCTCATTGCTCACTCGACCTCCCCCGCAGTCATCATGGGAGCAACCGGAGTGGGCAAGGAAGTCGTTGCGCGCTACATCCACGAGCACAGCGGCTTCGCCGACGGCCCATTCGTGGCCGTGAATTGCGCGGCTCTGCCGGAGTCACTTTTCGAACGCGAACTCTTCGGACACAAGAAGGGTGCATTCACTGGCGCCGATCGTGACACGGCGGGCGTGGTCGCGGCTGCCACCTCGGGGACCCTGTTCTTGGACGAGATCGGCGAACTTCCGATGGCGATGCAAGCGAAGCTACTTCGCCTCTTGCAGGAGGGAACGTATCGTCGGGTGGGTGATGTCGTGGAGTACACGGCAGACATAAGGATTTTGGCTGCCACGAATTGTGACCTCAGGCGCCAGGTCGAGGAGAAAAGCTTCAGAGAAGATCTCTGGTATCGAATCAATGCCTTTGAAGTGAGGGTCCCACCCCTGCGCGAACGCACTGAGGACATCGCACCGCTCACCGATCTCTTCCTCGAGGAGCAATCTGAAGAGTACGGGATCGAATTCTGGATGGATAAGCAGGCGCGCAGACTCTTCGAGCGCTACCCGTGGCCGGGGAATGTGCGGGAGCTGCAGTCTGCGGTCCGTGCGGGCGCGGCCCGCGCCAGGGAGCGGGGATGCGTGCGCGTGCAGCACCTCCCGCATTCCCTACGAGAGTCGCGAGGCAAAAAGCCGCCTCCCATCCTCTCTCTCCAGCAACACCTGGAGGTCGAGGAGCGTCGCATCATTCTTCATGCTCTGCGTAAGTGTAAGAACTCGCGCTCAGAGGCTGCACGCTATCTGGGCATCGGGCGCAACACGCTCTACGAGAAGATGCAGCGCCTGGGGATCGCGCTCGACAAGGAAGCCAAGGGCTAAGCCGCGCGCGGATAGACTGGCTGCGCAATTTTGATCTGTATACCCGGGTAGACTCGACAGCATCTGGACTTTTATAGCCGGCTATAAACGACCACAACTTGACTTGTATACCCGGGTACACTGGACCGTATCGGGACTTTTATAGCCGGCTATAATCGACCACAACTTGACCTGTGTACCCGGGTAGAAAAGCTACTTCGTCTCCACCATCTCCCGCGCCTGCGCCAGCGTCAGCTGCTTGTTGTAGAGGCGATCTTCGGTCTCGCTCAGGCCGCGCGCCATGGAGAGCTTCCCCAGGAACAGCGGCCCGAATCCCAACTGCTCGATGAGCCCTCGGGCCACGTCTTCGGCCCGCTTGTCCGAGGCGACGAAAGGCAGCACGCGCCGCTCTTCGAGCGGCTTGCTCGGATCGCCCTGGTCGCGCAGATGCTCCCAGAAGATGGTGTTGAAGACCTTGGCGAGATGGGTGTCGGGAAGCAGGCGCTGCAGATACTCGCTCTGGGTGAGTCCCTGAAGGTCGATGGCGCCGTCGCGTGAAGGATAGTAGTTAGAGGCCGTCAGCAGTACCTTGCCCTTGAGCTCCTCGCGCGGCAACTCGCTGACTTTGCCGAAGGGAACGGCCTCGATGACGATCTCTCCCCGCGTGGCGGCTTCGGAGGCTGTCGCGGCGCTGGCTTTCGGTCCCAGTTTCTCGACTTGCTCGCGCAGCGTCTCCGGGCCCCTCGAGTTCGCGAGGATCACTTCGTGTCCGGCTTGGGTCAAAAGACTGGCGAGGGTTCCACCGATATGGCCCGCTCCGATAATTCCGATTTTCATGGCCTGTTCCTCTCCTCCCTAAGGTCGTTCGTTCACGCCTCTAGGATAAAAAGGAAACCGGAGAGTCTCCACTCGACCACTTCCGCGACTTCGTCCACGCGCCGCGCAGGTTCGTCGCCACCGGAACTCAGGGCGTGAAAGTCACGTCGGAGGAGAAAACCGTAGCCCGGGATGGGCCGAGATTCCCGTAGAGATTGTTCTCTTTGGGCCGCATGGTGACCGCCCGCCTACCAGTCGATTCGCTTCCCCGTCGCGGAGGAAGATTCCACTGGGTCCATCATCGGGAAGCTCGACGGCGAGAACGACGCTGCGCGCACCCTCGGGAACGGGCCGTCCCCCCTCGCCCCCCATGTCGGTGGCGCACCCATCCGGGACACACTGCGTTGATGAGTACGCCGGTGTTGCGATACTCCTCTGCCAGACAAACGGTGAGAGCATTCAGGGCCGTCTTGGAAATGGCGTAGGCCGGGGTGGACTTGCCCAGGCTTGCAATGGCCCCCACTTCGCTGGAGACGTTCACGATGCGCCCCCAACCTCGCTCGCGCATGGGCGGGGCCAACAATGCCGCGAGTCTCCATGCCCCGAAGAAGTTGGTCTCGAAGGCCTCGCGCACGATTCTCCAGTCCACTGTGCTCGCCGTCTGCCAATCGTCGTAGTGGACACCCGCGTTGTTGACGAGGATGTCGATGCTTCCGTGGCGTTGCAGGATGGCCTGGGTCTGCTCCTCGAGCTTCGGCGCGGCCACGTCGAGCTCGACCACGGCCGGATCGGCCTGGGGAAGAAGCCGCGCGTGCGCTTCTTCGCCCTTCTGCAGGTCGCGGCTGCCGAGGAGCACCCGATAGCCCTTGGCGCAGAGCTGACGGACGGTCTCCAGACCGATTCCGCGGTTGGCGCCGGTGACCAGGACGGTTCGTTCGCTTTTTTGTGGTGTCAGGTTCATCAATCGTCCCCCCGGAAAGATCGAAGATGGTGGAACTTCACTTCCAAGCGGGTTGATTCCTCGCCACGGGAGTCGATGCGGCGTGTGCATCCGTGAGCACGAGGGTGATCAATGCCAAGAATGCCACAACGCTCACACGACTCCTCATGCGGAAGTATCTCCTTCATGATACTGGAGGATACCTAGCGCGGCGCGGGTGAGGGTTTCGACGATTTCTTCCTGCGTCATCTCGACTGCGCCCGGTGCAGGCGCGGACTTCATCACCACCATGTCGCGACACGCTCCGGCGACCACGGCGACGGCCGCGCGCGCGGCAAGTTGCGGGTCGGACGCTCCGATCCTTCCGGGATCCAGCGCGATCACGGCCGCCGCGTTCTCGTAAATCGTCTCGAGTCGTTGCGCGAAGGGTCCCCCTATCTCTTGGGGATGGGACCAGTGGTGTAGGAGGAAGCTGCGCAAAATGTGGCGCTCTTTGCTCATCAGACCGACGAGAGTCGTCACCACTCCCCGCACCCGACGAACGAGATCAATTCCCTCCCAACGGCTTGGTTCGAGGGTGCGCGCGAGACGTTCGCTACGACGGGCTTCGTAGCGCGCGTACAAGGATTCGAGCAGCTCCTCTTTCGCCCCAAAGCGCGCATAGAGACCACCGATGGACACGGCGGCTTCACGGGCGAGATCGCTCATCGCGATCTCGTCGAAACGTCGCGTCTGCAGCAAGCGCTCGGCGGCGTCGAGAATCTTCCGCTGGGTGGCACGGCTGCGTTCCTGGACTGGAATTGTCATGATATTTTAAGAATACGAATTCTGATTCGTATTTACAAGATTGCATCCGAAGGCCCCCGCTAGCCAGCCATTATATTATTTATTTAATTGCAATATTGATATTATCAATTATTTCTACTACTATCCTTCTGAAAGGATAGATACCTATGGACATTTCAAAGGCACGCTGCGCGGAGTGCGAGCAACCCATGCAGGTCGAGAGAATGGTGTGCCCGCGCTGTGAGATGCGCCTGGAGGGGGATTTCGAGATCCCGGCCCTGGCCCGTCTTTCGATGGAGGATCAGGCCTTCGTGGTGGCCTTCCTGCGCCACCACGGCTCCATCAAGAAAATGGAGAGCCTGTTCGGGATCAGCTACCCCACCGTCAAGAACCGCCTCAACGCCATCGCCCGTGAACTCGACGAGAGCTTCAACGCCCCCGAGGAAACCGAAAAGCTGCTGAGCCGGCTGGAGACTCCCGCTTCCAAGACGGCCCTCGCAGCGAGCGAGGCCACAACTCACAAGGACAAAGCCGCAGCCTTGAAGTGGCTGCGCGTGGTGATCGACGGCAAGGACAAGCTCAACGTCCGCGTGCCCATCGGGCTCATCCGGACCGGAATCAAGCTGACGACCCTCATGCCACCGCGAGCCAGCGAGCACCTCGCCGAACACGGGATCGACCTCTCGCAGTTGAAGAACCTCAATGGCGAAGAGCTCATGGACGCGTTGCGCGAACTCAGCGTCGATGTCGACTCGGGGAATGGCGACACGGTCCATGTGTTCTGCGAGTAGAGAGCTTTTTGCTTTGATTGCTGCAGAAGAAACCCACAAAACGAATTGGAGAAACACGTGAGTTCACCTGTCCGGCGCATTCCATTAGAAGACTTCTTCCGTAAACCTGAACGCGCCGGCCTCGAGCTGTCCCCTTCGGGACGCCACCTCGCGTTTCTCGCACCCTATGAGCGTCGCCTGAACGTCTGGGTGCGCGATCTCGAAACGGGCAAGGAACAGCGCGTGACGGACTCTACCGAGCGCGACATCGCGGGCTACCTGTGGGCCAGCGACGAGCGCCTGATCTACGTGCAGGACCGCGGCGGCGACGAGAACTACCGGCTCTACGGTATCGACCGCGACGGCTCCAATCCCCTGGACCTCACGCCCTACGAGGACGTGAAGTGCGCGATCGTCGACGATCTCGAGGAGGTCGACGACGAAATCCTCTTCGAGATGAACCGCCGCAACCCGGAAGTCTTCGACGTCTATCGGCTGAACGTTACCACTGGCGAAATGTCGATCGTCGCCGAGAATCCGGGCAACGTGCAGGGTTGGCTCACCGACCACGCCGGCCGGCTGCGCCTCGCCACCACGACCGATGGCGTGAACACCAGCATCCTCTACCGCGAAACCGAAGACGCGGCCTGGAACCCGATCGCGACCTACGATTTCAAGGAGGCAGCGAGTCCCCTCTGCTTCACCTTCGACGATCAGGGCCTCTATGTCGCATCGAACGTCGGCCGTGATCACTACGCGATCTTCGAGTACGACCTCGAGAGCGGCAAAGAAGGACGCTTGATCTTCGAGCATCCGAAAGTCGATGTCTCCGCGCTTTTGTATTCCAAGCGCCGCCGCACCATTACCGGCGTGCTCTATCACACTGCGAAGCCCGCCTACGAGTACTTCGAAACCTACGACGCGAAGCTCCAGCGCTACCTGGACGATCATCTCCGCGGGCGCTTCAACCGCATCGTATCGCACGCCAAGGATGAATCGCGCTATGTGGTGCACTCCCGCAGCGACCGCTCTCTGGGAGACTATCACCTGCTCGACTCGAATCCGGACGGGACACTCACACTGCACAAGCTTTTCGATGTCTCCCCCTGGCTCGAGGAGGACGAGATGGCCCCGCTCGAACCCATCACCTATCGCTCGCGCGATGGACTCGTGATCCAGGGCTACCTCACCCGTCCGCGGGAAACGAGCGACGCCAGAACACCGATGGTCGTCATCCCCCATGGCGGACCCTGGCACCGTGACACCTGGGGCTTCGACCCCGAGGTGCAGTTCCTCGCCAACCGTGGCTACTCGGTGCTGCGCATGAACTTTCGCGGTTCGACCGGCTACGGCCGCAAGTTCAAGGAAGCCGGTTACGGACAGTGGGGGCTCACGATGCAGAATGACGTGACCGACGGGGTGGCCTGGGCGGTGGAAAGCGGCATCGCCGATCCGGGGCAGATCGCGATCTACGGTGGAAGCTACGGCGGTTACGCCGCCCTCTCCGGCCTGACCCAGACCCCCGAACTCTACGCCTGTGGAGTGAGCTACTGCGGCGTCTCGAACATCTTCACCTGGATCGCCGCCATCCCGGACTACTGGAAGCCCCTGCTGGGGATGATCTACGAGATGGTGGGACACCCCGAACACGACGCGGAGCGACTGAAGGAGACCTCCCCCTTCTTCCACGCCGATCGCATCCGCGTCCCGCTGCTGGTGGCCCAGGGCGCCAACGATCCGCGGGTACGCAAGGAGGAGTCGGACCAGATGGTGAACGCGCTGCGCGAACGTGGCGTCGAGGTGGAATACCTGGTCAAGGATGACGAAGGGCACGGCTTCCACAACGAAGAGAACGTGTTCGATTTCTACCGCGCCTTGGAGAGTTTTCTCGCGCGGCATCTCCATGCGGCGTCCGGCACGGAAGCCTGAGCCGGAACCAGCGCCCTGGGTGGGGTGTACATACAGCATGCCCGGGGTGCCCTGACCCCGGGCCTTCCCCCACCCCAGAGGCATCCGAACTTGAAGAGAGGCCGACTCCTTCTTTTGCTTGGCTTGAGCATCGGCGCATTGTTCTGCAGCGCCGCTGCCTCGGCCGCCCCTCTCAGCGGCGCGAAGACCATACTCCAGAGCGATGCTGCCGGGCTTCTCAGTCACGAGAATCTGCAGCTCTTCGCCCTGGGGGGAGCGCTCACGATCCTCGGCCATCAGGTGGAAAACGCCCACGACGAGGAGCACTTCCTGGACACCAAGAGCCTGGATGGCGTGTCCGACACGGGAAACGTCTACGGCAACGGTCTGACCTTCGCGGGTGGCGCCCTGGGTCTGGTGGCCACGGGAGCGCTCGCCCATTCCCCTCGACTCCTCGCGGCTGGCGTTGACCTGGCACACTCCTTCCTGTTGAGCGGAGCTTTGATCGTTGCGATCAAGACGGCGACGGGACGCACACGGCCCAACGGCGGCAGCTACTCCTTCCCCTCGGGCCACGTGGGGGTAGCCATGTCCGCCGCGCCGGTTCTGGCCTATCACTTCGGGCCGATCGTGGGAGCCTGTGCTTACGCTTTGGTTGGTGCCACCGCCATGGGGCGAATGGAGGACCGCTACCACTACCTCTCGGACGTGGTGTTCGGCGCGACTTTGGGGATGGCCGTGGGACGAACCGTGGTGCACGAACGCGCAAGCTCCTCGTTGCTCTCCCACCTGCGCGTCACTCCCGGTGGCGCGGCAATTACTTATTCTTTTTGAGACCGTGGAACAGTGACTTGAGCCCGCCGACCGATCGGTCCTGTACGGGAACGGCGAGCGCATTCAGGCCGCTGTAGATGCGGTAGCTCGTGATGAGTCCCTCGCCGGAGACGGATTCACCGAGAGTGACGCCGATGTCGTCGTAGCCGTCACCGTCGAAATCGTTGACCCGGAACAACCACTTGAACGCTCGCGTGTCCTCTGGAGGAAGGGTGATATAGGCATCTTCTGTGGTATCGAAGGTCGCGCTCCCCAGGAAGATTCGAAGCTGCCCCGAGTTGTCCCTGGTTGCCACGTCGTCCGCACCGTCACCATTGATGTCCCCCAACGCGGTTGCGCTCCTCCCGCCGGCGAGCAATCGGCTCGGTTGCAAAATTCTCGAGGGATAGCCGGGGCGACCGAAGATCGCCCAGGTCTGATCGGCTCCGTCCGCCGTCGAGACGACATCGGAGTAGCCGTCCGCGTTCAGGTCGCAATTCGCCGAAGTCTGAAAGCCGAGTTCGATGAAGTCTTCGTTGCCATGAACGATCAGGGCGCCGCGCAGCCGTTCTGGACCGCCCCAATAGAGAAAAACCTGTCCGCCGTCCGAACACCAGCCCTGCACCGTCTCGTAACGGAGGCAGACACTCGTGGCCAGCGGCGCCCCCGTTACGATGTCTCCATAGCCGTCATTGTTGAAGTCGCCGGCGTAGCAGAAGTGGTATTCCCACAGCGCGAACTTCAGGTACTCGATGCGACCCCAGGATGGCTCTTCGGCGGGGGCCTCTCCACCCTCGTATACATCCACGTAGTTGTAATTGGTCTCCGTCTTGGCAACAGCGAAGTCATCGATCATGTCGTTCGGCATGAATGCGCCGGCACGACAGGCGCTGGCCGCGGTCCAGGAGCCGTGAACGACGTAATCGGGGATGTCGTCCACCGCGGCTCCTCCCCAGTAGCAGTAGATGGGCCCTTCACGCGTGGCGCCGTTGGCCGCCACGATGAGATCATCCTGTCCATCGCCATTGAGATCGATGGGCCCTTGCAGCGGAAATCCGGGGTGCGGACCGCTGGGAGGAGCGATCACGAGATCGGCCAGATCGTCGGCATCGGTTCCCCCGAAGAAGACGTCGATCTCATCCTGTAGCCTGAGAGCGATGTCGGCTGCGCCGTCTCCATTGATGTCGCCCAGGGCAAACCCCACTCCGCCGAAGTTTCCCGCCTCTCCCTTGTTCCACTCGAAGAGAATCTTGTCCTTGGCTGTGGCCGTTCCTGCCATCGTGCAGAAGAGGATCACCAGAATGAGCGTGCCCATGGATTGCGAGCTTCGAAGCTTCCGAGTTCTATACATGTTCTGACCGCCACGTTCTCAATCACGCGTACTTTGAGCTTCCGGCTAGCGAATGAGCGCAAGCCGCTGCGTGAGCTGCTTTCCGTCTGTGATCATCTGCACGAAGTACACCCCGCTGGCGACCGCGCGTCCCGCGTCATCCTGGCCGTTCCAAGTGACCGCACCCGCGCCGGCCGGATACTGCTTTTCGGGAAAGCGACGCACCAGACGCCCCGCCGCATCGTAGATGCTGATCGCCGGCGACTGCGCCCGCTCCAAGACGAAGCGAATCTCGGTGCGCGGATTGAAGGGATTCGGGAAGGCGCCCAGGAGCGCAGTGCGCGACGCAACCGCAGGGGCGGCCACGGGAACGATATCGCATGCGACATCGAATGCGCCCATGCGGCCGCAGGAGTTGTTCGCGGCTGCCGCCAAGGAAGCGGAGCTGATCGTATAGTCCCTCTCCTGGCGATTGCAGAAGATTGGATCGTCGGCGATGTTGTCATTGGTATAGCTGACGTCGCCGATACCTCCGCGCCAGGCCGGGCCATCGATGTCCCAGGCGTCGTTGCATCTCACGTAAACGCCGGCCGGTGCATCCAGCGCGGGGCCGGGAAGACCCACGAAGATATTGTTATAGACATAACCAGTATCAAACATCCAGATCATGGCAGGAAAGTCGTCCGGGGTGAACTCGTGCCCCGCACAGGGCCCGGATGGATAGGTTTGGAAAACGCTGTCGACGAAAGTATTGGAGAAAATCTCGACGACGCCATAAGCGACAATACAGTTGGTCGGTCCAAAGCACTCGGGCTGGAGGTAATCTTGAGCTGTCGTATAGATGAAGCCGGCCACGAGACAACTAAACATCAGCAAAGATTGTTCGGAATAGATCAACTGTGGACCGCAGTCGAGAAACTGCGTGTTCTGTACCGTGACTGGAATGATGGCAACGATGGGGGCCGACTGGTTTTCGAATACGCAGACCCGAATGTCGATACTTCCGTCGAAGGTCGAACCCGCGGGATCGTATGCGATACAGCTGAATCCGATGGGTGAGCTATCCGCGACCGTGTTCCAGAAGTTACCGCTGAAGCTACACCGATCGAAGTCGAGGTTGCTGGTACCGGCGTAGCTGATGGGCGGCCCCGTCGTACTCCACATGTTCTCAAAGCTACAGTTGAAGAAACTGGCATTCGACGAGCGGATAATGACGCGCCCCTCGTCCGATCCATACGGACCAAACTCCGGGAAGCTGAAGAGAAATCCCTCGACGCGGACTGGATCGAGTCCGTCCATGAGCATCCCGCTGAGTCGATTTGCTCCTACCTCTCGGGAAATCAGCGTGATGCTCTGAGTAAGTTCGGCGACGCCACCGTCGAGAGTGTTGGCCGCCACACTGATGCTGTCGCCGGATGCCGCGGCGCTCAGGGCCGCCTCGAAGCTGTAGTTCTCGGGAACGAGCAGAGTGGTGGCGAAACTCGGGAGGGAAATCGCGCTCGCCAGTGCCACAAGAAGTGCGGCCAGAGCACGGGGGTGTCCAATCCAATCCATGAAGAACGTGCGCAATGCAGTCATTTCCGCACCTCCAGTGACGAGATGAGGGCGGGAGCTACGCGTCAGTATAGCACTTATGAGCTGGCACCGGAAGCGGGCTGGGCAGCGCTCAAATCCTCCAGGCTCATCTCGGCCACGCTCTCCTGCAATTCCGCATAGAGTTCATTGACCACGTCCCAGGGGCGCGACGAGCCCTCCGCGCCCTCCAGGGGCATGGCGGTTCGACTCAATTCGAGCACCTCGCGCGCGGAAATCTGGTCCGCGGGACGGGCCAGGGTATAGCCGCTGCGAGCACCTTCACGCACCTCGTGCACCAGACTCGCCTTGATCAAAGGACGCAGCAGCCGCAGCACGGCCGAGGGCGGCAGGCGCAAGGAACGCGAGAGCACCCCGACGGTTGCCAGCTGTCCGTTCTTGAAGCACTCCGCGATACGCGTGGCCAGAGGAAGCACGAGAGTGCGGTCGATGACAATGAGCTCGCCCTCGAAGAAGCTGCGCCAGGCGAAGCGTCCCTCGCGCATGGCCTGCAGTGCGTAGGCCAACTCCAAGCCGAAGAGCACGATGAGCCAGGTGAGCCACAGCCACAGCAAGAAGAGCGGTAAAAGACCCAGCGCGCCGTAGAGAGTGGAGATGGCGGTGCGCCGCACGTAGAGCGAGAACAGCTGCTCGCCGACCCACCACAGCACCGCCGCCACCGAAGAACCGATGAGCGCCGCCTTCCAACGCACGCGCGTGTTGGGCAGTGACACATACAGGAAGAAGAACACGAACCAGATCGTGAGCAGGGGGACCACGACGGCCAATATCGCCATGAGGGACGAGCCGATCCCCAACGCATCGATGTTGTCGAGCATGCGCCGCTGCGCGACCTGGCCGATGAAGATGACCAGCGGGCTCAGAGTGATCACGCTGTAATAGATCGGTAATCGCAAGTAGGGCGGCCGGCCCGGGCCGGCCTTGTATATATGGTTGAACGAACTTTCCACCGTGGCCAACAGGCCCGTGGCGGCCCAGATGAAGATGAGGATACCGACCAGTCCCACCCCACGGAAGTCGACGGTCTCCAGCTCGGTCAAAATCCGTTCCACCTGATCGCCCAGGGTCTTGCGCACTTCCATGAAGTTTTCGTGACGGCGCAGGCTCTCCCCCTCGACCTTCCAATGCGGGGTGGGGATTCCGGGAATGAGATCGTCTTGCTGCACTGGCTGCAGGATCCAGTTCACGATCCCTTCCTTGAACTCCGCCATTTCGTCGGGCCCCACGAAGGAGTGCATGACCACGAGGCTCAAAACCAGGGTGGGCAAAAGCGAGAAGATGGTGTGGTAGGTGAGCGCGGCCGCCATGGTGGAGGCGCGGTCGCGCCGCAGTTCGATGGTGCAATGGCGGGCCAAATCGAGCCACCAGCGCAGCGAGCGCTCTCGATCGGAGAGATCCGCCTCTGGCTTGCGCATGAGGCGCCGGAGCGAGGCAATGATGCGATTGGGTTTCCACATGGTTTTCTGAGGCCTTCATGCTTGGCCGATCCCAGAGTAGCCCATCGGGCCGCTCTGTCCACCAAAGAAGCGAGTTTCGGCGATTGCGTGCCCGCCAGGCCCCCGAGTCCCCTTTTTCGGTGGCGGACTCGTCGGGAGGTCATCATAGTGTGGAGTGCTGTGTCGATGGAGCTCTTGCTTCCCCGTATATTTTTCAGAGGAGCATCACATGATGAGGTACCTAACCACTTTCGCCGCACTCACTCTTCTTCTGATCGCTGGATGTTCACAGGGAGGATCCAAGGATCAGGCCGCGGACAACGCTGCCAGCGGCAACACGACCGCGGACCAGACGCAAATGGCTGAAACTCCCAAGGACGCGATCGATTCCGCGCAGGAAGCCGCGGCCAAGACCGAACTCGCTTCGATGCCCGAGGGCCAGGAAGTCACGATCTCCGGCAAGCTGGGCTGTGGCCACTGCAACTATCACGTGGGTACCAGCTGCAGCGCCGCGGTTCAGACCGCCGACGGCGGAATCTACGTTCTGGACGTGGCAGAGGATTCCGAGTGGTTCCAAAATCGCTATGACGGCCTCGACCTGAAGGTCACCGGCACCGTTCACCACGACGGCGACCTGGTCAAATTGGAGAATCCGCAAGTCACCAAACTCTAGCCTGAAATCCGGGGAATGCAGCTCGTAGTCTCCCGCCAGGAGCGTTGAGTTCGTGCCCATTTGCGCTGCGATCGACATTGGCACCAACTCGATGAAGCTTTTCGTGGGAGACACGAACACGCCAGCATCTTCCAGCACGGGGATCCAAGTGATTCCACCCGTGCTGGAAGATCTGGCGATTACCCGGCTCGGCGAAGGACTCGCCGCGACCGGTCTCCTCACCCAGGCTGCCATCTCCCGTAACATCGAACAACTGGATCGCTTCGTCTCGCGCGCGCGAGCCAAAGGCGCCGTCGATTTCGTGGTCGCCGGCACGATGGCTCTGCGGGAAGCGCGCAACGCCGACGAGTTCGTGCAGGCGGCGAGGGAGCGTTGCGGGATCGAGGTCGAGATCATCCCCGGCGAGGAAGAGGCGCGCCTCTCCTTCCTGGGTGTGATCAGCGGCCTGGACACTCTCAAAGAGCCTGCCTGTGTCTTCGACATCGGTGGCGGTAGCACCGAGTTCATCCTGGGTGACGCTTCCGCGATCGCCAGCCGCATGAGCATCAATCTGGGCGTCCGCCGACCCAGCGAAGAACATCTGCACCGCGATCCCCCCAGCCCCGACGAGCTCGAGGATCTACGAGCAAGCGTTCGCCGCTCCCTGGCCCAGGTTCCCCGGCTCCTCTCCCCTGCCGGAGAGGTCCAGCGACTGGTCGGCATGGGGGGCACCATCACCACCCTGGCGGCGGTGCAACTCGGCATGAAAAGCTTTGACCCGCACAAAATTCGAAATACAGTTGTGAGGAGAGAGGAAGTCGAGCGGCAAATTGATCTCTACGCGCGTCTTCCCCTCAAGGAGCGCCAGGGCATCGACGGCTTGGCCGAAGACCGGGCCGACGTCATTCTGGCCGGGGCGTGTATCGTGGCCGGAGTCTTCGAGGTCCTGGGCCTTGGTTCCCTCGTCGTGAGCGAACGGGGCCTGCGCCACGGGCTCTTCCACGATCGATTCCTGCCCCCGCTCGCCTCGGGACACTGAAACACGCGCTGATCTCATTCCCGGAGAGCACCATGGATATCCTCTTCCACCGCACGCGCAGGCTGGAGCGGCAGATCGACGAGTATCTCGATCTGGTCGTGCAGGGCGGATTGATCTTTCGCTCCGCGCTTGACCACTACATGGAGGATCGCCACGGCGACTTCAGCGACCGCCTCCACGACCTGCAGAAACTGGAGTCGAAAGCCGACGAGCTGCGCCGCGAGATCGAGACCCGGCTCTACACGGAGACCCTTCTGCCCGAGTCGCGCGGCGACATCCTGGGATTGCTCGAGACCATCGACAAGGTCATCAACCGCTGTGAAGAAAACCTGCAGGATTTTTCTGTGGAGAAACCGGAGATCCTGCCCGAGCTATTGACGGATTTCCGCGAGCTGATCGCCTCCACGGTGGATTGCGTGGACGAAATGGTCATGGCGGCCCGCTCGTATTTTCGCGATCCCAAGGCGGTGAGGGATCACATCGCCCGCGCGCGCTTCCACGAACAGGCGAGCGATCGCGTCGGGGGAAGATCCGGCGCCAGCTCTTCGCGGCGGACATCGATCTGGCGTCCAAACTGCATCAACGTGATTTCTCGGTGCGGATCGATCGAATCGCTGACGGAGCCGAGGATGTCTGCGATCGCCTGGCGATCGCCAACATCAAACGCTCCCTCTAAGCAGTGGGCCCCGCGGCTCGACGGTGACCTCATCGCGAGCGAGTGAGGACTGGCCAAGTGCTCTGGTTCTTCCTTCTCAGTGGTCTCTTCATGGGTTGGTCGCTGGGCGCCAACGACGCCGCGAACGTCTTCGGCACCGCGGTGAGCACTCGTATGGTGCGCTTTCGCACCGCGGCGGTGGTGGCCAGCCTCTTCGTGGTGCTGGGCGCGGTGATCAGCGGCGCTGGCACCACTCACACCCTGGGCAAGCTCGGCTCGGTGAACGCCCTGGCCGGTTCTTTCACGGTGGCGCTGGCCGCGGGGCTGACGGTTACCTGGATGACTCGCATGCATCTGCCGGTGTCCACCTCCCAGGCCATCGTGGGCGCCATCGTGGGCTGGAACATTTTCACCGGAGTTCCCACCGACCTCCGCTCGCTTCTGAGCATCGTCGGAACTTGGGTCATCTGCCCCCTGCTGGCCGCTCTTTTCTCCATGGTGCTCTTTACCCTGGCCCGCCGTTGGTCCGCGAGCACCCGCACCCATCTGCTGGTCATCCACTCGCGCACCCGTTGGGGGCTCCTCGCTTTTGGAGCCTTCGGAGCCTGGGCTCTGGGCGCCAACAACATCGCCAACGTGGTGGGCGTGTTCGTGCCGTCCTTCCACTTGAAACCGGCCATGATCTTGCCCGGGATCCGCCTGGACAGCGAGCAGCAGCTCTTTCTCCTGGGTTCTCTGGCCATCGGGGTGGGAATCTTCACCTATTCGCGAGAGACCATGCGCACCGTCGGGCGCAATCTCTTCAAGCTCACACCGGTGGCGGCATTGGTCGTGGTCATCTCCGAGACGCTGGTGCTCTACCTCTTCGCCTCGGAGTCCCTTGAGCACCTGCTCGCCTCGCACGGCCTTCCCACATTGCCCCTGGTACCCGTTTCCGCTTCGCAGGCCGTGGTGGGCGGTGTCTTGGGCATTGGCATTTCCAAAGGAGCGCGGGGCGTCAATTTCAAGCTCCTACGAGGCATCGCTGGCGGCTGGATCACCACTCCCATCGCGGCCGCCGTGCTGTGCTACGTCTCTCTGTTCTTCGTGCAGAACGTCTTCGAGCAAAAGGTCGTCCGCCCGGTTCACTACGAGATTTCCAGCGAGGTCCTCCAGCACCTGGAAGAGCTCGGCCTGGATTCCTCGCGCCTGAGCGAGCTGCAGGGCCGGGAGTTCGATAGCGCCCGCGATTTCCGGGGCGCCCTCTTCGCCATCATGGGGCTGCGTGCCGAGGGGAGCATGCACACCATCTTCAGCGCGGCAAAAATCCACGAGACCTTCGTCAACGTTTCGCTTGCACCGGAAAGCTTCCTGAGCCACGAACTTTCGAGCGAGGAGCTTGCGGGAATCATCGCGCTCGAGGGGCGGCGCTATCGCCACGACTGGCAGCTCGACCGGGATCTGGCGATAGCTTCCCCGGCCTGGCGGCCCCGTACCGGTCGCGGCGCGGCGGTGCTCAACAAGGGGCTTCGGCGCAAACTCGCGCGCGTGCACCGCATCTTTCAGCTGCCCAGCAGCGACAGCGAAGCCTTCTTGGAAGAATGATCACTTGCTTGAAGAGCGAAGTTGAAGCCGAGCCGAAGGATTGCGAAGCCAGCTCTGGTCTCCGTGGTCTCAGCCGCCCAGACGGATCATCTCGATCTTCTTGTGATCGCTGGGATCGTAGCCCTTCTCACTGAGAATGGCTTCCAGGCGTTCTTCACTGTAGCGATCGCCGCGTCGACTCCAAACTCTCTGGATCATCTGGATCAACTCGGCGTCGCTGCTCCCCTCGCGCATCGGTCCGCGCAGATCGAAGCCGTCCTGCGCGAAGAGGCAGGTGACCAGCCTTCCGTCGGCGGTGAGACGAGCGCGGGTACAGCTGGAGCAGAAGGGCTCACTCACCGAAGCGATCACTCCGAGGGTGGCCTTCCCTTCTTCACTGACGAACTCCATCGCGGGCGCACGATCATCGCGGCGACCTTTCTTGCGCAGCTTCAACTGGCTCGAGAGAACTTGCAAAATTTCCGTCTGGGTCATGGTGCGACTGAGATCCCAGTGGTTGGCCTGGCCCACGTCCATGTATTCGATGAAACGCAATTGCAGAGACTCTTGCCGCGCGAACTCGAAGAGATCCACGATTTCGTCGTCGTTGATTCCTCGCAGAATGACGGCGTTGAGCTTGATGGGCCCGAGTCCCGCGCCCTTGGCGGCTTCGATTCCCGAGAGAACCTGGGCGAGTTTGCCCCTGCGATTGATTTGCGCAAAGCGTTCCGGCTGAAGACTGTCGAGGCTGATGTTCAGACGGCTCAGCCCGGACTCCTTGAGCCGGCGCGCGCGCGCCTTGGTGAGCAACGCGCCGTTGGTGGTGAGGCTGATGTCCCGCAAGGCGGGGATCTTGCGCAACATCTCCACCAACTTCTCCAGGTCCTGGCGGACCAGCGGCTCGCCCCCGGTCAGACGGACTTTCTCCACTCCCAGATGGCACAACAGGGTGCAGAGGCGCGCCACCTCTTCGTAGCTCAGAATGTCCTTCTTGGGGGTCCAGTCGTACTCGTCATTCGGCATGCAATAGCTGCAACGGAAGTTGCAGCGGTCCGTCACGGAAATGCGGAGATCCCTCAGGGGGCGCCCCAAGCCATCGGTCGTCGCGTGTCGCTCGTTCGCCATGCAGGCCACACTGGTTCGTCGGGGGGAGAAGAAAGGCGGGACCCCACAGGGGTCCCGCTAAAAATAGTCAAAGCTCGCGTGGAGGCTAGCCGTTCGGGCGGGGGAAATCCCCCCTTTGGAGCTGCCGGCGCCGGATCAGCTCACTCCGCTCAGCTTCGACTTGCTCAGCTCCCGATTCAGCATGGCGATGAAGTCGATGCTGATGCCCTTGGGGCACACGGCCTCGCACTCGGTGTGGTTGCTGCAGGCTCCGAAGCCCTCGGCATCCATCTGGGCCACCATTTTCGCCACCCTTTCCTTCCGCTCGAGCTGACCCTGCGGCAAAAGTCCCAGGTGGCTCACCTTGGCGGCTACGAATAGCATCGCGCTCGCGTTGGGGCAGGAGGCCACGCAGGCTCCGCAGCCGATGCAGGCGGCGGCGTCCATCGCGCGGTCGCTCTCCTCCTTGTGAATCGGCGTGGCGTTGGCGTCCTGGGGACTGCCGGTGCCGACCGAGACATAGCCGCCCGCCTGGAGAATTCGATCGAAGGAAGTGCGATCGACCACCAGGTCCTTGATGATGGGAAATCCGCGCGCCCGGAAGGGTTCGATGGTGATCGTGTCACCATCCCTGTAGGTGCGCATGTGCACCTGGCAGGTGGTCGTCTCCTTCATGGGACCGTGCGGCCGCCCGTTGATGACCAGGCTGCACATTCCGCAAATTCCCTCGCGGCAATCGTGATCGAAGGCCACCGGATCCTCGCCCTCGTGCGTGAGTTTCACGTTCAGGTCGTCGAGCATCTCCAAGAACGACTGGTCGGGAGAGACGTTCTTCATCTCGTAGGTGACGAAGCCGCCCTTCTCCTTCGGTCCCTTCTGCCGCCAGATCTTCAGCTTGACGTCCATCACTTGTAACTCCGTGTTGCGAGTTTCACGTTCTCGAATTCGAGAGGCTCCTTGTGAAGCTCGGGCCGTTCGCCCAGCCCCTTGTACTCCCAGGCCGCGACGTAAGCGTACTCATCGTCGTTGCGAACCGCCTCTCCCTCGTCGCTCTGGTGCTCCACCCTCAGGTGCGCTCCGCAAGATTCATCGCGCTGCAGCGCGTCGTAACAGAGCAGCTCGGCGAACTCCAGGAAATCGGCCACTCGATTTGCCTTCTCCAGCGATTGATTGAACTCGTCGATTCCGCCCGGCACGCGCACGTCTTCCCAGAATTCCCCGCGCAGTTCGGGAATGAGCTGAAGCGCTTTCTTCAGCCCCTCTTCGCTGCGCGCGAGACCGCAGTACTCCCAGAGGATGCGGCCCAGCTTCTTGTGGAACTCGTCGCTGCTGCGCTTGCCGCCAATCGCCAGCAGCTTGAGCAGGCGATCGCGCGCCGCGCCCTCCGCCTCGGCGAACGCGGGGTGCGAGGTGTTGACCTCCTCCAGGGAGGTCGACGCCAGGTAATGACCCAGGGTGTAGGGAATGACGAAGTAGCCGTCGGCCAGACCCTGCATGAGCGCGCTGGCTCCCAGGCGATTCGCGCCGTGATCGGAGAAGTTCGCCTCGCCCAGCACGTGCAAACCCGGGATGGTGCTCATGAGGTGGTAATCCACCCACAGCCCGCCCATGGTGTAGTGCGGTGCGGGGAAGATGCGCATGGGCACTTCGTAGGGATTCTCGTCGGTGATGCGCTGGTACATCTCGAAGAGATTGCCGTAGCGCGCTTCGATGACGTCCTTGCCCAGGCGGGCGATGGCGTCCTTGAAGTCGAGGTAGACCGCGTTGCCTCCGCGGATGCCCCTGCCCTCGTCGCAGACCTCCTTTGCTGAACGCGAGGAGACATCGCGGGGAGCCAGGTTGCCGAAGCTGGGGTACTTGCGCTCCAGGTAGTAGTCGCGCTCGTCCTCGGGGATATCGCCCGGCTTGCGCTCGTCGTTCACTTTCTTGCTCACCCACACGCGTCCGTCGTTGCGCAGCGACTCGCTCATGAGCGTCAGTTTGCTCTGACGTTCGCCGTGCACCGGAATACAGGTGGGATGGATCTGGGTGTAGCAGGGATTGGCGAAGGCCGCGCCCTTCTTGTGGGCGCGGAAGGCCGCGTTCACGTTGCAGTTCATCGCGTTGGTGCTGAGGTAGAACACCGGCGAATAGCCGCCGGTGGCCAGCAGAACCGCGTGCGCCGCGTGGCTCTCGATTTTTCCCGTCACCAGGTCGCGCACCACGATGCCGCGCGCCCTGCCGTTCACCAGCACCAGATCGAGCATCTCGGTGCGGGAATACATCTTCACCTTGCCCGCGTGGATCTGGCGGTTGAGCGCGCCGTACGCGCCCAGCAGAAGCTGCTGGCCCGTCTGACCCCGCGCGTAGAAGGTGCGAGAGACCTGAGCCCCGCCGAAGGAGCGCGTGGCCAGCATGCCCCCGTACTCGCGCGCGAAGGGCACGCCCTGGGCGACACACTGATCGATGATGTTGTTGCTCACCTGCGCCAGACGATAGACGTTGGCTTCACGACTGCGGAAGTCACCGCCCTTGACCGTGTCGTAGAAGAGCCGGTAGATGCTGTCGCCGTCGTTGGGATAGTTCTTGGCGGCGTTGATCCCGCCCTGCGCCGCGATGCTGTGGGCGCGGCGCGGCGAATCCTGGAAACAGAAGGTCTTCACTTCGTAGCCGAGTTCGGCCAGGGACGCCGCGGCCGATGCGCCGGCGAGACCCGTGCCGACCACGATCACCGAGAACTTCCGCTTGTTGGCCGGGTTGACCAGCTTCATGTCGAAGCGATGCTGGTCCCACTTTTCCTCGATCGGCCCGCCTGGAACTTTGCTGTCGAGTTTCATGGCATCCCTTCCTAGTGAACTCTGCCGATGAGGATCGCCAGAGGGATGAGAATATTCCCGGCGCTCACGAGGACAGCGATCACCACGGCTAAGGTGCGCCGCCACTGCTTGTATCTCGGATTCGCCACGCCCAGGGTCTGGAACGCGCTCCAGATACCGTGATAGAGGTGCAATCCGAGGAAGATCATCGCCACGATGTAAAAAGCGGCGACCCACCAGATGGAAAAGGTGAGCACCATGTTGTGGTGCACCTGTCCGTGCTCGAAGGTTCCGCCCGGAAAGATGCTTCCCGTGGTGAGATTGAGGATGTGGAAGACGATGAACGCGGCCAGGATGATTCCGCCCACGCGCATGGTGCGCGAGGCCAGAGTCGAGGACACCGATTCGCGCTTTTGATAGTCCTGCGGGCGGGCCAGAGCGCTCATGCGCCAAACCGCGATCGCGGACCAGATGTGCAGAATCGCCGTGACGAGAAGGCCGATGCGGAAGATCCAGAGAACGTTGCCCCGGCTGAACACCGGATAGCCCACCGTCCTCAAGAATTCTCCGTAGGCGTCAATTTTGTAGACGCCGTCGTGCGCGGGATAGAAGACCTTCAGATTGCCGAGCATGTGGATGACGACAAAGGCCACGAGTATGAACCCGGTGACCGCCATCACGATCTTCTTCCCGATGGAAGACCGGTAAAGATTCACCACCCGCTGCATTTCTACTCCATACGAAAAGGCAAGGCGCCGTAACCCGAGGGGCCACGGCCCGAAGGGTTCGGTGCGGAAATTCGCCGGCGAATGAAGAGCGGAAACGACACGCGACCCTGCATCACCGGGGCGGGTAAACAACTGGAAATATTGAACCTCGCAACCAGATTAGGCAAGGGCCCATTCGAAAAGCTGCTCAGTTTCCCCGACGAATGCGCGGAATCAGCCGCGGCACGCGCGCGCGATAGCTGCGGTAGGCTTCCCCATGCTCTGCCTCCAGCTCTCTCTCCTCCAAAGGCAGCGCGATGAGGATGTACAGCGTTGCGCAGATCGCCATGAACAGTCGATCGGCGCTCATGTGGGCGGTGCCCCACAAGAGCAGAATCACCCCGAGCTGGATGGGGTGGCGTACCACTCGATAGAAGAGAGGAGTCACCAGGCGCGGCGCTTCATAGCCGCGTCCCTTCAGCGCGAGCAGCGGCCGGCGCAGTCCCACGAGATCGAGTCCATCGATGAGGCTGCTGGAGATCAGGGCCAGAAGAAAGCCCAGAACCCCGATGCCGTCGGCGAGAAGAGAGAGCGGAAAGTGGAGCTTCCAGATGCTCCCGTGAAGCGGTTGCCACAAGAGCACCAGTGTCAGAGTGACCAGGGCAGAAAGAAAGACGTAGAGCGTCCGTTCGGAGAGGAAGGGAGCAAAGCGCCGGAGCCAGACCTTGAAGGATGCGCGCGCCATGACGCTGTGCTGCACGCCGAAGAGCGTCCAGAGAGCGAGATTGAAGGCCAGACGCGCCGGGAAGGAAGGAATCGGCCCGAAGAGCGGCGCCTCGGGAGGCGAGACTCCGACAAGGAGCAGTCCGAAAAGAGCAAGCGAGAAGAGCGCGAGTGCCGCGCTGAACAGCGCGAGAAAGAGCGAGATGAGGATGGCGAGCTGAGACTTTCCCTGCATCGCTTGGACTCAGCGCATCGAATCGTCCGTGGCGCCGGGGTCGTTCTTGGCGCCGGGCGCATTCTTGGAAGCCGCGGAGGGATCCCCCAACAGAGCCTCGATTTTGGCGGCCAAGACTTCGCGGCTGCCCGGACGATAGCCGAGATCCACCGACACCGCGTGCTGTCGCCGATCGATCAAGAGCGCCGTGGGCAAGCTGTACACTCCGTACGCCTTCGCGGCTTTCTTGTCGCCGTCCATCACGATGGGAAAGGGGATCTCGTTGTCCTTCCGGTACGACTCCACCTTGTCGATCATCTGCGGCATGTCCTGGCTGACGGCCAGAATTCGAAAACCGCGCGCGGAGTAACGCTGGTAGAGCTCCACGTATTCGGGCATGAGTTTGCGGCAGGGTCCACACCAGGTGGCCCAGAAATCCACCAGGACGGGACCGTCCTTCAGCATTTCCGAGAGCTTGACCGAGCCCTTCTCTCCCACCAGCGGAAGCTCGATCTCCGGCGCTTGGCCGAAGTCGTGGAACTGTGGCTTGGGAGCATTGCCCGTGCTCGCGGGGAGAATGAGAAGCAGCATGGCCAGCAGGAGGTTCAACGGTTCATCTCTTTCTCGGCCATGGCCGTCAGCTCTTCGAGTTCACTCCGGCTCGTATCGAGGATCTCGCCCAGATCCGATTTGGATCCATCGGCGAACATGGTCTTGCGCTGACCACCGGAAATCATGTCGGTCTTACCGTTGCGCCGCTCGGCGCGGACCACTCCCTCGAGCACGCAGAGACAGGTACTCTCTTCGGTACACATGAGGTTGAAGCAGGTTCCAACCACTTCGATGATGCTCTCCGGCGTGTTCAGGACGAGATGCGCGCCCGAGAAACGAGATCCGGTGATCCAGCTTACCCTGCCCTTCTCGATCGTGCCCTCCATGCGGCGGTTGAACCAGCGGCCGGGAGCCTTGGGCAGTGAGACGACCGATCCGCCATCCAGTTCGGCCATCACGATGCCGCGCTGCTTGAAGACGGCGTGCGAATCCTGAGCGATCTCCACCTTGGAACCGCCGTGCAGCAAGGCAGCCACCTTTTCCGGCTGACTCAAGGAGACCGTCGTGCCGTCGATGACGGCGCTTCCCTCGCCCTGAACCAGGGTCCAGGCCGGGCCCCGATTCAAGACGTTGAGCATGAGGATGAGCGCGGCGGCGGCGGCCAGGGGCAGGGCCGCGCGCAAGTACCAGGGACGGACCGTCACCAGCGAAGCTCGCGAGCGCAGCTCCCCCTTCACGAAGCCCTGCTTGAGCCGGGCGCGAAAAGCCGGATCGGCCTGAGGCCGGGAAAGGCCCGCGAGGGCATCCTTCGCCCGCTGCTGCGAGGGGCTCAATTGCTTGTTCTCTTCCTTACTCATCCGCAATTTCCTCGAGAATTTCCCCCAGTGCGCTGAGCGCGCGCGAGTACCGCTTGCGGACCGCGCCGTAGCTCACCTTGACGATCTCCGCGATTTCTTGATGTCCCAGTCCCTGATAGTCGTGGAGCACGATCACTTCCCGCAGAGCCTCCGGCAGCCGGCCAATGGCGGCCTGGACCTGGCTCTGTTGCTCCTTCTGCAGAAGTTCCGCCTCCGGGGTCGAGGTCTCACGCACCAGTGAGGCCCCCAGTTCGGGTTCCTCATCAATAGAAACGGATGCTTTGCTCATCTTGTGACCGCTGGAGCGGAAAAGATCGCGGCACACGTTGGTGGTGATGGTCAGGATCCAGGGGGTCGGATCGCGCTGCGGGTCGATGCGGTGCGCCGCCCGGTGGATCTTCAGGAACACCTCCTGGGTGGCGTCCTCGGCCGCCGTACGGTCCGACAAAAGGCGAAAACTCAGCCCGTAGATCGAATCGAAGCTACGCTCGAAAAAGCGCTCCAGCGCCTGGGGATCGCGACGGCGCACTCCCTCCAGCTCCTCGCGCGTCCACTCATCGGAGGGCGTCGCGGGGCCGCTTTCGGGGCTGGAACTGGAATGTGCGTCGTGCGCCTTGGGGTTCATCGGGCCCTAATTTTCACTCTTTATTCGCGGTCAGGCTGTCCACCCAGGATTGGAACGCCGCCTTCTCAGCCGCGCTGAGACGCGCCTTCGGGTGCAGCGGAAGATAATACCAGAGCGGCATTTCACCCTCGTGAATCTGTTCCTGGGCCTCCTGGAGCTTGTGGCGCGCCGCCCCCTGGGTGTAGTCGCCCCAGAGCGAGAAGTTCATGTGGTGACGCGCCTCGTTCACGTCGTGCGTCACCAGCCAGGAGGCCGGGGCCACGTGGGCGTACCAGGGCCAGCGGGTGCGGTGACTGTGGCAATCATAGCACGAGCGCTGCAGCATGCTGGCCACTTCTGGAGGAGGTGAGACGAGGTGGATCATGTCGTTGGAATCCGGCGCCGGCGGATTGCTCAGGTCCGGCCGGATGAACTGCGCAAGCACGAGCAGGACCACGAGTGCGAGGAACACGTTTCGAAGCAGGTGCCGCTTTGCCATCTCTCAAGCCTCCTAATAACGAGCCATCGCGGGATCGATGCGTTGTGCCCAGGCTTCGATCCCCCCCACCAGGTTCCGCGCGTTGATGAAACCGGTGCGGCGGAGATAGGCCGCCGCGTGCGCGCTGCGGATTCCGTGGTGACACAGTAAAACCGTCTCGCGCCGCGGATCGAGTTCGGCGACGCGCGCCTCGAGCTGTCCCAGGGGGATGTGTACTGCTCCTTCGAGCATGCAGATCTCCAGCTCCTGGGGTTCCCGCACGTCCAACACCAAGGGCGGGTTTTCACCCTTCCGCCGCTCGAACAACTCATCCACCGAAATGTCGGCGTGGGGTCCGGAGGATTGCGCCAAGTTTGACTCGGGCTCCTTCGCTTCTGCCGGCATTCCACAGATCGAATCGTAGTCGAGTAGCTCGGTGATCCGCGGATCGTCTCCACACACCGGACACTGCGGATCGCGTCGTAGCTTGAGGGTTCGCACGTTCATCTGCAAGCCATCAAAGAGGAGCATCCGCCCGATCAGGGGACTCCCGATCCCGAGAATCAGCTTGATCACCTCCATCCCCTGGATCGAGCCCATGATGCCCGGCAACACCCCGAGCACCCCGCCCTCGGCGCAGGACTCGACCATTCCGGGTGGTGGTGGATCGGGGAAGAGGCAGCGGTAGCAGGGTCCGTGACCGGTCCAGAACACCGAGGCCTGTCCCTCGAAGCGCAGAATGCTGGAATGAACGTTCGGTTTTTTCAGGAACACGCAGGCGTCGTTCACCAGGTAGCGGGTGGCGAAATTGTCCGAACCGTCGGCGACGAGATCGTAGTCCTGCAGGATCTCCATCGCGTTGTCGCGCGAGAGCCGGACTGAGTGTTTGACGAACTGCACGTTCGGGTTGATGCCCTGAAGATGCTGGACCGCGGCGTCGAGCTTGGCGTGACCGAGATCCTCGTCGGTGTAGAGAATCTGCCGTTGCAGGTTGGAGATCTCCACCGTGTCGAAGTCGACGAGTCCGATGCGTCCCACTCCGGCCGCGGCCAGGTAGATGGAAAGCGGAGAACCGAGTCCCCCCGCTCCGACCACGAGGACGCTGCTGGCCTTGAGCTTGTTTTGTCCTTCGAGTCCGACTTCGGGCAGGACGAGATGGCGTCCGTAGCGACGCATCTCCTGCCGCGAAAGCCCGTGGTCCTGGGCCTTCATCGATCACTCTCCAAGGAGGTGCGCGCTGACGCGCCGGGTGTGTCCCTGCGAACGGTGCTCACAGAGGTAGATGCCCTGCCAGGTGCCCAGGGTGGGTGCGCCATCGGCGACCGGCAGACTGAGGGTGGTGCTGGTGAGCGCGCTGCGGACGTGAGCGGGCATGTCGTCCGGGCCCTCGGCGGTGTGCCGGAAGATGGGATCCCCGTCGGGAACCAGCCGCGCCAGGAAGCGCTCGAAATCGGACTGCACGGTGGGGTCGTAGTTCTCCTGCACCAGAAGCGAGGCCGAAGTGTGCCGGATCTGCAGGGTGAGCAGACCCTGCTCGATCCCCGTGGACTTCACCCACGCGCGCACTTCGTCGCTGAAGTCGAGCATCTGCTTGCCCTGTGTGCTGAGCGTGAACTCGGTGAGCTCCTGCCGCATGGCAACTCCCGGTTGGAGGTCCTTGGAAGAGTATAAGGGAGTTCGGGTACGCAACAAGACAGCGTATGAGGGCGCCGTTACACGAACGGAGCGGCGTTTCTGTGCCCTGAGAGGGTAAAAGGCCCTCCATCTGAGCTCGTGGCTTAGCCGCGCCAAAGCGCGCGGAACCGCCACTCCGCTCACATGGAGGGCCCTTTCCTACTCTTTCCGCACAGCGAAGCTTCGAGTTCGTGAAAAGGCGCCCTCAAATGTGGTCCGAATGGTAGCTCCAGATTACGCCCTGATTGCCGTAGGCCTCGATGCGGTAGTTGGAGGGGTTCGCGCCGCCACCGATTCCGCGGTAGCCGATCTGACCCGATGCCGTCGCCCCACCGTCACGGGGCTCGCTTGCAGCCCTGGTATAGACGTTGGGCAGGCGCATGCCGTCGGGCAAGAGGTCCACCACCGTGTGGCCCAGGCGATTCGCCGTAATCAGTTTGGCCGGATATCCACCGTCGTTCTCGGCGCTCCATGCTCGCACGGCTTCGCGCACGGACAGTGCGTACGAGAGGGTGTAGAGCTCGAAGTCTTGCTGCTGTGCCGCGAAGCGCTCGAGGTTGAACGGAGTATCGCAGCGGTCATCGTGTGCGATCATGTAGAAGTAGTTCAGGTGTCTGTCGCTCGCCTGGATCCAATACCCCGCGGCCGTACCCATCTCTGATTGCAGACCCGTGTAGGCGATCTCTCCTGGATTGGCGCCATCGGCAGGAGCCATTGCCCACAATCCAGCAGCAGCCTGCACGCTGGGCTCGGTGTCACTGCGCGTAAAGGGGTTCTCAAGCAGGTGACCATCAGGAAGTAGGTCCGCGGGCGTATGTCCGGCATGGTTGAGTTCGAAGAACCATCTCGGATACATTCCCCCGTTCTCCCGTGCCCAGTCCTCGATGGCAATCCACACGATTACCAGATTTACGAGGGTGCTGGCGTTCCGCCTCGTCCCTGTCAACCTTGCGAATCTCTTTCTCCCAAAGCAATCCGTCGGAGCCATAGGCGTAGACGCCATAGCCCCACGAATCGTAGACCTCCGGTCCCTGCATCGAGTAGTAGATAGCCCCTGGTTCCGGTGGCCATTTCGAGCTTTGCGGCTCACTCCGCTCCTCGCTGTACGGATTGAGCAGCAGTTGGCCATCGGGCAGCAAATCCACGATGGTCTTCCCATTTTCATTGCGATCTGCCAAGTCCGTTGGAAATCTCAGCGAATCGTTTCCTGCGATCCATGCGTCCACCGCATCGCAAACGAGCTGCGCGTTTTCGATCGTCAAACTTTCGGGATCTCGCGGAGGGGTCACCACTTCGGCGGGTGCAAGCGGCGCATTCTCTTCGTGACTACAGCCGAAGCCCAGGAAAGCGATCAGCCCAATCGCTGCAATCACCAGCAAGTGAGATATCGAGCGCAGCATGGCGGGTGCCTCCTCGAAAAGGAGCGTAGGAGCCACTGCAAAGGCCCGCAAAAGCTATGCCATGGTCAGGTGAGAAAGGCTCTCCTTCGCACGAACGGAGCGGCGTTTCTGTGCCCTGAGAGGGTAAAGGCCCTCCATCTGAGCTCGTGGCTTAGCCGCGCCAAAGCGCGCGGAACCGCCACTCCGCTCACATGGAGGGCCCTTTCCTACTCTTTCCGCACAGCGAAGCCTCGAGTTCGTGAAAAGGCGCCCTCGGATCGCATTTTCCTAAGCAGATTCCGGCTCCCCGTTCGTGACTCTCAGCGAAAGCGTCTATGTTCGGGGGTTGACTAGTCTTTCTGTTTCCGAGTGTTGTTTCCGGAAATCAGTATTCCGTCGATCACTTGCGCTGAAATTGTGCCTTCAAGCTACTGACACTCGATTCCATTGCTTCGACGGGCAGTGGGGAAAACGGCTGGTATAGCACGTTGGAGAAGTTCGGCTCGTAGAACGGGTCTTGGGGATCGTTCCCGTCGAAAATCCAGGCCGAGATGCTATCTGCGCTGTCGGTTCCCCAGTAGTTGTTGCGTAGATCGATGTCGACCGCGTAGAGATTGAAGCCTCTGCAATATGCTGCCCACCGGCCGGACTTAAGAATGTGATTGCCACTCAGATATGCTGTGCTGGTTGTTTCGAAGCGTACGGCTGTGTAACTCCCTCGAAAGACGTTCTTCGAGCCACGCACAATTGAACCATCATAGACAAATAGCGAGTATTCCTGGCCATGGAAGTCATTTCTCTCAAGAGTAACGTCGGAGGTTGAACGTATCGATACCCCGTCCTGAGTTCCAGTGAAGGTACAATCGTGAACCACTCCTGTAGAGCTGTCCGAGTATTGAATTCCTCCAGTTGTCCAATGGGTAGCTTCAAAGTGACAACTGTCCACCTCGACATCCTGCGTGCGATTGACAGCAACCCCTTCGTTGTTGTCAACAAAATGGCACTTTGCGATTGCGAGATGCGCACACCCATCTCCAGTGTTGATTCCATCATAGTTATCCCGAAACTCACAGGAATCCACTTGCGCCCCCACAGTGAATTCCCAGGCTCCGATATCACAGTATTGCATCCTCATGTTCTTGAGATCACTGCGCCCGCCAAAGTAGGCTCCGTGTTTCACATTCTCTACTGTCATGTCCTGCACAAGCAAACGACTGATTCCCAGAGGAGCGACGACACCCTTGGGACCCTCGCCAACGAAGTTCGGCGTTGTGGGTCCAACAATCGTCTCGTCCATCCCGGCCCCAATAATTGTCAGGCTGTCTACGGATACTGGAATGTAGACATCCGTCGCGTAATTAGGAGTGAAGTTGAAATACAGAGTCTCTGTGAACCGCCCTGGCCCAATTCGAATCGTATCTCCTGCCGAGGAGGCCTCTATGGCAGAAGGGATATCCAGGAAGTCTCCACTCCCGTCCCGCTCCACATGCCAGGTGTTAGCCCGTGCTCCGGTGACTTGGAAGAACAGCAGTAAGACTCCTAAAGTCAGATAGCGGCCGTATGATGCTCTCATGACACTCTGTCTTCTTTCTCAGTACTCGGCTGGGGTGAAGGGAGTCTGCTCCCTCCACCCCATGAATCGACCCTACCTCACAATCGCTACCCGTTGTGAGAACGTCTGACCCGGAAGAGTCATCTTGATGAAGTAGATTCCGCTAGCCACGCTATGGCCCGTGGAATCCAGCCCTCTCCACTTCAGCAGATGATCTCCTGCGGGGAGTTTCCCCTGGTACAGCTGCTTCACCCTCCGTCCTCTCTGATTATACACCGTAATCCCGAGTTCTGTAGGCTGACCCAGGGTAAAGTGCACATCCGTTACCGGATTGGCCGGGTTGGGGATTGCTGGGAGAAGGGCCGTCTGGTAGCTCTCCTTGCCAGCCGTCACCTCACTCCCTGAACCCGATCCCATCTTGGCAAACGCTCCACCGGTCGCCATTGCCTCCACGGCGACCTGGACCTTCGGAGCCATACTCATCCGATTGCCGTTAAGTAACGAAGTTTCCAAATGCAGAGACTCTGAGACACTGAGAGCAACTCGATGGACGTATGCGCGTAGCTCCAACTCAAGTGCGGTCGGCTGGCCATCCGAGTGGAACATTCCGAGCATCGCCTGCTATCGCACATCCGACAACGACATCGCCAGATACAGCAACGCCCGACCGAGATGGCCGGGCGCTCTGTTAAGCCGGACTCCCAGTTTCGTAGAGAGTCACGAACGATGTTGGCTCCCCTTTCGTGACGCTCAGCGAAAGGCTCTATGTTGCCAAGTTGACGAGATAGGCTTGCAGTTGGATCTCACCATTTCCTTTGAAACGAGGTATGGCCCCAGTGGAAAACACGCTATTCACGGCACGCAAATCTCAAGGTGCCCATCGCATCGTTTCTGGACTTAGTACGCCGCTTTCAGGCTCCCCCAGCTCGATGATTCCACTGGGACTGGAATGCACTGATTGACCGGCAACCCGTAGGGGTCGTATTCAAAGAAAATCCTACAACATCCAGCTGGCACACTACTGCACTGGTTTCGAATAAGTGCGAATTCGAGAGGAGTTGGGGTATCCACACACTCCGTGTATTGTGGCGCGCTGGCTCCAGAAGCCTGCGATGGTGCAACGCAATACAGCACATCCACGCTCGGCAGAACAACCCAGGTGAACTTGTATTTGGCGAGTCGGATCGCGTCCGGGTTTGGTCCTGCCTCAGAACTCCCTAGCTGAAAACAGATTCCAGTGTTGACTCTAACGTCACCGTTTGTACCAGAGTCTATTGCAGTGGAGGGATAGAAAACTGGAGTACTTTCGAGGGCACTTGCGTCCGACTTTGTCAGCCTGTATTCAAATCCAGAAAGTTCGGGAAGATCGTACGCAACGACCCAAACCACTGCTGAAGGCCAGTCGTTGAGGTCTGGATTAGGAGTGAGTCCTGTGCGGCTGTCTATAGTAATCTGTGTTCCGGCTTCGTCTGCAAAAGCCCCAATCTCTTGTGAAAGCGCGCCCCTCACCCACGTAGTCGCGCAGAACAAAATGGTACCCAGTAACAAGAGTCGCTTCATTCTAAACCTCTCTTTCGTAAATCAGACACCTTCGATCAAATACACCAGCAGCGCACTAGTGTTGTCCCTGGAATTTGGCCTTAAGCTTCCCAAAGCTCGTGCCCTCGGATGGGACCGGCTCGCCCGCGAAGGGAGTGAAATCTGCGATCCCTCGCTCTAGGGTATCGTCGTGATTGTCGTAGATCCTCGCGGCGATTTCCGTAGAATCAGTTGTGCCCCAGTAGTTGTTCGTAAAGTCATAGTGTTTGATCGCGCCAAATAAATCTCCTGTTAAATAGGCTAAATATCCTTGCGGCGAGATCAAGTCATTCGCATTGATATGCACCGTGCTGGGGGAGCGGATCCAGATTCCATAAAGCCGTGAATCCAAGAGTTGGTTTTGGTGAAGATCCACTGTCGCGTAACTGTTGATATCAAAGTGCCAACCGTTGTCCCGAAGAGTATTATCCGCCACCGTGACGACCGTACCGCTCTCCGTCAATATGATACCTTCATAGGCCATATGCTCGATCACACAGTTCTCTATAAATCCAGGACAGTTGTCAAACTGGACCCCCGTCCCTCCCCCCACAATATGGGTGTCACTAACCTCGGCCCTCTGTCGGGTCGCGAGATTAATTGCTACCCCAGAATTGTCCGTGAACTCACAATTGCTGATGCGGATGAGGCCGGCTGTGTAGAAGCCGCGAACACCATCTCTATTTTCGTAAATGCTGCTGTTCTCGATATCGATCGGTCCTTCCGCACCAAATCCTCCTGTACAGTAGCGTGCCGTACAGTTCCTAACGTAGAAATTACCAAGGGAGTAGACGCCATACCATGTATTCTCAAACGTCAGTTTCTCGATGTGCGTGACACTGACGTTTTGTGCGACCACCAATCCCACCGGATCTCCCTGAGCGATGGTGGGCACCAGAGGACCGATGATCACAGTATCACGATCCATCCCCATAATCGTGAGATTGTCCACCCGCACGACAAGATGGGCATCTCGGCGTACTCCACTGTTGAAATAGAACTCCGTGACTTCCTCGTAGCGACCGGGTCCGATTAGGAGAGTGTCCCCCGCTGCAGCGGCATCCGCTGCTGGCTGCAGCAGGGTGTAATCCCCACTACCGTCCTTCATTACGGTGATCGTATTGGACCAAACCACTGCCGGGATGAGTGGTAGTACCAAGCTGAATATAGCGAGGATGGACTTACGCATGATGTCGTTCCCTCGAACCGCGGGTTGGGGATGTGCACCCCAACCCGTCGCTCCTACTGTTAACGCACGACCGTGACGCGCGTCTTGAGATCCTTTCCGTCTGCCAGCATCCGGACAAAATAGACCCCGCTGGAAACCTGGGTTCCAGCGTT